>NZ_JAVHWM010000204.1:0-64948 GCF_032159765.1 Mycobacterium sp. | reverse complement strand
GGAGTCGTGCTGGGGCCGCTGGCCAGGAGCATGGCATCGCGCACGATCTCCTTGGACTTCCAGCCCGGATAGACGTTGTAGCTGATGTACGCCACCCCGTCGGGGGCCAGCAATGTGCTGAACGCGGACAGAAGAGCATCCTGCACGTTTTCCGGGACCCAGCTGTAGACGCCGTGGGCGATGACGTAATCGAACTTGCCGAGCGAGGCGAGATCCATCCGCGCGATGTCGCCCTCGAGCAGTTGCAGGTTGGTGATCCCCGCAGCTTGCGCACGCCTACGCCCTTGGTCGATCTGCACTCCTGACAGATCGATTCCGACCGCCTGCGCGTCCGGATGCGCGGCTGCGAATGGAATGATGTTCCCGCCTGCGGCACAGCCGAATTCGAGCACCCGCGCCGTCGGGACCGGTGGTGTGTCGAGCCCAAACAAGTGGGCGGTAGCGGCCAACTGCCCGGGCGCCGACTGTGGGAACGAGTCCGAGACATACGGTGTCGCGTCGTAGTCTGCGCGCAACTGGGCTACGGCCGGATCAAGGTCCTGGTTGGCGCCCATCTGCTCAGCCGGTCCCATCGGCATGCTGCTCCCTGCGATCGTGCGCGCAACCACTCGGCCGGGAATGGATTCGCGGCGCTGTCTGGCACATTCGACCACACATGTGGCTCGGGCGAGCCCGCGGGTCTGATCAGCCCTTGGGGTGCGATCAGTTGCTTCGCCGCTGGGCAAGCTTTTTGAGGTGATCGGGCAAACCGTCAATATCGATAAGACGCGGCAGAAGCGCAGGTTCGCCCATGACGGCGCGGAACACCACGCCGACGGTCACGTCGTGGGGCGGCCGATCGGAGACGACGATGCGATCACCGCTGCACACGGCTCCCGGGGTGATGACGCGCAGGTACGCGCCGGGAAGCCCTGCAGCGGTGAAGGTCTTGATCAGGTCGGGAATCTCCAGAAAGCCGGCGAACGTTTTGCAGGGTGTGCGCGGCGACGTCACTTCGAGAACCAGTCCGTCGGTGCCTACCGTCCAGCGTTCGCCCACCAACGCGCCCGTCACGTCGATCCCCGAGGTGGTCAAGTTCTCGCCGAAGTTGCCGTTGTTCAGTGGCCGGTCGAGCCGCACTTGCCAGTCGTCGAGATCCTCACGGGCATAGGCGTATACAGCCTGATCCTTGCCGCCGTGGTGCTTGGGGTTGCCGATGACGTCACCCGCCAGGCCGCTCGCGCCGCCATGCTCGGCGACCGGCGCGCGCACGTCGACCGGGTCGTCCGTCGGCATCTTGTCGATGCCGGTCAGCGCCGATGTCTTCGCAGGGTTCGGCCGCGGTCGCGCCACGTTCACGGACAGCACACGAGACATGTCGACAACTGTAGGGCCGTTGTCGTTCGGGCGCCGCTGTCAGTCGGCGATCTGCTCACGCAGGGCGGTGGCCCGCTCCGACCAATGCGCGTAGCGAATGGGTTGCCGTTGGCGGGGTCGTGCTGGCGGGGTCGTGCTGCAGTCCCAGCATCCCGAAAGTACTTGGTAGGCAAGGTATTCAACACTGACGACCACAGGCCACAATCGGTCGGCGGATCTCCGGTGTGCGGAGTTTCCGACGCCGGTGGCGTCGTAGGAGTCCACCATCGCGATGGCGGCGACCTGCAGGTCACGCCGCGCTGACCTGGCGTCACGGACGTCGCGTCGCCGCGCGCCAGATACGCCGCCACAGCGGTGGCTGCGTCGAGCGTGCGGGCAACGATCAGTGTGTCGACGCCCCGGTCCAGGAGCAGCAGGTCGACGTCGACCCGATGTGCTCCTGAGGCGATGGTCAGCGCCGATCCGTTCGGTGGCCGCGCCGCAGGGTCCGGACACGGTCAACGCCCTGGTGCAAAACCAGCACTGCGGCGGCCATCGCCCAATATGCGTGCCCGTAGCCCAGAAGCGACGCGAGAAGGCCGGCCACGGGGGCGGCGATCGCCACCCGCACGAGCACATGTCGGGTGCGCGCTCCCGGCGCCAGCGCGCGACTTAGCAGGGTGACTGTCGCGGGCGCGCGCAGCGGAATCCGCCCAGGATCGCTGCGGGTCAACACGGAGCCCGGCGACGCGTCGACGGGCTGGGGTGATCAGGTCTTACCAAAGAATTAGTCGAAGCTGGTGGCAGCCTTAAGTTTGCGGCATAGCGTCATGGGCATATTGCAGTCACAAGCGCGTTCGCCACGGCTGTGGCACCGACGGAAGGAGGCCGCTGTGACCGCCACGACGGGTTTGTCGATGACAGGTGTGCCGCGCTCCAATGCCGGTCGCCCAGTTGAGTTCTCCGGCGCTCTGGTTCGTGCCCGATGCCATCACGCCGCCACGGTGGTGACGATCACGGGCAATATCAAGAGCGCAAACATCGAGCAGATCGCAAGCTACTGCGGACGGCTCACGCTAGCGGGTAAGCCGATGGTCCTGGATGTGTCCGGTGCGCACGGCTCCGGTGCGCTGTGCGTCCGGTTGGTGAATATCCTCGATGCGCAGTGCAATAACGCCGGCATCGAATTGGTGATAGTGCCCAGTGATGCGGTCGCAGATCAGCTGGACGGCGCGTGCGGCGGATCAGTGTCCATCGTGACGTCTGAGCAGTCGGCGCTGAACTACTTCGCCGACGGTCTACGCGCTCGTCGTCAAATCTTGCTGCCGCTGTTCGCGAAGACGGCCTGACATGAACAGTTCGTCAATTGACCTGATCCTTGTGTGCTTTAACCGGATCTGTGCTCGGCGGTTGAAAAAGATTGCCGCGCAAGCTCCCTCGCGCGGTTCGGATCGCAACCAGTAGCCAGGTGCTGAGCAGGCACACGTAAGCAACGGCGGCTGCGACCCGAAGCGCGGGAAGACCCGTGTGGACGGCAAGCTGGGTGGTCCCCGTCACGAAGGTGCCGACAGGAAACGTGAGGCTCCACCACGTCAGCGCGAAAGGCATTCCCCTGCGCAGTGTCCGAACCGTCAGCGACGTCGCCAATGCGATCCACAGCACGGCGAATCCCCACACGGGCACGCCGTACAGGACGGCGAACACGTTCATGCCGTCGGCCATCTTCGGGTTTACCGCCAGCGCTGCATTGGTACCGAGAAGGCCCGCGGCCGTGATCGATTGGCCCAGCGGCCCCAGCACGATCCACAACGTCGGGACTCTCGCCGTGCCCGAGGTGCCGTAATAGGCCAGCCGGGTCCAGATCATCGTGATGATGATCAGCGATGCGACCGCCGACAACCCGAACATCGCATAACAGCCGTAGAGCATCGTCTGCCGGCCAGCTCCGGGCTTGATGTGCGTGATCAGCAGGGCGCCGCCGGCCGCCGACACCATGGGCGGCACGACCGGCATCAGCCATCCGCCGAAAGCGGCGTCGGGTTCCACGCTGTGTTGGGTGAACATGAGGTACGGAATGGTGATGGCCGTGAACAGGCCACCGACAGTGCCCGCCGTCCACAGCACCCAGTCGAGATCGACGGCCAGACGCTCGCCGAGCAGATCTCGGCCCACCAGAATCGATCCCGCTCCCACAGTGAGAAGCGCCATTGGGGCTGCGCCGTAGAAGTGGGCCATCTGCGGGTTGCGGGCGTGCCGGCGCGCCACAGTGGGGTGACGCAGCCAGTGACCACCGACCGCGATGCCGAGCACGACGAGAAGCAGCGCCGCGATCACCCAGACGACTTCGCTGAACACGCGAAGACCGGGCGCATGGACGGGCAGGGTTGCGGCCGCTGTCGCGACGATCCCGGTCCCCATGACGGATGCGAACCAGTTCGGACCCAGATAACCGAGAATGGGCGGCGCCGCGGCATTCTCATCCGGGGGTGCGGTCGTCATGACTGGAGAACGCTACCCGTCCAAGCGAGGCGAACTCGGCGCTAAAGCTTCAATTCGGCACGCATGTCGTCGATCGCCTTGCAGTAGGCCGCCCAGTCCTCCTTCTTGGCGGCCTCCTGCGTCTGGTTGAAAAGCTTGTCGCGCGCAGCGGTCAGCTGATCGAGGGTGATTTTGCCCGCCTTCTGGGCGGCGTCCATTTCGAGCTCGAAATTCGACAGCGCGGTCATCGCGTCCAGTCCGCTCGCGGTGCAACCTGCGCGGACGCCGAGGCAGTGCTGGACGCCGAGGCACTGCTCGATTGGGTCTGGTCGCCTGTCTTCCCGCCTCCGCACCCGCCCGATATCAACATCACGAGGACAAGAGCCGGCGCAGCCAGCACCGCAGTGACGCCGTTAGGTGCGTGCCGTGGACCGTGGTCGGTGGAGGCCATGGATTCTCCTTCGGCGTCGCTTGCTGGAAGTTGACTATACGAATGCAGTGAGTTTCCAGTGAACTATCTGTCAATCTGGACTCGCGCTAGCCTCTGGCGGATGAGGGGATCGGGGGAACGGGTGCGGGAATCCGTCGTCAGCGGATTGGTCCGGCGACTTGTCGACGTCGCGGTGGCACGCGTTGTGCCGCTGCCGCCACCGACCAGCCGCTACCGCGTCGTGCGGGGTGTGCGCGTCCCGATGCGCGATGGCGCTGAGTTGATAGCCGACCACTTCGAACCGGTGACGCCGAGTGCCCACGGCACCATTCTGATTCGCGCGCCTTACGGTCGCGGATATCCGCTGCCGCAGTTTTTCGCCCAGCCCTACGCAGCCCGCGGCTGCCACGTCGTCATCCAGAGCGTACGCGGAACATCCGGTTCCGCAGGGGTTTTCGAGCCCGGGATCCACGAGACTGCTGACGGCACCGACACCATCGCCTGGCTGCGACGCCAACCATGGTTCGACGGACGGCTCGCCACGGTCGGAGCGTCCTACCTGGGCCTCACCCTGTGGGCTTTGATGCAGGACCCGCCGCCGGAGCTCAAGGCCGCGGTCATCCTGACCGGACCACACGATTGCAGCGCCGCGTGGGCGACTGGCTCGTTTGCGTTGCAGGACTCCCTCGGCTGGTCGGCGGGCATGGCGCGCCAGAAAGACATGGGCCCACTGATGAAACGGTTGCGTGGGCTGCTGTCGCGCGAGGCCAAGGACGACAGCCGCACCCCGGCGGTGGCGCTGGACGCGGCCGGCCGCGCGGTGCTCGGTGGCGGGGCGCCGTGGTACGAGTCGTGGCTGAAACACCCTGACCGCGACGATCCGTACTGGACCGCTCGGCGATTCACTGGAGCGCTTGACCGGTCGGAAGTGCCGGTGCTTCTGATCAACGGGTGGCAAGACGCCTTTCTCGAGCAAACATTGGAGCAATATCGTCGCCTGCGTGAGCGCGATGTTGACGTCGCGCTCACGATCGGGCCGTGGTCTCACGCGCGGTTGCTCCGCAACGGCCTCAGCACCTTCGCACCAGAAGCGCTGGAGTGGTTGACAACTCATCTCGAGGACGGCGCGCCGACCCGACGCCGCGACCGAGTGCGGGTCTTCGTCGGCGGGCACGGCTGGCATTCGCTGACCGACTGGCCACCGGCGATGCCCACGATGACCCTGTTTTTCCAGCCGGGTGGCACGCTCGGCGACGAACCCCCACCCGCAGCCGCGGCCCCGTCGGCGTTCACCTTCGACCCGGCCGATCCCACTCCCGCGGTGGGTAGTCGGATGATGTCGTCCATGGGCGATCAGAGCGACGACGTGGCCCTTGCCGAACGGGCGGATGTGCTCACCTTCACCGGGGACCCGTTGACGGAGGATCTTTACGTCATCGGCAGTCCCGTGTTCGAACTGGTGCACTCTGCTGACAACCCGCACGTCGACGTCTTCGTTCGGCTCATCGAGCTCGACTCTGACGGACTCCCGACGAATGCCAGCGACGGATACCGTCGTCTTCCTAGCGATGGCTCCGAACCCATCGCTATCACAATCGAACTTGATGATATGGCGCACTGCTTCAGCGCGGGTTCGCGGCTACGCGTGCTTGTCGCCGGCGGCTGCTACCCCCGTTTCGCGGTGAACCCGGGCACGGACGAGCCCATCGCCACGGCGCGCGGGTTCGTGCCCGCTGTTCACCGGATCCATCACGGCGAAGGCGGAGTCTCCTCGCTTGTGCTGCCAGCGAGCGATCGGCTGCCTACGCCGGCGTCGGCTCCGAAACCTTGACCAGCATCTTGCCGATGTTGGCCCCGGTGAACAGCCCGTTGAGGGCATCGACACACGACTCGAGGCCGTCGAACACGGTTTCGCGGTGTGCGAGTAGACCATCCTGCTCCCAGCCGCGTAGTGCGGCGAACGCCTCGTCGAAACGGCCCCACTCGTCGAGCGCGTTGAACCCTTGCATCAGCGCGGTCTTGGCAAGCAGATTCACGTAGTTGGCCGGCCCCGGGTGCTCGCCGGTCAGGTAACTGGAGATGACACCGCACAGCACCACCCGCGCCTTCGAAGCCAGGCGGCCCAGCACCGCGTCGAGGATGGGGCCGCCGACGTTGTCGAAATAGACGTTGACCCCGCGCGGACAATGCTCCTTGAGTGCGGCGGGCAGCCCACCTTGCTTGTAGTCAATGCACGCGTCGAAGCCGAAATCGTCGACCACCGCCCGGCATTTGTCCGACCCGCCCGCGATACCGACCACACGCGCGCCAGCGATCCTGGCGATCTGACCGGCGACGGATCCCGTGGCCCCTGCCGCGGCGGAGACCACCACCGTCTCGCCCGGCTGCGGCCGGCCGATCCCCGTCATCCCGAAATATGCGGTGGCCCCCGTCGGCCCGTAGATCGACATCACGGCGAGCTGGTCGGTCAGCCCGACGACGGGCGTGCTGAACAGGTCGTCGCGGATGATCACGTACTCCTGGAAGCCGGTGAGCGTGGTGACGACGTCACCGACCGTGTAGGCGGCGCAGCGCGATTCCACGACCTCCCCGATGCCGGCTGCGCGGATGACCTCGCCCAGCTGCACCGGCGGAAGGTAGCTCGGCTGGTCGTCGAGCCAGGTCCGTGCGGCGGCGTCGATACCCACGTAGGTGGTGCGCAGCAGCGCTTCTCCTTTTGCGGGTTCGGGCGCTACCGCGGCGATCGTCTCGGTGTCGTCGGGCGCGACCAGCCCGGTGGGGCGTCGTCGCAGCAGGATCTGGCGGTTCGTCCGGTCGGCCACCCTGCCGAAACTAGTACCGCGAAGATTCGCGGCCAAGGAAAGCGGGGTGTTCGTGGTGCCGACGCTCCGGGCGGCTAGAACCCGAACGGTGTCCGCAGTACGTACCTGCTAGTGGGAACGGTGTCGATGTTCTCGTTCGCGCCGAATGCCGACGTGCTGGCGATCATCCGGCTCATCCTCTGCTGCAGGTCGTCGTCATCGGCGGCGCCAAAAAACGCATGCAGGTCGGAAATGGCCGCGGCCGGGAAGAGCTCCTCGACGATCCCGTCGATCGGCGGCGCGTCGGGCGTCAGCGCGCGCCACACCGCGTTCTGCGTGTACCCGAACGTCGACTGTGTCTCGATGGCGACCGGCGTGTGATCAAGCTGCCAACGTACCAGCCAGCTGTCGCGGTCGAGATCCGCAGGTCGGCGCAACAGCGCGATGTTAGCCAAACCTGTAGTGCGCTGGCCTTTTTCGGTAACCGTCGGCGGCAAGGGCGTCGACTCGGTGACCAGATATGCTGCCGTCGCCTGGCACTGCTCCGCCAGCAGCGCGACGGCGTCGCGCACCTGTGGTCCGTAGCACTGGTCCGTCCACAGACTCACGACTGCGACGACGGGTGGGGCAAGCGTCGTCAGCGTCATCAGCGACGCGCGCACCGCGTCGTCGCGGACGTTGACCGACAACCCGGCAACCCCCATGGCGAGAATCTCATCGGCGACCGGCCCCCGCAGACGTTGACACCAGCCGTCGTCGCGCTCGTCGTCGCGCAGCAGCACGATCACTTTTTCCATGACGATCAACCTAACGAGGCTTGCGCCATTGATAGCGCGTGTTCGGCCGGCCCGCCTTGCCGTAGTCCGTCAGGCGCGTGACGGTGCCGTCGTCTGCCAGGCGCTCCAGGTAGCGCCACGCGGTCACCCGCGACACGCCAACGAGCTTTGCTGCTTCGTTTGCCGTCAGCCCGTCGGCGCGATCACGCACCGCGCGGGCGATCTCGTCCGTCGTGGCAGGCGCGGCGCCCTTCGGCGCCACGGATCTGTCCGCGCCGATCCTCAATTCACCCAGAGCCCGGTCGACTTCGGCCTGACTTGCCGCGTCCGTCCCGGGCGACAACGCTGTCCGGTAGCGCTGGTAACGCTCCAGGCGGTCACGGAATGCCGCGAATGTGAAGGGCTTCAGCAGATACGTGACGGCACCGTGTGCGACGGCAGCGCGCACCATCTCGAGATCTCGTTCGGATGTGATCGCGATGATGTCCGGCGCCGGCCGCAAGCCCGACAGGCCCGACGCGAGCGCGATTCCGCTGGCGTCGGGCAGACCGATGTCGAGCAGCACCAGGTCGATCGGTTCGGCGGTGCTCACAGAGGCGGCGGCGATACGCATCGCCTCGCGGGCGGTGTGTGCAACGCCTGCTACCGAAAAGCCTTCCAGCCGTAAGACGTACGCGTGGTGAGCCTCCGCGATCAGCGGCTCGTCCTCGACAATCAGCACGCTGATCATCGCGGCTCGCGCGCCTGTATCGCGGCCGTCACCACCGATCCGTACGTCACATCCGCCGTCAGGGTGCCGTGGTGGCGCTTTATCACCTGGGCGACCAACGCGAGCCCCAGGCCGTGATGATCGGCGTCGCCTTTCGTGGAATAGCCGCGTTGCATCGCGCGGTCGAATGTCTTGGCGTCCATACCTGTTCCGCTATCTGCGACCCGGATCTCCAGCACGGACTCGGATTGCCGCACGGTGACTTCGACCCACGGGTCATCGCGATCGCAGGCATCGATCGCGTTGTCGATGAGGTTTCCCACCACCGTCACCATCTCTTGGGGATCCAACAGGGCCCGGTCAGCACTCGGCGACAACTGGGTGTCCTCCGTGATCGTCAACGCGACACCTCGTTCGTCGGCCTGTGCGACCTTGCCCAACAACAGCGCGGTCAGCGCCGGTTCGCGCACGTCGTTCGACAGCCGGTCGACTAGCTGTTGCGACAGAGCCAGCTCCTTGGTCGCGAACGTCACCGCCTCGTCGGCCTTTCCCATCTCGACCATCGTGATTACGGTGTGAAGTTTGTTGGCCGCCTCGTGTGCCTGAGCCCGCAGCGAGTCGGACAGCACCTTCAAAGAGGTCAATTCGCCCAGCGCGCCTTGCAATTCGGTGCGGTCGCGGATCGTGACCACCTCGGATTCGGGAGCCGAGGTCACTGACGAGCGATTCACCACGAGCACCCGGTCATCGGTCACGTGGACCTCGTCACGCGCGCCGGTGCCCGAGGATCGCAAGAACTCCGGCAGCGCGGACGGCTCGACCGGACCGTCGGGTAGGCCGAGCAATCGGCGTGCCTCGTCGTTGACCAGTGCCACGCGGTCGCGGTCCAACACGATGAGGCCCTCGGAAACCGAGTGAAGGATCGCGTCGTGGTGGTCGTACATCACGCGTAGCTCGTCGGGGCGCAGGCCGTGAGTTTGCCGCATCAGCCGACCACGTATCGCCCACACCCCGAGCAGCGAAAGACCAAGCGCGGTAGCCGCCAGGGCGGCGATCACCGGCCACTGTGCGTGCCAGTGCTGCGCGAGCGTCTCGAGAGTGATGCCCGCAGACACCAGCCCAACGATCTGCCCTGCCGGATTGCGCACAGGCACGATCGAACGTATGGAGGGTCCGAGCGTTCCCGTGTAGACCTCAGTGAAATCCTCGCCACGCAAAGCGGGTTCGATGGTGCCGAGGTACCGGCGGCCGATCTGAGCCGGGTCGGTGTGGGTATAGCGCGTGCCGTCCGGGGCCATGATCGTGATGAAGGCGACGTCGGTCGCCTTGCGGACCGCTTCTGTCACCGGCTGCAACACCGCTGTGGCGTTGCCATTTTGGATCGCTTGAGCGGTTGACGGCGAGTCAGCCAGCGCGGTGGCGATGGCGAGCACCTGCTGGCGAGCCGCCGCGTCGCCGTCCTGGCGCGCGTCGAACAACGCCAGCGCGCCGCCTGCGAGCACCACCAGGACGATGACGCTGACCTGCAACGTGAACGCCTGTCCCGCCAGGGAACGTGGCCACCAGCGGGCCATCAGAACCTCCCGGACCGTGAACGTAATGAACTAAAACGTGACCCGGCTCACGTCCTGCGATGAACATCCTTGCAGATCACATTTGCATCCGATCGGAGGAAACCCATGACCGCCCACCCCGAGCAGATATCCGCTTCGGAGGCGCCGCCGCCGAAGCGTCGCCGCGATCGCACCCACTGGCTCTATCTGGCCGTGATCGCTGCCGTCATCGGCGGCATCGCCGTGGGCCTTCTCGCACCCGGCCTAGGTAAGAGCGTCGGTGTGCTGGGGACGATGTTCGTCAACCTCATCAAGATGATGATCGTGCCCGTGATCTTCTGCACGATCGTGCTGGGCATCGGCTCGGTGCGGAAGGCAGCGACCGTGGGCAAGGTGGGCGGCTTGGCCTTCGGCTACTTCCTCATCATGTCGACGGTGGCGCTCGGAATCGGGTTGGTGGTCGGTAACCTCCTGAGCCCGGGGTCAGGCCTGCACATTTCGGCCTCGACAGCGAGCAAAGGCAGCCAGTTAGCCTCAACGGCAAAGGAATCCGGCGGTTTCCTGGACTTTGTTCAGCACATCATCCCCACGTCACTGTTCTCCTCGCTGACCGAGGGCAACGTGCTGCAGGCGCTGTTCATCGCGCTTCTCGTCGGCTTTGCGATCCAGGCTCTGGGTACCAGCGGCCAGCCGATCCTGCGCAGCATCGACTCCCTGCAGAAGCTTGTGTTCAAGATCCTCGGGATGATCCTGTGGCTGGCGCCGATCGGCGCGTTCGGTGCGATTGCCAACGTGGTGGGACAAACGGGGTGGAGCGCCGTCGGCCAACTGCTCGTGCTGATGCTCGGCTTCTACCTGACGTGCGTGGTGTTCATCTTCGGCGTGCTGGGCGTGCTGTTGCGAACGGTCGCAGGCGCGTCCATCTTCCGGCTGGTCCGCTACCTCGCCCGCGAGTACCTGCTGATCTTCGCGACGTCGTCGTCGGAATCGGCGCTCCCGCGTTTGATTGCGAAGATGGAGCACCTCGGCGTCGAGCGCACCACCGTGGGTGTTGTTGTGCCGACTGGCTATTCATTCAACCTGGACGGCACCGCCATCTACCTGACGATGGCGTCGTTGTTCGTCGCCGACGCGATGGGCCACCCGCTGTCGATAGGTGAACAGCTGTCCCTTCTCGTCTTCATGATCGTCGCATCCAAAGGCGCGGCAGGCGTCAGCGGCGCCGGCCTGGCCACGCTGGCGGGCGGGTTGCAGAGCCATCGGCCCGATCTGCTCGACGGTGTCGGCCTGATCGTCGGAATCGACCGTTTCATGTCAGAAGCCCGCGCGGTGACGAACTTCTCAGGCAATGCGGTCGCCACACTGTTGATCGGCACGTGGACAAAGACCGTAGACCGCGACCGGGTGTCGTCGGTGCTGCGCGGTGACGATCCATTCAACGAACTCGACATGGTCGACGACGATGACGCGGTAAATCCCGGTGCGCAGACAGAATCGACGAAACGAGAGCCGGTTGGCGTCTGAGTGAACCACAGCGGCTGCGCCCGGCGACCTGCTCGGGCGCAGCCGCACACGTGATTTCAGGGCCAAGTCCCTATGTGATTTGCCCCTCATTTACCGGGCCGACACTAAGAATTTGTTACGAAACGTTGTGGTGCCGGGCGCGGCCCCCCTTTCACAGGGAGCGTGAACCCGCATGTCAGGCAGATGCTTCGGCGGCCGCGCATAAGTGCCGCGATATATCCCACACTTTGTCTAAGTAGGTCCTTAGAGAGTCGGGCCACGCCGGTGCGGCTCGCCGAGCAACTGGCGGGCGCAGCCCTTTCTCCTCGCTAGACTCGACCAAGACCTGCGCTAGTTCAGCGCAGCGAAATCTAGTGCCGGCGCACACCGCGCCGGCGGAGGTTCCGATGACAATGGCGAAAGCTTTGACGGTGACTGCTGCCGACGTGCGGCCTGTCGCCGAGGCGCGTCTGCTCGGCTCGATCGACGTCGGTCGCGGACCGATCGTCGACATCGCGGCCAGCGGCGCCACGATCGTCGCGGCGAACAGCTGCGACAGCAGCGTGACAGTTGTCAACGCCCACTCCATGACGCCTGAGGCGGTGATTCCGGTGGCCGGCGAACCGTCAGCGGTCGCTCTCGCAGGCAACCGGGTGTTCGCCGCCGCGGCGGCCCCGACCCACGACTCCGTGGCGGCAATCGACGCGGGTGCGCAGGCGTTTCTTGCGGCCCTTCCGCTGGAGCTGCAGATCGCGGGTGTCGTGGCCCGCCGTGATGGCCGGACACTCTTCGTCGCCGGAGACGCTGATGGCGCTCCTGCGCTCGCGATCGTCGACGTCGCATCCGGCCGGGTGGACACCATCGATATCCCGGCAGGCGCCGGCGGTGTCGTCAACGCAGTGCGGATCTCCCCGAACGGCAGGCTCGTTGTCGTCGCAATCTCGGATATGGAGAGCGGCAGCCTGGTGGTGATCGACCCCGCCAAGCGGCGCGTGATGACTTCGGTGCTGGCGACCTCGTCGATTCGCGACGTTGTGCTGCGCGGCAACGTGGCGCATGTTCTTGGCTGCGATCGCGAGTACGGCGGCATCGTGGAGACCATCGACATGAAGAGCCGACGGTCGCTGAGCACCGCGTGGATCGGCGGTACGCCGACACAATTCGCGCTCAGCGCCGACGGTGCCTACATGTACGTCGTCTATCACGACGCGATCGCGGTGCTCAGCATGATCACCAACGAGATCACCGGCACCATCGAGGTCGACGCGCAGCCGTCCTGCATCACGGTCAACCCCAACGGCAGTCGGCTGTTTATCGCCGATTACGCGGGCAGTATCACCGCGTATGCCCTCACGCCGGGGCCGACGATCAATCGCTACTTTGACGTCGAGGCGGTCGCGGTGGCCGGCGCTCGCGAGCTGGTCTCCGCCGGGGTCTGAGTTCGGTCACATCTGCGTGCGGGATGTGCGCAGATCGGCCCGGCTCACCGTGTCCTGACAATTTGCTGTGAGCCGTAGGGAGCAACTGCGATGAATCAGCTCCAATGATGTTGTGCGTAATCTCGCAATTGTCTTGGAGATCGGTGGACGGAAGCTTCGGATGCTGCGATTCTTCAACGTGTGTCGGGGATAGTTAGCAGGCCTGACGAAGCGCGGGCCATCGCGGACTTTCTGACGGTCGTTGCGCGCGAACCAGCATGTCTGCTGGTAGAGGGTGAAGCGGGCATCGGGAAGACCACCGTATGGCTAGCCGGTATCGAATCAGCGCGCGAGCAAGGGTTTTTCGTGTTGTCGTCCCGTCCTGCGCCTACAGAGTCGACGATGGCGTACGGCACGCTTGCTGATTTGCTGAAGACCGTAGAGACAGCGGTGCTGTCAGCGTTGCCCGGCCCTCAGCGTCATGCGATAAACCGGATATTGCTCCGGTCTGATGATGACGGTCCGGGTATCGAGCCAAGGGCCGTTGCCGCCGCGGTCCTGTCCATTGCAGAGGCCGTGGCGATTTCCACGCCGGTGCTGATCGCGATTGACGATGTGCAGTGGGTGGATTCATCGAGCGCGTTCGCCTTGAGCTTCGCGTTCCGGCGGTTGTCTGGGCGTGTGGGGGTGCTCGGTACTCTCCGCGCGGAACCATCCGCCTACGACGCAGCATCATGGCTACAGATGCCGAAGCCCCATACTCTACAGCGAATCACCGTGCCTCCCTTCGACATCAGCGAAATCTCCGAATTGTTGGCGCACCGGCATCGGCGCGTCTTCTCGCGATGGGCAATTTCAAGGATTCATCAAGTCTCGCGCGGAAACCCCTTCTATGCACTCGAACTCGGTCGAGTGGTGCACGAAACGACGCCCGGGGCGGTTGAGCCATTGCCGAGCAGTTTGTCAGAGTTGGTGCGTAAAAGGATCGACAGGCTTGACGAGCAAGTCAGAAATCTGCTCCTCGCTGCGTCGTGCTTGGGAGAACCGACCGTGGATGCCGTTGCTGCCGTGGCAGACATCACGACCAACGACGCCGCCCGCCTGCTCGAAGATGCTGAAAGCCGCGGCATCGTCAACATCGACGGTAATCGAATCACCTTCAGTCATCCGCTGCTTGCCCGCGGAGTGCACGACGAAGCCACGCCTGCTCTTCGACGCGCCATGCATCGTCGGCTGGCGAACATCGTTGAACAGCCCGAGCTTCGCGCTCGCCACTTGGCGCTGAGCGCGACGGCAGCGGACACGGATGTGTTGCAAGCCTTGGATATTGGTGCCGATATGGCGCGTGCGCGCGGTGCGCCTGCGGCAGCAGCTGAATTGCTGGATTTGGCGCTCAATCTCGGCGGATCTGAGCCCGAACGCCAAACGCGTGCAGCGACATATCATTTCGACAGCGGGAATCCGGCGAGGGCGCAAGCGTTGCTCGACGACGCCGTGAAACGCGCAGAACCCGGCCCTGTTCGAGCTGCGGCAGCGAATCTACTTGCGAACATAATGATGTACACCGAAGGCTTCGGCACCTCCGCAAGTCTCATCGAGAGATTCCTGCCCGACGCGGCTGGTGAAGTGCCGCTGTTGGTTCAGATGCTGATGACTCTTTCCTACATGCTGCTGAACATGGCCAGGAAGCGCGATTCGATGGACCGCGTCGACGAAGCGGTCGCGCACGCCGAGCGTTCTGCGCAGGCACATTTGTTGAGCCAGACGCTGAGCCTGCGGGTCGTGATGAAGTTCATGTGCGGCCTCGGTGTGGACCGCACCGATTTGCAGCGCGCGATCGACTCCGACGACGGGAGCGGCTCTGGCCCGGTGGCATTTCAGATGAGTGTTCAGCGGGCGTTGTTGATGTTGTGGACCGGCGAGCTCGACACCGCCCGCGACGATCTGCGGGCGATAGAACTTCGCCGCGTCGAAAATGGAGAGGAAGGTGAGTCGATCTTCATCTCGTATCACCGCGCGATGCTTGAGATTTGGCGTGGCGACCTCACAGAAGCGGATCGAATCGTGACCGACATGATGGGCCGGGCGACTCATCTTGACGGGGAGCTGGACCTGTTCGCAGCATTGAGCATTCGATCCGCATTGTCTGCCTACGCGGGCCGTGCTCAGGAGGCGCGCCGCGACGCGCAGGCGGCCGAAGAGGCGTCGAGGCGAACTGAAGCCAGGGAGCTCGGAGTCTGGCTGCTTTCTAGTCGCGGGTTTCTCGAGGTATCCCTCGGTAACTACGACGCGGCGCTGTCCTTATTGCAACCGGCTGTCGACGCGCTCTTCGAGGATCCGGACTATACGGAGATCATCGTCGCATCATTTGTCGCTGACGCTATGGAGGCCATGAGCCAGCTCGAGCGCTTCGACGACGCGGACAAACTGGTCGAGTTGATGGAGCGCAACGGTCGCAGGCTGGATCGACCGTGGATGCTTGTCGTCGCGTTGCGGGGTCGCGCGATGCTGCTGGCGGCCACGGGTGAGTTGGAGGCCGCCAGCGCGGCAGCGAAGCAGGCCATGGTCGAGCACGATCGATTGGCGATGCCCTTCGAACGAGCCCGAACCCAGCTGCTGTTGGGTCAAGTGCAGCGTCGGCTACGCGAAAGAGGTTCGGCCGTCGCGACATTGAATGAGGCGTTGCAGACGTTCGAGGCGTTGAACACGCCGCTCTGGGCCGACCGGGCGCGACGCGAACTGGCACGTGTGAAAGTTGTCCCGCGCCAAGGTCTATTGACGACCGCCGAACAGCGGGTGGCTGAACTCGCGGCCCAAGGCATGACCAAGGCCGCCATCGCCGCTGCCCTGTTCGTCAGCCCGAAGACGGTCGACACTCACCTCGTACGGATCTATCGCAAGCTGGACATTCACTCTCGAGTCGAACTCGCCCGGTGGGTGTCACAGTTCGCGGCGGAGACCGGCGCCGACAACCAACTCTCCTGACCGGTCCGCGCGTAAAGAAGTTCAGACCGCCGCGGCGTCCTCGTGATCGGTCGACGCGGCAGTGGCGCGCTGACGTTCGACCTCCCCGCCGACCGACGCGAGCTTGTCCTGCACCACTGCAATCGTGTCGCGTCCGAGGAACAGCCGAACCGGGAACTCGCCGCTGTCGACGGCAGCCACGATGGCAGCCGCACCTCGCACCGGGTCGCCGGGCTGCGCGTGGTTGACGTCCGCTGCTCTCGTGCGTGTCTGTCCCGACGGGCCGTCGGCGTAGTCGGTGATCTCGGCTGAGACGTGCAGGCTCGACCCGTCGAGGAAATCGGTGCGGAAATAGCCGGGTTCCACAAGTCCCACCGTGATGCCCAGCGGAGCGAGCTCCTCGCGCATCGCCTCGGTGATGCCCTCGACGGCGAACTTCGTCGACGAATAGATCCCGAATCCGGCCGCACCACGAAAGCCGCCGACCGACGAGATGTTGACGATCGTGCCGCTTCGCGCGGCACGCATTACCGGGGCAATTGCCCTCGTCGTGGCCAGCAGGCCGAACACGTTCACGTCGTAGATCGAGCGCACCTCGTTGTCGGTGGCCTCCTCTACCGCGCCAAGCAAGCCGCGCCCGGCGTTGTTGATCAATACGTCGATGCCGCCGAACTTCTCGGTGGCCGCACGCACGGCGGCGTCGAGTTGCCCTCCGTTGGTGACATCCAGCGCGACCGGCAGCAGCGCGTCTCCGGCGTCGGGGAACGCTGACCGCACACCGTCGACGTTGCGGGCGGTCGCGACGATTCGATGTCCCCTCGCGAGTGCGGCGCGGGTGACCTCCGCACCGAAGCCCCGGGATGCGCCAGTGATGAACCAGATAGACATTCCTGAAGCTTTACCGGCGAACGGGGCGTGCGCAAGCTCAGTAGCGGATCAGCCCGCGTAGATTGACCCCGCTCAGCATGTCGTCGAAGCCCTGGTTGATGTCGTCCAGCGCGTATTCGCGTGTGACGAGTTCGTCGAGCTTGAGCGCGCCGCTGTCGTGCAGCGAGACGAGCTCGAGGATGTCGGTGCGCGGGTTGGACGACCCGAAAAGGCTTCCTCGCACTTGCTTTTCGAAGAGTGTTAGCTCGAACAGCGACATCTCGACTGCGGTGTCGGAGGCCCGTCCGATCGCCGTCACGACGACGCGCCCTCTCTTGCCGACGAGGCTGAGCGCCTGTGCCACATACGATCCTTCGGCGACATCGGTGGTCACGACGCACACGTTGGCCAGTTCGCCTCGAGTGAGATCTGCGACCAGTTCTCGTGCCTCTTGCGCAGATCTCGCGACGTGGGTGGCGCCGAACTCGAGCGACCGGTCGCGCTTGAACTCGACCGGATCAACGGCAACCACGTTGCGCGCGCCCGCGATCTTCGCGCCCTGGACCGCGTTGATGCCGACCCCGCCGATCCCCATCACCACGACGGTGTCACCGGCGCGTGCTTCTCCGGTACGAACCACGCTTCCGTAGCCCGTGGTGACGCCGCAACCCAGCAGCGATGCGGTGTCCAAGGCCACGGCGTCATCGAGCTTGATCACCGAGGCGGTCGGCACGACGGCGTATTCGGAGAAGGTGCCGAGCAGCAGCATCTGGCCGATATCGCTGCCGCGGGCGTGGAAGCGGCAGGTGCCGTCGAGCTGGGGGCCTTTCATGATCTTCGCGCCGAGATCGCACAGGTTGCTCATCCCGCGGGCGCACGGTCGGCACCGTCCACATGCCGGCTGGAAGCTCATCACCACGTGGTCGTCGCCGGCGATATCCTTCACCCCCGGGCCTACCTCCACGACGACGCCGGAGCCCTCGTGGCCACCGACCATCGGCAGCGGTGCCGGAAGGTCACCGGTGACAGTGTGGTAATCGGAGTGGCACAGTCCGCTGGCGGCCATCTTGACCAGGACCTCGCCGTCCTTGGGGCCGTCGAGGTCCACCTCCTCGACCTCCCATTTCTGGTTCACGCCCCAGAGGATCGCGGCCTTCGTCTTCATGCCTGCGCCCTTCCTGTGAATCGTTCGGCCGAATGCTTGCGTCGAGGATGCCCCTCCGCGCCAAGATGGACAACAACGCACACATGAGGGGATAGCAGTGGACAGCACGATGCAGGACTTCCCATTGACCGTGACGGCGATCCTGCGGCACGGAACGGCGTGGCACGGCGATCGCAAAGTGATCACGGCAACCAGCGACGGTCATCGCGAAGCGACCTACCGGGCCGTCGGCGAACGCGTCGCGCAGCTTGCCCACGGACTGCGCGCTCTCGGGATCACCGGAGACGAACGCGTGGCCACGTTCATGTGGAACAACCAGGAACACCTCGAGGCCTACCTCGGCGTCCCGAGCATGGGCGCGGTGCTGCACACCCTGAACATCCGGCTGCCCGCTGCGCAGCTCGCCTATATCGCCGAGCAGGCCGACGATCGCGTCGTCATCGTCGACGGTTCCCTGGTGCCGGTGCTCGCGGCGGTGCTGCCGCAGATGCCGACGGTGCAAACCGTTGTGGTGGTGGGAGAGGGGGACTTGAGCGAGCTCACGGCATCGGGGAAGAAGGTGATCCGCTACGACGAGCTACTCTCCGACCAGCCGACGGTGTACGAGTGGCCGGAGCTGGACGAAAGATCGGCTGCGGCAATGTGTTACACCAGCGGCACCACCGGCAACCCGAAGGGTGTGGTCTACAGTCACCGGTCGACCTATCTGCATGCGATGGAGGTGTGCTGGTCGAACTCGATCAACGATGGCGACCGCACCCTGCCGATCGTGCCGATGTTCCACGCCAACGCGTGGGGCCAGCCGTACGCGGCGGTCATGGCCGGGGCCGACTTGCTCATGCCCGACAGGTTTCTGCAGTGCGCGCCGCTGGTCGACATGATCGAGAAGCACCGGCCGACGGTCGCTGCCGCGGTCCCGACGATCTGGAACGACGTGCTGCAGTACCTCGACGCCCATCCCGGCCACGACGTCTCGTCGCTGCGGCTGGTGGCATCCGGCGGCTCCGCGGTGCCGTTGTCGATGATGAAGGCGTTCGAAGAAAATCACGGGGTGCGGGTGCTTCAAGGCTGGGGCATGACCGAGAGCTCACCGCTGGTCGCGCTCGCCAAACCCCCTGCGGGCGTGAGTGGCGACGAGTATTGGATGCTGCGCAACACCGCTGGCCGTATCCTGCCCGGCGCCGAGGTTCGCGTGGTCGACGACGGCGGCGATGTGTTACCGAATGACGGAAAAGCCGTGGGAGAGATCGAACTTCGTGGCGCGTGGGTCACCGCCTCCTACTATCAGAACGCCGACGAGTCGAAGTTCCACGACGGCTGGCTGCGCACCGGCGACGTCGGACGAATTGACGAATTCGGGTTCATCACGCTGACCGACCGTTCCAAGGATGTGATCAAGTCCGGGGGCGAGTGGATCTCGTCGGTGGAGCTGGAGAATCACCTGATGGCCCACCCGGGGGTGTTCGAGGCCGCTGTCGTCGCCGTGCCCGACCCTCGCTGGGAGGAGCGGCCGCTGGCCGTAGTCGTTCGCACCGAGGGCGCAGACATCAGTGCCGACGAATTGCGAAAGTTTCTGCAGGACAGAGTGGTTCGCTGGTGGTTGCCCGAACGCTGGACCTTCATCGACGAGGTGCCCAAGACAAGCGTCGGCAAGTTCGACAAGAAGGTGATCCGTTCGCGCTACGCAGACGACGGCTACGACGTCGTCGAGTGCCGGGATTAGGCGCCGACAATGCTGAGCACGATCATGGATTTCCCGCTGACGGTGACGGCGATCCTGCGCCACGGCGCGGCGGTCAACGGTTCCCACATCGTGAGCACCGCAACCGATGACGGGTTCACCGACTGCACCTTCCGCGAGTTGGCGAGCTCCGTGGGCCAGCTCGCCAACGGGCTGCGGCGCCTCGGTGTGTCGGGCGACGAACGGGTGGGCACGTTCTTGTGGAATACCCAGGAACATTTCGAGGCGTACTTCGCGGTCCCGTGCATGGGCGCTGTGCTGCACACCTTGAACATCCGGCTGTCCGACGACCAGCTCGCGTTCATCGCCAACGACGCGGAAGATCGGGTTCTTATCGCGGATCTGTCGATGTCCGATCAGCTTTGCAGGGTGTTGCCGCAGATGGACACGGTGCGCACCGTGGTGGCGGTCGGCGACGGCGACGTCGACGAACTCGTGGCGACCGGCAAGGACGTGGTCCGCTACGACGAACTCGTCTCCCGGGAGTCTAGCGAGTTCGACTGGCCCGACTTGGACGAAAAGTCAGCTGCGGCAATGTGTTACACCAGCGGCACCACCGGCAATCCGAAAGGCGTGGTGTACAGTCACCGGTCGACCTACCTGCACAGCACATTGGTGTTGAGCGCCAATGGAATCGGCCTTGCCGAAGGGGATTGCCTGCTGCCGGCGATTCCGATGTTCCATGCCAACGGATGGGGGCTTGCTATCGCAGCCTTTGCGGCGGGCGCCGACGTGGTCCTGCCCAATCGCTTCCTGCAGGGAGACCGGTTGCTGGACATGATCGAGACAAGGCGGGTGACCGTGGCGTCGGGGGTGCCGACGATCTGGAACGACGTGCTGGGTTGCCTGGAGCGGCGCCCGGGCCGGGACATCTCGTCGCTGCGGGGCATCTTCTCCGGCGGCTCGGCGGTGCCGGAATCGTTGATGGACGTCTACCAGAACAAGCTGGGCATCACGTTGACGCAACTGTGGGGGATGACCGAGACGTCGCCGCTGGTGACCATCGCTCGGCCGCCCAAAAACGCTGAGCCGCAGGAAGCGTGGGCGGCGCGCAACACCGCGGGACGCGTGCACTTTGGTTGCGAAATCCGCGTGGTCGACGAGGACGGAAAGGTGCTGCCCAACGACGGGCAAGCGATCGGAGAGGTGGAGGTGCGCGGGCCGTGGATCACGGGCTCCTACTATGGTGGCCGTGACGCGGAGAAGTTCGCCGACGGCTGGCTTGGCACCGGCGATGTCGGAAAGATCGATGACCACGGGTATTTGACCTTGACCGACCGCGCGAAGGACGTCATAAAGTCCGGCGGAGAATGGATTTCGTCGGTGGAACTGGAGAACCACATCATGGGTCATCCCGATGTCCTGGAGGCAGCGGTCGTCGGCGTGCCAGACGAGCGGTGGCAGGAACGCCCTCTGGTCGCGGTGGTGCTCCGCGACGACGCCAGCGCCACCGCGCCCGAATTGCGGAACTTCCTGCGGGACAAGGTTGTCCGCTGGTGGCTGCCTGAGCGTTGGACGTTCGTCGACGAAGTGCCGCGCACGAGCGTCGGCAAGTTCGACAAGAAGGTGATCCGGGCCCGCTACACCGACGACGGCTACGACGTCGTCGAGTGCGCAGACTAGGTCAACGCTGACATGGTCGCTGTTCCTGCCTGGGTGTGGCGCTTCGGTGTGTTTGTGCGGGCGCTGATCGTCACCGCCGCGTTCGGACTCGTCACGGGACTGCTCGCGTACTTCGGCTCGAACCTGTGGATCGCGGGCGTCGCGGCGTTCGTCAGCATCATGGTGATCTACACACCGTTCCTGGCGCGCCGGATGGTCAAGTTGTGGCCCGGTGCAAAGGACCTGAGCGGCGACGACCGGGTCACCGTCGTGACGGCGGCGCGCACGGGTGCGGACATCGGCGATTCACGGCTGGCGCCCGCTGTCATCGAATACAGCGACGGTCTCAAAGCCGCAGCCGACCGCCGGCTGTGGCGGTGGTTCCTCGCACTGCTGGGGAGTGCGGCTCTTGTCGTCGCGATTCTCGACACCCTCTTCTCTCCTGTCGGCGAGTACGTGGTGTCGTGGCTGTACTTCGCCTACTTCCCGATCGAGGCGTGGTGGTGGCCGCGCAGACAGTCGCAGCTGGTCGCCAACGCGGAAGAGGCGTCGGAGGCGGCGCGCCAACTCGTCCGCCGAGCAGACGCAGAATCGCACGAATCAGAGTGATTTTGTGCGCTTCTGCGTCTGCTCGCGCAACTCCAGGCCGTCAAAATCCGCCTCACCATCGTTAAGAGAGCGTCAACCTTTGTTCCGCGACACAAACGCGGATGCCAGTGTGGAGCTGTGACATTGCGAGAGCTGCTCCCGTCCCTGCGATCGTCGTCGAACCTGGGCGCGCGATCAGCGCTCATGCCGGCGTCACGCTCTACCGCGTGCTCACGGTGAAGTCACAACCGGGGTCACGCACGTTCGTCGCGGTGGACGGCGGGATGAGCGACAATCCCCGGGTGGCGTTGTATGGTGCGAAATACACAGTGGCCCTGGCTAACCGGCATCCGGTGACACCGACACGATCGATGACTGTGGTGGGGCGGCACTGTGAATCGGGCGACGAGATTGCCCGCGATGTCGAGCTGCCGGTGATCTGCTCGCCGTCGCCCACACCGGTCCGGCCACCGGCCGCAGGAGCGGATTGAACACAGCGATCGCGGCAGTGCGTCAGTTGGCGCCCCGATCAAAACACCACGGCCGACGACGGACGACGTCCTCGCCGATCTGTCAGCCTGCGGCGTAACGCGCGCGGGCGCGGCGCACCGCGTCATCGCGAACCTGTTGGGCGACCTGGGCGAGCTTTCGGTGCTCGGTCTGGCTGATCACGCGTAGCTTGTCGAACGCCTCCTCCGAGCTGCAGCCGGTGCGACTCATCACGATTCCGATCGCGTGATCGATGATCTGGCGGCTGGTCAAGGCCGATTCAAGCTGCGCGGCCAGCCGCCGTGCGGTGTCCAATTCTTTCGCCGCTTGCACCGCGACGGCGGCCGGGACGGCGAACAACTCGCCGAGCTCGATTGCGCGCTCGTCGAAGGCGTCCTTCGCGTAGGCGTAGATGTTCAACGCCCCCAGGACAGCCGGATCCGAGCCCAACAGCGGGAGCGACACCACACTGTGCACGCCCAGCCGGCCCACCCGCGGACCGAACCGAGGCCAAAGTTTTTCTCCTCCGAGCGACCCCGAGCTGACCGTGTGTCCCTGCGTAGCCACGGTGATACACGGGCCCTCACCGATGCGATATTGGATTGCGTCGACTTGGCGCACGAACTCCGCGCTGGCGACCACCGTGGCGGGGCAATCCCCGTACAGCAGCGTCAGTCCCGCCCCGTCCGCAGCTCGAATCGCCCTTGCGGCGAATTCGGCGACATGAGTGAGCATTGCCGCTAGACCGTGGTGATCCAGCGCAAGCCGGGACAATCCGGCCAGGCCTTCACGCAGATCGGTGTCTTCCTCCGCTGCCTGGCGCCGCGCGGCTGCATCCAGAACCGGTATGGCGGGAGGTTCGGGTGAGCTCATCGTGACTCCTTTCCTCAGTCCTCCCGTCGGGCACGTACAGGCCGCCTGTCGGCAGTTACGACACGGGTCGCGCCCGGTGCGTCTGGCCTGCGAGTACCCCGAATCGTGTGCCTCAACCACACCCGGTGAACTTGCTACCGCCCATGTCAGGCGGGTCGCAGGATCGGCCCTAGCGCGTCGAGCACATTGGGATCCTCGATCGTCGACGGCACGGGTTCTTCTCTGCCATGGGCGATCCCGCGCATGGTCTTTCGGAGTACCTTGCCCGAGCGCGTTTTCGGTAGTGCCGGAACCACGTCGACCTGCCGGAAACAGGCGACCGCACCGATTTCGTCGCGCACGCTGGCCACAAGATCCTCGGCGAGGCCCTCGGGGGAGGCCCCTGCCTTAAGGACGACGAGTCCGCGCGGCACATGCCCCTTGATGTCGTCGGCGACACCGATCACCGCGCACTCCGCGACGCTGGGATGCGCTGCGAGTACCGCCTCGATTGCGCCCGTTGACAACCGGTGGCCGGCCACGTTGATGACGTCATCGGTGCGGCCCATCACGAACAGGTATCCGTCGTCGTCGAAGTATCCGCCGTCGCCGGTGAGATAGTAGCCGGGATGTTCATCGAGATAGGCCGCGACATAACGGTTGTCGTCGTTCCACAGCGTCGGCAGCGTTCCAGGCGGCAGCGGCAGCCGTAAGCAGATCGCGCCTTCTTCCCCGGGGTCGCAACAGCTCCCATCAGGCCGTAGGACAGCCACGTCGTAGCCTGGCATTGGCACGCTCGGAGAGCCCGCCTTGATCGAAAGCGCTTCGGCGCCCATCGGATTCGCGACGATCGCCCATCCCGTCTCGGTCTGCCACCAGTGGTCGATCACCGGAATGCCGAGCTTGTCCGATGCCCAGGCGTAGGTGTCGGGATCCAGCCGTTCTCCAGCCTGGAACAGGTACTGCAAACAGGTTGTGTCGTGCTCCGCGAGGTGGCCGGCGTCGGGGTCTTCCTTGCGGATCGCCCGAAGCGCGGTCGGCGCGGTGAACAGTGCCTTCACCCGGTGCTCGGCCACGACGCGCCAAAACGCGCCCGGGTCGGGGGTGCCCACCGGCTTGCCCTCGTAGAGCACAGTCGTCGCACCGGCCATCAGCGGTGCGTACACGATGTAGGAATGCCCGACGACCCAACCGATGTCGGAGGCAGCCCAGAACACGTCCCCCGGTGCGATGTCGTAGATGTTCCGCATAGTCCAGACGAGAGCAACCGCGTGGCCGCCGTTGTCGCGCACAATGCCTTTCGGCTTGCCCGTCGTGCCGGAGGTGTACAGGACGTACAGCGGGTCGGTGGCCGCGACCGGCACCGCGTCGGCGGGATCGGCAGCGTCGATCGCGTCCTGCCAGTCCACGTCGCGATCGGGATCGAGCGGGCAGGGGTGCTGCCCGCGCTGCACGATCACGCAGTGGCGCGGCGGATGCTTGCAGGCCTTGATCGCGGCGTCGAGCATCGGCTTGTACTCGACTGTCCGGGATGGCTCGATTCCGCAGGACGCGGACACGACGACGACCGGCTGGGCATCGTCGATCCGCACGGCGAGCTCGTTCGCGGCGAAGCCACCGAATACCACGGAATGGACGGCACCAAGCCGGGCGCAGGCGAGCATCGCGATGACCGCCTCGGGGATCATCGGCATGTAGATCACCACGCGATCGCCCTTGCCCACGCCCAGGCTGCGCAGCGCGCCCGCGAATCGTGCTGTGGCATCGAGCAACTCGGCGTAGCTGTAGCTTCGTTGCGTGCCGGTGACGGGAGAGTCGTAAATCAGCGCCGGCTGGTCACCTCGGCCGGCGGCGACGTGGCGGTCGAGCGCGTTCGAGCAGGTGTTCAGCTCGCCGTCGGGAAACCATCGGTAGAACGGGGGATTGCTGTCGTCGAGGATCGTGCGCGGCGCGCGGGTCCATGACACGTCGCGCGCGGCGTTCGCCCAAAACGTCGTCGGATCATCGATGCTCGCAGTGAAGAGCTCTTGATAGCCGCCCATACCGGCACCGTACAACCCGAGTGGTGTCGCGCACCGGTGAAATCTCAAGTCGCAGCGCAGTGAATAAGACGGGGCGGTGAGTGGTTCATTACTACGGACGACGATCAACCTGGAGGTTCGCTGCCATGACTGCCTTGCGACTCGACTTACGAGATTTGACCGTGCCGGTGCTTGGCGCACCGATGGCAGGCGGACCGTCGACACCGGAACTGGCGGCTGCGGTGACGAGCGTCGATGCAGCGCGCCGATTGACCTCGGGTCCCCTTGGCGTGAATCTGTTTGTGCCCCAACCGAGTACCGACGCGTCAGCGGAATTCGCGGCATATGCCGCGGCGCTGGAACCTGACGCGAAGCGGTAGGGTGTTCAGGTCGGTGAGCCGCGGTATACCGACGACGGCTGGCGGGCGAAGTTGCAGGTGGTATTCGACATTCGCCCAGAGGTGGTGTCGTTTACGTTCGGCCTTCCACCCGCCGACGTGTGCACGCACCTGCGCGACGTCGGCGTCACAACCGTCGGCACCGTCACGACCGAGCAGGAAGCGAAGATGGCAGTGGCCCACGGGGTGAACGCACTCGTCGTGCAAGGTCCCCTGGCCGGGGGGCACCGCGGCACGTTCGACGCGACGGCGCACCCGCCAAGCGAGTCGTTGCAGGAGCTGTTGGCTGCGATCGTCGCAAACGTCGACGTTCCGGTGGTGGCCGCGGGTGGCCTGGCCACGGCTGCCGATGTCGCCGGGGTCGTGGCAGCCGGCGCCGTCGCCGCACAGCTCGGTACCGTGTTCCTCCTCGCCGACGAAGCGGGTACCAATCCCGTGTATCGCACCGCGCTGCGAGATGGTGAATTCACCGAAACTGTTGTCACTAAAGCTTTTACCGGACGGTACGCGCGTGCATTGCGTAACCGTTTCGTCAACGAACACGACGCCGAAGCGCCATTCGGGTTTCCCGAACTGGCACTGATGACGGGTCCGCTGCTGAAGGCGGCGGAAAAGGCCGGCGACCCCCATGGCATGAGCATGTGGGCGGGCAGTGCGTTCCAGCAGGCGAAGGCCGGTTCGGTCGCCGAGATCATGGAGGGACTATTCCAATGAGCCATCCCCAACATTCGCAGAAGGTCGCTCTCATCACGGGCGCTGCGATTCATCCGTTGCGCCGGATGGGCGAGATTGATGACGTCGTGGAAGCGATTGCCTACCTTGAGAATGCGTCGTTTGTCACGGGGGAGATCCTGCAGGTGGACGGCGGCCAGAGCGCAGGACACTAAGGGGCTCGTGGCCACGCCTGCCGGTCGGCGGCATGCGACGAAGATCACATGAACGCGGCAACGGCCCTTCCGCGTAACCGTAGTGGGGGCCAGCGTGATTGGGACCAGCGAAAAGGCGGGTGATTGAGCATGCGAGCCCGAAGTCCTTACAGCGCAGCGTAAGTCGATGGTCAGCACATTGATAGGTCGAGCCGGGAATATATTTAGCACTACTAACGTCATAGGATCTGGACGCAGCGCCGCGCCACTAATTCGTTTAATCGATTGTTCAGGAACGACGATGTCAATCCAAGAATCTCAACAGCGCCTCGCGCGTCGCATTGCCGATTTGTACGCCACTGACCAGCAGTTTGCCGCGGCCCGGCCCAGCGACGCGATCACCTCGGCTATCGACCAGCCGGGGATGCGACTCCCCCAGATAGTGCAGACCGTCATGGACGGCTATGCGGACCGGCCCGCCCTCGGGCAGCGTGCCACGCGTCTTGCCGATGATCCGCACACCGGCCGCACCACGCTGGAACTGCTCCCTCGGTTCGACACGGTCAGCTACCGGGAACTGTGGGCACGGGCCGGCGCGGTCGCGGCGGCATTCTCCTCGGATCCGACGCCTGCGGTACGGGCCGGTGATCGCGTCGGTGTGCTGGGCTTCACGAGCGTCGACTACACCGTGGTCGACCTGGCACTGATCCGGCTGGGTGCGGTGGCGGTGCCGTTGCAGACCAGTGCGCCCATCGCGCAACTGCGGCCCATCGTTGCCGAGACCGAACCCGCTGTGCTCGCCGCGAGCATCGACAGCCTTGCCGACGCCGTCGACCTTGTCTTGACGGCACATCAGCCCGCGCGGCTAGTCGTCTTCGACTACCACTCAGAAGTGGACGACCACTGGGATGCGTTCGAAGCTGCCCGCGCGCAGTTGGCACAAGCGGACAACCCAGTGATCGTCGAGACGCTCGCCGACGTGCTCGACCGCGGCAATGCGCTGCCCGGCGTGCCGATGCCCGCCCCCGACGACGACGACCCGCTGAGACTGCTCATCTACACCTCCGGGAGCACCGGCACACCCAAGGGCGCGATGTACCCCGAGCGCCTGATCACCAAGCAGTGGCACGCGTCAGGCCGAGGAGCCTGGGGCATGGCGAGCCTCGAGCCGTCGATCACGTTGTCCTTCTTGCCGATGAGCCACGTGATGGGGCGAGGAGTTCTGTACTCGACTCTCGCCGCAGGCGGCACCGCGTACTTCGCGGCCAAGAGCGACCTCTCGACACTGCTGGAAGACCTCGCACTGGTCCGGCCAACGCATTTGAGCTTTGTGCCACGGATCTGGGACATGTTGTTCCAGGAGTTCCACAGTGAGGTGGACCGGCGCACATCCGACGGCCACGATCGCGCGGCGGTCGAAGCCGAGGTCATCGCCGACCAGCGTCAGCGCCTTCTTGGCGGGCGCTTCGTTTCGGCCATGACCGGCTCCGCGCCGATCTCGGACGAGACGAAGGCCTTCGTCGAGTCCTACCTCGACCTTCATCTGCTGGAAGGGTACGGCTCCACTGAGGCCGGGGCCGTCTTCGTCGACGGTCAGGTGCGCCGCCCACCTGTCATCGACTACAAGCTGCTCGACGTCCCCGATCTGGGCTACTTTCACACAGACCGGCCCTATCCCCGAGGCGAGCTCGTCGTCTTGTCGGACAGCTTGTTCCCGGGCTATTACAAGCGCCCCGACGTCACCGCCGAGGTGTTCGACGACAACGGCTACTACCGAACCGGAGACATCGTCGCCGAGATCGGTCCGGACCAGCTCAGGTATCTCGATCGCCGTAACAACGTGCTGAAGCTCTCGCAGGGCGAGTTCGTCACCGTCTCGAAGCTAGAGGCGGTGTTCGACGGTAGCCCGCTCGTCCGGCAGATCTATGTCTACGGCAACAGTGCACGCGCCTACCTGTTGGCGGTCGTCGTGCCCACCGAGGATGCGTTGTCGCGCGTCGGCGCCGATGTGGAAGCGCTGAAGCCGCTCATCGGCGATGCGCTGCAGAACGTGGCCAAGGAGGCGGGACTGCAATCCTATGAGATCCCGCGCGACTTCATCGTCGAGACAACGCCATTCACGCTCGAGAACGGTCTGCTGACCGGTATCCGCAAGCTGGCCCGACCGAAGCTGAAGGAACACTACGGCCCGGTTCTGGAGCAGCTGTATGCCGAATTGGCCGAAGGGCAGCTCGACGAGTTGCGCGCATTGCGCCAGACCGACGCTGATCGACCCGTCCTGGAGACCGTGAGCCGGGCCGCGGCGGCACTGCTGGGGGCAGCGACCGGCGATCTGCGTCCCGATGCGCAATTCACCGACCTCGGCGGAGATTCCTTGTCCGCGTTGACATTCACCAACCTCTTGCACGAGATCTTCGACATCGACGTGCCGGTGGGCGTCGTCGTCAGTCCGGCAACCGATCTGCAAGCCATCGCGGATTACATCGAGGCGGAACAGTCAGGCGGGGCCAAACGGCCCACCTTCGCGGCCGTACACGGCCGTGATGCGGCGCAGGTGCACGCCAGTGACCTCACGTTGGACAAGTTCATTGACGCAAAGACGTTGGTGGGCACCGGGAATCTGCCAGGCCCGAGCGCCGAGGTCCGGACTGTGCTGTTGACCGGCGCCACCGGCTTCCTGGGCCGCTACCTGGCGCTGGAATGGCTGGAGCGGCTGGACCTCGTCGACGGCAAGCTGATCTGCCTGGTCCGCGCGAAGGACGACGCCGCAGCTCGTGAACGGCTCGACAAGATCTTCGACAGCGGCGACCCGGAGTTGTTCCGGCATTACCGAGAATTGGCCGCCGAGCATCTGGAGGTCGTCGCCGGCGACAAGGGAGAGGCGAATCTCGGTCTGGATCAGACGACTTGGCAACGACTGGCCGACACTGTCGATCTGATCGTCGACCCGGCAGCGCTTGTCAATCACGTCCTGCCGTACGACCAGCTGTTCGGCCCCAACGCGGTCGGCACCGCCGAGCTGATCCGGATTGCGCTGACCACGAGGCTGAAGCCCTTCGTCTACGTGTCGACCATCGGCGTGGGCGATCAGATCTCCCCGGCTTCGTTCACCGAGGACGCCGACATCCGAGACATCAGCCCCACTCGCGCGATCAACGACAACTACGCCAACGGGTACGGGAACAGCAAGTGGGCAGGCGAAGTCCTGCTTCGGGAGGCCCACGATCTGTGCGGCCTGCCGGTATCGGTATTCCGCTGCGACATGATCCTGGCCGAGACCAGGTATGCGGGTCAGCTCAACCTTCCCGACATGTTCACCCGATTGATGCTGAGTCTGGCCGCCACCGGCATCGCGCCTGGCTCGTTCAATGAGCTTGATGCGCAAGGTAACCGGCAACGCGCTCACTATGACGGGCTACCCGTCGACTTCATCGCCGAGGCGATATCGACACTGGGCGCCAGCGTGGTCGACGGATTCGAGACATACCACGTGATGAACCCGTACGACGACGGCATCGGGCTCGACGAGTACGTCGACTGGCTGATCGACGCCGGCTACTCCATCAACCGCATTCCCGACTACGCGACGTGGTTGCAGCGGTTCGAGACGGGCATGCGGTCCCTGTCGGATCGTCAGCGCCAGTACTCGTTGTTACCGCTGCTGCACAACTACCAGCGGCCCGGGAAGCCGATCAACGGGTCGATGGCGCCGACCGACCGGTTCCGGTCCGCGGTGCAGGACGCGAAAATCAGCCCGGACAAAGACATCCCGCATGTCTCGGCCGCGGTCATCGTCAAATACATCACCGATCTGCAGCTGCTGGGCCTGCTGTAGGGGCTCGCGGTCACTGCTCGAAGCGGTAGCCCATCCCGGCCTCGGTGAGCAGGTGTTTGGGATGCGACGGGTCATCCTCGAGCTTGCGTCGCAACTGTGCGAGATAGACCCGTAGGTAGTGGGTCTCCTTGGCGTAGGTGGGTCCCCACACTTCCTTGAGCAGTTCCTCGCGTCCGACGAGTTTGCCCCGGTTGCGAACCAGCATGTCCAGCATTCCCCACTCGGTAGGCGTGAGGTGGACTTCTGCGCCGTTCTTGGTGACCTTTTTCGCTGCGAGATCGACTGTGAACGAGTCTGTTTCGATTACCGGTTCGTCGGTCTCTGCCGCCGCGGCGCCGCGCCGAACGGCAGCGCGCAGGCGTGCGAGGAGTTCGTCCATCCCGAACGGCTTGGTCACATAGTCGTCAGCGCCGCTGTCGAGTGCCTCGACCTTGTCGCTGGAGTCGGTGCGTGCGGACAGCACGATCACCGGCGCCGAGAGCCAGCCGCGCAGGCCGTGCAGCACCTCGATGCCGGACATATCGGGCAGCCCGAGGTCGAGCACGATCACGTCGGGCCGATGGTCGGCCGCGGCGCGCAGTGCACCCGCGCCCGTCGACGCGGTGGTCACCTCGTACCCGCGCACCGACAGGTTGATCCGCAACGCCCGCAGGATCTGCGGCTCGTCGTCGATCACCAGGACCCTTGTCATTGCGGTGTCGCAGCAGCGAGGTCGATCTCGAGGGTCAGCCCGCCGCCGGGGGTGTCGGTGGCCTCGATTGTTCCGCCCATGGCCTCGACGAAGCCGCGCGCAACTGAGAGGCCCAGACCGACCCCGGTGGCGTTGTCGCGGTCGCCGAGCCGCTGGAACGGGTCGAACAGCTGCTCCTCAGTGCCACGCGCGATGCCGGGGCCCTCGTCGACGACCGTGGTCAGCACTCGATCGCCGACTTTGCATGCGTTGACGCGCACGACGCTGTCGGGCGCGTAGCGCAGCGCGTTGTCGATCAGATTGGCCAGCACGCGCTCCAGGAGCCCGCTGTCGGCCATCACGACTGCGTCGCCCACGTCCACCTTCACCCTGTCCACGCTGCCCCGGCCAAACCCGGTGGCGCCCTTGCTGATACCTACCAGCGCACGCTGCACCACTTCCTCCAGGTACGCCCGCCGCAGCTCGGGCCGCACCACCCCGGCGGCGAGTCGGGAAGAATCGAGAAGGTTGTCCACCAACGCCGTCAGCTGGTCGATCGACTCCTCGATCGTGGCCAGCAGCTCGGCGGTGTCCTCGGGTGAGAAGCCCACATCGTCGGCGCGCAGACTCGACACCGCGGCTTTCGCCGCGGCCAGCGGAGTACGCAGGTCGTGGCTGACGGCCGACAGCAGGGACCTGCGCAGCTCGTCGGCGTGTGATATCGCTGACGCCTGGCCAGCCTCCTCGGCGAGGTCACGCTGCTTGACGAGCCCGGCCGCCTGCTTGGCCACCGCGGTGAGCACGCGAAGGTCGCGCGCTTCAACCTTGCGGCCGGTCATCAGCATCCAGAACTCGTCACCGGAGCCGCCCAGCCGGCGACCTTGATCGGGGTCCACCTCCACCGCGGTGTCGGCACTGTCGACATCGCCGCAGGGATCCGTGCCGACACTTGCGATGATCTCGCCCTCGTCGGAGTCGCTCGTGACGCGCAACAAGCTCACCGACCGCTGGGAATAGGTCTCGCGAACCCTTTCCAGGAGCGTGTCCAGGTCCGCGCCGCGTAGTACCGACCCCGAGAACAACGCCAGCAGTTCGGCCTCCTGCGACGCTCGTCGGGCCTCGCGGGTGCGCTTGGCGGCGCTGTCCACCAGGCCTGCCACCGCGACCGCGACAGCCAGCAGCACCAATTCGGTGACCGCCGCGTCGGGTTCGGCGATCGTGAACGTGTATCGGGGCTCAGTGAGGAAGTAGTTCAACAGCAGGCCCGACAACACTGCCGAAAGTGCCGCTGGCGCAACACCACCGAGTAGTGCCACCACGAGCACCCCGACGAAGAACAGTGCGCTCTCACCGCCGATGCCCATGAACCGGTCGAGGAGCATTACCGTTACCGCGCAGATCACGGACGGAACCACGACCGCAGCCAGCCACGACACGAGATGACGTTGCCGCGGAGTCGCTCGCGACCACGAAAATCCCTTGGCGGCTTCCCCGTGGGTGACCATGTGCACGTCGATTTTCTCGGACTGCTGCACCGTTCGTGCACCGATGCCTTCGTCGAGGGCGCGGGCCCACCGCGACCGCCGCGAGGTTCCGAGCACGAGCTGCGTCGCGTTCACTTCGCGCGCGAATTCGAGAAGCGCTGTGGGGACATCGTCGCCGACGACGGTGTGCACGGTGGCCCCGAGGCTCATGGCCAGCTCGCGAACCTTGCCCATCTGCGGCGCGGAGACACCGGAGAGACCGTCGCCGCGCACGATGTGGACGACCATCAGCTCGGCGCTCGACTTCGACGCAATGCGAAACGCCCTACGCACCAACGTCTCTGACTCGGGACCGCCGGTCACCGCGACCACAACGCGCTCACGTGCCTCCCACGGCTCGGTGATCTTGTGGTCCTCGCGGTACTTGGCCAGCGCTGCGTCGACCTGGTCGGCGAGCCACAGCAGAGCCAGTTCGCGCAGCGCGGTCAGGTTGCCGGGCCGGAAGTAATTGGACAGCGCCGCGTTGACCTTGTCGGCGGCGTAGACGTTGCCGTGGGACAACCTGCGGCGCAGGGCTTCTGGCGTGATGTCGACGAGCTCCACCTGAGAGGCGGCGCGGACCACCTCGTCGGGAACCTTCTCCTGCTGCTCGATGCCGGTGATCTGCGCGACGACGTCGTTGAGGCTTTCGAGATGCTGCACGTTGACCGTCGAGATCACGGTGATGCCGGCATCGAGAAGCTCTTCGACGTCCTGCCAGCGTTTGGCGTTCTTGCTGCCCGGCGTGTTGGTGTGAGCGAGCTCGTCGACCAGAACGACCTGAGGGTGGCGGCGCAACACCGCCTCGACATCGAGTTCGCCGAACTGGGTGCCGCGGTACTCGATGTAGCGCGGCGGGATGGTCTCGATGCCCTCGAGCAGCTCTGCCGTCTTCTTGCGTCCGTGAGTCTCGACGACCGCGGCGACGAGGTCGGTGCCGCGTTCCAGCCGACGATGAGCCTCGCCCAGCATCGCGTAGGTCTTACCGACACCAGGAGCAGCCCCGAGGTAGATGCGTAGCTCGCCGCGCTTGTGTCGCCCGAGGGGCTCGTCGGCAGTGCTCACCTACTCATCATCCACCGCGATTATCAGCTCTTGGCAGGGAACTTCTGGTCGAGTTCGACGTTGAGCGCCAGCACGTTGACACGCGGTTCACCCATGAATCCGAGTGTGCGGCCGCTCTCGTTGTCGCGTACCGCCTGGCGCACCTTGTCCTCGGTGACCCCGCGCGCCTTCGCGACGCGTGGGACCTGCAGTTCGGCGTACGCAACAGAGATGTCGGGGTCCAGGCCGCTGCCGCTGGCGGTGACGGCGTCGGCGGGCACGACCGGATTGGCGGGCGCGTTGCCGCGGATCGGAACGATCTGGCCCGTCTTGTATTCCTCGGCGTCGGCGAACTTGGCGCATTGCACCGGCTGGCCCTCGTAGATGGGTTGGAAGACGGCCGGTGTTTGTTCTGCTCCTCGCGTCCGCGGCGTCGTCTCGCACGGTTGGTTGACGCTGACCACTTTCCAGGGCTTTGTGACGTTGCCGCGGTTATCGCGAGGGCCCATCACCGACAACACCTGGCCCTTGCCGTCGGGCGTGCAGTACGGCCGCGCCCCGGCCTCTTTTCCGAGACCCTCGGTTTCGGCGACCGTCAGGCTGCGCGTGCAGACGGTCGTCAGCAGGCTGTCCTTTGACCCGTTGTCTTTCGGATCCGAGGCTGACGGATCGCCGAGCGTGTCGACGATGTCTTCGGGCCCGAGGTTGCTTGCGCTCGTTTTCAGCGGGTCGTAGCCGTCGCCGGCCGCTGACGGGCGGCTCTGGAAGTACTTGGGGATCGCCTTGTCGTCGGCGGTAAAGCTCTGGCCGATCAGGCTGCTGCCGACGGGCTTGCCGTTGGCCTCGATGATCGAACCGTTGGCGTTGTCACGCAGCCCGGGGATCTGTGCCACCAGCCAGATGAAAAGCGGGTAGGCGAAACCGGTGATCACTGTCAGCACCAGCAGCGCGCGAATGGCTGCCCAGTGCACGCGGATAAGGTTTGCAAGGTTCATGTCAGGACATCCCTGGGAGGAATTGGATTACGAGGTCGATCAGTTTGATTCCGATGAACGGGGCGATGATGCCGCCGAGTCCGTAGATATAGAGGTTGCGGCTCAACAGCTTTGACGCACTGCTTGGCGTGTAGCGCACGCCGCGCAGCGCCAGCGGGATCAGCATCACGATGATGATCGCGTTGAAGATCACCGCGGACAGGATCGCCGACTGCGGACTGTGCAGCCGCATGATGTTGAGCAGGTCCAGCCCCGGGAAAAGCGCCACGAACATGGCCGGGATGATCGCGAAGTACTTCGCGATGTCGTTGGCGATCGAGAACGTCGTCAGCGCCCCGCGGGTGATCAGCAACTGCTTGCCGATCTCCACGATCTCGATGAGCTTGGTCGGGTCGGAGTCGAGATCGACCATGTTGCCGGCCTCTTTGGCCGCCGACGTGCCCGTGTTCATCGCGACGCCGACGTCCGCTTGCGCGAGCGCGGGCGCGTCGTTGGTTCCGTCACCGGTCATCGCGACGAGCTTGCCGCCCTCCTGCTCACGCTTGATGAGCGCCATCTTGTCCTCGGGCGTGGCTTCGGCGAGGAAGTCGTCGACACCGGCCTCGTCGGCAATCGCCTTGGCGGTCAACGGGTTGTCGCCGGTGATCATCACGGTACGGATGCCCATCCGGCGCATCTCGTCGAACCGCTCGCGCATGCCCTGCTTGACGACGTCCTTGAGGTGGATGACGCCGAGCACGGATGCCTTGCCGTCCTTCACTTCCCCGACCACCAGCGGGGTTCCGCCTGCCGCCGAGATGCCGTCGACGATTCCGCCGAGTTCTGCCGGGATTACGCCGCCCTGGGCGCGCACCCATTCCGCGACGGAATTGGCCGCCCCCTTGCGCAGCTGATGATCGCCGAGGTCGACACCGGACATCCTCGTCGCAGCGGTGAATTCGACCCAATGCGCATTGGCGAGCTCACCGGGCGTGCGTGCCCGCAGCCCGTACTGGAGCTTGGCGAACACCACAATCGAACGGCCCTCAGGGGTTTCGTCCGCGAGGCTGGACAGCTGGGCTGCATCGGCCAGCGCCTCCGGCGAGATGCCGGGCAGCGGCAGGAAATCGGACGCCTGACGGTTGCCGAGCGTGATGGTGCCCGTCTTGTCCAACAGCAGCGTGTTCACGTCACCGGCGGCCTCGACCGCGCGTCCCGACATGGCCAGCACGTTGCGCTGCACCAGCCGGTCCATGCCGGCGATCCCGATCGCGGACAGCAAGGCGCCGATCGTGGTCGGGATGAGGCACACCAGCAGGGAGACCATGACGATGCCGGTGACGCCGTCGCCCGTCAGCGCCAGGCTGTCTGGCACGCCGGGGTTGTTCGCCTTCGAGAAGATCGCCAGCGGCTGAAGCGTGGCGACCGCGAATACGAAGATGATGGTCAGCGCGGCGAGCAGAATGTTCAGCGCGATCTCGTTGGGCGTCTTCTGCCGGTTGGCGCCCTCGACGAGCGCGATCATCCGGTCGATGAAGCTTTCGCCCGGCTTCTGCGTGATCTGCACGACGATGCGGTCCGACAGCACAGTCGTGCCGCCGGTCACCGCGGACCGGTCGCCTCCCGACTCGCGGATCACCGGCGCGGACTCGCCGGTGATGGCCGACTCGTCCACCGAGGCGATGCCTTCGACGACATCGCCGTCACCCGGAATGACCTGTCCCGCTTCGACGACGACGATGTCGCCCTGCGCAAGCAGTGGCGCAGCGACCTCCTCTTCAACTGCCTCGGCGTTCGGCCTCCATCCGACGAGACGCCGAGCCATTGTGGAAGTCTTTGTCTTGCGCAGGGTTTCGGCCTGCGCCTTACCGCGGCCCTCGGCCACGGCTTCCGCCAGATTGGCGAAAACCACTGTCAGCCAGAGCCATACGACGGTAATCCAGGCGAACCAGGACGGGCTGATGATCGCGAGTATTGTGCTCCACACCGCGCCGATCTCGACGATGAACATCACTGGATTGCGCCACAGGGTGCGGGGGTCGAGCTTGAGCAGCGCGCCCGGTGCGGACTTCAGCAGCATTTTGGGGTCCAGCAACCCGCCCTGCACCCGGCTCCTTCCCGGTGTGCCCGGGCTGGTGCCGGGATCGGCTGGCTGAGATGCCAAATCGACTGTGTCAGTAGCCATTCTCAGTGGATTCCTTCAGCGAGTGGACCGAGCGCGAGCATCGGCAGGAATGTCAGCGCGACGAGGATGAGGGTGACGGCGGCCACCATTCCGACAAATTGCGGCCGGTGCGTCGGCAGTGTTCCGATGGACTCGGGCGTGGTGCCCTGCTTGGCCAGCGAGCCTGCCAGCGCGAGCACGAGGACCATCGGCAGGAATCTGCCGAACACCATCGCCAATCCCAATGCGGTGTTGTACCAAACGGTGTTGACAGTTATCCCGGCGAACGCCGATCCATTGTTGTTGGCCGCCGACGTGAACGCGTACAACACTTCCGAGAGGCCGTGCGGGCCGCTGTTGAGCATCCCGGCGCGCTCTCCGGGCAACGCCATTGCAATGGCCGTGCCCAGCAGCACGAGCAGCGGAGTGACGAGGAAATAGCTTGCCGCAAGCTTGATTTCCCGCGGGTTGATCTTCTTACCGAGGTACTCGGGAGTGCGGCCAACCATCAGGCCGGCGACGAACACGGTGATGACCGCCAGGATCAGCATGCCGTACAGGCCGGATCCGGTGCCACCGGGGGCAACCTCACCGAGCTGCATGTTGAACATCGTGACCATGCCGCCCAGGCTCGTGTAGGAGTCGTGGAACGAGTCGACGGCACCGGTGGACGTCAGCGTGGTGGCATCGGCGAACACAGCGGAATCGGCCACGCCGAAGCGCTGGTCGACGCCCTCCATCGCGGAAGTCACGGAACCGGGCACTGTGCCGTGGTGCTGAAGCTGGAACCACATCATCAGCGACACGCTGATGATGGCGAGGCTGCCCATGACTGCGGCGATCGCGAGGCCCTGCTTGCGGCTGCCGACCATCCGGCCGAAGGTGCGGGGCAGAGAGAAGCTGATGACCAAAAGAAGGAAGATCTCAAACCAGTTCGTCCACGTTGTCGGGTTCTCGAACGGGTGGGCGGAGTTGACGTTGTAGAAGCCGCCGCCGTTGGTGCCGAGTTCCTTGATGGCCTCCTGGCTGGCCACCGGACCGCCCGTGATCGTCTGCGGTTGGCCGGCAAGGGTGTTGACGATCTGGTCGTGGAGATGGAAGTTCTGAATCGCCCCACCCGCGATGAGCACGATCGCGGCCACGATCGAGATCGGCAGAAGGATGCGGACGGTCCCGCGGACCAGATCGACCCAGAAGTTGCCCAGTTCACGGGTATGCCGGCGGGCGAACGCCCTCACGAGGGCGATCGCGACGGCCATCCCGACCGCTGCCGATACGAAGTTCTGCACCGCCAAGCCGGCCATCTGCACGAGATGGCCCTGCGTCGATTCCCCGGAATAGGCCTGCCAGTTCGTGTTCGTCACGAAGCTGATTGCGGTGTTCCACGCCAGGTCTGGGGTCATTGGCGTCTGCGGGTCGTTCAGGTGCAGCGGCAGTTTGCCCTGCACCAGTTGCAAGACGAACAGAAAAAGGATGCTGATCGCCGAGAAGGCGAGGACGCTGCGCGCGTAGGCGCCCCAGGTCTGTTCCGAGGACGGGTTGGCCCCGATCGCGCGGTAGATCCACCGCTCACCCCGGAGGTGCTTCTCCGACGTGTACACGCGGAACATGTAGTCGCCCAGGGGCACATGCACCGCCACCAGCGCAATGATCAAGAGTGCGAGGAAGAGGATCCCGGCGGTGGTGGTAGTCACTAGAACCTCTCCGGAAACAGCAATGCGACACCGAGGAACAGCGCAAGGACTACGGATAGGGCGAGGCCCACCGCGTTTTCTATGCTCATCGGTCCTCGACCAACTTCTGGATAAGGCCGAGCAGACCGAAGATGGCCACGGTCAGCAGCACGTAAATCAGGACAGACATGTTGGCTTCCTCAACAATTCGTTCGCCGCAGCATTCGTCGGGCCCTGACGGGCGAGGACCACATTGAGTTAAGCGCTGCGTCACGGCCTATCAGCCCTGCGTTGACGCTTTCTTGACGTGCTTGCGGAGCACCTTTACGGTTTCCTTTCCGCCCCGCGTAAGGGCCGCAGGTCCACTCATTGTCAAACAAAATCGCGCGCAGAAAGTAAGTCCTGCAGTTTCGGCGAAAATCAGCTCTGCAATTGACGTAGGCCGTCCGCGAGCGGCCGAGCGCGAGCGCCGGGAGGTACTCGCGACCGACGGTGATCACGAATCTCGGCCGAGGATCGGCCCGCCACCCGCAGCCATTACGCAATCGATACGCGAACGGCGCGATGTTCGCGCGATCTTGACGCCCGGACGAAAGAAGGCCCACGGCAACGGCAGGTCCGGGTAAAAGTTCTCGGTCCAGGGCAGCAGGCACCGTTCGTCGCTGGTCCCGCTTCGATCATGCTCAGCGTCTACTACTGGCACCGGCGCGGACAGGCGCGGCTGCGCATGCGCAACCGCCGATGAGCGTGCCGACGCCAACCCCGCGTCAATGTTTGGTGCGGCGGCGTAAAGGAAGCGCTAGGACACTCCCAAATCCCAGTTTCTAAGCGAAATCTGGATGTTGTTGCTCCGGCAGAACCGCCGGCGCCTCGGCAGAAGGCCACTGATGACTATTTCCGACACGATCCGGCTGGTGCGGGTACGCACTGCGGTTACCACCGACGACGAATCATTGACGACTATCGGCAACGAACCCGATGTCGTCGCTGCGTGCCGTCGATGGCGTCGTGCATTCCGGTACAGCGCCATCGCATTTCCCGCGACGGTCCTGACACTGCCGGACGCCGCCAACTGGATCCGGGCGCACCGCTGTGAGGTCGACGCGCACTCGCCGCAGGGTATCGCGTTCGCGATGTCGGCCTCAATCCCATTGAAGCGCGTTATGTTCCACTGCGCCAACGCAACTGACCGCACCATTACCGACGCTCTCGATGCGGGGATTGGGCAGTTCATCGTCGATTCCGAGAGCAGGGCGGTGAAGCTCGGTGCGTGCGCGGTCGAGCCACTTCCTGTGCTCGTCGACGTCACCGATCTCCAGTCAGGCGCGGTGACCGCGCTGTCTACTCTTCGCGCGAGCGGCTCATCGCGAGCCGTTCGCGCAGAAGAGTACCTGGACTTAGCCGGCGTCTACCGGGAAGCCGGCACTCCTGAGGACGCCGTCCTGCCTGCGCTCGAAATCATGGCAGAACTCCGTGTTCGCGATCACATACTGCCCTCCCGGTTGGCCGTCGCCCTTCACCCCGAGTGCTCCACCTCGCCCGAATCTCTTGCTGATGCGTTGTCTGATGCAGTGGAGGAGGGCTGTGCTCGATACAGGTTGCCCCGGCCCGCATTGACCGTCTTTCCGGATTGGACCGCGCTCACTCACGGGGTGTGATCAGCGCCGGGGACACCGTCGGGCACTGAAGGCAGGGCGGTTGAATACACTGAGGCGCTGATGACTCAGACCACGCGGCTTGCACTGGTGCTCGGCGGCGGCGGAATCGCCGGAATCGCCTGGGAGACAGGGTTTCTCCTCGGCGTGCAGGACGAGCAGCCGGCAACCGCCCGTTTCCTGCTTGCCGCCGACCTGTTGCTCGGCACGTCGGCGGGCTCCACGGTGGCCGCGCAGCTGTCCAGCGGCGTTTCGCTGGAAGAGTTGTTCGCTCGACAGCTCGCACCGAATGCCCACGAGATCGAACCGCGGGTCGCTCTCGAGGACTTGATGGAGCTGTTCGAGGATGTGGTTGCCAACACCGGGCTATCGAGTGTCGCACGACTCCACGAGGTCGGCCGCCATGCGGTCGCGGCGGAGACAGTGGCCGAGGACGCGCGCCGTGCCGTGATTGCCGCGAGGCTGCCGTCACACACGTGGCCGGACCGGCGGCTCGTCGTGACCGCGATCGACGTCGAATCCGGCGAGTTGGTGTTGCTCGACAAGAACAGCGGCGTGTCCCTGGTCGATGCGGTTGCCGCGAGTTGCGCTGTGCCGGGGGTGTGGCCGCCGGTGACGATCGGCACACGGCGGTTCATGGACGGCGGAGTGGGCAGCACCGCGAACGTGGCCGCGGCCACCGACATCGACGCGGTGATCCTGCTCGCACCGATGCGGGAGCCGGGCGTCTTCGGGCGCACGCTGGCGGACGAACTCGCCGAGTTCGCCGGTCCGACTCTGGCCCTATTCGCCGACGACACCTCGATCGCGGCGTTCGGCGCCAACGTGCTCAGCCCCGCCTGCCGCCCACCGTCGGCTACCGCCGGCCGTGAGCAAGGCCGCAGACAAGCCCACGACATCGCGGCCTTCCTTGAGACGCTCGGGTGACGCGACGACAGTCAGCGCGGCGGGTCGCCTCTCCACATGAAGCTGTTGACGTAGTACCCCAGGGTGTATGCGAGGTTGAATCCCACGCCTGAGGGGTGTCCCCACGAGTCCTCTGCATAGGGGCCGAGCGCCTCGACGGCGAGCGCGAGGTCGTCCTTCACCGCGACCATGAACAGTGCCCGCACCTTGACGAACTGGCCGTTAGCGGTTTGTCTGACGACCTCGTCGACCTCGCCGTAGCCGGCCTGGTAGCCGAGCGTGGCGTTCGGTAGCTCGTACACCACCTGCCCGCCCGCCATATCGGCGTCGGCGAACTGCTTGGCGATGTCGCGTGCCGATTGGGATCGCGCGGGCACGCTGAACAGCACCACCTGGCCGTCGAAATCTGACCAGGAGACGCCGTTCCGCATCAGTTTGGCGCCCTCCGGATGCGCCACCGACCACGCGTAGTCGGCCCGAGTCCAGCGTTGGAAGCTCTCCACTGGCTCCGCGGCGAGCGTCTGGACCTTATTGTCGGCAGGTCCGGCAGGCGTGATAGCGGAACCACTGGCCGAGCCGCCCTTCGGGGGATTCGGCACGTCCGTCGGTGCGTTCGGACCTGGACCGACCTTCCCGGTCGGCGGCCGGGTCGGCGGTTGCTGGCAGTCTTCTGGGCAGTGCAGTTTCGGCGTGGGTTTGGTGGTCACCAGCGATACGACGACGATCACCGCGACAACCGCTGCCAGGCACGCGCCGAGGATCACGAAGAGTCGGCCGGATGACGTATACGGTTCCTTGGGCACGCGATAGGTCCGCTCGGGCAGAGCGAATCCGGGTGCCTCCGCCGGTGATGCGTCTTCCTCGCCCGACCCGGCTACCGCAACGCGCCGCTGCGTGCGCGAGGTGCGCGAGGCTGCGCGCGTCGAGACCCCGCAGTTGGGGCAGAACGCCATGTCGGGCACCACGTTCTCGCACTCCGCGCACAGGATCGGCTCGCCCGCCATTTCTTCGTGTGTCTCTTTGAGCAGCGAGAGATGCACGCCGATGCGCAGGGCGAGCACGGCGACCGCGGCGATCAGGAGGTGCAGTACGAGCTGGACCCATGGCCCGATGGGGGCGATGTCGATGAGGCCAATGCCGGCGTAGAGGACCACCACGATTGCGCACGCGGGCAGCGCGGCTTCCAGCAGGCGGCGTCGTTGTTGTGGTTTGGGCTCGCCTTGCCAGGTGAACCACAAGGCCGCGCCGAACAAGCCGCCCACGGCTGCGGCAGTCAAGGGCACCGCGATGCCCTGAAGGCCCGCCTCCATGATGAAGACCTGAACTGGCAGCGAGCGGTCGACCAGCCCCGACGCGATTTGGGGCGCCAGCCGCACCAGCGTTCCCGCCGCGGCGAAGGCGACCGCACCCAGCGCGCCGATGAGGAAGCCGTCGAGTGACTCCAGGTTCTTGGGTCGCGACAGCCGCACGATCACTGCGGGCACCAGCATCAGCACCGCGCCGCCCACCGGGATGAGCAGCCCGTTCACCAGGATCTGCTGGGTGGATGCTGCGCCGATCGTGGTGTAGCCGGCAGTGATCACCGGTGCGGTGAAATATGCCCATCCCACACCGAGTGCCGCGCCGATCACCGCGGCCAGCAGCAACGTCCGTTCCGGCAGGTCGTCGTCGCCGTAGACGTCGGACTCCTCGATGTAGACCAAGAACAGCAGCGGCAGCCCCAGCGCGCAGACCGCGATCAGCGGTGCCTGCCATTGCAGGAGTGCAAAGACAGCAAGCAGGACCAGCAGAGCGCCCAGCCCGAACCGGAACGTCGTGCGGGAGCGGTGCGGTAGGTGCGGGAACAGCGAGCTGACCACCGATAGCCCCAGCACGTTCTCACCGTCGGCGGCCCCGTACGCGCGCGCCCGCAGCCAGTCGGGTCCGTCGCCACGCACACGGGAGAGACGCGAGCCGCAGTGTCCGCAGAACTTGCCTCCGGGCACCTCGGTGCCGCACACCCGGCACGTCGTGGTGGGTATCGGCGCCGAGGCGGTAGATCCCGGCGTGGGTTCGTCAGTCATGGGTGGTCACCTTGTCGCGGGCTCGGGACGGGCACGTCGGGCATGGCTATCCGCCGGCTTTCTGAATGTCGAGAATGTTTTGCACGAGGTTGAAGGTGTCCGGGGTGCCCAGCCCGGTGGCCAGGTCGAAGCCCTCACCGCTGTTGTAGGCGACGTTGCCGCCGAAGGTGACGTCGTGGAACGCCGGCCGCGATCCCGTGGCTGCCTTGTACAGCACGGGGTTGATGTCCCCGATCTTCTTTCCGCCGTGCCCAGTCAGATACTGATTCATCAACATGGTCAGTGCGGCCAATATCGGCGCCGACAGCGACGTGCCGCCTCCGGGGATGAGCTTGCCGTCCTTGTAGAACCCGGCCCCGGTCGCGCCGTCGGCGACCGCGGAGAAGTCCGGAGTGAGCCGCTGCGTCTGCGGGTCAGGAACGCCTTGGTGGTCCCCCGTGAGGTTCTGGGCAAGCTGCACCGTGCGCTGCCAATCGGGGCGGGCGTAGACGTTGGAGACGCCGCCCCCGGTCCCGAACCCTGACGGGTAGTCCGCCCATCCCGCTTCGGTGACCCACCCGCCGTTGGAATCCGTCGACAAAGTCGTGCCTCCTGCCGAGACCACCTCGGGGATCGACGCGACGGCATTGAGCCCGATGTCGCCTTCCACCGGCGGGGCGAAGTATTCCGAATGCCCTTGCTGGCCTTTGCATTCATAACCGCCGTTGTCCCCACTGGACATGAAGACCGAGGTGCCGTGCTGCTCCGCCGTCCGGATGGCCTCCTGAATCGGGGCGAGGTTGGCGGCGTTGACCCGCAGGTCGCAGATCCAGATCAACGAGATGCTCCACACTGCGCCCGGGTAATCCCTGTCGATCTGTGCCATCGAGTCGGCCCATTCTTTGGTGGTCAAATTCCCGTTCGCCGCCACGGGCAGATACAGGATGACCTTCTGGGCTGCAGGGGCCATGCCATGGACCACCTCCACATCCATCGGCGTCTCACCGCCCTCCTTCGGGCGGTTTCCGATCTCAGTGGGCTTGAGCGGGACCGGAATGTTGAATTCCTGCGTGAACTTGTCGTAGTCGGATTGATTGCCACTGTCGATCTCGAAGAAGACGATGGTTTGCCCCTTGCCGTCGGCCTTCAACGGCGCGGCGTTGTACGTCTTCATCAGTCCCGTCGGCGAGAGGGCCCCGTCGGGTACGTCACGTGGAATCACCGGCGGCCGGGCCGTATTCACCGGGCCGCTGACGATGCGGCCCACCTCGGAGACGTCCCCGCGCACCGGCGCCGGAATCTCCGGCGCCTGCTTCGCCTCGTAGTACGTTTTTCCGTCAGCACTGCGGTAGTCGTGGATCGACACACCGAATGCGCTCCCGACGTCAGCGGGCGAACCCATCAGGTACGCCCAGCTGTGCCCCGGGCTCCAGTCGACCGACAGATGATGGCTATCGGCCCAGGCGATCAGGGCCTCCGGGCGGGTCGTGCCGTTGAGCGACACTGTGACGTCCACCGGGTGGCCTTGAGCTGGACCGAGATCGGTCGAGCCGTCGAGCATCTGCGTCGACGAGCTACCGGCCGAGGGCTTGGGCCCGGCCCCGGCATTGTGTGTCGGTGGGTCGCCGGCACGCGCGCACGACGCCAACACCAAGGTTGCTGTTGCGGCAAGGACGAGAATCCGCCGCTGAACTCCGCCTGGACGCCCTCTGGCGCCCTCACTATGACTATCCACCCGGGCGCTCTCCTCCGAAGGCCGAACGACTTCTCAACAGTAGCGCGACTTGCCAGCACACTCCCGTGGTTTTGCCAGCAACGTTATTTCTGCGGACTCTCAGGGCGACGCACCGGCTGGGCGTCGATGATCCGGCCGACCTCGGAAACCTCGTCGCGAAGCGGTGCCGGCACCGGGGGATCATCGTTCGAGGCGTAGAAGACGTTGTCGTCGGGATCGCGGTAGTCGTGAATCTCAACACCGAACGCCGATGCGATATCAACTCCCGCGCCGCCGACGTAGGCCCACGTCGCCCCGTCTCGCCACTTCACCGATAAGCGATGTTCTTCGGCCCAGTCGATCAGTGCAGAAGGCCGGGTTGAATCCGTGAGTGACACAGTGAGCTCCACGCGGCCCCGAGTTGGGCCCAAATCGGTCGGGTCGCGGTGCTTGCGTGGCGCCTCGACGGGGTCCGGCTTTTCCTGCTGATCCTCGGCCACGACGCGATCCTAACCAGTCGGTGGCGGCTGCGGGACGAACACCGGCTCATCGACGGCTGCGCTGTCGGGCCTAGCCGCAGCCGTCGTCCGCGGCCCAGTGGGCGGCAAGGATCACTCCGGCTTGGCGCTCGGGTGTCAGCTTCGCCCACGGCGTCTGCCACGTGCCGTCTTCGCCTGTCGGTGACGCTTGGACCATCGCCAAGTAAGGCTCGATCTGCGCGTGCGGGTCGCCTGGCTGGCTGGTCATCCATACCCGCGCGAAGTGGCAGGCCTGAAAGAACTCCTCCTCGGTCGCGCCGGACGGCGCGCTCACTGACGTCGTGACGCCGTTGGGCGAGACCCCGGACTGGCCGGCCGGCGGCGGTGGGGCGCTGGTCACCGCGCTCGAGTTCGTCGGTGAGGATGGCGCCCCCTGCTGAGTCGACGAGCAACCGGCCATGACGGTCATCGCGGCGAGCGCCGCCGACGCGCCCGCGATCGGCCCCCGGAGTCTGCCAACACCGTTCATATGTGCCAGACTATTTGCCGTGATGGGTTTCATCGGCACTCGGGAGTGTTGTCAGGCCTAAGTGCCTGCCCCCGATCTGCCCACCCATCATCCGAAAGTCCGGCCTCATGCCCGCTTTGTCCTCTGCGTTGGTCCCCTCTGCCATACCCACTGTCGGCGATCCCACTCGGCTGCGCCTGCCCGATCTGCTGCGCATCACAGACCTCAATGCCGAAGATGTGCTCAGCGGCCGCTTCGACCATCTGATCCCGGCCGGCGGCATCCCGCCAGATGAGCGGTGGTTCACGCGGCTGCACAGTGACGGCGAGCTTGACGTGTGGCTGATCAGCTGGGTGCCGGGGGAGGCCACCGAACTCCATGACCACTCCGGCTCCCTGGGCGCGCTGACGATTCTCAGCGGTGCATTACGTGAAACACGTTGGGCCGGTGACCAATTGCGTCGTCGTCGGCTGACAGCCGGAGACCAGGCCGCCTTCCCGCTTGGCTGGGTCCATGACGTCACGTGGGCCCCTGCGGACGCGAGGAGCAATGAAGAATCTGCGGAGTCCGCTGCGGCGCCCACTCCGACGCTCAGCGTGCACGCGTACTCGCCGCCGCTGACTGCGATGTCCTACTACGAAGTCACGGAACGCAACACGCTGCTGCGGACCCGCACCGAGCTCACCGATGCTCCCGAGGGCCGATGACGACCAGCCGGATCGACCAGATACTCGAGGCGGCGCGCGCACGGCTGCGCCGGCTCGAGGCCCCGGAGATTCCCGCAGCAGTGAGAAGGGGAGCGGTGCTCGTCGACATCCGGCCGCAGGCACAGCGCGAACGCGAAGGGACGGTGCCCGTCGCGTTGGTGATCGAACGCAACGTGCTGGAGTGGCGCTGCGACCCCACTAGCGACGCGCGTCTGCCGCAAGCCGTCGACGACGACGTCGAGTGGGTAGTGCTGTGCTCGCAGGGCTACACATCCAGCCTTGCCGCGGCCGCACTGCAGGACCTCGGGCTGCGCCGCGCGACCGACGTCGTCGGCGGCTACCAGGCCCTTCGCGACTCCGGGACACTGGCTGAGCTCGTCTAGCGGCCTACTCGGGCGCCTTCACGATCTCGCGCAGATCTTTGGTCTTCTGCGGCGTCCAGCCGGGCGGGTTCAAGATCGCCGCCCACGCGTCGACGACATTTCGGACGTAACGGTGGCCGTGACCGTCGGGCACGTCGACCGCGACGGCCATGTCGGCGGATACCTGCAAAAACGTCACGATCGGGATCCAGAACATGTCTTTCGGCCGGTCGTATCCCGGGGCCTCCCTGAGCCAGTCGGGCTTCTCGAACACCAGGTTGGGATTCCACCACGCGATCGGGTCGGACGCGTGCTGCAGGTAAACGACTTTGGGGCGGTATTGGTCGGTGTCCGGCCACGGACCGGGACGATCGAGATCTTCTTTGATCGCCACGAATCGGACGTTTCGCCCGCCGTCGTAAATCGGCAGCCACTCCGGCGAACCCGGGTCGCGATCATGCGTGGCTTCCAGCCACATCGTGTTCTGAAATGTCGGACCAGAGAACAGCGCGCCGTCGGTGCGCGCGAGGATGTTGTTCACCGACAGGAACGGTGCCTCGCCCCCGAACGAGCCCAGGCTCTCGCCGAACACCACAAGTTTCGGCCGGTGGTCCTCGGGAATCGCGCGCACCTTCGCCGACACCGCCTCGAACAGCGCCACACCGGCTTGGCGCGCCTTCTCCTTGTCGACGATGAACGACAGCCAGCTCGGCAGGAACGAGTACTGAATGCTGACGATCGCGGTGTTGCCGTTGTACATGTACTCGACGGTCTCGGCTTCCGCCTCGTTGATCCAGCCGGTGCCGGTGGTCGTCGCGACCGCGATCACCGCGCGGTCAAATGCGTGCATGCGATCGAGTTCCTCGACGGCCTTGTCGGCTATCGCCTCGATGTTGGGCGCCGAGTGCAAGCCCGCATACGCCCGGATCGGTTCCTTCGCGGCCGCCCCGCCGTTGAATTTGGACAGCTCTTCGACGGTGGGACCGTTGGCCACGAACGTGCGTCCCTGGTTGCCGAGGTCTTCCCACTTCACCGTGGAACCCGGGCCGCCGGAACGGTTGACGCTCGTCGGTGGCGGATTGTCGGGATTCTCTTCGTCGTTGACCGCCGCGAACGTCGAGTTCAGCGATCTCATGCCGTACCGCGCGACTACACCGTTGAGGATCGCGATGAACAGCGCCGCCACCAGGAGAGCCGCGATGACGGCTGAAACCCTCCGGGGCGCAATGCGATTGAGCTGACGTTCGAGGAACAGGATGAACTTGCCGATCAGCTGGCCGATCTCGACCAGCACGAACAGGACAACGATCGACAACACCCCGGCGAGGGGGTAGGCGTGCCACGCGAGCCGCGGCACCTGCACCATGTCGCGGACGTGGTCCTGCCAGACGTGAAACCACCAGACCATCCCGACGGTGCCGGCGATGCCCACGATTACCAGAGCGAGCCACGCGGCCTTCGGCGCAGGCGGGCTGGTGTCTTTGGACCGCATGAACTTCACCAGCCAGACCGCGAAAACACCGAGGCCATACCCAATCGCGCCCGCGATACCGCTGACGATTCCCTGGAAAAGCGGGCCGCGCGGCAGCAGCGAAGGCGTCATCGACAACCACAGGAACACCAGCCCGACCGCGGTACCGGTGAAGGTGTAATGGCGCACCCACCAATCCGGTCTTTTGGCCGGCTCGTCCGCCGCCTTCGCCGCCGGTGGCTCGGCTGGGTCTACGTCCGGCGTCGTCTCGGCGGGTTCGTCAGGGCTCGCCTCGGCGGCCTGTGTTTCGGTCATTCACCAAGTGTTCAGCGGTGAACGAACTTTGGTGGGCGTTTCTCGACAAACGCGGCCATGCCTTCGCTCTGGTCGGACGTGGCGAACGCGGAGTGGAACAGCCTGCGCTCGTAGAGCAGACCCTCGGCGAGCGGTGATTCGAAGGCGCGGTTGACCGCCTCCTTGGCCATCCGCGCCGCGGATAGGGACATCTGCGAAATCGTGGTCGCCGCTGCCATCGCCTCACGCATCAGCTCGTCGGCGGGCACGACTCGCGACACCAGCCCGGTGTGCTCGGCCTCCGCGGCGTCCATCGTGCGTCCGGTCAGGATCAGGTCCATGGCTTTGGCCTTGCCGATCGCCCGTGTGAGCCGCTGCGAACCGCCCATTCCGGGAAGCACGCCGAGCTTGATCTCGGGCTGGCCGAACTTCGCGGTGTCGGCGGCGATCAGCAGGTCGCACATCATCGCGAGCTCGCATCCGCCACCCAGCGCATAGCCAGCCACCGCGGCGATGGTCGGGGTCCGCACGGCGGCGAAGCGGCCCCACGTCGCGAAGTAGTCCTGGGAGAAGACGTCGGAGAACGACAGTGCCGACATCTCCTTGATGTCGGCGCCCGCGGCGAAGGCTTTCTCCGAGCCGGTGACGACGATTGCGCCGACGCCCTCGTCGGCGTCGAGATCGGCTGCCGCCGTGGTGAGTTCCGTCATCACCTGGCTGTTCAGCGCGTTCAGCGCATTCGGCCGGTTCAGCGTGATCGTCGCGACGCGATCCTGACGGTCGACGAGGATGGTCTCGTAAGTCATCTCAGGAGTCCTTTCTAGAACGTCAGATCATTCTCGACGGGGGCGAAGAAGTCCTCGACGTCGGCAGCGGTGACCGCCGGGATTTGGGCCGGTGACCATTTCGGGCTGCGGTCCTTGTCGATCACCTGCGCGCGGATGCCTTCTTCCAGGTCAGGGTGACGCAACGTTCCGCAGGACACTCGATACTCTTGCTGCAGAACGCCTTCCAGTGTGAGGCTGCCCGCCCGCCGCACGGATTCCAGCGCCACCGCGAGTGAGGTAGGGGAACGGGTGGCGATCAGGTTGGCGGCGTCGTTGGCGGGCCCGGCGTCATGTCCCCGCAGCGCGGCAACGATGTCGGCGACGGTCTCGCCGGCGTAACATTCGTCGATCCAATTCTGTTGTGCGACAAGATTGCTGTGTGGTGGTGCGACCGCGTGACGGTCCAGCGCGGCTTCCAGGCCGTCGCTGACGACGGTTTCGGTGAAGTCGTCGAGATCCGTGTGCGGGACGTAGTGGTCGGCGAAACCGATTGCGATGGCGTCGGATCCGGCGAACGGCGCGCCGGTGAGCGCGGCGTGAAGGCCCAGGCGCCCGGGCATGCGGGCCAGGTAGTAAGTGCCGCCGACGTCAGGGGCGAAGCCGATTCCGACCTCGGGCATCGCGATCTTGGAGGTGTCGGTGACGATGCGGGACGACCCGTGCACGCCGACGCCGACGCCGCCGCCCATCACGATGCCGTCCATCAACGCGATGTACGGCTTGGGATATCTGGCGATGTAATGGTTCAGGACGTACTCGTCGTACCAGAACTGCCTGCTCTCGCTGCCGCCGTCGGCGCGGATGCTGTGATAGATCGCGACGATGTCGCCGCCCGCACAGAGGCCGCGTTCGCCGGCGCCCTCGACGACCACGGTGTGGATGTCATCGTCGTGCTCCCACTCGGCAAGCACTGCGTGCATCGTCGTGACCATCGTGTGGGTGAGCGAGTTGATGGCTTTGGGCCGGTTCAGGACAAGAAATCCGACACCGTTGTCGGTGCGGGTCAGGATCTCGTCACACGGTGTAGCGGTTTCAAGCGGCGATTCATCCGTCACGGAACAGCAATCTAGATCGTCTCCCGAGCTTGATCACTCACGGGTAAGGTTTACCTTGCAGAAACTCACAGACGGGAACTGGAATGCCGGCGTCGATCGTTAGACCGTTGTTCCCCCATATTCAGCACAGGAGAGGATCCGACGGTGCGGGAGAGTAGCAATCCGGTATTTCGCTCGCTGCCTAAGCAGCAGAGTGGATACGCGCAGTTCGGCACCGGTTATGCCGCCGGTGCGCAGCAGGTTTATCAGGGCACCGAGACCGAGCCATACGTACAGAAGGGCGTCGCGCGCCCGCTGACCATTGACGACGTCGTCCAGAAGACCGGCATCACGCTCGGCGTGGTCACGCTGGTCGCGGTGGTGTCTTACATCCTGGTCGGCCAGAATCTCGGCCTCGCGATGCCGTTCACGTTGGTCGGCTTCTTGGGCGGTTTCGTCCTCGTGCTGATCGCCACCTTCGGCCGTAAGCAGGACAACCCGGCGATCGTGCTCAGCTACGCCGCGCTGGAGGGCCTCGGCCTCGGTGCAATCTCGTATCTGTTCGCCAACTTTGTTGTGTCCGGTGTCGGCGCCGGCGTCTTCCTCATGCAGGCGGTGCTCGGCACGCTGGGTGTGTTCTTCGGCATGCTCGTCGTCTACAAGACGGGGGCGATCCGCGTCACGCCCAAGCTCACCCGCATGGTCGTGGCCTCGCTGTTTGGCGTCTTGATTTTGATGCTCGGCAACTTCCTGCTCTCCATGTTCGGTGTGAATGGTGGCCAGGGTCTGGGTATCCGCAGCGGCGGCACGATCGCGATCATCTTCTCGCTGGCGGTTATTGCTCTCGCCGCGTTCATGTTCCTGATCGACTTCGATCAGGCGGACCAGATGATCCGCGCCGGCGTGCCGGAGAAGGCGGCATGGGGCATCGCGTTGGCGCTGACGGTCACCCTGGTGTGGCTGTATCTGGAGATCCTGCAGCTGCTCAGCTACTTCTACCGCGACTAGCACGCTATTCAGAAAGGCCCGGCACTGTGGTGCCGGGCCTTTCTGCATGCCTGGAGGTTCGCCGAGAGGCGGCGGCCGGCGAGAGGCTGGCCTCATGGAGCTTGGCGAGGAGCCGTTTGTCGGCAGTGAGGCGATACTCCGGGGGTTGGTTCGCAAGCACGAACTGCGAGCTCGCTACCGGTCCGTCTACCCAGACGTCTACGTCACAAAGGAACTGGTGCTGACGCTGCATCAGCGGGCTCACGCAGCGTGGTTGTGGTCCCATCGGCATGGCATCATCGCCGGCCTTACAGCGGCTGCACTGCATGGCTCGAAATGGGTCGACGACTCTCGCCCCATTGAGCTGATATGGCCGAATTCCCGCCGGCCGCGTGGACTGCGCACATACGACTTTCGGCTTCGTGCGCACGAATACGCCCACATTGGCGACTTTCTTGTGACCACGCTCGAGCGCACCGCCTTCGACATCGGCCGACACGGTTCATTGAACGAGGCGGTGGCCCGGCTCGATGCGCTCGGCAACGCAACAGGTTTCCACCTCGATGAAGTGCGTCGAATCGCCCGCGACCATCCAGGAGCGCGCGGGGTTCGTCAGCTACTGACCGGTTTGGACCTCTACGACCCTGGGGCTGCGTCTCCAAAAGAAAGGTGGCTGCGGCTATTGATCATCCGAGCCGGATATCCGCGCCCGCAGACGCAAATACCGGTTCGCAGTCCCGATGGCTCGCAGTGGTACTACCTCGACATGGGTTGGGAGAACCTCAAGTTGGCGGTCGAGTACGACGGCGATCAACATCGCGTCGACCCGGTTCGATTCGCGTACGACATCCGACGTCTCGAGGATTTGCAAACTCTCGGTTGGACCGACATTAGAGTGACAGCCCGACACCCTTCTTCGGATGTCATGCGCCGGGTGCAGCGGGCATGGGACCAACGCGCGCGTCGAGACTGCTGACAGATCGCGAGGCAGCTCGAAATCGCGATCTCACAGCAGTCTCGGTGAAGGAAACGCCGCTAGGACAGTCGCTCGATGATCATCGCCATGCCCTGGCCGCCGCCAACGCACATCGTCTCCAGGCCGAACGTCTTGTCGTAGGTCTGGAGGTTGTTCAGCAGCGTGGCTGTGATCCTCGCACCGGTCATGCCGAACGGATGGCCCAGCGCGATCGCCCCGCCCGAGACATTGAGCTTGTCCTCGTCGATGCCGAGCTCGCGCGCCGAGCCGAGCACCTGAACGGCGAATGCTTCATTGATCTCGACGAGATCGATGTCGTCGATTGACATTCCGGCGTTGGCCAGCGCCTTGCGGGTGGCCTCGATGGGCCCGAGGCCCATGATCTCCGGCGACAGCCCGCTCACCCCGGTCGCCACGATCCGCGCCAGCGGCTTCAGACCCAGCTCGCGGGCCTTCGCATCCGACGTGATCACCACCGCGGCGGCGCCGTCATTCAGCGGACACGCGTTGCCTGCCGTCACCGTGCCGTTGGGCCGGAACACCGGCTTGAGCTGGCTGATCTTCTCGTACGTTGTGCCCGCGCGGGGGCCGTCGTCCTTGCTCACCGTCGAGCCGTCCGGCAGCGTCACCGGCACGATCTCACGTTCGAAGAAGCCGTTGGCGATCGCCTGTTCGGCCCGGTTCTGGCTGCGCACACCCCAGTGATCCTGGTCCTCGCGGCTGATACCTGTAAGTAGCACAACGTTTTCCGCGGTCTGGCCCATCGCGATGTAAACGTCCGGCAGGTTGCCGTCCGTGCGGGGGTCGTGCCATTCGTCGGCGCCCGCAGCGGCCTGCACGGTCCGGTCTTCTGCGTCCGCGTACTCGGGGTTGTGGGTGTCAGGCCAGCCGTCCGACGTGCCCTTCGGGAAGCGCGACACGGTCTCCACGCCCGCCGAGACGAATGCCGATCCCTCACCCGCCTTGATGGCGTGGAAGGCCATGCGGCTCGTCTGCAATGACGACGAGCAGTAGCGGTTGACCGTTGTGCCGGGCAGGAAGTCGTAGCCGAGTTGAACGGCCACCGTGCGGCCGATGTTGAATCCCGACTCGCCGCCGGGCTGTCCGCAACCCATGATCAGATCGTCGAGGTCGTGTGGATCAAGCGCGGGAACCTTGTCCAGCGCGGCGCGCACCATCTGCGCGGCGAGGTCGTCGGGGCGGATGTCGACCAACGATCCTTTGCCGGCGCGGCCGATCGGCGATCGGGCTGTCGAGACGATGACGGCTTCGGGCATGACGCCTCCTGTTGTGACGGAACTAGAACAACCTAGTCGGCGTCAGTTGGCAGGCACGACCACGGGTGCCGGAACACCCGTGGTACGCCGCCAGACCCGGCTGAACCGGCGCAACCGGCTCTTGATCGTCCTGGCCTCCGCCGCCCGCGACACCCACGGCAGCTCCGGCACAGGACCGCCGGTCCATTCCCCAAGTACGTTGCACAGGGCGGGAAAAAGCTGCTTGGCTGCCAGTGCATACCCCGCCGCCGACGGGTGGTACTTGTCCTCGGCGAACATCAGCTCGGGCGCTTGAAGAAACTCCGGTGCGAGCAGGTCTGCCAACGGCACCGATGCTGCATCGGCGGTGCGCACCGCTGCGGCCTGGGCACGTGCCAGCCGCAGGCCGCGCGTGCGCAGCGTCCACCGAAGCGGCTGCGGAATGGCTGTGATGACCCCGAAATCCGGACACGTGCCGACCACGACGACCGCACCGCTGGCCCGCAACCGCCGGACCGCGGCTCGCAGACGACGCGCCGACTGGTTGATGCCGTTGAGTGCGGTGATGTCGTTGGCGCCGATCATGATGACCGCCGCGTCGGGAGGCGGGCCCGCCACGAACATCGCGTCTACCTGACCGGAGAGGCCCTTCGAGGTGGCACCAGATATGGCCTTGGTGCTCAACCGGATTCGCTTGCCCGTCTCGTCGGCGAGGCCGCGCGCCAGCAAGACGCCGGGGACCTCGTCGGCGCAGTCGCAGCCCAGCCCGGTGGCCGTCGAGTCGCCGAAGATCATCAGGTGCAGGTCGAACGGCACGTCTCGGGACCAACGCTCGACCGGACCGCCACCTGGTGAATAGACACCGTCGGCGCGCGGCGGCGGTGTCCAGGTCCTCGGGATGACGCTGCGGGCCCGATCTGCCTGCCCGTACAAGAGATTTCGGGCCCCGACATAGGCGGTCCCGGAGGACGCGACGGCTCCCACAGCCGCCAGCGCGATAGTCGACCGACGCGGTGCGCGCATGCCCACACCATCAAGTCTAGGTGTGAATGCGACGGAAAACCTGCAACTAGGGCCGATGAGCGCTCGCGCGAAGAGGAAAAGGAGGCGATGAGCCCAGGAACTATCGAGGCGGTCACGAGCCAATATCGGATCCGGTATCAAAACACCTTCGTTGATTGTTGAAGTTGGGAAGGGTGTCAAGCTAAGTTACCGGGAATTGACGGTTGCCCCGTCGGAACCCGGCCTACAACGGCGTAGGAGTGTGAACATGACCGCACCGAGCAAGGTTTCGGGTTCTCCGAGGGCGCATATCGGCGCAGCTAGATCGGTAAAGAGCCGAAGATATCCGGTCAGCGACGGCGCGCCTGTCGAGGTGGTGGAAGACGGGCCTAGTATCGCCGGGCGCCTGGCCTGGTTGGGCGCCCGGCTCACCATCCGTCCGACGCTGACAGTTGGCAGCCACGCCCCGTTTGTTCCGTGGCCATGGGGCCTGATCGACTTTGTCTCGCGTGCAATGCTGCCCATCCCAGGCACAGTGCGCGCCACCATCAAACTCCCTCACTGCACCGCGCAGGTGGTCCGCGCGAAAGGCGTGCTGCCCGCCGACGGCAAGCGCCGGATCGTGCTGTATATGCACGGCGGCGCGTTCCTGACGTGCGGCGCGCACTCGCACGGCCGGTTGACGACGATGATCTCCCACTACGCCGATTCGCCTGTGCTGGTGCTCAACTACCGGATGGTCCCGAAGCACTCGGTCGGTGAGGCGATCGACGACTGCTACGACGGTTACCAGTGGCTGCGCGACCTCGGCTATCAGGCGGATCAGATTGTGCTGGCAGGAGATTCGGCAGGGGGCTATCTCGCGCTCGCGTTGGCGGAGAGGCTACTCGCCGATGGCGAAGAACCCGCCGCGCTGGTATCACTGTCCCCGTTGATGCAGCTGGACCCGGAGGCGAAGAAGGCGCACGCCAACATCGCGACCGATGCGATGTTCCCGCCCAAGGCTTTTGACGCGCTGGCCGAACTCATCGCGCGCGCAGCGGCTCGCCGCACAGTCGACGGGGAACCCGAGGGTGTGTACGAACCGCTGGACCACATCGAACCGGGTCTTCCCCGCACCCTGATTCACGTGTCAGGGTCCGAAGTGCTGCTTTACGACGCCCGGTTGGCCGCACGCAGGCTGGCCGCGGCCGGAGTTACCGCCGAGGTGCGCGTCTGGCCGGGGCAGATGCACGTGTTCCAGCTCTGCGCACCGATGGTTCCCGAAGCCGTGCGCTCCCTGCGACAGATCGGCGAGTACATTCGCGAGGCCACCGGCTAGTACCGACTCACGGGTCGTTATCGCCGGGGATTCACGCGGCTGCGATCATGTACCCATGCGGATTGCCCGGCACATCAGTGAGCTGATCGGCAACACCCCCCTGGTCGAGCTGCACTCAGTTGTGCCCGACGGGGCCGGGCGCGTTGTGGCGAAAATCGAATACCTCAACCCGGGCGCCAGCGCCAAGGACCGCATTGCCGTCAAGATGATCGACGCAGCCGAGGCCAGCGGTGAGTTGCGGCCCGGCGGAACGATTGTCGAGCCGACGTCGGGCAATACCGGCGTCGGCCTGGCTCTTGTGGCACAGCGGCGCGGGTACAAGTGCATCTTCGTCTGCCCGGACAAGGTCAGCGAGGACAAGCGCAACGTGCTGCGGGCCTACGGCGCCGACGTGGTGGTCTGCCCGACCGCAGTGCCGCCGGACCACCCCGACAGCTACTACAGCGTGTCCGATCGCTTGGTGTCCGAGGTCGACGGCGCATGGAAACCCGATCAGTACTCGAACCCGAACGGTCCTGCCAGCCACTACGAGACCACCGGGCCCGAGGTGTGGGCCGACACCGACGGAACGGTAACGCATTTCGTCGCCGGCGTCGGCACCGGCGGCACGATCACGGGCGCGGGGCGTTACCTCAAGGAAGTGTCGGACGGCAGGGTCCGCATCGTCGGTGCCGACCCGGAAGGCTCCGTCTACTCGGGTGGCAGCGGCCGGCCGTATCTGGTGGAGGGCGTGGGAGAGGACTTCTGGCCCGCCGCGTACGACCCGGCAGTTCCCGACGAGATCATTGCCGTATCCGATGCCGACTCCTTCGACATGACGAGGCGGCTGGCCCGCGAGGAAGCGCTGCTCGTGGGAGGCTCCTGCGGCATGGCGGTGGTTGCGGCGGTCAACATCGCCGAGCGGGCCGGGCCGGATTCGCTGGTCGTGGTGTTGCTGCCCGACGGCGGCCGGGGCTACATGTCGAAGATCTTCAACGACGACTGGATGTCGTCCTACGGGTTTCTGCGCAGCAGGCTGGACGGCTCGGTGGAGCAGCCGACCGTCGGAGATGTGTTGCGGGGCAAGTCCGGTGCGCTGCCAGACCTGGTCCACACGCATCCGTCGGAAACGATTCGCGACGCGATCGGAATCCTGCGCGAGTACGGGGTGTCGCAAATGCCGGTCGTCGGTGCCGAACCGCCAGTCATGGCAGGCGAAGTCGCGGGCAGCGTATCGGAGCGCGAGATGCTGTCCGCGGTGTTCGAGGGCCGCGCCAAACTTGCCGACGCCGTATCGCAGCACATGAGTCCGCCGCTGCCGATGATCGGCGCCGGTGAGCAGGTCGGGACTGCGGCGAAGATGTTGCGGGACTGCGACGCGCTGATGGTGGTCGAGGAAGGCAAGCCGGTCGGCGTGATCACGCGCCAGGATCTTCTGGGCTTCCTGTCGGGAACCTCCACTCGCGGGTAAACGACGGTCCGCTCAGCGGACCGCGCTGTTGAAAGCGGTAATCGCGCGACATTGGGTGAACCCCGATATGTCAGTCGCGGAAACCACAGTCGTCCTGCCGGCGCCCGGCGTCGCAGTTCGGCCTGCTCGCCGCGAGGATCCGGTAGCCGGTCTGGTGTATGACGCTGCGCCGCATGCTTACAACGCGATCGCGGGCTCCGAGCGCGAGGCGCGCCGCGCGCTCGAACAGCTGTGGCGCACGCAGGGCCATTCGGCCAGCTTCGAGCACGCGCTCGTGGCCGAGATCGACGGCAAAGTTGTCGGGGTTCTGATCGGCTTCGCGGCCCGCGAGCGTTACCGGTTGCATCTTGCCCTGCTGCACAAGGGTTTACGGTACGCGAGCATGCGCCGGTGGCCGCTGCTGTTCGCGTCGCTGCTACACCTGATCGCCGCAACGCCGAGACCTCCGCGGCGCGCCTACTACGTCGGCACGATCGCTATCGCCCGCCACGCTCGTCGCCGCGACGTCGCGTCAACGCTCGGGTATCACGCTGAACTGGTGGCGCAGCGCGGCGGATTCCCGGTCATCGTCGCGCATACCGGCTCGCGGCACCGCCCGGCCAGGAGTGCTCTGGAACGCTACGGTCTTCGGCCCGTCAAGGACCGTCGGTGGGGTTACGTCCTGTATGCGAAACCGGTTGCGCCGAAAGTCGCACTGTCGCAGGTGATGTGACTATGGGAGGCATCGTCGTGATGGCGGGCGTGATCGTAGTCGCCGACTTCGCGACGAAAGAACTCGCGTTGCGAAACCTGGCTGGCCGCCGGGGAATCCTGCGTCTGGTCACCAGCGGTCGCCAGTTGATTCCGCGCGACGACTCGCTGCGCAGGATGGTCGTGTTGTATTTGTCGGCCGTCGCATCCGTGATCGCTGCCCTGCTCTGGGCTCCCGCGCTCAGCGAGAACAGGGTCCTGATCCTCGGCCTGACGGCGGCGCTGGCCGGTGCGGCGGGCAACGTCGCCGACCGCCTGTTGCGCGGCGTGGTAGTGGATTTCATCGCGATCGGCCGCTGGCCGGTGTTCAACCTCGCCGATGTCGCGATCGTCGGGGGAGCAGCACTTGCCGGCGCATCGCTGCTCTGGCGTCTGGGCGATACACCCGTGAGCTGGGGAGGGTAGTGCGCGTGCGTCGCATATTGTTCGACGTTGGCGGGCTTCGGATTTGGAGCTATCCGGCGATGTTGTACGTGGGGCTGGTGTGCGGCTTCTACGTGATGTATGCGGTCGCGCCGAGCCTTGGCATTGAGCGCACTGCCGCGTCGGTGGCGGCGTTGATCATGTTCTTGCCTGCGGTGGCGGGGGCGCGCATCTGGTTCGTGCTCGATCACTGGGAGATCTATCGCCATGACCCACGCCGCATCTGGCGATATTCAGAAGGCGGCATGGCGCTCTACGGCGGCCTTTTACTTGCGCTGGTGCTCTCGGTTCCGGTGTTGGCCGCACTCGGGCTCGGATTCGCGGCGTTCTGGGACGGCGCGACATTCACGATGCTCACGGGGATGATTTTCACTCGGGTCGGCTGCCTGCTCAACGGCTGCTGCGCGGGTCGGCCACACGACGGCCGGCTCGGGTGGCGCCTGCCGGATCACAAGGGCCGTTGGGTGCGCAGGTATCCGGTGCAGCTGCTCGAGATGGCGGCCGCAGCGGCATTGCTCGCCGCGTCGGTGGTGCTGCTGTGGGTCGGCGTCCCACGTGGCACGATCTTCCTTGCCGCGCTCTTCGGTTATGCAGCAACGCGTTTCGCTATCGATCCGCTGCGCGAGCGATCAGCGGGTGTCACCGTCGATCATCGGAGGGCGTTGGCCGTGTTCGTCACGTGTGCAGTGGCGTTATCAGCGCTCGGCTGGTTCGTCACGACTGCTTGAAGACGGGGTTGAGCACGATCTGACCACCGCCGTTCATCGTGATGGCCGATGGGAACATGCAACTGTCGATCATGTTTGCCCCGTCGATTCCCTGGCACAGGATCGCATGGGTGTAGGTCCCGTCGTCGACGTCGATCGTGACTGATCCGGTCGCGACCCCTGAATCGTTGACCGTCCAGTTCGAGGGAACGCGGCGGTAGGTGTGGGAGCCGCCGGTGTCCGGTTCATGTGCGGGTTGCGCGTCGTTGCCTGGATCGCCCTTGGTCACCCCGAAGAACGCGCCGAGTTCCTTATACGTCTCGGCCAGCGCCTTTTTGGTCGCGTTGTTGCGAATCGTCATGCGTGCCGTTTCTCCTAGCTGTTGTTGATCTGGCGGGCGACCACCCACGCGATGCCGTCCGCGCCGGAGCCGCCGGCGAAGAATCCGCCACCTGCGCCGCCGCCCCCCGGCTCGTTTCCGGGCTGCCCCGCGTTGGTCTGGTCAGATCCGGCCGTCTCCGTTGTCGGGCCCAGGGTTTGCTCGGAAGGTTGAGGCCCTACGCCCGTGAGGCTCGAGCTGCCCGCGGCGCCGCCTCCTTCGGCGGTCTGATCCGAGATCCCGTCAGCCGTGGCAGTGGTGTCACCGCCGTTGGTGGGCTGATTGGTCACCGTTCCCCCCGCACCGCCCGCTCCGACCGTCATGGTGATCAATGTCGTGGTCGGAGGCAACGGGACGACGTTCTCCCCGTGCGGGGGGTCTCCCGGACCGCGCCAGAGCGACGTGGTCTTGAAAGCGCCCGCGAGGCCGCCGTTGTTCGACGACGCGCCCCCTCCGCCACCGATAAGGAAAAGGTCGACGTAGTTACACCACGGCGGGATCGTGTACGTGGTCGTGCCCACCATCATCGGCGGCTCCGCCTGCAGGTCGTGCGGGGCGAAAGCGGCCGTGGCCGACAGTGTGCCTTCATTGCCGAGCTCGATGTCGCGGCTGGCGCCGTCCTCGCCGACTTGCTGGAACCCGGTCGCGAAGACCGACCAATGGTTGACGACGTCCTTGAAGGAAAGGGCGCGGTTGTACACCGCTACGTCCTGCAGTGTGCCTGCAAAGAATTCACCGGGTGCGTTGGCGTCTGCACTCGCGCCGATGTGCAGTGCGCCGCCGGTGGCCGGGGGGATGTGGCGGGACGCGGAGTTGAACCGGGAGTTGTCCGGGTTCTCCTGGTCGAGGAATGTCCCTTCGCCGTCGCTGGCGGCCGGGTTCACCCACAGGCTGAGGGTCGATCCGTCGTAGGTCATCGCGGTGTAGAAGGGCCCCGGGCCTGCTTCGCGGGCGTGCACGACGACGGGCGGCTGGAAGCCGTTGGCACCTCCGACGGAGGCCTCGAAATCGGTGCCGTGCACCGCCAACTGGTATGCGCCGCCGGATTCGACGATCACCTGCCTGCCGGTCCCGACGCCCGCCGGCTGCACGAGGGCCTCGACGCTGAACTCGGGGGCATTGAGGTCGAGCGTGAAGGGCACCTCCACGAATCCGGTCTTGCCGTCGAATTCGGCTCCGAAGTTGGACAATTCGACGGCGGCGGCGCTGACCAAGCCCTTGACATGGTTCGATACCCCGCCGTGGTAGGTGCCGTCATGTCGGTTCATGTGGTCTACGGCAGTCGGGGGTGACGAGTCGTTCAGCTCCCACAGGCTGATCAAGCCGTCAGATTGGGCGACTATCCCGCTGTACGACTGCGGTATCGGATCGGCATCGAGCGTGCATCCGACGAACCGGACCGCCATCAACATGGCGGCGATCAGCAACGGTGCCGCGAGGATGACCGCGAGGGTCATATCAGTTCTCCTACCCGTCGACGCATCGCCCGAACTACGGGGACCATTGCGCATCGGTCGCCTTCGCCCGACAAGATCCTGGTCCGCTCAGCGGACCGCAGTCGCGACGGCGCGTACGTCGGTGTGAAAAGGTTTCGGATCGAATGTCGTTGGGGTGTCTGCTAGGAAGCCGGCGCCAACCGCCAGGAGGATGATGCCCCGATGTATGTGGGCGTCGTTGTCAATCCCTTCGCACGGAAGAACCGCGGCAATCCCGGCGATCGCACCGCCAAGCTCCGTCGCGTTCTCGGCCGGTGGGGTGAGGTGCACGAAACCCGTTCTCTCGATGAGCTTCGCGCGGTGGTGAGCAGCCTCGACACTCGGGTGACCCACCTGGTCAGCGACGGGGGTGACGGGTCGCTGAACTGGTTGATCAACGAGATGCACTCGCACATAAGCGATCCCGCACTCTGGCCGACGTTCGTGCCGACCAGCGGCGGCACCATCGATTTCGTCGCCCGCAAGGCGCGGATCGGCGGGCGCGCGGAGGCGATCGTGGGTGCGCTCGCCGCGTCGGCCGAGACCGGTGGATCGCCGCGGGAAGTCACGCTTGACAGCTTGGAACTGTGCGGCGAAACCGTCGATGGCACAACGTTTCACCGGGTCGGATTTGCGCTGGCCGCAGGTGGCGTCGGGAATCGCTTCTTCGACGCGTATTACCGGGATCGCGATCCGGGACGCGCGACCATCGTGCGCGTCATCGTCCGTGCGGTCGGCGACTACGTTCTCGCGAAAGCTGTGGGCAAAGGATCGGGCGGGCGACGGTACGCCGAGGAATTGTTCAACCCGACCCGAGCCCGCGTGGCGATCGACGGCGTCGAGGTCCCGACTCGTCACCACACGGCATTGCACGCCGGTGCATTCGACGTGAATCTTGGTGGGGTGGTTCGGCTTTTCCCAAAGGCTCGCGAGCCGGGAGCGTTGCATTTCCAAGCAGGCGAGCTGCCGCCGGCGAAAATGATTGCCCAGCTTCCCGCGTTGATAGCCGGACGCGGGATTCGTGGTGATCGGCTCTGCGACGTCGAGGGCCGCGAGATGATCATCGTGGCCCAAGATGAGCCGCTGTCGCCGATCATCGACGGCGAGCGCTTCGCCGCGATTGTGCATCTCGTTGTGCGTGCCGGGCCGGGCGTTCGTATCGCGCGGATCGGCTGATTACCGCTTTACCGCCCGCAGGCGTCGATGGTTTCGGTGTTGCTCCACATCACCCGGGCTGCGCCACCTATGTAGTGGCGGCGGTGGTCGGTGGCGGTGATGTGCAACGTCCCGCTATCGGCACTGGTGGGCAGTTCGGCGCGGAACTGGCCAACGGCGTCGGCGGTGAAGGTGATGAAGTCGCTGGCGTCGTCCGCGGTGTACGAAACATGAACTGTCACTTCGTGATTCGGTAGGAATCCGGTCCCGGCAACCACGCATCGGGCGGCGGACGTCACAGTGATCGATGGTTGCGCCTCGATGACACGTTGGGGCGTGCCGGGCTGGTTCGGCGCGAGATAAGCCATCACATCCTCCGATTCGCTCGGCGCGTTGACCGCCCGCGCAGGAGCTGCCCGAATCTCACAGCAAACGTACAGGAATGGGCAAGTCGGCGGTCCGGCCACCGGACCGATGCCGCTATGACAACCGGGCGCCGATGCGGCGAGCGGCAAGCGCCACGAGATCGCAGACCCGGGTGGTTGGTTTGGCAGCTCCTAAGAGTGCCGTCACGGCGGCTGTGCATGTGCCATCCGGTGCCCAGACCGGGGCGGCCACGCAACACACCCCTGGCAGGGCCTCTTGATCATCGATCACCGTGGTGTGCAGCTCGCGAATGGAATCGCGCAGCCGGCGCCATTCATGGGCGGACCAGCAATCTGGCAGCGTGATCTCGGCGTCCGCTTGAGCCGCGTAGAGGACCCGCCCGGTCGCCGTGCGCGCCGTCGACTCCGGGTCCGCGGGGCTCGGCAAGAAGGCGTGCCCGTGCGCCACAGTGGTGCAGATGACCCGCAATCTGCCCTCGTGCAGCGTGCGCAGTGAGGCCATTGCCCGCGTTTGCACGGCCAGACTGTGCACCGGTGCCTGACCGGCCTGTCGCAGCACGGGGTCGGGCTGCCAGCGCTGTCCGATGTAGCCGATTCGGGGTCCGAGGTAGTAACGGCGCTCGACGCGCTGGACTGCGCCCAAGTCGGCCAATTGTTCGGCGAGCCGGTACGCAGAGGTTTTTGCGAGGCCTGCCGCGCGGGCCAATGCGGTAAGTCCCAATCCTTCGTCGGCGTCGGCGAGGGCGTCCAGCACGCCGAACGCTCCGTCGAGCACCCCGCGCCTTGACTCGCCTATCGGCGACGAGTCCGAGTTGACTTCGGTAATGCTCAAGGGCCGCACCACAGTGACCACTTCCTCTGAATCGCGGCGACAGAGAACGCCACAGAGACCTTAAACGCGGACAGAGTATGGAATCGGGCTATCGCGGTATTCCACGCAGGTTTTGTTTTGTGTTTATTTACGCGCACCGCAACCCGTAGCGGTAGGCGTCCGAATCTGAATGCCGTTTTCGAAGGAGAAGTGCTGTGTTGCAACGGTTATCAGCCAGCCGAATACTGCTCGGGAAAGGCGCGCGGAATTGTCATGTGCGCAAATTCGCATCGACGAAATGTCCCGGTAATGACACTCCATGACGGCGGACCGGTGGTGACGTCGGGCCGGCGGCCCAGCAGCCGGCTATCTGAAGGCCGACTCCCCGGTCAGCGCTTCGCCGATGACGAGTTGGTGCACCTCTGAGGTGCCTTCGTAGGTGAGCACGGACTCCAGGTTGTTGGCGTGCCGAATCACCGGGTATTCGAGCGTTATCCCATTGGCGCCCAACAGGGTGCGGCATTGTCTCGCAATCGTGAGGGCTTCGCGGACGTTGTTGAGTTTGCCGATGCTGACCTGATCGGGGCGGATCTGCCCGCCGTCCTTGAGGCGGCCGAGATGGATCGCCAGCAGTTGCGCCTTGGCCAACTCGACGGCCATGTCGGCGAGCTTGGCCTGCGTGAGCTGATAGGCGGACAGCGGCTTGTCGAACACCTGACGCGTCGTCACGTAGTCCAACGTGGCCTCGAGGCAGTCACGGGCTGCGCCGACGGCACCGAACACGATCCCGAACCGCGCTTCCGACAGGCACGCCAGCGGGCCCGATAACCCTTGTGCTTCAGGCAGTTTCGCATCAGCAGGCAACCGGACGTCGTCGAACGCCAACTCCGAGGTGACCGATGCGCGCAAAGACACCTTGTGCGTCATCGTGCGCGCAGAGAACCCCGGCGTGTCCGTCGGGACGACGAAACCAGCGATGCCGTCCTCCGTTCTGGCCCAGACGATCGCGACGTCGGCAATCGACCCGTTGGTGATCCACATCTTCGATCCGTTCAGGATCCAATCGCCGCCGTCTCGACGCGCATTCGTGCGCATGCCAGCAGGATTGGAGCCGAAGTCGGACTCGGTGAGCCCGAAACAGCCGATCGCCTCGCCCGTGGCCATCGACGGCAGCCACTGCTGCCGTTGTTCTTCGCTGCCGTGACGGTGGATCGCGAACATCGCCAGCGAACCCTGCACCGAGACCAGGCTGCGCAACCCGCTGTCGACGGCCTCGAGCTCCTGGCACACCAGCCCGTAGGCGGTGGCGCTGGATCCGGAGCACCCGTACCCCTTCAGGTGCATGCCCAGCAGCCCGAGCTTCCCGATATCGACGGCGACCTCTCGGGCCGGCATCTCACCGGTCTCGAACCACTCGGCGACGTGGGGACGC
>NZ_JAVHWM010000191.1:0-11856 GCF_032159765.1 Mycobacterium sp. | reverse complement strand
CACGGCATGATCGTGAGGTCGCGGCATCCGGTCGCGCCTGTGCTCGATCTGCTCCTGACCCGCCCGATCCTGCGCCGGGCAGACGTCGTGCTCTATCTGACGGACAAGGAGCGCGACGACCTGCTGGAGGTCGAGCCGGCGATCGCTGCTCAGGCGCTCCCGAACGGAGTTCCGGCGTCGCCTCCGCCGGCGAGCCACAATGACGGTGACGTGGAGGTCCTTTACCTGGCGCGGCTACATGAACGGAAAAGGCCGGCGTTGTTCGTCGAGACTGCGCGTGAGTTGTTGGCCGACGGTGTCGATGCGCGATTCACGCTGATCGGTCCCGACGGGGGAGAAGGCGCCACGGTTCGTGAAGCGATCGACCGGGACAACGACGCCGCGAAGTCGATCTTCTGGGAAGGGGCGCTGCCACCGGAGGAGACGGCCGACAGGATGGCGCAAGCAACAATCTATGTTCTGCCGTCCGTGGACGAGCCGTTCTCGATGTCGGTGCTCGAGGCGATGGCAGTCGGTTTGCCGGTGGTCATCACAGAAAGCTGCGGCCTCGCTGACACGGTGCGCACGCGCGGCTGCGGCATCGTCGTCGATCACAGTCAGGAAGCGCTGACCAATGCCGTCCGGCAGTTGATCGAAGACCCCATGCTGCGCAAGACCATGGGTGCTGCCGGGCGCAAGACCGCGCAGGAGGATTTCAGCATGGATGCGATCGGTCGTAGTTTGCTGACGGCCTACGGTGTCAGGTAGTGACGCCGGGTCGTTGAACTCGGCGCACGACAGGGCGATAATCCGGGCAGGGGGTATTTGGGTGAGGAGATCAGCGCATGACGCGCACACGCTTCGGTTCGATCGCAGCTGGAGGACTCAACTGGGATAGCTTGCCGTTGAAGCTGTTTGCCGGCGGCAACGCTAAGTTTTGGAATCCGGCCGACATCGACTTCTCTCGCGACCGGGCCGATTGGGAGTCGCTCTCCGACATGGACCGTGACTATGCGACCCGGCTGTGCGCGCAGTTCATCGCCGGGGAAGAGGCCGTGACGACAGACATTCAGCCGTTCATGAGCGCGATGCGGGCCGAAGGGCGGCTGGGCGATGAGATGTATCTGACGCAGTTCGCGTTCGAGGAAGCCAAGCACATGCAGGTGTTCCGGATGTGGCTCGATGCCGTCGGCATCACCGAGGACCTGCACAGCTACTTCGACGACCTTCCCGCGTACCGGCAGATCTTCTACGACGTGCTGCCGGACTCGCTCGACGCGCTGCTGACCGACCCCTCACCCGCGTCTCAGGTTCGCGCGTCTGTCGTGTACAACCACATCGTCGAGGGGATGCTGGCGCTCACGGGATACTATGCGTGGCACAAGATTTGCGTGGAACGCGGCATCCTGCCCGGCATGCAGGCACTCGTCCAGCACATCGGTGACGACGAGCGGCGCCACATGGCGTGGGGGACGTTCACGTGCAGGCGCCACGTCGCCGCCGACGACTCCAACTGGGGGGTCTTCGAAACGCGGATGAATGAGCTCATCCCGTTGGCGCTGAAACTCACCGAAGACGGTTTTGCGCTCTACGGCGAGCAGAAGCCGTTCGACCTCTCCGAAGACGAGTTCATACAGTACTCCGCCGACAAGGGAATGCGGCGATTCGGGACGATCTCCAGCGCCCGGGGGCGCCCAGTTGGCGAGATCGATCTCGACTACACGCCGCTGCAACTGGAGGACACATTCGCCGACGAGGACCGAAAGGCGCTCGCACACGCGTAGCATCGGCCGGCCAGCAGTCGTCGCCGACATTAACGTTACGTAGACGACACGCCGGGCGGCGTCGCCATAACGTGACACTCGCCGGGCGAACTCCCCTTTAGCGCGCGCCGCGCACCAGGCGACCGGGACGCGCCCCCGTATCGACGCCGTCGCGGCGGGTCACCGCACCGCTGACGATCGTGGCCGCATACCCGCTGGCGCCCTGGACGATTCGGCGTCCGCCCGCCGGGAGGTCGTAGGCCATACGCGGGCTGTGCAACCTCAACGCCTCCATGTCGATCACGTTGATGTCGGCCTTCTTGCCCACCTCGATCGTGCCGCGGTCGGTGAGCCCGAAGAGCTGCGCGGTGTCATGAGTTTGCTTGCGCACCAAGAACTCTAAAGGCAGCTTCTCGCCGCGGTGGCGATCCCGCGCCCAGTGGGTCAATAAGAAAGTGGGATAGGAAGCGTCGCAGATCATCCCGCAGTGGGCGCCGCCGTCGGACAAGCCCGATACCCCGGCTGGATGGGTCAGCATCTCCCGGATCGCGTCGTGGTTGCCGTATGAGTAGTTGTAAAACGGCAGCATCAGCATCGCGGTCGCGTCCGACTCCAGCATCAGGTCATACAACGTGGCCAACGGATCCTCGCCGCGTGCCTCCGCGATCGCAGCGACCGCGCCGTCGGGCGTCGGCTCGTAGTCAGGCACCTCGCCGAGCGGGTAGAGGCGTTTCAGCGAGTACTGCACGAGCGCGAACATGTTGTCGAACAACACCGTCGGATCGGGCGGCAGATCGTCCTCGGACAGAATCGCCGCCTTAACGGCCGGATCGGCGAGCCGCTGTGCCAGCTCCTCACGGCTGCACTGCGCTTTCAGAAGCCGGAACGTCGGGCGATGGGTGAACGCGTGATGCCCCTCGAAACCGAACAACATGCCAAACGGCCGGACCGCGATCTGCGGATACAGCCGGCTGCCCGACTGATGAGCGGCCGCTGAGATGTCCAGTTGTTCGCGCCAGAGGTCCGGCGCGGCATCGACCTGGATCATGCCAAAGGAGATGGGCCGGTCGATCTCGGCGCCGAGGCGCTCCATCCAGTCCAATTCCTTCTTGGGCGCAATGATGTCCTCGCCCGCAACTCCCTGCGGAGCAAGCTCGAAGACTGCCTGCCCGCCTGCCGCCATCGCCCGGCCCAGCCCAAACAGCTCGTCCTCGGCGGCATAGGTTCCGGGCACCGGCTCGCCGTCGATAGCCATGTGGCCGATCGTGCGCGACGTCGAGAAGCCGAGTGCCCCAGCCTCGATCGCCTCCTGGACGAGCCGGGCCATCGCGGCGATGTCCTCGGGTGTCGCCGGCTCGTTCTTGGCGCCGCGGTCTCCCATTGCGTACGCGCGGACCGCGCCGTGCGCCACCTGGCTGCCGACATCGATCGCAAACTTCTGCTTGCCGATCGCGTCGAGGTACTCGGGGTAGCTCTCCCAGCCCCACGTGATGCCCTCGGTGAGCGCGGTGCCGGGGATGTCCTCGACACCCTCCATCAGACCGATCAGCCAGTCCTCCGAGCCGGGCCGCACCGGCGCGAAGCCGACACCGCAGTTGCCGGTGACGACGGTCGTTACGCCGTGTCCGCTGGACGGCTCCAACAGGCTGTCCCAACTCACCTGACCGTCGTAGTGGGTATGGATGTCGACGAAGCCGGGCGCCACGAAGTGGCCTGTCGCGTCGATGGTTTCGGCTGCCTCGCCCGGTAGCGACGCATCGTCGGCGCCGCGGCGGCGAACCTCGACGATGCGACCGCCCTTGATGCCGACGTCGGCGCTGTAGCGATCCGAGCCGGTGCCGTCGATGACGGTGCCGCCGACGATCTTGAGGTCGAACATGGGGCCGCTCCTAACTGTCGCCTCTGAGCATCCTCTAAGACCGGCTAAGTATCAATCGCCAGATTCTGCATCCGCGCGCCACATGTTTGCCACGCTCGGGCGCGGGCATTCCATTCGTGGCGCGTTGGATTCGCGAGAAAGGGTGACATGCCGAATTCGTCGATCAAGAACGAGAAGATGTATCAAGACCTTCGCAAGGAAGGCAGCTCCAAGGAGAAGGCGGCAAGGATTTCCAACGCCGCAGCGGCTCGCGGAAAATCGTCGGTCGGCCGCAAGGGCGGAAAATCCGGTTCCTACAGCGACTGGACTGTAAGCGAGTTGAAGAAGCGGGCCAAGGAGCTGGGGATATCCGGCTATTCGGGCCTGACCAAAGACAAGCTCGTCGCCAAGCTACGTAACCACTAGGGGGATCGGCCATGGCATTCAAACTCACGTACCGCGACGGCGAAGCAGACGACTACGGCGACGACACCGCATGGGCAGTCGAAGACGGTGTGCTGAAGATGGGCCGCGAGGACGGCAATTGGACCGTCTTGGTTTCCCCATCCCACTGGGCAACCATCGAAGTTGGGTCCGACCACAAAGGTGATGACAAAGAGGACAAAAAGAAGAAGGACGACGAGAAGAAAGACAAAGAGGACAAAGACAAGAAGGACAAAGCCGAGAAGGATGACGACGACGACGAGTCGGACGGCGACGACAAAGACGACGACGAGGCCGACGACGAGGACAAGAAGAGCGACGAAGACGACGACTGAGCGCGCGCGGGACCGCAGCCGCTATTTCGCGATCTTCACTACGCGCTTGTTGTCGGCGATGTAGATGCCCGAGTTGTCCACGGCCACGCTCGTCGCCGACGTCAGCCCTTGGACGGGGATATCCGTCGGTGTGGAGGAACCGTTGGCGAACTTGGTCAGGGTGTAGACGGACGACGTCTTGCAGGGCCGGATCAGGCCTTCCTCCTGTGGTGGCGCGCAACTCTCGTAGAGGCTGTACCGATCGCCGTTGGTGTCGAATGCCATCGCAACCATTTGTTTCGTCGGGTTCGCCTCGTCCTGCTTTTCGAACACGCGCGGTTCCGTCGATCCGCTTTCTATGACGTTGATGTCGTGGTCGAAGCCGTCGGAGAAGTAGACGCCTCCCTTGTTGTCGGTCGCGAGAAAGTGTTCGTACTCCGGTTTCCCGATGACGTTCGGCGTCTTTTGCCCCTTCGGCAACAGCTGGATGTCTTTGTCGGTCAACACAGCAACGTCGCCCGTCGACGTCACCGCGATCCGTGAGGGACTTGCATCGCTGAGCGACTCGCCGAACGTGAACGGTAAGGGGACAGGGTCAGTCGAGCCGCTGGAGAACTGCACCGCTCGACTTGGGTGAATCGACAGAATGTATACCGTGCCGTCTGGCGCAGCAGCAATGCTGAGTGGAATTCCTACCTTGGCGCCGACGTCCTTTTGTGCGGTCGCGCCCGGTTCGACCAGCAACAGCCGGCCGGCGCCTCCCGCAGACGAATAGCCCTGGGTATCAACTTTGTTCCCCTTGCCCGTGTCAGCAATGTAGACGCCTTTGTCGGTCACCGCGACCGAGGAGACTACACCGTCAATGGTCACTGGTAGCTGACTCTGCGTGCCGGGCGCCTCGGTGGGCTTCGTGGTGGCCGACGCACTGCTAGCGCCCTTTTCGGCGCTGTTGTTGCATGCAGTGATCGGCACGAGCAACGTTGTGACGCAGAGAATCAGCGCGGCATGACGGGCTCTCACTTGGCGGTGACGGTTCATTAAGCTCCTAGTTCTACGAAGATTCAGGGCTGGGGGAACGGCGCAAAACGGTTGTTATAGCCGTCTTTTCGCGTCGCGAGCTGAGCTGCTCTCTGATCATCGGTCACAAAGACCGTCCCCGGCGGCAGGACTGACGGTAGCTGACTCAGCGACACCACTTGGGAACTCACGGTCGGCAACGTCGTGTTCTCAGGGTCGAGGTCCTGGAACCGGATCGAGATCGTGCCCTGGTTCAGCCCGCCCGTCGACACCCAGTTCGCCACATGCGGGTCGGTGGGCGAGATGACGATCGTGTACGTCCCGTCGCAGACATTGCCGACGCAATTCGGCAGCGCCTGCGCGCTGTTCAGGCTCGTTTGCTCGTCCCAGTAGTTGTTGGTGACCGTCCAGTCATTGGTCACAGGAACAGTGAAATACCCTGCGTTGCCGGGATTTATCGTGACGACGAGAGCCTGATCGTCGGCGAGCTGGAAATAGCCCGCACTCTGCAGCTGGGTGGCCAGGAACTCGGCGTTGCGGGTCGGGTTCGGCAATTCGTTGGCATCGCGCAACTTACCGGTCGTCGGATCGGTGGTGGCCACCGCGATGTACTTGGACTCCATCTGCAGCCCGAGAAGCATGACGACCGAGGTGACCGCTCCACGCAGAATCGGCGGCATGACGGGCAGCGGCGGCACCAGCGACACCAGCGTCGTCAACAACGGGTTGGCGACGACCGCGGGCCCGATCAATGGAATCGCGAAGCCGCCGAGTTGGCTGAAGAGGCTGTCGGGTGGACCGCTGACCCGTTCGATCGACAGGCTCATCGGATCCTGTGTGTTCCAGTCGGATAACGTGTTTCGCACTGCGATCAACGTGGAGTCGTTGGTCAGCTGGATGTGGTTCTTCTCGCCGACTGCGGTGGGCCTGCCGTCCACGGTGATGGTAAATGAGCCGTCAGGGCCGATATCGATGTCGTCAGGGGTCAGGACTGAGGCGGTGGTACCGGACAGCCCAGTGAGCACGCTGAAGGTCGTGTCGGCAGGCATCTCACCGGTGAAACGGCCAGTGAGCACATACGTCGAGGCGTTGTTGACACCCATGAAGCGGTAAATGGTGTCCGGGTTGTCGTACAGGATGCGTGAGCCTGCGACGTCCTGGCCGTACCAGTTGTGCGGCGGAGCCACCTGCATCACCACGGTCGGGTTGTTGGAGTCGAGGATCTGTTGCTGGAACGCCGCTCCCATCGCGTATTCGTCGACGGCCTCGGCCAGCGCGTCCTTGTTCTTCTGGTCCACCCCACCGACACGACTGAAGTTGCTGTTCGCGGTGCCGAGCCATCCCGCCTGAAGGACCAGCTTCATCAGCGCAACCGGGAGTGTGTTCGCGGTTTGCGTGGCGATTCGCTCGGCTTCCAGTTGTTGCTCGGTTCCGAGCGGGCTCACGGCCAGCGTCGCGACAGACGGGGACGCGGGTGCCTTCAAAGCAGCCGGAACAGACTGGACCGCAGCCGTTTTCAGCGCCGACGCGTCGACTTTCGACTGCTCCGCCGGCGCGGTCTTTACCTGTAACCGCTTGTCGTCGTGGGACAGCCGCGGCAGTTTCGCGGCTAGCGTGCCGAGAGACTTCATCGGGTCGGGTCTCGGCGCGCGAACGTCACCGCCGAGGGACGCGGGGGCACCGGCCGATGGGTTCGCACGCGTGTGCCGGGGCATCTTGGTCGGCGTGGTCGTATCGGGCTTTGCCGCTTCTGCGGCGGTCGCGGTGCCTTCCGATGCCGACGGGGTCGACGGGGATTTCGACGACGAGTCTGTCGGCTCCGCGCAGGCTATCGCCGGTGCGGCAATAGCGGCGCCGACGCCGAGGAACACGGCCAACGCGCCGATCCTGCCGACAAATCGTCCGCACTGTAGATGCTGCTTACGAGATGGCGTCGTTGCCACGGCGGGTCCTTCCACGAACACGGTGACGAGCACAGCTGTGCGCTCGCTGGGGAAACCGTAGTACGGGAAGCGGTTGAACCGATCCGCAATACGATGAGACGCCGAAGATTCCCGGAGGTATGCCAGCCAGTGAAGTGTTGCCTGTGATCCGTCGCCGACGGGTGCTCCAGCTCGCCGGTTCGGCTCTGCTCGCGACCGCCGTGGGCTGCACCTGCGACGGCAGCCGGGGACACAACCACGTCGCCGCGGAGAACAAGTTGCCGGGCACCGGCGCGTGGAAACTCACCAACCCCGCGACCCGACGCGAGATCGAGGGCTACGCCTCGGCGACGAGCGTCCGGCCCGGCGAGTCGATCGCGCTGCACGTCAGCACCGCGGCGCCCGCCTTCCGGGTCGAGGTCTTCCGGATGGGCTGGTATCACGGGCTGGGCGCTCGCCTGGTCGCAAGCCCGATGACGGTCCCCGGCGGCTTACGGGCCACGCCGCCACAGGACCCGGTGACGGGTCTCGTCAGCTGCGACTGGCCGGTCTCGTGCGTCGTCGCGACGGGCTCGTTGTGGGCGACGGGCGTGTACCTGGCCCGGCTGACGGCAGCCGACAGCGGCAAGCAGTCCTACGTCATCTTCGTCGTCCGCGACGACGCACACAGCCACGACATCCTGTTCCAGCTGCCGCTGACGACCTATCAGGCATACAACTACTGGGGCGGCAAATCGCTGTATCCGTGGGGCAGCGGGACGAAACTGCCGTGGGCCTCCGCGAGCGGGCGCCCCGCCGTGAAGGTCTCGTTCGACAGGCCCTTCGCCGCAAGCACCAGTCCCTGCGCCGCGACCGGCGTCGGTGCCGGTGACTTCCTCACGAATGTGCAGCCCGTCGCGTTCGGGTATCCCATCTCCACCGCGGGGTGGGACTACAACATGGTCCGATGGCTGGAGCGGGAGGGATACGACGTCGGGTACGCGACGAGCGTCGACACCCACGCGTCGGCTGGACTCCTGCGGACCCCGAAAGTCTTTGTGTCCCATGGGCATGACGAGTATTGGACGTGGCAGATGCGCGACAACGTGGAGGCTGCTCGCGACGCTGGGACCAATTTGGCCTTCTTCTCGGCGAACACCGCCTGCTGGCAGATCAGGCTGGAACCCAGCCCGTCAGGCGCGCCCAACCGCGTGATCGTCGGCTACAAGGACACTGCCGTCGACCCGTACTCGCGGCACAGCGACAGCCACCTCGTCACGACGCAGTTCCGGCTGGCGCCGGTGTCGCGGCCGGAGGAGCAGATGAAGGGAAGCCAGTACATCGTCGACCCGGTCGACGGCGACATGATCGTCACGAACGCGTCGCACTGGGTCTTCGGCGGCACCGGCCTGGCCAACGGGGGCCGGCTCGGGGGACTTCTCGGATATGAGGTCGACGGACGGTTCGGCGACGAGCCAGCGGACACGGTGACGCTGACGAGCACACCGGTGGTGAGGCAGCCGAACGGCCGGCCTGGGCAGCACGCGCAGATGACGTTCTACACGGCCGACGGCGGCGCGGGCGTGTTCAGCACCGGGACGATCCAGTGGAGCTGGGGTCTCGACGACTACAACGCGCCCTCGATCCGGACCTCGCGGGTGTGTCCGGCGGCCGCCACGATCACGCGGAACGTCTTCGGCCGTTTCGGGGCACGGCCCGGTTCCGATCCGCGAGTCTGAAGAACTTGCGAGGACACGCCGCAACGCTTCGCACAGATTTCAGTTTCGCGACCTTCTCGCTGAAGCGACGCGGCGTTTAGGCCGTCCCGTATGTGCCCGGCCAGTCGCAACCGGTCAGTTCGACGGAGAGCTCCCAGAGGCGACGGGCCAGCACCGGGTCGCACGCCTTTTTGGGAGGCTTCGTCACCCGTGGCTTGCCCCACTGTTTGTAGCGCGGTGCCAGATAGGTGCCGCTGGGCAGGTCAGTCGTTGCGGCCATGACGCTCGACCGCGCTGCGGTCTGGGCACTCTGCGGAAAGTCGTTCAGCCAACTCAGCCCGGATGACCATTTCAGGAAGCCCGTCTCGTACCGCACGATGTTGGTGTCCGCGCCGCCGGGATCGGCCGCGAGCGCGTGCACCCCGCGCCGCGCCAGCTCGCTGGTGAAAAGCAAAAGTGCCAGCTTGGATTGGCCGTAGGCCGCCCACTTCTTGTACTCGCGGGTATGCCAGTTGAGGTCGTCGATATCTACGCGGCCGAACAAGGCGTGCATGCTGACCACGGAGACCACGCGGCCCTTGATCTTGTCGCCGAGCAGGGACGTCAGCGCGAAGTGGCCGAGGTAGTTGGTGCCGAAGAGCGTCTCGAAGCCGTCCGGCGTGCGGGTCAGAGGCAGGCCCATTACGCCGGCGTTGTTGATGAGCACGTCGACGGTGTCGACTGAATCGGCGAACTTGCGCACACTGGCGAGGTCCGCCAGGTCGAGGTCCGCGACTTCCACTTCACCCGCGATTTCGGCGGCGGCCCGCTCTGCCTTCTCGCGCGTGCGAGCCGCGATCACCACGTGATGACCCGCGGCAGCCAGGGCGGTTGCGGTGCCCTTGCCGATACCGCTGCTGCCACCGGTGACGATGATCCTCATCCCGCAATCATGCGAAATTCGTCCCCGATCGCAAAATCGGGCGTGAGACGATCCAGGCATGGATGTCGGGTTACACGCGCTCGGCATCGGCACCGGCGCGGAACGTGCGGTGATCGACGCGGTCGCGAAAGCCGCCGAAGCGCACCGGTTTGCGACGCTGTGGGCGGGTGAGCACGTGGTGATGGTCGACGACCCGGCGTCGCGGTATCCGTATGCCGACGACGGCAAGATTGCGGTGCCGGCGATCGCGGACTGGCTTGACCCGATGATCTGCCTCAGTTTTGTCGCGGCCGCGACGACGACGATCCGGATCGCGACGGGTGTGCTGCTGCTGCCCGAACACAACGCGGTCCTCGTCGCGAAGCAGGTGGCAAGCCTCGACCGGCTCTGCGCTGGCCGACTCACGCTCGGCGTCGGAATCGGCTGGTCCAAGGAGGAATTCGACGCGCTCGGCGTGCCGTTCGCGAATCGCGGACGACGCACCGCTGAGTACGTCGACGCGATCAGGACGCTGTGGCGGCAGGACGTCGCGTCGTTCCACGGCAGCTTCGTCGGCTTCGACAACATCAGGGTAAACCCGAAGCCCAGTGGGTCCATACCAATTGTGTTGGGCGGCAACAGCGATGCAGCACTGCGCCGGCTGGTCGCCTGGGGGGACGGCTGGTACGGATTCAATCTCGACGATGTGGCGGCGGTCGGCGACAGGGTAGCGATGATCGAGGCGCTGTGCCGTGACGCGGGCCGTGATCGTGGCGAACTGCGGTTGGCCGTTGCGCTGAAGCAGCCGCAGCAGGCCGATGTTTCGGCGTTGGCCGCGCTGGGCATCGACGAGCTGGTCGTCGTCGAGGCGCCTCCCGGTGAAGCGGCGGACGTGCCTGACTGGGTGGCGGGGCTGGCGGACCGCTGGGTACGCAGTTGACCGCAGCATGGGCGGTCGCCGCGGCGGCGGTCTTCGTGTGGCTGGGCATGGTGGTGGCGATCTCGTTCATTGAGGCGCCGTTGAAGTTCCGTGCGCCGGGGGTCACGCTGCAGATCGGTCTCGGAATCGGCCGGCTGGTGTTCCGTGCGCTCAATGCGGCAGAGCTGGTTCTCGTCGTCGTCGTGGTGGTGGCGCTGTGGTTACAGCCCCCACCTGGACGCGTGGTCGGGTCGGTGTGCGTCGCGGCGGTTGCGCTGGCCATTCAGCTGCTGGCTGTGCGGCCGTGGTTGACCCGGCGGTCCAACACCGTGTTGGCTGGTGACAGCAGCCCACGGCGGTCGCATGCCCACGTCGTGTATGTCGGATTGGAACTGATCAAGGTCATCGCCCTGGCCTGCGCGGGCATCTTGCTCCTGGCCGCATGACGCATCGATGAGGAGGATCCGTGGAGTCAACCTTGACGTCGCTGTCGTTGACCGCAGTGGCCGACGAACAGCTTGCGCGCGCACGCCAATCGGACAGCGGACGGTCCGCACAGACGATCTACGGCGGCCACGAGCACTTCCTGCGCCAAACGGTGATCGCCGTGATCGCGGGCCGGGAGCTAGGGGAGCACTACGGCCCGGGTGAAGCGACGCTGCAGGTGCTCAGCGGCGAGGTGAAGGTCAGCGCGGGCAGTGAAAGCTGGGAGGGCGCCGTCGGGGACTTCCTCGTCATACCCGGTGTGCGACATAGCCTTGCGGCCGTTGAGGATTCGGTGGTGCTGCTGACGGTGCGCGCCGACAGCCGCGACGGGATCAAGTAGGAGGCGCTTCCGGCGGGCGTCAACAGGTTCTCGGCGAGCAACGGTTGTTGGCTGCGGGGGTTGGTCGCCGTTTTGTTCTGACGCTGAGTTGATGCTCCTATTTGTGTCAAGCGGCTTTGAGCCAGTTTCTGTAGGTGTCGGCGAAGCTGTCGTTGCGTTGTTGTCCGCGTTCGATGCGTGAGATGACGGTGGGCCAGACCTCGAAGTGATTGGCAG
>NZ_JAVHWM010000140.1:0-72450 GCF_032159765.1 Mycobacterium sp. | reverse complement strand
CAGGTGTCGTCATCGGCGGCGAGGCGGGCAACCCCGCAGGCGGCAAATACTGCGGCGCGCCAGCGGGATACGGCGCTGGGGCTTCCGGGGCGCTGCCCCTCGCTGGTTCGGGCTCGCGGGGCGGCGGCGCATCGTGTCGGCTGGGGGGCGCGCCAGGACCGAAGTCACTCGGAAGGTCGAATCGCGCGGGCGGCGCAGAGGTCAGACCCGCGGTCGCAGAGTCGTAGCTGCTGCCGATCGACGTCATCGCGGTACGGACCGCGGTCAGCCAGTCGACACGAATATCGTTGTCCACGAACGGCTTTATCTGGCGATCGACTAATTCGCTGGCCGCAACCCGGTCGCCGACACCGGTGATGACTGTCTGCGCGGCGGCCAGCCAGGCCGGGCGCTCCGAGGAATGCCGGTCATCGATCGCCGAGACCGCGGCCGCCTTGGTGTCGACGATCTGCCACAGCGTGTCACGCAGCCCCGCAACCGCTTCGGCCGCAGCTCGTACCGACGAGGTGACTTTCTCGGCGGCGTCACAATGCCGGCGCACGAAGTCCTCGGCCGAAGCACCGCCGGCGCCCTGCCACACCGTGGACAGGTGCGTCAGCTGTTCACGTTGTTGAGCCAACGCGCCGTCGGAGGCTGTTGCAGCGGCGTGCAACGACGCGCAGTCGGCGTCCAGCACGTGGAGATCCATGCCGTCGTCGGAGGAGAACCAGTCGCGGATCTGGGCGGAATGCTGTGTCAGATCAGCGTTTTGGTAGTTGAGCAGATGACACGCCCACACGTAGCTCTGTGTGTTGTCGACCGCTGGGCGCGCCTCGGCCAACCGGCTCGCGACATCGAACTTCGCAGCCACTGCTAACCCACACCGGCGGCGGCACGCGCATCAGAGCTGACGTACTGGTCCGCGCTGCTGCGTAGTGCCGCGGCGATCTCGGCCGATGCTCGCGACCACTCTGCCAGCGCGTCGGCGACGCGCTCTAACGCCGCGCGCAGAGCATCGCCGCGAGCGGCATACGCACGTCCCGCGGTCGCACCGCCGAAACTCAACGCCGACAGGTGAGTTGACACGGCGGCATCGATCGCGCCTGCCGACGCGTCGAACTGGCGGGCAACGTCGCGCAGCGCGGCGGCATCGAGGCGCGCCGAGTCTGATCCCATACCCGGCTTCGACGCTCAGACGCGCAGTCCGGTTCCGCCTACGCCTGCTCGCTGACACGGGAGGCGACGCGGTGGGCCACCTGTTTCGCGGTGTCCTCGTCGGGTGCCTCGACCATGACACGGACTATCTGCTCAGTCCCAGAGGGCCGCAACAAGATTCGACCGGTGTCGCCGAGCTCGGCTTCCGCGTCGGCGACGGCGGCCTGAACGGACGGTGCGGACGCGACCGTCGACTTGTCGGCGACCTCGACGTTGATCAGTACCTGCGGCAGCGAGTTCATCGCCGACGCCAGTTCGCGCAGCGGGCGCCCGGTGTGCGCCATCCGTGACATCAGCCGCAGCCCGGTGACGATGCCGTCGCCCGTGGTGCCCAAGGCCGGCATCACGATGTGGCCGGACTGTTCTCCGCCCAGCGTGTAGCCACCCGCGCGCAGTTCTTCGAGCACGTAGCGGTCGCCGACGGCCGTCGTGCGGATGTCGATGCCTTCCGCGCGCATGGCCAGATGCAGGCCGAGGTTGCTCATCACGGTGGCGACGAGCGTGTCGGAGGCGAGCTCTCCGGCGTCGCGCATCGCGAGCGCGAGGATCGCCATGATCGCGTCTCCGTCGACGACGTCGCCGTGGCGGTCGACGGCGAGGCACCGGTCGGCGTCGCCGTCGTGGGCGAGCCCGATGTCGGCGCCGTTGGCGACGACTGCGGCCCGCACCGCCTCGAGGTGCGTCGAGCCGCAGCGATCGTTGATGTTGCGTCCGTTCGGCGCCGCGTTGATCGCGATGACGTGAGCGCCTGCTGCTTGATAGGCGCGCGGGGCGGCGGTGGATGCTGCGCCGTGGGCGCAATCGACGACCACGGTGACGCCGTCGAGCCGGGTGGTCACGGCCTTGCTGACGTGGCGCAAGTAGCGGTCGAGCGCGTCGTCGGCGTCGATGACGCGCCCGATCGCGGCGCCGACGGGCCGCTGCTCCGGGGCGGTGGACACCAGTTGCTCGATGTCGTCCTCGGTGGCGTCGTCGAGTTTGTGGCCGCCGGGCCCGAACACCTTGATGCCGTTGTCGGGCATGGGGTTGTGGGACGCGGAGATCATCACGCCGAATTCGGCGTCGTACGCGCTGGTCAGATATGCCACCGCGGGGGTGGGGAGCACGCCCACCCGCAGTGCGTCGACGCCCTCGCTGGTGACGCCGGCGATCACCGCGGCCTCCAGCATTTCGCCGCTGGCACGGGGGTCGCGCCCGATCACTGCGACGCGTCGGCCCGCCCGGGCCGCGCCGAGCCGGCGCGCGGACGCTGAGCCGATGGCCAGCGCCAATTCGGCGGTCAGCTCGCGGTTAGCGACCCCGCGGACACCGTCGGTGCCGAACAGTCGACCCATGGGCTCCAACTTCTCACAATCGACGGGTTAGGGCACAACCGTCGAGGTCATCAGCCGTCTTGCGGCCCAATTGCGACCTCTGCGAGACGCACCGCCGCCCGCCTCCTGGTGGAGACGGGCGGCGGCGTTGATCACGGCTCTATCAGCCGATAGGCGTCACAGGAGCCGGCATTGCCGGCGCCTGCTCTGGCACGGCCGGCGTCTGGCCCATCTCGGCCGAGCCCGCGTGTCCGCGCACGCTGGGTTGTCCGGGGGTGGCAGCCGGGTTCTGCGGCGTCACAGGCCCACTCTGAGGAGTTGCCTCGGTGCCGTTCTGCGAAATGGTCACCATCCCCTGAGCGCTGTTACAGCTTGTGCTCGTCGTCGTGCCCGCATCGACCTGGGTGGTCTTCATGTCGAGTTCGACGGCGTTCGCGCTGGTGCCACAGATGTCCGCGGCGACCTTGGAGGCCACGCCCGCGTCGACGTCGGTCAGGAGGTTCGTGTTACCGACACCCAGATTGACCAGGCCATCGCTGATGTCACCTGCAGGTGCGGCGCTGGCGATTCCCAGCCCGCCCGTGAACAACAACGATCCGCCCAGCACAACGCCGGCGGCAGTTCGCTTGGTCATCTTTCGCATCAAATATTCCTTTCAAGGCGAGAAGCAGCGATCCGGCCACAACGTGCTTGGTGGCCAAAAGATGGGAGGGTCGGCCTACCCGGCGCACAAATCAGCGCCCCCTGCTCCCCGACTGCCGGGTAACCACGATCACGGCGAGCTAAACACGATGGACAGCAGAGATCAGGAAAGCCCAGTTCAGAGCCAGAAAGAAAGGTCTGCTGCGTTCGGGGTCGATGGCTCGACGTCCCGCTACCAGGCCCGCGCGAGGGATCAGCCCGAGATAGCGACGGTCCGTGCGTCGAGGCCGAAGACCTGTATGGCGGCTGACTTACCTTTCACGGCGTGGAATCCCCGGTCGATCAGTCCGGGCGGTACAGAAGCCAGGGCGTCGACTGTCTGGTGGGTAATAAGGATCGCGTCACCGGTGGTTTTGGTGTGCCCGGCGAATGGCGCCTTTCTGGCGTGGCCTCGCAACGCGTTCGTCGACGCGCTATTTCACCGACTAGACGAGTGCGACGATCGCCGCGATGGCCGTCCACACAAGCAGAACCCAGATCCCAACCGCGATTGCCACGGAGATCATCGACATCGTGTCCAGTTTGACTTTCATGATCTCCTCCTTAGGCGCACTAGCCGCAGTTTAAACCTCAACGTGAGGCTGCAGCGCCAGACTTGGGCGTAGAATTCCACTTTCTTTCTGCGAAAAGAGCCTGGATATGCGCCTGACGTCGCGAACCATCACTTCACTTTTGGCTGCGGTTAGCGCAGGGTTTGCGGTATCCGTAGTGATCGGCGCACCTATTGCCGTCGCCCAGGTTTGCAAGCCCAATCAAATAGAAATCGACGGTAAATGTACCGACCTCCAGAATGCGAATAACGTGCCTGTGCTCCCGCCTGGCACTCCCGGCACGATTCAATGTACTCAGCACAGCTGCGTCTATAGACCTAACGGCTGACCAGGCACAGCCGTAGCTGGCACGGCAATCGTTGAACACAGTCGGCCTACCTATCGTCGCTTCGACGACCGACGCACTCGAACAAGCTCGGACAGTAGGCCAGCGGGGTCCGACAACAATCGCCGGGCGCGATGAGACGCCCGGCGATTGTGTTGAACAGATCAGCGCTTGCTGTACTGCGGCGCCTTGCGCGCCTTCTTCAGGCCGTACTTCTTGCGCTCGGTCGCCCGCGGATCGCGGGTGAGGAAGCCGGCCTTCTTCAGCGCCGGCCGGTCCTCGGGCTGTACCACGATCAGCGCACGCGCGATCGCCAGCCGCAGCGCACCGGCCTGGCCGGACGGGCCACCGCCGTCGAGGTGCGCGTAAATGTCGACGCTGTCGACCCGGTCGACAATGACCAGCGGAGCCTTGATCAGCTGCTGGTGCAACTTGTTCGGGAAGTAGTTCTCCAGCGTGCGGCCGTCGAGATTGAACTGGCCGGTGCCGGGCACGAGACGCACCCGGACGACAGCCTCCTTACGGCGACCGACGGTCTGGATAGGCCGGTCGATGACGACGGGCGGGCGCGCTTCGGTGCGCGGCGCCTCCGCGGCCTCAGCAGGCTCAGCAGGCTCGACGACCTCGACGGTTTCTTCGACCTCGACGACCTCGGGAGCCTCGTTGGTGGGCTCTACGGACTCAGTCACTGACTCACCTGCTTGATCTCGTACGGCACCGGCTGCTGGGCGGCATGGGGATGGGTGGATCCGGCATAGACGCGCAGCTTGCGCTTGATCTGCCGGCCCAGCCGGTTCTTGGGCAGCATCCCGCTGATCGCGTTCTCAACCACGCGGTCGGGGTGCTTTTGCATCAGCTCGCCGATCGAACGCCGCCGCAGACCTCCGGGATACCCCGAGTGGCGGTACTCGAACTTCTTCTGCAGCTTGTCGCCGCTGATCGCGACCTTGTCGGCGTTGACGACGATGACGAAATCGCCACCGTCGACGTTGGGTGTGAACGTCGGCTTGTGCTTACCGCGCAGCAGCGTGGCTGCTGTGACGGCAAGCCGGCCGAGCACGACGTCCGTGGCGTCGATGACGTACCAGGTGCGTGTGGTGTCACCCGCCTTCGGCGTGTACGTGGGCACAGCGCTTACCTCTCCATCTCAGGGTGGATCCCGGTGTGACCCGGGGGGCGGTCAGGCGTGGACGGCGGGATTGTTCTCGGCGACCGACATTGACCCGAGATCCCTTTGGCGCACCGTACGCCAACCGCGCAGCTTACCTGCGAGTGTCATCGCAGGTCAAAACGCCCGCGGCTCGGGTAGCGGGTTGGTTGGATCTATCGGCCCGCCCATGACCACCTGGATTCTGAGGCAAGAATTTCCATTGCAGCGCGGACCCTCCGCCGCCGGAATATCAGAACCAGTGACGGCGCCCGGCGATTTCTCGACCGGTCGCACCGAGAATCCACAGGACTACCCCTATGACGACGAGAATTCCGCCGATCACGAGGAGTGGATGGAAAACAAGGGCACCGATGATGATGAGAATTATGCCGAGGACAATCATGTCGCCACTCCAGTCGTTGAGCTGCTAACTCACCCGACGCAGACCGGATAATTGTCGGCGTCGGCAGGGTGAAGCTCGGCTACCCGCAGCGTGAACGGTCCACACCTGTCGACAACGGCCCACAGGCGTTTACCAGGAGGCCGGCTCAGGCCTTCGTCAGATTGAAGCTATCCGACCAGGTGGTGCCGGCGTCATAGTCGCAGCCGGCCGCGTCCACGGTGGTGGTCGCGGCGCCGCTGAGTGATCCGTCCCCCCAGGTGAATGTGGTGGTGACCGGCACCGAGACGCTCTGGTCGGCGTTGCAGCGCATCCCGTCAGGCCTGTGCACGGTCAGGGTCCACTGGCTGCCGGTCCGCGTCGCCTTGCCACCGTACGGGGCCCACGGGGCACCCGGGGTCATGCTGACGTTGGCGCATCCTGCGCCGCATGACGTAACGCTCCACGGAACGCCGGCTCCGTTGCTTGTGTTGAAGTTGTATGTTCCGTTGAGTTCGTCGGCCCAGGCTGGACCGGCCAGGCCGACGGCCACGCCGCCTGTCACGATCAATGTTGCGGGCAGCTTGCGAACGACAGACATGACGTCCCTTCCGATTCCCCAACCCTGGTGCTTTCAATTGGACGGCAAGGCATCCAGGGTGTTGGCAGCAAAATCACAGGTTTTGCTGACGGGGTCGTCAAGGGACTCAGTCGCAGGACTTCCAGCTACCGTCCTCGCGGACGAAGTGGTAGGTGTCGTCATGGGGGCCGTTGCCTGCTCCCCAATCCTCGATCATCTTGGCCTCGGCCGTATCGCCAGTGACCGTGACCGACTTGACTGTCAGGGAGGCATGGTTCGAGCTGGATTTGAAGTTGTCTAACTTCTTTTGGTCTTTCTGGCAGATGCTTTGCCGCATGGTGCTCACGTCGGAACGGTTGTAGGCATCCTGAAACGTCTTCACCACCGCGCGTATCTGGTCTTCGTCCGACAATTTCGATCCGCCCCCAAGGGTGAGCACGAGAATCACCGCGACGATGATGGCGACAGCGCCGACGACGATCCCGCCGATGATGAGCGGCCTGCGATTCGCCGATGAATCTGACACCCATAGCGGCCACCCCGGCGGGGGCGGAGGCCATGACGCATCCGGCTGCCACCCGGGCGGAGGAGTCCAGCCAGGTGGAGCGGCGGGCCAATTCGGCGGAGGGTTGAATCGCATGGGCGACATTGTGCATGTCCCGACGGCTCCCCTCCATCGGGACCGCACAAGCCTCTTGGCTACACGCCCCAGGCGCTTGCCGCGCGTCGGTCGGTCGCGGCCACCTCCTCTGCGCCGTCACGCACGGCGTTGCCGAGCCGGAACAACAGGTCGTTCAGCGCGGCCGCCGATTGATCCCAGGCGTTCTGCTCGACCTGGTACGCCTGCGCGGCTTCCCGAGTCCAGATTGCGCGAAGGGGCGCGATCTGCGTACGCAGGTCGTCGAGGGCCGCGTTGAGGCGTCCAGCCGTCGCGTGAATGTCCTGGCGAACGGAGAACTCGATCTCCGCGAAGTTATAGGACAGAACCGGATCCATTTGTCTTCCTTATGATCTCGAGTGGCGTGTCTAGAGGTGCTGCGCGATCGCACCGAGCTGCTGGGAGTGACTCTCGCCGGCCTCACGCAGTACGCGCTCGTTGGCGCGGATCGTTTCGGAGATGCCCTGCAATGCTTTCTGCAGTTTCACCGATTCGACGTTCCAGCGGTCCACGACGCCTTTGAACGCGGTTGCGGCGTTGCCGCCCCAGACGGATGGCGGCACATTCGTCATCCGCCCGATGAATCCTTGCAGCATCGCCTGGATCTCGCCGTTGCGGCCGTCGATCTTCGCGGCGACATCGCGCATCAGGTCGAAGTCGGTGGTGAGACTGCCCGTTCCGGGTGAACTCATATCGATCCTTTCGCTCGTGCGGTTATGCGTTGTTCGACTACGGCTGAGCAGCAACGGTTCCCGCGAATTCGGAGATATTCCGGGCCGACGAGATCGCGTGCTCGCAGACCTGTTGCACCGTCGACTCTGACCCGGGAGCGCTCTGGCAGCCGACGCTGATCCGCGCATCCCGGTCGAGCAGCACAGTCCAGCGGATATCGTGGCCGTTGCGAATCTCCCTGTATGTCACTGCGGGCCGTGCACCACGACGGTCGTCGGGATTGAAGTCGACGAACACGCCGGGCGGCTGGATTTGCAGCGCCCTTCTCAGCGTGTCGGCAGTACGTTGGAGCGTCTCGTCGTTCGGCACGGGTGACTGCGTGACATGAACGGCCGCATGCAGATTCGCCGGCGATGACACCTGCAGTCGCGCCGAACCAGGCCCCATCGTGACGCGCCGCACCGGCCAATCCGCGGGCATCTCGACCACGACGCGGCCCTCGATCAACAGTGTCATGCGCGGTGTCGACGGCTCCGGGCCACCCACTGCCCTCACCGCGGCGACCAGCACGCAGGTCACCACGACGCCGACGACAACTGCGATCCATTGGCGCGGGCGCCGACGGGTCCCGAGCGCCTTCCGGGCCCCAGCTGGGGGCGGATCGTCGGCGCACGGCGCGCACAACGCAGCTGCCCGCAAGAGTCGATCGTCATCGACCACGGTCACCGTGCACCCGCGGAAACGCAACCGCGCCATGATCATTGCGCCAAGGTCGGCCGCTCCACCGACCCCCTCCGCTCGGTCGATGACCACTGACCGCCCAGTGGTGAGGCGCACGACTTCGTCGGCGACTGCCGCCGGATCGCCATCCCGTGGCACGACGCATGCCGGTCGCCCGTCTGGCGGACGGCTCAGCGCGACGAACGACTCGGCGATCTCGACGACGACCGCTGGCGTGCGCGAGCAAGACTGCGCCAGCAATGCCGCTCGGCCTGCCACCTCGACGTCGCTGGTGAGCTCCCGCGCCGCTGCGAGCACAGTCTCAACCCGCTTATCGGACCACCACGACGGACAAACCAGAAGCGACCCGCACCCAGCGGTCGCCGACGACAGCACGTCCCGCCATAGTGCCGCCACCGCGACCGGTCGACCTTCGACGAGTGCGAGTTCGTCGTCGATCGTCGCCAAAGCCTGTGTCACCCTTTCGGAATGCTCTGCCTGACTGCTGTGTGATGACCGCACAGTGCAGGGGCCGACAAGCACCGCGCGGCCGCGGTCGCGGACGCGAGGAGCAGAGACAGAAGATGTCACGGGCACGGCGGAACCCAACCGAGTTGCACGACTTGTTCGCCGGCGCGGATAACCAGCCGAGCACGTCCCGGCGGCAGCTGGGCCGGCCGGGAGCCACCGAGCAGTATCCCTTCGTCGGGACTTGCGCTCATCATGACGCCCAGGCAGCCCAGTTCCCTCAGCCGTGTCAGCAGCGGTTCGAACAGGGCCCGCCCCGCGCCCCCTGACCGCCGGGCGACGACGACGTGCAGCCCGAGATCCCTTGCGTGCGGCAGCAATGCGATGACGGGGTCCAGTGGGTTCTCCATGCCGGCGACCACCAGGTCGTAGTCGTCGACGATCAGATACATGTCAGGACCGGACCACCATGACCGGGTTCGCAATTGGCGCTGATCGACATCGGGTCCGGGGATCCGCATCCGCAACGTCTCCACCCACGCTGGGAGCTGAGCCGCCAGAGATGCACTCGAAATCGCATAGCCGGCAAGATGTTCAGACTCCACAACGGAGAGCAGTGATCGGCGGTAGTCGATGATCGCGAGCTGTGCCTGTTCACTAGTGCGGGTTCTGATCAGCTCGGTGCAGAGCAACCGAAGCGCCGCGGTTTTCCCACATGAGTTGTCGCCGAGCACGAGAACGTGTTGATGCTCGTCGAAATCGAGAGTGACCGGCTCGAGTCGGTCCTCATCGAGGCCGACGACCAGATGCGCACCCACCCTTCGATGGACGAGTGCGCTGTGGTCGACACGGTCTGGCAGCAACTTTACGGGTGGCGCGACACGCTGGCCGTTTCTGGTACGGAACATGGCCGCCGCATCGGCGATCGCCGCTGACAGCGCCACAGTGTCGCAACGTCCGTCCAATCGCGGCAGCGCGATGAGCATGTGCTCGCCGGCGCGCGTGATACCCCGGCCTGGGATTGCATGCGGAACATGCTGCGCCGCCTTGCGGTTGAGTTCTGAATCGCCGGCGTCGCCGAGACGCAGCTCCACCCGCGTACCGATCTGGTCCTTGAGGGCCGGCCGGATCTCGGCCCACCGGGAGGCCGTGAGAACGACGTGGATGCCAAACGACAGGCCTCTGGCCGCCAATGCACTGATCGAGGATTCCAGCGTCTCGAATTCCTCTCGCAGCGTTGCCCATCCGTCCACCATCAGGAACACGTCGCCGTACGGGTCATCGGCGACTGCCGGGTCGCCGATGGCTTGGCGCCCGCGATAGTCCTCCATCGACTCGACGTTCAACCGACGGAAGCTGGCTTCCCGCGCCCGGAGGACGCTTGTCACCTCGGCAACCGTTCGCCGGACAAGGTCGCCATCGTCACTGCCCGCGACAGCGCCGACGTGCGGCAGGGCAGCCAGCGACATCAGGCTGCCGCCACCCAAATCGATGCAGTAGAACTGCACCTTGTCGGCGGAATGCGTGGCTGCTAGCGCCATCACCAGTGTGCGCAGCGCAGTCGACTTTCCTGACTGGGGCGCCCCGATCACAGCGGCGTGACCACCCGCACCCGCGAGCTCGACGAGGAGCGGGTCGCGGCGCTGCTCGAAGGGCTTGTCTATCAGGCCGATCGGCACCGTGAGATCCAGCTGTCGAGAAACCCTCCGCAACAGGGCATCCAGCGTCGGCGATTTCGACAGCGGCGGCAGCCACACTTGATGCGCGGTCGTACCCCGGCCAGCCACACACCCGAGCACGGCGTCCATCACCGTCACCGCGTCGGACAAGCGGTTCCCGAGACCGGCGGTGGCGACACGACCGCTGTCGACAGCGGCGGTCGACACCGCAGTGAACCTCTGCACCGTCACCGCCGCCGGTGTCCGGGGCGGCCGCGGCGGCGGTCGGTACGTGGCGGACACATACGCCGTCTGAAACGCCAGGGGCTCTTCGGATCCCACCCGCAGGAATGCCGCCCCCGGTGTAGAGGGCAGATGAAACGCGTCAGGAACACCGATGACGGCGCGGGATTCGTTGGGCGAAAACGTCTTCAGGCAGATCCGATAGGAGAGATGGGATTCCAGACCGCGTAATCGGCCTTCATCAAGCCGTTGGGTTGCCAACAGGAGGTGTATCCGCAGCGAGCGGCCCAGCCGCCCGATCGCGACGAACATCTCCGCGAATTCGGGATGCTGGCTGAGAAGTTCGGAGAATTCGTCGACGATCACCAGCAGCGCAGGCAACGGCGGAAGGGAGGAGTCCGCTTCCCTGGCCTTCTGATAGTCGGCCACACTGGCGAAGCGACCCGATTCTCGCAAAAGCTCCTGGCGCCTGTTCATCTCACCGGCAAGCGCGTCTCTCATCCTTGCCACCAGGTGCGCCTCGGTCGACAGGTTGGTGATCAGCGCCGCGACGTGTCGTGCGCGCTCGAAGCCGGCGAACGTTGCCCCGCCTTTGAAGTCGACGAGCACCAGGTTCAGGGTGTCGGGAGGATGCGTCGCGATGAGGCCGAGAGCGAGGGTCCGTAGGAACTCAGATTTGCCGGACCCCGTAGCCCCGACGCACAGGCCGTGAGGTCCCATGCCGTTCTCCGCCGACTCCTTGAGGTCGAGCTCGACACACGAGCCATCAGCCCTGGCGCCGACGGGAACTCGCAACCGGTCATGCGGACCGCGGGGCTGCCATGCGCGCGCAGTGTTCAACGAGCCCGGGTCGTCAACTCCGAGCATCTGTGCCCAACTCCCGCTGGAGGTTCCCGGCTCGGTGCACGCCTCGCGGTACGGCGCAAGCCGCCGAGCACACGATTCGGCCTCCTCAATTGAAAGGAAATCCGGACGTGCGAAGACCTCCGTCTCCGAGCCGACCGCGGCGAGCGTGTCACGAGTCACATGGAGCGTCAGCGATCTCCGATCGACGTCAAGTTGCTTCCCGCACTCGAGGATCGTCACGTCGTCCCGGGTGAGGAACTCCTCGGCGCCGGACACATCGCCACCATCGACGATCGCCACCGTGTGACCCAGCGGCGGCCGGGGAAGAGCCGAGAGATCGGACAGACGGCGAAAATGCAGCCGACGCGGCCCACAGGCATCGGTGAGATGCGGATGCTGATGGTGCGGTAGCCATTTCAACCAGTCCCACTCGCGGTCGGCTCGTCCACTCGTGACCGCGGCAATAGCAACCGGCTCTGGAGAGTGAAACGCAGCAAGCTGGCATAACGCAGCTCGAACCAGCCCGTAGACAAAAGGTGGTTCCCCCTCGATCAGAATGGTGGGCATTCGTTTCAGTGCCAACGCAATTGGTAGATCATCGATTGCCGAATGGGCACGCACGAAATTGCGCATCGCTGCGGCACCGACAGGCTCGAGTTGATCGACAGGTCCGGTTGCCGATGGTTTGAGCATTGCCGCCGCGCGCTGGCGACCCACGCCGACACGGACGTGACAGAAGTCCGGATCGCCGCTTCGGCGTTCCCACATCCGTGGACTTCCGGCGAGAGTCCATAGCGCTGCGGGGTCGGGATGGCACCAGCTGATCGATTCGCGTTGGCGGCGAGCATTTCCCACGACGTCGGCCCGAAGGCGGTCCAAGAGCCGGAGATAGTCTTTGCGGCCTTCGTCGACCTCACCGGCCCCGTGGGATCCCCTGCCCCCATACGCGAACATCCCGATTGTCGAGACGAGCATCATCACGGGAAACAACAGGGACGTCGGGTTGCGCATCACCGGGGCGCCTGAGCTGAAAAGGAAGACCATCATGCCCGCCATCGCGACGATCATCAGGATGGGCAACAATTTCGTCATCGGGCTCGCCGGGACAGTCCGCGGTGCATCGGCGGGCGCCTCGACCACGATCTCGGCATCGGAAAACTGGGGCCCGGGCATGCGGTGTCCCGGCTGCCACTGCGGCATGCGCTCACCGTGACGCCGGATCGACTGCCACCGCAACCCGCTATCCACAGCCTGCGCGGTTGTCCACAAGCCATCGCCTGGCGACCGCGCGCGTCGGTTACGTTCCGACAGTGGCAACACTTGAATCCGATGTGCGACGTGTCGCGGTACAGACCCGCACTGGCAGGCTAGATCTCGCGCTGCCAGCCGACGCGGCCGTCGGTGCCATCCTTCCAGTGATCGTCGACATTGCTGCGCCATCCAGATCTGCAGATCCGCTTGATGTTCCCACCGGCTGGCAGCTATCGCGCGTCGGAGGTTGTTCTCTCTCACCACGAGACTCGTTGCGGGCCAGCGGCGTCAACGACGGCGAGTTGCTTGTGCTCTCTTCTGTCGAGTTGCCCTCGTGGGTACCGCCTGTCGACGACGCGGTTTCTGCGATCGCTACGACGCTTGATCAGAAGCCGCGATGGACACCGCGGTCGTTTCGGGTCGCGACCGTCTTCGTCGCGTTGTGCTGCGGCAGCCTGGTGGCGTACGCGCTACTTCGCGGGACTGGCGAAGCGTCGGCGGTCATCGCGGGATCACTTGGTGTCGCAGCTTTTATCGGCGCATGGTTGTGCAAGCGGGCGGATCACGGCACGGCAGCATCGCCGACGCTCGCGGGCATGGCCGTCATGTGTGCGGCGACAGCGGGTTATCTTGCAGTGCCAGGAGACTCGACGGCTCCCAAGCTCGTGCTCGCAGCAGCGAGCTGCGCCACCGCGTCGATCCTCGCGATCCGGTGGATCGGATGCGAGGTGACCATTTTCGCCGCCGTGACCACGTTCGCGGTGCTGGCCGCGATGGGTGCCTCCCCCGATCTGATCGTCCCGCTCACGACCGCGGGAGCCGGTTCCATTCTTGCCGCCGCCGCGACGACCGTCGTCACTTCGGCGGGCAGGCTTGCGCTATGGGCCAGTCGGTTACCCGTTCCCCCACTTCAGGGTCCGTCTGGGCCCGAGTGCAGTGACGACGACGCGCTGCGTGCCCATGCGGTCGCCACCGGGTTGATCTGCGGGTCGAGCGCCGCGGCCGCGCTCGGCGCCACCCTCGCGTCGGTGGATGCGACGCCGGTGGGTGCTGTGTTTGCGACCGTCGTCGGACTTGTGATGGTGCTGCGTGCGGGCACTCACGTGGACCTCATCCAGTCGGTCGCTCTGATTCTCTGTGGCACAACAAGTATCGTCGCGGCCTTCGTGTGGTCGGTGAATGCACACCCGCACTATGCACACTGGATCGCCCTGGTGGCGGCCACCCTCGGTGCGGCTTTGACGCGTCTGTCGGCGACGGGGGCGCCCGCGCACCTTTCGCCGCTAGTGCGCAGATGCGGCGAGCTGATCGAATACGCGGCGCTTGCCACCGTCATCCCGTTGACCTGCCTGCTGTCAGGCGTATTCGGTGCTGTGCGGGACTTGGCGTGAGCAGGCGGGTGGGCTCGATCGCGATCGTGGTCTCTGCACTGGCCGTGCCCGTGCTGGCAGCTGTTCCGCCGGCAGCCGCCGTCCGCCCGCCGGCCGTTGACGATTCCCTGCTTCCGCGCGCCGCATCGCCCGCACCGCCCGAACCGACCGCCAAGCAAGCGGAATGCATAGCAACAACCTTTGATCCGCATGTCAATCCCAGCGGTACCCAGCTGTCGGGCATTGACCTGCCCGCACTCTGGGCGTTGAGCACTGGCAAGGGTCAGAAGGTGGCGGTGATTGACACCGGTGTGGCACCCCATCCACAGATCCCGCGGCTCACTCCCGGTGGGGATTATGTCGCCGTCGGCGACGGTACAGAAGACTGTGACGGGCACGGTACACTCGTCGCCGGAATCATCGCCGCGACACCGGTTCCCAATGCAGACCCCGACTTCGCCGGCCTCGCGCCTGGCGTGTCCCTGATCACCATCCGCCAGTCCAGCGACAGATACGGACCCGTCCGAGGGCGGGCCTCGGGCGTAGGCAACGTCGACACGATGGCGATGGCGGTACGTACCGCCGCCGATCTCGGAGCGACTGTCATCAACATCTCGTCCGTCGCGTGCGACGTCAGCAGCGCGATCCACGATCGCGCGCTCGGCGCTGCGCTGGCCTACGCGGTCGATGTCAAGGACGTGGTCGTGGTTGCCGCGGCGGGGAACGTCGGGCGCAATCATCAATGCCCACAACAGAATCCATCGCCACCATCTTCCCACCCGAACGAACCTGACTGGGAGAACGCGAACATAGTGGCGAGCCCGGGCTGGTATGACGACTACGTCCTCACCGTCGGCTCGGTGGGAATCGACGGAAACGCGTCGGCGTTCACGTTCGCGGGCCCGTGGGTCGATGTTGCGGCCCCGGGTGAGGCGGTCGTGTCGCTGGACCCGGCGAGCGTGGGCATCGTCAACACTCGGCGCAGCAATGCCGGTGCCCCGCTGATGGGAACCAGCTACGCCGCGCCCGTTGTAAGCGGTCTGGCTGCGCTCGTACGCGCGCGGTTTCCGGAGCTATCCGCGCGACAAGTGATGCAGCGCATCGAGGCAACCGCTCATCGACCACCTGGCGGGTGGAATTCGTTCGTCGGCAATGGAGCCGTCGACCCGCTTGCCGCGCTCACCGATGTGCCCGTGGTGCACGCGGTGATCGCTCCGTCGGCAACGCAACAGCCCGTCGCACCGCCCACACAGGCACCTGCCGGTGAATCTGCCGGCCGCAGAACCGCCCTTTCCGGTGTCGCCGGATGCGGCGTAATGCTGGTGGCCGCAATGGCGTTGGCGGGACCTGCACGGCGGCTAGGGGGGCATCGCCGTCGCGACTCCATCATGGGCAACCAGCGCGGCCGCCCTGCTGAGTTCCGGCCCGTCGGCCAAGAGCTTCACGAATGACCAGGGTGCCTGGGCTGGCTGGCGCGGAAGACCCAGCGCCGCGGCAGATTCGACACCGACCCCGTATCGCACTCCGGTATCACTGACGAGATACCACTGCGGTGATTGGACGAACACGCACCGACCCGGCGGCACGTACACGGCGTCCACGTTCGGACCGATGCCATCTGCGTGTGTCATTCGCACGGCGGCATGATCGGGTTCGAGTGGGACCACGGGCGCACCGAAAATTGCGACAGTTCCGCCTTTCTCCGCAACGGCCGGAGTCCATTTCGCACACACGACCAATGTGTTGACCGGTTGCACGTCGGCATCGGGGAAGGCGGCAACTGGCAGGGTCTCGACGACCGGCGTGGCACCGACGGCGTCGGCAGTGACTGTGACGACGTCGCGCGTTCCGAGCGAGTTGCTGAACCGGATGATGTCGGCGGCCACCGGCCCGACCCGCTGCACACCCTCGACGAGTATCACGAACAGCTCGTCAGCGCCCGCGCGCGCGACCCGTACCACCGATCCGACGGGCATGCCGAGCGTGTCAGGGCCACGCGTCCCCGCGCCCGGAATGTCCGGAGCGGTGATCGGTGGCACTTCAGGGATCGCGTTGAGCAGAGCCGACGACAACTCTTGCGGCTCAATCGCATCGAGATGCAGCGCACGCGACACCGCTGGCTCGGCGAGGCTCACCCTAGCCCGGACGCCGGCGTAGAGCAGGTAGGTCATCGACTCGCCGCGTGGGCGCGCCAGCACCGTTCGTCCGCCGGTCAGTGGCGTCGCAGTGGAGCTGACAGAACCTGACCCCGCGGTCACGGTCGTCCCGGTGGCGTCGTCGCACACTGTCCATTGCGACTCGCCAGCAGGGATCGGCTCCGGAAGCACATCGGGAGCCCCCGGAATACCCAGCTGCGCACCACGTTTCGCCTTACCAAGCTCGGACTGTTTGACCACATCTGGCGACGCGGGACTGCCGACGATGAGACGGGCCGACGCGAGGTTCAGCGCGGGGTGCACAGTGTCGCCGATCCGAACGTACAGCGCACCGGACTCCTTGACCATGACAAGCGGGGAATCCCCGAGTGCGTCCCGAGGGCGCATGAAGCCAAGGATCGCGCAACCCACGACAGCGATCGCAGCGAGCGCGCAGCCTGCCAATAAGGACCGCGACTTCGCGCGCATCGGTTCGTCGGTCATGTGGACATCCCTGCGCAGGAGCGCATGCTCCATGCGTCGCACAAGAAAGCGATGCCCGCTCACCACAAGTCGAGTCGTCGGTTGCCGAGCCACTGATCCCCCCGAGGTCGCTCATCTCCACCGTAAACCCGGCTGGCAAGCGTGCATGTCACAAACTTCGGGGCCGGTCAGCCTGGCTGACGCTATAATTCTTCGAACACCGAAGGCGTCGTATGGGGGAAGTTCGTGAGTTCTGGCCAGCCTCCGCCGAGTCCGGACGCTGAGCAGCCTTCCGACGACGCGACTCCAAAGCTGCCACCGTCGCGTTTCCAGCGCGGCTACGTGCGCGCCGACTCGAAGAAGCGGCAAGACGCACCCGCCAGCCAGCCCCCGCAGGGAGCGCCATCCACCGCACCACAGTCCCCGCAGTCTCGGTTTCAGGCAGGCCATGTGCGCGCCGAGCCGTGGACGACACCGCCCGCACCCCAGCCACCGCCTGCCGCGGCACCAGTACCGTCTTCGTATGCGGCACCGACATACCCGGCCCCACAGCCACCGATCCCGGTTACCCGGTCCCAGCCGCATCTCGCCGGGCCCGGAAATGCTGCGCAGCAGCCTGTTCCGCCCGTGCAGCCGTCACCACCCAGCCGCGCCCTGGTCGAAGCTCGACACCTTGCAGCAACGCTGGGCTCGGCAGCGGTGCGGTACGCCAATCCGATTCGAGCCGCGTTCGCGGCGCTGACGATCGCCGGGTTGGTTCTGTTCTTCCCGAACTTCCTGGGCATCCGGTTGGATGATCGCTGGCCGTGGGAAGGCTGGCTGTGCCGCGGTGGTTGGCCGGTGGTGTGGTTGCTCGCCGGGGTGGTCCTCGTCGCAATCGGCGCGTTGGGTATCCGCATCTGGACGTACGACAAGTGGCAGAACTGGCGACAACAGCGCCGCGCGAAGAACTTCCAGCCGCCGGCGCCGCCACGCCAGCCCGCACAAGTCGGCTAGCGCCTCTTGCGCGAAGCCAGCATTCCCGCGGCACCGAACGCCGCGGCCGCCACACCGACCACGAGAAGCACAACCGCAATCAGGTAGTACCGCGGCACTACCCATATCGTGTTGGTTTCTCTGTGCAGGCGGCCATTTGGGTCGAACCCAATCGTGACCACCTCGTGGCTGCCGAGGGGTGTATCCGTCGGAAGCGCGACAGTTGCGTCGATATTGCCGCTGGCGTCTGCCGTCGCCGAGCCGAGAATGCGCGGCGTCGAGTGCACCCTCATCACGACGTTCGTGCCGGGTGCATAACCGCCCGCCGTGACACGGGTGACTCCGCCAGTGGGAGTGACAGGTCCCACCGAAGGAGCCAGCGCCGAGTTGGCCGACGGCCTGATGATTCGGCCTGACCACGTTGGCAGCTCTGGGTTCTCGACTTCACTTTGGTCTCTCGACCAGGCGGAAATCGCCCGCGCCATCGCTGCGTAACCCTCCTTGTTGGGATGCGCGTTCTCATGGATCCAGTCAGCCGGTGCCGTACCTCCGCCGCGCCAGCTCAGAGTATTCGCATAGCTCCGGTTGCCGTCGCAGATGGTGTGATCGGGTTGGAAAGCCTTGATCACGTCCTCGGCGTAGTACACAGGCGCGCCTTGTGACCTCAACACCCCGGCGGCCAACTTGATCTGCAAATTCAGCACGTCGAGGAACTTGTTCAGGAATTTGGCTTCGTCTGAGCTGATCCCGAAGAGACAGCCGTCTCGCATACTGGAGGCGTCGTTTTGCGGAAGAATCCGCGGGTACGGCACCACGACGATCGGTGCTACTTTGCCCCCGCGGAGGTCGCGTGCCTTCTGGTCGTTGACCGCCTCATTGACGTGCTTGTACGCCGCACGAAGGTCGTCTGCCAGCGAAAACACCTGCTCGTAGACCATCACGTCGTAGAAGTTGACCGTCCAGTCCTTGACCACGATGTCGTAGTTGCACCCCTGCGCCAAGACACAGTTCATGACCACGTCAACAAATTGGGCGTCGTTGCCGCCGATGCTGAGCAGCACCGCGTCGGGGGCGTTGCCCCTGTCCACCATTTGGCGCAGCGAAAACAGTTGCGGCGGCACGAGCTTCTTGTCTGAGGTCTGATATCCAGTGAAGTCCGAGGTCTTCGCATTCGAGCAGGCCAGATTGGTCGCTGAAGGGAAAAGCTTGGGCCCGTACGCGTCTGGCGACCGATGACACATGTTCCCGTCGCCGCCATCGGTACCTTTGTTGTAGTTATGAGTGCCTTCACCAGACGAGTAGGAATCGCCGAGGATCACGACATTCTTCTTGTCGCGAAGCAGTCCTGTCGCCTGGTCGAACGGCTCAACGACCCGCGTCTGCCCTGACTTCGTCACCGGCTCTGCGTTGTTCGCCGTTGCGGCTGCGATCCATGTAAAGTCCTCTAGCCGTTCAGAACTCGGTCTTACAACAAACTCTACCGAGAGCTTCTGCCCCGGGCTGATATTGCCCAAGAACCGGACCGGACGCGGTACGAGGATCGCACCCGGGATCTTGTTCTTATCGCGAAAATCCAGAGTGACACGCACATCCTTGGCGTCGCTATGGCCGGAATTTGTCACCGCGAAAACGACTTTGGAGCCCCCTGCGCCGGTTCCACTCACCGCGGCGATCGTCGGTGGCACACCGCCGTCGAGGGTAAGCCTCGCGCCCGTCAGGTCTTGCAACGAAAGTTTCAGATCGGTCGCGTTGCCCGCGTCGGCGTAACGCCCGCCCGTCGCGTTCGCGATGCATTGGAGTTCTTGCGCGCCCTTCGGGCTGATCTGCAGGCCGACGGTGTTGACCCTGACCCCGACGCCCTGGGCGGTCAGTTGCTTGGCGACCTCGCAAGGATTTGAGCCGCAGTTCGATTCGCCGTCACTAACCAGCATGATGCTGCCCCGCTGTCGCGGGCTCGACTTGATGATTTGCGCGGCATGCTTCAACGCGGGGCCGGTTGGCGTGTCGCCGTCGGGATTGAGCCGGCGCACCGCGGCCGACGCCGTGCTCTGGTCGAGTGGACCCAGCTTGATTTCCTCGTCGCCACCGGAGCAACCGTCAATGGTGGGGCCGTTGTGGCCCGGATAAGCGATCAATCCGAATTGCGAGTTCGGGCTCAACGCGTTCACGAGGTCGATGACGGAAGCCCTGGCAGCATCTATTTTTGTCTTGCTACCCGATGCCTCACTCATCGAGCTGGAGGTATCCAGCACCACGATCACCGGGTAGTAATCCTCCTGTGGCCCAGCGGGTTTCGGCGGATCGGCATACCCGCGCGGCACCGAGATCACGGTGAAAATCACCAGCGCGATGGCTGTCAGCAGGCAGAGCGCCTTCCGCGTCACTTGCCGCTCGCGATCGCGTCGAGCCCCTCTTTGAGACCGAGCAGTCGCGCGTCGCCGAGCACCACGTCCGGTGCGTGATCGGCATCGCCGGTTGTCGTCTCGATGCGCAATCGCAGCACGTCGCGCAGATCGACGCGAATCGGCTCCGAATGACCAAGTCCCACATTGACGGTCGCGAGCGGCCGGCCGTCACCGAACACGGTGACCGTCGCGCCGGCCGTGCCGCCGCGGTCGTTGGTGCCGACGATTGCCTCCAGAGCGGCCGCATTCCGCGAGACCGCGTACTCGACGAAGGCGGGATTCCTGCCCGGGGTACATTGCACGCTCTGGCCAACAGTCTTGCCATTCACCAACTCTCCGGCGTTGACATCACTGCAGTAGTCATCGTCCACGGACCGGACGGTTGCCAGCGTGAGCGCGTCGCCGGGGTCGGAGACGGCCAGCTGCACCACCGCCGGCATCACGTCACCGGGGGCCGGGGTGGAGTCCAGAACCTGCCCGTTGGGAACCGCGGGATCGAGGCGGCGGTCGACCTCGACGACCGCACCGAGCTGCTCGAGCGCCTTGCGGGCGTCGACGACGCTCTTTCCTTTCACGTCGGGCATCGGGGCGGGAGTGGACACCGCCAGCTGAATCTCTTTCACATCTCCGGTTCCCGGAGACGGCTTCTGCCCCAGCACAAGCCCCACCGGGCCGGCGGCCGATTGTTCGGTGAAGCTGAGCTTGACGCCGTCGAGGCCGGCGTCGGCGAGGACAGTCTGGGCGACGTCGCGGTTGAGTCCGAGAAGCGACGGCATCGGCTGCGCTGTGCGCTGCTGGGCCGCGATCAGATCGGCGGGATCGACCTTGATCGCAGTGTCACCGACGATCGTCGGCGGGATCAAGAGGTAGGTCAGGCTCGCGCCGACCAACAGCAGCCCAAGGACGAGGCTCGGCCACCGGCAACGCTTGGCGACGCGCCACTTGTCACGCGGTGGCGCAACGGCGGGCGCGGTTGGCGGCGGTGCGGGCGCGGTTGGCGGCGGTGCGGGCGCGCTGGCGCCGCCGGAAGATGAAGGGTCGGCCCCCCCGCCCGGCTGGGACATCAGCCCTCCTCGAGGCTTGCTCAGCAAAACAAGTTTGTACAGTCTGCAATATCACCTCGGCGGTGCGCCGGGCTTATCGAGGAATGCTTCTCAGGCGGTTCGCGTCACCCAATGCGCTGGAACGGATCCTCCGATGTGCCATCCAGCCCCACGTTGACGATGTCGGAATCGTCAACCCATCTGATGTTGAAATATATAGGCGCCGTCCGATACAGCAGGGTGTCCTGGATGGCGAGTATTCCGCCGACAGAGGCGCAAGCTTATTTGTCGCTGCGAACCGTTACACCCCTTCACAGCAACTCTCAGCGATGGCGCTTGCGGTATGCAGCGACGTGCTGCCGGTTGCCACAGTTGCGTGTGTCGCAGAAGATTCGGGACCGGTTGCGCGACAAATCCATCACCACCGCGGTGCAGTCCGGGGCCGCGCAGAGTTTCAGCCGTCGCAGTTCGCCGACACGGATGAGGTCGGCAAGCGCCATTGCCATTTCCGCACCCATCCGCTGGGCCAACGGATCGCGCACCGACGCCAGGTGCAGATGCCATTCCGGCATCTCGGGATGACGGGTCAGCCAGGGCGATGCCCCGGTATCGGCCAGCAATGCGTTCACCTGCTCGACGGCGCGCTCCTCATCGTCGGCGCATTCCCAGATCCGGCCCAGTCGCGTCCGCAACGCGTGCACCGCCACCAGCTCTGCGTCGTCGTGGTCGCGGCGCCCTGTCCATCCGTACCCGCCCAAGTACGTGTCCAGCGCCGCCTGATCACCCAGCTGTTCGCCGTCGATGCGGTCGCTGTTGATCAGCGCACCCGCGGCGCGCAACGTGAGCTCGGTGTCATGACTGAAAAGCATTTGACTCCTGACGAGGCCGACTTGTAGCGTCAGCACCAAAGCAGATTTTACTCATTACTGAAGGGGTAGACGTGGAGGCGACGGGCACTTTCCGGCTCGGCCTCGCGTTCGCGGTCGCGTCGGCATTGTCGTTCGGGATGTCCGGACCCCTCGGCAAGGCGCTGATGCACGCGGGATGGACGCCGACCGCCGCGGTGACGGCCCGCCTGGTCGGTGGAGCGCTCGTGCTCGCGATTGTCGCGACGGTGGTCCACCGCAACTGGCTGCGGGAGGCCTTCACATACCGCAGGACAGTGCTCTTCTACGGCGTGATTCCGATCGCCGGTGCACAGCTCTGCTATTACAACGCGGTCGCTCACATGTCGGTCGGCGTGGCGCTGCTCCTGGAGTACCTGTCGCCAGTGCTGGTGGTCGGTTGGCTGTGGGCGACGACCCGGCACCGTCCCGGCAACCTCACGCTCGCCGGCGTGGCCATGGCTATCGGCGGAATCATGTTGGTGCTCAACGTATTCGCGGGTTCTCACGTAGACGTGGTTGGCGTCTTCTGGGCCTTGGCGGCCGCCGTCTGCGCGGCCTGCTACTTCGTCGTGTCGGACCGGGCGGCAGCCGACGGGACCGGGCTGCACTCGATCACGCTCGCAGCGGGCGGGCTGGTGGTCGGCGCCATCGCAATCAGCATGCTGGGCGTGTCGGGGGTGTTGCCGCTGGCCTTCACCACGCATGACACCGTCGTCGCGGGGGCAACCACGTCGTGGCTGGTGCCGGCAATCGCGCTGGCCGTCGTGCCCACTGCCCTCGCCTACACGCTGGGCATCATGGGCATCGCGAGGCTGCGACCCCGGTTCGCGTCGCTCGTCGGCCTCACGGAGGTCATGGCCGCGGTGCTGTGGGCGTGGCTCCTGGTGGGTGAAGCCATCACGGCTTCCCAGGGGATCGGCGGCATGGTGGTGCTCCTCGGCCTTGCATTGGCGCGTCATGGCGACCGCACGCAAATACTCGATGAGCTGCCGGCGCTGCCGGTGCACCCCGAGCAAACGACGGCCGCTGACCGTTCTGTGTGAAGATGGGGTGCGTGACGTTCTCCAGGATCTCGGCGGCGGTCGCGACAGCCCTCGTATCTGCCGCGTCGCTACTGGTCGCCGGGCAGCTTCCGTCGGCGTCTGCTGCCGAATGCCCCAACGTCGAGGTCGTGTTCGCACGCGGCACCGGCGAGCCTGCCGGCATTGGTCGAGTGGGCCAGGCGTTCGTCGACGCACTTCAGGGACTGGTTCCCAGCAAAACCGTCACCAGCTTTGCGGTGGACTATCCCGCTGACTATGACTTCCTCAACGCTGCTTCTGGTGCACAAGCCGCTGAAGCGCACATCCGGGCGACGTCGCAACAATGCCCGTCGACGAAGTTCGTCCTCGGCGGGTATTCGCAGGGCGCGGCGGTGATGGACATGCTCATCGGGATCCCGCCGTTGGGCAGGAAGATCGGCGCCGTCGGGGACAAATTCGGCGACATCGGCTCGGCGGCCCCGCTGTCCCCCGACTTGGCCGGATCGATCGCGGCGATTGCGGTATTCGGCAATCCGTCGACCAAGTTCAGCATTCCGGCGACCGCGGCACCCGCACCTTACGGCGGCCGCGCCATCGACTCGTGCAAGGACGGCGATCCGATCTGCTCGCGCGGTCGCAACCCGTTCGCACACAGCGGTTACGAGAGCTCAGAGTTCATTCAGCAGTCCGCAGCGTTTGTCGCTAACTTCGTTTGACCGTTCCGCGGGTTATGATTCGGCGTGACTTTTGATCTTGTACGCCGCTCGACGGTAGCGGCCGGTGCGGTCGCCGTGATGGCCTCTGCGGTAGTTGTGATTCCCGGACTCGCTCCGCTGGCGAAGGCTGATTGTCCAGACATCGAGGTGGTGTTCGCCCGTGGCACTGGAGAACCGGGCGGCATCGGGAGGGTCGGTGCCGCGTTCGCCGACTCGCTGCGCGGCAAGGTCGGTGGCCGCTCGGTGGGCACCTACGGGGTGGTTTACCCCGCGGACTTCGACTTTCTCACCGCCGCCGCCGGAGCCAACGACGCCAGCGGACACATCCAATACATGATCGGCGCCTGCCCCGGCACGCGGCTGGTGCTCGGCGGCTTCTCGCAGGGCGCGGCCGTGATTGATGTCATCAGCGCGGTGCCGTTCCCCGTACTCGGATTCAACAACCCACTGCCGCCCGATGCGCCCGACCATGTCGCGGCGGTCGCCGTCTTCGGCAACCCGTCGGCAAAAGCGGGGTTCCCGTTGACCGTCAGCCCGGTCTGGGGCGCCCGGTCTATCGACCTGTGCAACGGCGGCGACCCAATCTGCCAGACAGACGGCCAGAACATGGCCGCGCACAGCGCGTACCCGGGCGGCCGGACCAATCAGGCAGCGGGGTTCGCGGCCGGCTTGCTGTAAGGGGAACTCAGCGAGCCGCCAGCCTGCACACTTTTGGATGGCTACCATCGAAGCTGTGAGTCTTTTACCTGCCCGTCAAAGGGTGCGCTTCGGCCTCGTCGCGGTCATTGCGGCTGCGACGTTGACCGTGGCACCTGCTGCGCTGCCGTCGGGGACATTAGGGTCGGCGCCGCTGGCTGCCGCTGCGAACTGTCCGGCCGTGGAAGTCGTGTTCGCACGCGGGCGCACCGAACCACCGGGGATGGGCAAGCTCGGCAATGCATTCGTCAGCGCGCTGCGCAGCAAGACCGGAAAGAACATCGGCACCTACGCGGTCAACTACCCCGCCGACACACAGGTGGACATCGGCGCCAACGATATGAGCGGGCACATCCAGTACATGGCGGCCAACTGCCCGAACACCCGGCTGGTCCTGGGCGGATACTCGCTCGGCGCGGCCGTCACCGACGTCGTGCTGGCCGCGCCGATCGCGGCGTTCGGCTTCAAGAATCCGTTGCCGGCGGATATGGATCAGCACATCGCCGCCGTCGCACTGTTCGGCAACGGGTCTCAATGGGCGGGTCCCCTCTCTATGCTCAGCCCGGCCTACGGTGAACGCACGATCGAGCTGTGCCATGGCGCCGACCCCATCTGCAACCCGGCCGATCCCAAGACCTGGGAGAACAACTGGTCCGATCATCTCGCGAACGCGTATATCAGCGCGGGCATGCCCAACCAGGCGGCCGACTTCGTCGCGGGCCGGATTTAGGTCAGCGCCAACGCGCCCACACATAGGGCACAAGCGACCGCAGGAAGTCGAGGTCCGGCCCTGGCGAAGCGTCAGCGAACGCTTGCTCGAAGTACTCCTCGGCGACCAGCAGAATCCCTTCGGCGAAATCCGTTGTGAACGAGATGCTTCCGTAGTCGTCCATCAACCTTCTCACGGTGTGGACAAGTTCGGGCGAGCGCTCTGCGCGGGTTCGCGTCAGATAATCGCTCACCAGCGCGCGGTCGGCATCCTTCGCGGTCGACAGGAGATGGACGAGGGGCAGTGTGCGCTTGCCCTCGTAAAGATCTCCCAGGATCTCCTTGCCGTAGAGCTTCTCCTCACCAACCAGGTTGAGGAGATCGTCACGGATTTGGAATGCGGCACCGAAGTGAAATCCGAAGCGCACCAGAGGCGTCAGCTCCGCCGTGCCGCGCGAACCGACGATCGCCCCCACTCGCAGCGGATGGATGGTGGTGTACCAACAGGTCTTGTGCATGATCAGGTCGAGGTAGTCCTCGGGCCCGATGTCCTCGATATTGTCTGTCTGCCAACCGACTTCGGTCGCCTGACCTTCGAGTGTGCGCAGAGCCATGGTGTCGAATTCGCCCCAGACCAGATCGGCGAGATCGCGGTCGAGCGGCCGGGTGGCCCGGCGAAGCACCTGGCTTGCCACGATGGCGACCGCGTCGCCGGCATTGAGGGCGGCCGCCATCCCATAGGTGGCCGCCAGCGTCGGCCGGCCGCGGCGCATCTCGCTGCCGTCGGCGATGTCGTCATGGACAAGAAAGGCGTTGTGCAGCAATTCAATTGCTACGGCAATGCCTAACAGATCGTTTCCCCTCGCGCCGAACGCCCTGCCGGCCGACAGGCACAGCGCCGGCCTCAGCGCCTTGCCGGGTCGCGACGGGTACTCGCGCATCGGTCCATAAAGCCACTGGACCGGCTCACCGTCGGGCATCGCGTCGAGCATCGAGTTCCGAACCACTCTGCCGACCTCGCGCAGGCGGTCTTCGACGGCCGAAATCAGTTCTGCCTCAACGCTTGTATCGCTCACAAGTCAGCGGGTAGCACGTTAAGAACGACCGGAAGCCACGCGTCGGGATGGCGTTCCGCGAGCATCGTCGCACGGTACTTGCCGGGCCGGGCAGCCTGTGTCACGTCGACACGTACGGTGACGCCGCGACTGCATCGAGCCGGCATCGGCATTGTCTGCGGATCCAGGCTGACCGCGCTCGCCTTGATCACCTCGCCGTCGTGCCCGAGCAGGTCGCTGCAGCGCAATGAGATCTCGCCCAGTTCGTCGGGGCCGCCATTATGCAACCAGAACTCCGTCGAAGCAGCCTCACCCGGCACGGCCTCGAGAAAGAGAAGGACACGCGAGTTCTCTTGGTGAAGATCAAGTTTCACCGCGCCGGCGGACGGCGTTGGGATGCCGCGAAGCGACTCTACGAGCTGTGTGGCAACCGATTGCCACGCGGAAACAGCGCGTCCTACCCCCAGCGGTGCCGGTTCGCCGTTGGTCTGCGGCTCCGGTATCTCCGGGTCCGCGTGGTCCACGCCAGCACCGTTCTGTCCGAGCAGTCCGATCAGGCGCTCGACGACATCGGTCGCCGCACGGAATCCGCGTGCCTGGATCGTGTTGAAGGCGCGGATGTTATGAGCCGGGTCGTAGACCGCCGCCCACGGAATGTCGGCGATACTGCCGTCGTCGGTCGCGCGATCGGTCACGTCCCTCCCTCACGATTCCGTTCCGCCCGCAGCGGCCGCTGGGTATGCTGAGGTCGCAAATTATATGCGCGAGGGGGACTCGATGTCCGAGATCGCTGAGATAATGGCCTTGTTCGGCCACATCGATGAAATTGTGGGTGAACATCCCGATGACCCGAGCGTGGTTGAGACGGTCGAGCGCATGCTGCCCGGCACAACCGGCGACCAGCAAGGGTGGTACTCCCAAATCCAACGACTGTTCAGGGAGATATCCGGCAGCGAGTCGTCGGGTTTACCTGAATATGACGCCGCGGTGAACCGTCTCGCGACGCGCACCGAATCGCCTTTGCCTATCACACAACAGGCAAAGGCGAGGTATGCCGGGGTGATCCTCGTCCAGCTGCCCGGCGCCGACGATTACCGTGAACAGTTGATCAACGTCCTCGGCCTCACGGGCGAGAACCAGACGATGATCAGCGCAGCCACCGGTACCCGCATGCTCGAGCTCATCCAGGAAAGGCCGCCCAGTCACAGCACCTGGACCGAGTTCCTGCAAGAGGCGAACACGAGAGGCCTCGTCACGGACGACGAGGTCCAGATCACGGCTCCGGCCAAAGGCGAGATCCGCGTCGTCGGGGACAAGATCGCTACCCAGCTGGACGTGACTTACCTGTCGGGAAAGGATCCTCTCGGCAAGGTCAAAGAGGTCCTAGACCCGCACAACTGGCCGCACTGTTGCGACGCCTGGCAGCAAGTCACGGACGCTACCCCGAAGACGAACCTCGACGGGTGGACACGCATCTACGAGGTAATTGGGCCCGATAAGTCGCTGGTCAACCTCCATCTCACGACCCCGCTGATCTTCCACAAAGACCGAGTCGCCGGCGGCTACCTGGTCAACTACGACCTCGACACCGACCACAGGGGCACCAATTTCGACAACTTCGTGCAGGTCGACAGCGGCTTTATCTGGGCGAGGCCCCTGCCGACGACCACGATCACCGGCTCTATAGTCCAGACCAGGAAGGTGGTAGCTATCCAGGGCCTTGGCGCCTCAGCGCTGGCGATGTTCGCCTACACCATGGGGTGGTCGACCTACGGCGAGGATCTGATCCTGGGATGTTCACGGCGCCTGCCGCCTGGCGGCAGTCCATACCCCTGGGATCCTGCGGCCGACGCCGAGGTGCTCGCCGATGAGGACACGCCGACACCAATCCCGAAGATCGATGGCGAGAACCGCAAGAAGATGATCAAGAAGGCGGTCGAGGTAGCCACCAAACAGGTCGACGAGCGGGCGGCGAGGACAACCAACATTCTCACGCGGTGGCTGTCGGGCGAGCTGAAACCAGATGACCTCATAGAGATCAGCCAGGACGCCGGACGCGCCGTGGCTGCTTCGCAGATCGACCTGCACAAAGCATTTGTCGAGACGCTCGTGTCGGCGGCCGATACTGAGCCGAATACCGTTGCAGCTCGCGGGGAAGGCGAGAAATGAGCGACGGCCCGGTCAAAGTTGACCCCACGAGATACATCGAGCAGTTCTCGGCGACCCTGAAGCGGATGATCGCGCAGTCTGGTGAAGTCGCCAAACAGGCCGCGCCCGCAATTTCGGAGGGCAAATACACGGCCGAGGCATGGATCAAATCGGCAACCCAGCTGATGGACATCACAGTGATCGGCGTGCTGGAGATCACCGAGAATCTGTTGGCCGGGCCGGCGGCGCCGGCGGCGCCCACCTTCGCGGTGTCGGAGGCTTTTCGGGTTCTGAACGGCGAGGGCAAGGACCGCAGAGTCGATATCCAGCTGTCGCGCCCCGGCACGCACAACTACATCGCGCAGAGTCGTATCACCGTCGTTTCGCCGGAGGGCGCGGAGCCGACGTCAGTCGCGCAGAACACGCTCCCGGCTTCGGCAACCCATCTCACGTTCAAGGTTGATTCTTCTAATTTGCCGGGCGGCGTATACACCGGTCAGGCTGTGGTCTCTCTGCTGACGGGTGGGGTCGTCGGAGACCCGGTGGACGTCTTCATCGCCCTGTGAAACGTCCCGGCGGGAAAGTCGCCATCCTCGGCGGCGGCATGGCTGGGTTGACTGCCGCCTGGAGGCTGAGCGAGCCGGGTTGGCGCGACCGTTTCGACTCCATCACCGTCTACCAGCGCGGTTGGCGCCTCGGCGGCAAGGGAGCGTCGAGCCGAGGGCAGAACGGGCGGATCGAGGAACACGGCCTGCACATCTGGTTCGGCTACTACGAGAACGCATTCGCTCTGCTGCGCGAAAGCTACGCTGAGCTGGACAGGGCCACCACCGATCCGCAAGCACCGATCCACACCTGGGATCAGGCGATGGTTCCCGCCGACGACCTGGGTCTGGCAGAGTCGTGGGGGCCGGACTGGCTCACCTGGCTGGGCACCTTCGCCCGTAAGGAGGGCCTGCCCGGCGACCCGCGCGGCAACGGCCGCGAGATGAGCGTCGTCACCTTCATCGAACGCGCGATACAGCTGGTCTTCGATTTCGCCGAGACGCAGCGCGGCACGAGTGCCACCGGGCTTACGATGTCGACCTCCACCGACGCGCCACAGGCGCCGTCGCAGACGATGGAGGTGGTGCAGCGCGCGTTGATCGCCGCGCTGGTGGCTGCTGCGAATCCTGATGTACCACAATCTAATCCGGTGGCACTCCTGGATGCTGCGCTCGAGGCAGCTCGCAGGACAATTGATTACGACCACCACCCGGGTCACAAGCGGTCGTGGTTGCTGATCTCGTTCGTGACCGCCTCGATACGCGGCATCCTCGCCGACAATCTGGTGACGGATCCGCGGGGAATGCGGGCCATCAACGAGGAGGACTTCGCGCAGTGGATCATGCGCCACGGCGGTCATTCCGACATCCCCGAGTTCCCGTTGGTCAAGGGCCTGTACGACCTGATGTTCGGCTACGAGGACGGCGATCCCGACCGGCCCGGCGTGGCGGCAGGCACGATGCTCTTCCTGATCGGGACCGTCCTGTTCGAGTACAAGGGCGCGATCTTCTGGAAGATGACCGCAGGCATGGGCGACATCGTCATCGCTCCGCTGTATCAAGCGCTCAAGCGGCGCGGCGTGGAGTTCGAGTTCTTCCACCGCGTCGACTCCCTGCACGTCGATAGTCGTGATCAGCACATCGAGGCCATCACGATGGGACGGCAAGTGCGCCTCGCCGAAGGGCTCACGCACTACGAGCCCCTGACGAAGGTGAGAGGTCTTCCCGTCTTCCCGGTCGAGCCTATGAGTGAGCAACTCGCCGAACAAGATCGGGACTGGAAGGCGATGGAGACGTATTGGAACGACGGTGACCCCGCGGAGACGCGCATGCTGCGCCGCGGTGCCGACTTCGACCACGTGGTGCTCGCGATCTCGGTGGGGATGCTGCCCCTGGTCGCCAAGGAGTTGATCGAGAACCGGGTCGAATGGCGCGAGATGACCACGCGAGTGAGGACGGTTGCCACCCAGGCGTTTCAGCTCTGGCTCGGTCCTAACGAACCGGAACTCGGATGGCCGCAGCCCGGCGTGACGATCACCGGGTACGAGCGCCCGTTCGAGACGTGGGCCTCGATGCCCCAGACGCTGTGGGCCGAGGACTGGCCGGCACACGACCGGCCCGGCACGGTCGCGTATTACTGCGGCAGCCTCAGCGCCGCCTGGCCAACGGACGAGCGCGGCAAGGAATACGCGCTTCGGCACGAAAACCTGGTCCGCACAACGGCTACCGACTATATCGATCGATATCTCGACCTCTACTTCCCAAAAGCGTTCACCGAAAACGGCTTCGATTGGCGTCTTCTGACCGGCGCCAATGGCTGCCAGGGGGTCGATGCACTCTCCACCCAGCACGTCAGCGTGAACGTCGATCCGTCGGACCGCTACGTCCAATCGATCCCGGGAACCGATCGATTTCGCCTGCGCCCGGACGAAAGTGGCTACGACAATATGGTCCTGGCCGGCGACTGGACGGACTCGGGAATGAACGCGGGCTGCATCGAATCGGCGGTGCTGTCGGGCCTCGTGGCGGCGAACGCGGTGCTCGGCAGAAGCCGTTTTCACCGCGTGCGGGGTTTCTACCTGCCTTAGCATCGAAGACACGATGAATTCGCAGTCGCATCCAGGCAAGGCCGTAGCGCCGCACACCCCCGTCGGCTCCAGTCAGCGGCGTGCGCTCGACGAATTGCTCGACGCCGCTGTCCTTGCCATGAATCGGGGCGACCGTGCCACTGCAGACGCACTAGCAGGCCGTGTGCTGGAGGTCGACAGCGGAAACACCGAGGCCGAGGAGTTGCTGGCTGCACCGGTCGGCGGCGGTGAGATCCGGCGGATGACAATCATGTTCGCCGACATGGTCGACTCGACGGAGTTGTCCACCCGAGTCGAACCGGAGGTCTATCGCACGGTCGTCGGCCGATACCGCGATCAGGTGCGCGAGATCGTCGAACGCTACGGCGGCCATATCCCCTCCACGAAGGGAGACGGGCTGCTGGCGCTGTTCGGCTATCCCAGCGCCCACGAAGACGACGTGATTCGTGCGGTACACACCGGCCTCGAGATCACCAGTGCGGTGTCCGAGCTCAGCGAACGCGTGCGGCGCCGCTTCGGGTTCGGCATCAGCGTGCGAGTGGGAATCCACCGCGGGGTGACGTATGTCGATACCCAGCAGAACGACGTCTACGGGGTGGGGGCGAACCTCGCGGCACGAATATGCAGTCTTGCCGAACCCGACACACTCGTCGTCTCCGAGGCCGTCGAACAACTCGTCGGGAGCGGTTTCGAACTCGTGGCCAGGGCCCCGAAACCAGTGAAAGGGATTGACGAGCCCGTGGTTCACTTCCGCGTCGTCGGGGAGCGCGACGCGAGCTGGGCCCCGCGCGGGCCTCTGGTCGGCCGGGAAGCTGAGGTCGCGTACATCAAAGAGAGCTGGGAACAGGCAAGGGCTGGAACACTTCTCGTACCGGGAGTAGCGTTCCAAGGTGACGCAGGTCTCGGCAAGAGCCGACTTGCGTGGGCGGCGATCGACGTGGCCGGCGATGCCGCTGTGCTCAATCTCAATGGAACACCACTTCACGCCGACGCCGGCCTGCACCCGATACGGCGCCTGATCGAGCGCCAAAGCGGCATCTCCCGCGACACTGACAACGCTGAACGGCTGCAACAGCTCAAGCGCGAAATAGCTCGGCGCGCACTCGACGAGCCGACGATGCTGCCGTTGCTCGCGCCGGTCCTGGGTATCGCGCCCGAGAGCGGCTACGAGGGGGTGCAGGCCGAAGGGCGCAAGCTGCACGGCCAGATCGCCGACGCAGTGCACAGCTACCTGCTCGCGTGCGTCAAGCGGGGTCCCACGGTGCTGGTCGTCGAAGACATGCACTGGTTCGACGAAGACAGCGTCGCCGTCGTCAAGGCACTCCTCGAAGAGGAACTCGGGTCGGTGCTGATAGTCATGACGGGCCGTGAACGCGTCTCGCTGCCGGACACGCCGCGAGCGAAAGTATTCGAGATCAAGCCGCTGACGGACGGCGAAGCGGACCAGTTGATCGTGGCACTCAATCCAGCCATGGACGCCGAGGCTCGTCGCGTTGTGCGCCAGCGCTGCGACGGCGTCCCGCTTTATATCGAAGAGGTGGTCGAGAAGCTCGAGCATCAGGCGCGCAGCACCTCGCCCGTCGAAGTGCCCGACACGTTGTACGAGGCGTTGTTTGCGCGACTGCGGACCAGCAGTGAGGCGGTGCTGCTACTCGAGGCAGCCGCCGTGATCGGCAGGACGTTCGAGCGAAATGTGTTGCGATCAGTGGTGGATCCGAGCGTGAAGGACACCATCGACGATATCGTCAGCGACCTTGTCGCCAGCCGCGTGCTCGAACCGGTAGACCACGACAGGTGGCGCTTCCGGCACGAGCTGCTTCGCGAGGTCGCTGCAGAACTATCGCCACCAACGCGGCGGCGGCTACTTCACAGCCGCGTCGCCGACGCGCTGGTGACTGCTGCCGCTGACGGTAATCCCGGCTGGTCGGCCGTCGCCGGCCACTACGAACAGGCGCGGAGGCACGCCGACGCGGCCAGTTCTTACGAACGGGCCTCCACTGATGCGCGCCAGCGCGGCGCCCTTGCGGAGGCGCGCGCCTATCTCGGACGAGCGGTGTCGCAGATCGAGCTGGCACCGGTGGAATCCGCGCGTGACCGGCTCGAGGTCCGACTCAGATTGAGCCGCGGCTTCCTCGTCTCGGCGGTCGAGGGCGTGTCGAGCCCTGACGCCGCAGCCGATTTCGAACGTTGTCTTCATCTTTCCGGTAGCAACCTGCACGAGAACGAGGCGCTCGCGACAGTCATCGCGCTCTACGCCTACTACGCCTTGCGCGCCGATCTTCGGCATGTCCAGCAGCTTCTCGGATATCTCGACGAACTTCGGACGCACATGAGCCCCGAGAGGCAATCCCGGTTCGTTCCGTTCAGCCATGCCGCACACGGGATGCTGGCTTGGTATCGAGGTGAATTCAGCTCTGCCAAAGACAGACTGGACGCCGCGACGTCGTCTCGAACCCAAGAAAGCGCCGACGAGATCGACGCTGTGTGGTACATGCCGAACGAAGCCACGGCGTCGATCTTCACCCACGTGGCGCTTGCCGACTACGTCATCGGCGACCTCGCCGGCGCAGAGGCCGAGCTTGCCAGAACTGCGCAGCGCTGCCAAACGCTGGACTTCCCCCAAGGCGCGTTCAGTCGGGCCTATGCGCGGCAGATGGAGGTGCTGATCCGCGCCGAGGCAGGACAGTTCGAACGCGCCAAGGAGATCGCCATCACCCTGGGCGCCGACGCAGAGCAACACGGTTTCGACTCGTGGTCGATGATTTCGGCTGCCCAGCAGGCCACCGTCGACGCGATGGCATTTCTCGCCACCGGCGAGGCCGCGGACGCGAGGAACGAGAAGAAGGTTGACGCGGCGACCGCACAGGCGCACCTGGCGACCGTCAAAGTCTTCGTGGACATCTGGCGCGCTCTCGAGGTCAAGTGCCTCATCACGTTCTACGACGCAGTGCTCGCGAGGCTTGCGATCGCGGCGGGTGATGCGGCGCAAGCGCGAGAACGCGTCGACACGGCCCTGGAGTTGGCGACGGACACCGAGATGTCGTTCTACGACACCGAACTTCTTCGCATCCGGGCGCAGACGCACGACGACGATGACCTACGTCGCGCCGACCTTCGCGCCGCGATCGAGTTGGCACGCACGCAAGGCGCGGTAATCTTCGAATTACGATCTGCTGCACAATATTTCGAGCTGACTGGCGAGCGCGATCCGTTGGTGGAGGCGATTGGCCGTTTTCCCGAGGACAGCAGGTGGCCCGAACTGGCGCGTGCGTCAGCTCTTCTTGATGCGTAGATCACGGGTGACCTCGACCCGCGCTGCGAGCTGGTCGTCCGGCGGGTAGTCGATACCGACCAGCGTGAGACCACGGGCAGGCGCGGCGGCGAACGCGCTCGACCGCTGCGTCGCATCGAGAAGCGCAGCGCACCATTGAGCGTCGCGACGACCGTCGCCGACCGCGAGCACCGCGCCGACGAGTGAGCGCACCATCGACCAGCAGAACGCGTCGGCACTCACGTGCGCGGTGATCAGATCGCCATCCCGATCCCACTCCATCCGCTGTAGGTCGCGGATCGTCGTACCGCCAGGGCGCTGCCGGCAGAAAGCCGCGAAGTCATGCAGTCCCACAAGGCTTTTCGATGCGGCCGTCATCGCATCGACGTCGAGCGGACGTGGCCAGGGCGTCACATATCGCGACGACATCGGATCGACGCCATACGGTGCCGTCGACAGCCGATATACGTAATGGCGGCGCAGTGCCGAGAATCTTGCGTCGAATCCCGTTGGCGCACGGACAACGTCGCGCACCCGGACATCGGCGGGCAGAAACCTCGCAAGCCGTCGGACGAGCGGCAGAAATTCCGGGGTGTCCGAGTGGGGCCGCGCATGAACCAACGTCGCCGCCGGCACGTCGACATGCGCGACCTGACCCGTCGCGTGCACACCCGTGTCGGTACGGCCCGCCGCGAACAACCGCACCGGCGTGCGAAACACCGTCGTCAGCGTCTCCTCGAGCACGCCGGCAACCGTCCGTTGGTCCTCCTGGAGCGCCCAGCCCGCGAATTCGGTTCCATCGTAAGCAATGTCGAGCCGCAGACGGACGGGGCGAGCGGAGCGACGGGAAGGATCAACGAGCCCGCCACCGTCTCCGATGGCGGGCTCGTCGTTCATGTCCTTAGGACTTGTCGGCTTCGTCGCTTTCCTCGGCCTCTTCGACCTCGTCGGCGGCTGTTGGCTCCTCGGTCAAGACCTCGTCGGCAGCCACCGCGGTCTGCGCGTCAGCGATGCCCTCGTCCTCGGCTTCGACCTCGGCGAGGGTTGTCCCGTCCTCGGCCAGCGCCTCGTCGGCCTCATCGACCGTCGGACCCTCGGCCGCCCCGGGCTCGACCGCCGCTTGTGGCGCAGCGGCCGCAGCCACCGGAGCCGCCTTCTTGGCCGCCGCCTTCGACGCCCCCGCTCGCCTGGCGCGGTTGGCCTCGTCGGTGACGGTCTTCTCCCGCACCAGCTCGATCACGGCCATCGGGGCGTTGTCGCCCTTGCGGGCTTCGACCTTGATGATCCGCGTGTAGCCGCCGTTGCGATCGGAGTAGAACGGGCCGATCTCCGCGAACAAGGTGTGCACCACGTCCTTGTCGCGGATCTTCTTGAGCACCTCACGCCGGTTGTGCAACGTGCCCTTCTTGGCGTGGGTGATCAGCTTCTCGGCGTACGGCCGCAGCGCCCGGGCCTTCGTCTCGGTGGTCTTGATCCTGCCGTGCTCGAACAGCGACGTGGCCAAGTTGGCCAGCAGCGCCTTCTGGTGCGAGGACGACCCGCCGAGGCGAGGGCCCTTTGTGGGCTTGGGCATTGCGACTATCTCCTAATTGGGGCCGGTCCCCGTATCAGGTAGGACCGGGACGGAATTCTTTACAGCTGTTCGGTTTCGGCGTAATCCTGGTCGTTGTCCATGTCGTACGACACATCCCCGTGCCAGGTGCCTGTGGCGGCGTCGTACCCGGCAACCTCGGACGGGTCGAACCCGGCCGGGCTGTCCTTGAGCGACAGGCCGAGCTGGTGAAGCTTCACCTTGACCTCGTCGATCGACTTCTGGCCGAAGTTGCGGATGTCCAACAGGTCGGACTCCGTACGGGCGACGAGCTCGCCGACCGTGTGGATCCCCTCGCGCTTGAGGCAGTTGTACGACCGCACCGTGAGGTCCAGGTCGTCGATCGGCAGAGCGAACGACGCGATGTGGTCGGCCTCGGCCGGCGACGGTCCGATCTCGATCGCATCTGCGTCGACATTGAGTTCGCGTGCCAGACCGAACAACTCGACGAGCGTCTTGCCCGCCGACGCCAGCGCGTCACGCGGACTGATCGAGTTCTTGGTCTCGACGTCCAGGATCAGCTTGTCGAAGTCGGTGCGCTGCTCGACGCGGGTGGCCTCGACCTTGTAGGTCACCTTTAGCACCGGCGAGTAGATCGAATCGACCGGAATACGGCCGATCTCGGCGCCGGACGCCTTGTTCTGCACCGCGGGCACGTAGCCGCGACCGCGCTCGACGACGAGTTCGACCTCGAGCTTGCCCTTGTCGTTCAGCGTCGCGATGTGCATCGACGGGTTGTGCACCGTGACCCCGGCAGGCGGCACGATGTCACCGGCGGTGACGGCACCTGGACCCTGCTTGCGCAGGTACATCGTCACGGGCTCGTCTTCCTCCGAAGAGACGACGAGGCCCTTCAGGTTGAGGATGATGTCGGTGACATCCTCTTTGACGCCCGGCACGGTGGTGAACTCGTGCAGCACGCCGTCGATGCGGATGCTGGTGACAGCCGCACCCGGGATCGACGAGAGCAACGTCCGGCGCAACGAATTGCCAAGGGTGTAACCGAATCCCGGCTCCAGCGGCTCGATGACGAACCGCGACCGATCGTCGGCGACGACCTCTTCGCCCAGTGTGGGTCGCTGAGAAATCAGCATGTGTTTCTTTCCTCCTTCACGGCATCCGCTATTTGATGCCGCGTGTCCCGGCCGTCATCCGGACGGCCGAGAAGTCTTTACTTCGAGTAGAACTCGACGATGAGCTGCTCGGAGAGCGGCACGTCGATCTGCGCGCGCTCGGGAAGCTGGTGCACCAGGATGCGTTGACGCTCCCCGACCACCTGCAGCCAGCTGGGCATCGGCCGCTCCCCCGCGGTCTCCCGCGCGATCTGGAACGGCACGGTGTTCAGCGAGGTGTCGCGGACGTCGATGATGTCGTACTGCGCCACCCGGTAGCTGGGCACGTTGACCTTCACGCCGTTGACCGTGAAATGGCCGTGGCTGACGAGCTGGCGCGCCATCCGCCGCGTGCGGGCCAGCCCGGCGCGGTATACGACGTTGTCGAGCCGGCTCTCCAGAATCTGGAGCAGGGCCTCGCCGGTCTTGCCTCCGGAGCGGTTCGCTTCCTCGTAGTACCTGCGGAACTGCTTCTCCATCACCCCGTAGGTGAAGCGTGCCTTCTGCTTCTCCTGCAGCTGCTGGCGGTATTCGCTCTCCTTGATCCGCGCGCGGCCGTGCTGGCCGGGCGGGTACGGACGCTTTTCGAACGACTGGTCACCACCGACGAGGTCGACGCCGAGGCGACGCGACTTGCGGGTGACGGGTCCGGTGTAACGAGCCATGAACGTTCTCCTCCTAGACCCTGCGGCGCTTCGGCGGACGGCAGCCGTTGTGCGGCTGCGGGGTGACGTCGGCGATCGCGCCGACCTCGAGGCCTGCGGCCTGAAGGGAGCGGATCGCGGTCTCCCGGCCCGAGCCGGGACCCTTGACGAACACGTCGACCTTGCGCACGCCGTGCTCCTGGGCCTTGCGAGCGGCGCTCTCGGCGGCCAGCTGCGCGGCGAACGGGGTGGACTTACGCGAGCCCTTGAACCCGACATTGCCCGACGACGCCCACGCGATCACGTTGCCCTGCGGGTCGGTGATCGACACGATCGTGTTGTTGAACGTGCTCTTGATGTGAGCAGCGCCGTGCGGGACGTTCTTCTTCTCCCGGCGACGGCCCTTCTGCTGCCCCTTCTTGGGGGCGGCGGCTGCCTTTTTTGCTGGTGGCATTCGGGGTTACCTGGCCTTCTTCTTGCCGGCGATGGTGCGCTTGGGGCCCTTGCGGGTACGCGCGTTGGTCTTGGTCCGCTGGCCGCGCACCGGGAGACCGCGGCGGTGCCTCAGGCCCTGGTAGCAGCCGATCTCGATCTTGCGACGGATGTCGGCCTGCACCTCGCGGCGCAGATCGCCCTCCACCTGCAGATTGCCCTCGATGTAGTCGCGCAGCTGGGTCACCTGATCGTCGGTGAGGTCCTTGGTGCGCATCTCCTTATCGATGCCGGTGGCGGCAAGGATTTCGTTGGAGCGCGTACGGCCGATGCCGTAGATATAGGTCAGCGCGACCTCCATGCGCTTATCGCGCGGCAGGTCGACGCCCACTAGTCGGGCCATGGGTGTGCCATTCCTCTTTTACTCTGCGGAGGTCTGATCCCAGCCCGTCCCGGTGAGCCTTGCGGTTCGTCGGGGTCCGGCCTCCGTTCCGGACGTATGTGAGCAGCCAATCTGCTCAGTGGTGCTGGGAGGTCTGCATTCAGTTGTGGGGTGCCTACCCCTGGCGCTGCTTATGGCGCGGATCGGAGCAGATCACCATGACCCGCCCATGCCGGCGGATCACCCTGCACTTGTCGCAGATCGGCTTCACGCTCGGGTTGACCTTCACGACTTTTCGATCCTGTTCTGTCTAGCTCTTTGCTTACTTGTACCGGTACACAATGCGACCGCGGGAAAGGTCGTACGGAGACAACTCCACGACCACGCGGTCCTCGGGCAGGATGCGGATGTAGTGCTGCCGCATCTTGCCGCTGATGTGGGCGAGCACCTTGTGACCGTTCTCCAGCTCAATGCGAAACATCGCATTGGGCAGGGGCTCGACCACCCGGCCCTCAACCTCTATGGCGCCGTCTTTCTTTGCCATTAACCTCTCGCGATTCGTTACTTTCTGCGATGAGCACTCATGCGAAGAGCCTCATCCTTGGCACAGCTTCGCCCGACTACAAAACGTGAGCGGAAAGGGAGAAATTCCAGGGCACGCAAGAGCCGGCGCGAGATGCCGCACCGATGCCCAACAATACCTGTTTATGCTGCCCAGGCCAAAATCACGGCGGTTGCGCGACGGGAGCATACTTAGCACCGATGAACGCGCCCGCGTCCCAGCCCCGTAAACCGGTAATCATCAGCGTCGACGACGATCCCGCGGTCTCCCGCGCGGTTGCCCGCGACCTCCGGCGACACTACGGGGAGAGATACCGCATCGTCCGCGCCGAATCAGGCCCCGATGCGCTCGAAACCCTCAACGAACTCAAGCTGCGCGGCGACACCGTCGCGGTGTTCGTGGCCGATTACCGCATGCCGGGAATGAGCGGCATCGAGTTCCTCGAAGAAGCGATGGACGTTTATCCCCTCGCCCGTCGCGTGCTGCTGACCGCCTATGCGGACACCACCGCCGCGATCGAGGCCATCAACGTCGTCGACCTCGACCACTACCTGCTCAAGCCCTGGGATCCGCCCGAGGAGAAGCTCTACCCGGTGATCGACGGGCTGCTGGAGGCGTGGCACGCGGCGGGTGACCGGGTCATCCCCCACACCAAGATCATCGGGCACCCGTGGAACGCCCGCTCGTCGGAGGTTCGCGAGTTCCTTGCCCGAAACCGGTTGTACTACACGTGGTTTCGTGCCGACGAGCCCAAAGGCACTCAGCTGTTGGAGGCGGCGGGACAGGACGGGCTGACGCTACCGGTGGTCATCACCGAGCAGGGCGAGACGCTCATCGACCCCACCGACACGGAGTTGGCCGCGACGCTGGGCCTGACGACCACTCCGTCGGAGGACTTCTACGACCTCGTGGTGATCGGCGGCGGCCCGGCGGGCCTCGCTGCCGCGGTCTACGGAGCGTCTGAGGGGCTCAAGACCGTCCTCATCGAGCGCACCGCGACAGGCGGGCAGGCTGGGCAGAGCTCCCGGATCGAGAACTACCTGGGCTTCCCCGACGGGCTGTCGGGCTCGCAGCTTGCCGAGCGCGCCCGCAGGCAGGCCGAGAAATTCGAGGCCGAACTCATCACAGCCGCCGAGGTGACGGGCCTCGACATCGACGGCTCGGCCCGGACGGTGCAGCTGTCCGACGGCCGGGCGATCGGCGCGCGAGCGGTAATCCTCGCGATGGGTGTCGAATACCGGCAGCTACCCGCCGACGGCTGCGACATCCTCACGGGTGCGGGCGTCTACTACGGCGCCGCCGCGTCGGTGGCCGGTGATTGCGACAACGACGAGGTCTACGTGATCGGCGGGGCCAACTCCGCCGGGCAGGCCGCGATGTTCCTGTCCCGGACGGCGAAATCGGTGAGCATCGTCTGCCGGCGCACACTCGAGGATTCGATGTCGTACTACTTGATCCAGCAGATCAGGGGGAACGAAAAGATCCGCGAGCTGCCGCACACGGGCGTGCACGCGGTCAAGGGCGACGGGCATCTCGAGAGCATCTGCCTGGAAAACCTGGAGACGGGCGAGCGCGAGGAGCACAACTGCGGGCGCATGTTCATCTTCATCGGCGCTGAGCCTCGCACCGATTGGCTCGACGGCATCGTGGTCCGCGACGACCATGGGTTCATCGTCGCTGGGCCCGACCTGCGCGACATCTCGGGTTGGGCGCTCGACAGGCCGCCGCACCACCTGGAAACAAGTGTGCCGGGTGTGTTTGTTGCAGGGGACGTGAGGTTTCAATCGGCGAAGCGGGTCGCCGCGGCCGTCGGCGAAGGGTCGATGGCCGTGATGCTCGTGCACCGCTATCTGGCCGAGTCCTAGGAAGAGGTGCTGCGATGGGGTCCAACGGCGAAACGTGCGTGCCCGACGAGTTGAGGACGCTGTTCCTGTTCGAGGCATTGTCCGAACGACAACTGCAGACTCTATGCGAGAACGGGCACATCGAGACGTTCGAACCCGGGCCGATCGTCACTGAGGGCGACCCCGCTACCTGCTTCTACGTGATGTTGGACGGCGAGTTGGTGATGTCCAAGCGCTCAGGCGGCGTCGACATCATCACCAACCGCACCTCACAGCGCGGCGTCTACTGCGGCGCGTGGTCGGCCTACATTCCCGATGAGGAACATATCTACGAGGCGTCGGTTCGCGTGACCAAGCCGTCGCGGTTCTTCGTCCTGGACGCCGACGCTTTCGCCGACTTCATGAAAACCCAGTTCCCGATGGCAGTCCACTTGCTGGAGGGACACAAGGTCGGCGGCCTGCGGCAGCGTCAGCTCATCGACCAGCGCGAGAAACTGCTGGCGCTGGGAACGATCACCGCCGGTCTCACTCATCAGCTCAACAATCCCGCCGCAGCGACCGCGCGGGCGGTGGCTGACTTGCGCGAGGGCGTCGGCAAGATGCGACACAAGCTCGGAATGCTCGCCGACGGCAAGTTCAGTCCGGAGGCACTGCGGGTTCTGATCAGCATCCAGGACGAGGTTGCCGAGCAGGTGGCCAAATCGAAGGCTCAGGAGCTCACCGCGCTCGAATCGTCAGACCGCGAGGACCAGCTCGGCGATTGGCTCGAGGACCACGGCATCAGCAGCGCCTGGGATTACGCGCCCACCTTCGTCGAGGCGGGTCTGGACATCGACTGGCTCGAGCGGGTCTCGGCGTCGGTCGACGAGGTCGATGCGACCGCGTCATTGCAGGGCGCCATCGGATGGCTGAAATACACGATCGACACCGAGCAGCGGATGAGCGAGATCGCAGAAGCCAGCAAGAGAATCTCGGCGCTGCTGGCAGGCGCCAAGCAGTACTCGCAGATGGATCGCGGGGAATACCAGGCGTCCGATGTTCACGACTTGCTGAAGAGCACGCTGATGATGTTCGGCGACCGAATCGGCAAGGACGGCAAGGGCATCAAAGTCGTGAAGGAGTTGGATCGGTCGTTGCCCAAAATCCTCTGCTACCCAGGCGATCTCAATCAGGTGTGGACGAATCTGATCGACAATGCATTGCAGGCGATGGGCGCCACCGGCACATTGACATTGCGCACCATGGCGGCCGGTGACGGCATGATCCGGGTCGAGATCGGCGACGACGGCCCCGGTATCTCCCAAGAGAACATCGACAGGATCTTCACACCGTTTTTCACCACCAAGCCTGTCGGTGAAGGCACCGGGTTGGGCCTCGACTTGGCGTGGCGCATCGTCGTCGTCAAACACCACGGCAATCTGCGCGTGGAGTCCAAACCCGGCGATACCCGATTCATCGTGACGCTGCCGCTGGAGGCTCCGGCGCCCGAAGCGTCCACACCGATTGAGATCTCCCCCGCCGCAGCGGAATAGTCACCGCCGACCACGAAGTTGGAGCAGACATGACGGATGCACCTGACTTGGGCAAGTTCGGATCGTTTGGCCGGGGCGTCACTCCCGACCAGGCGAAGGAAATCGAGGCGCTGGGTTACGGCGCCGTCTGGGTAGGCGGGTCTCCGCCTGCGGAATTGGAATGGGTCGAGCCGATCCTTGAAAAGACCACCACCCTGAAGGTCGCGACAGGCATCGTCAACATCTGGACAGCCGCCGCAGGTCCTGTCTCGGAGTCATTCCACCGCATCGAAAAGGCTTATCCCGGGCGGTTTCTGCTCGGCATCGGAGTGGGGCACCCCGAAGCGCATACCGAGTACCGCAAGCCGATCGACGCGCTGAACGATTACCTCGACAAGCTCGACGAATACGGGGTGCCCAAGAACCGCCGCGTGGTCGCCGCGCTCGGGCCCAAGGTGCTGAAGCTGTCCGCCAAGCGCAGCGCCGGCGCGCACCCGTACCTGACCACGCCGGAGCACACTGCTCAGGCCCGCGAGATCATGGGCCCGTCGGCGTTCCTCGCCCCCGAGCACAAGGCGATCCTGACCACCGACGCCGACAGAGCGCGGGAGGTCGGGCGCAAGGCGCTGGCCGTTTATCTGAATCTCACGAACTACGTCAGCAACTGGAAGCGGCTGGGCTTCACCGACGAGGACGTCAAGGCACCCGGCAGCGACAAGCTCGTCGACGCGACGGTCGCGTACGGTACTCCCGAGCAGATCGCGAAGCGCCTGAATGAGCACATCGCGGCCGGCGCGAATCACGTCCCGGTCCAGATTCTGGGTAATCAAGACCAGTTGATTCCCGCGCTCGCTGAGCTGGCAGGCCCACTGGGCTTGACCGGCTCCTGATCGAGAGGCATTCATGACCGACCCCTCGCTGCTCAAGCCAGACGTCGGCCGCTACGGCGTGTGGATAGGCGGTGCGCCGAAACCCGAGCAGGCGGCCGAGATCGAGAAGCTCGGCTACGGCGCGATCTGGGTGGGCGCGTCGCCGCCTGCCGACTTGGCGTTCGCCGAACCGATCCTCGACGCCACCGAGAGTCTGACGCTGGCTACAGGGATCGTGAACATCTGGTCCGCCAAGGCAGCCGAAGTCGCCGATTCCTATCACCGTATCGAAAACGATTATCCCGGAAGGTTTCTGCTCGGCGTCGGCGTGGGCCATCCCGAACATACCGACGATTACCGCAAGCCCTATGACGCTCTGGTGGAATACCTCGACGCTCTCGACAACTGCGGGGTACCCACGAGCCGGCGCGTGGTGGCCGCGCTCGGGCCCAAGGTGCTGAAGCTCGCCGCGCAGCGCAGCGCGGGTGCGCACCCGTATCTGACTACCCCCGAGCACACCGCGCAGGCCCACGAGCTGATCGGGCCGTCGGTGTTCCTTGCGCCTGAGCACAAGGTGGTGCTGAGCACGGACGCCCAGGACGCGCGCGAGATTGGACGCAAGGTGGTGGACTTCTACCTCGGGCTGAGCAATTACGTGAGCAACTGGAAGAGGCTTGGGTTCACCGACGATGACCTGGCGAAACCCGGCAGCGACAAGTTCATCGACGCCGTCGTGGCCTACGGAACACCCGAGGCGATCGCCGCGCGGCTGGGCGAGCATCTGCACGCAGGCGCCGACCACGTCGCGATCCAGGTTCTTGGCGGGTCCGACAAGCTGATTCCGGTGTTGACGGAGCTGGCCGGGCCATTGGGTCTGAAAGACGGCAACTGACACCGGATATTGTTTGCCGATGCGGCTGTTGGTGACGGGCGGCGCCGGGTTCATCGGCGCCAACTTCGTGCGGGCCACGCTGCGCGAGCGCGGTGACGCCGCGATCACTGTGCTGGACGCGTTCACCTACGCGGGAAGCAGTGAGTCGCTGGCCGACGTCGCCGGCTCCGTCCGCGTCGTCGAGGGTGACATCACCGACACCGGCCTGGTCTCAGAACTCGTCGGCGACGCGGACGTCGTCGTGCACTTCGCCGCCGAGACTCACGTCGACAACGCGCTCGACGATCCCGAGCCGTTCTTGCGCAGCAATGTTCTCGGCACGTTCTCGGTGCTGGAGGCGGTGCGACGGCACGGTGTCCGGCTGCATCACGTCTCCACCGACGAGGTGTACGGCGAGCTTGCGTTGGACGACCGGCGCAGGTTCACCGCCGATACCCCGTACAACCCGTCCAGCCCGTACTCGTCGACCAAAGCGGCCGCCGACATGCTGGTGAGGGCCTGGGTGCGGTCCTACGGAGTGGCCGCGACAATCTCCAACTGCTCCAACAACTACGGCCCGTATCAGCACGTCGAGAAGTTCATCCCCCGCCAGATCACCAACGTGCTGACCGGGCGCCGCCCGAAGCTGTACGGCACCGGGGCCAACGTCAGGGACTGGATTCACGTCGACGACCACAACGGCGCCGTCTGGCGCATCATCGAGGAGGGGAAGCCGGGTCGGACATACCTGATCGGTGCGAACGGCGAGCTGGACAACCTTTCGGTGCTGAGAATGATTCTTCGTGAGATGGGTCTCGAACCAGACGATTTCGACCATGTGACCGACCGCGCAGGCCATGATCTGCGGTACGCCATCGATCCGACGGCCATGCAGCACGAGTTGTCTTGGAAGCCGGTGCATTCCGACTTCGCCGCCGGCCTGCGCGCGACGATTCAGTGGTACCGCGAGAACGAGGACTGGTGGCGGCCAATGAAAGACACCGTGGAGGAACGATATTCCAGGCGGGGTCAATGACCGTTCGGGATCTCGGCATCTCCGGGGCATGGGAGATCACCCCCGATCAGCATCGCGACGATCGCGGGCTGTTCTACGAATGGTTCACCCAGCGCGAGTTCACCGCAGTCACGGGATACCGGCTGGACATCCACCAAGCCAACTGCTCGGTGTCGGATACCGGGGTCCTGCGCGGAATGCATTTCGTCCAGGTGCCGCCGGGGCAGGCGAAATACGTAACCTGTGTGCGCGGCGAGCTGTTCGATGTCGTGGTCGACGTCCGTGTGGGCTCACCGACGTACGGGCGCTGGGTATCCACGACGCTGGACGACCGCGACCGCCGATCGGTATACATCGCCGACGGCCTGGCGCACGGTTTCTATGCCCTGCAAGACAATACGACGGTCGCGTACCTGTGCTCGACGCCCTACACCCCGGACCGGGAGCACACCGTCAACGCATTGGATCTGCAGCTGGCCATCGACTGGCCGGTCACCGAGGACGTGGTGATGTCAGAACGCGACCGCGCCGCGCCGACGCTCGAGCAACTGCGTGAGGCTGGTGTCCTGCCGACCTGGGAGGAGAACCAGGCCTACGTCGCCGGGCTGCGCGAGGGGTGAACCGCGCCACCACACGCGCCGAGATCGGCGTTGATGCACACTTTTTCGTGGATCCCGTGCATTAACCCTGATCTCGCCGGACTACTGAGGTTGACCAACCCGCCGCAACCGCGGCGCCAGCCAGATCGCCCACAGCGCCACGGTCACTGCCTCCGCCGCCACGCTGATAGCCGCGTGCGGGGCGGGTTCCCATCCGACTTCTGTGAAGCCGAACAGGCCGACCGTCCGCGACAACGCAAAAGCCACAAGCGAACCCGCCGACAGCGCGGCTCCAGCCCACCGCAGCCACCCTGGACCGCCAACCGCGAGCAGCACCGCCACCGCTAGGCACGCGCTGGCCTGGACCAGGAACGCCGGGCCGATGTTCGGGATGAAGCGGTAGCCGTGGATGAACAGATACGCGTGGCTGACGCCGCTGACCGCAAGTGATGCGGCGATGCCCAGCCTCAATGCAGGATCGATGAGTTTCATTGCAGCGTCTCCTCTTTCAGCGCCAGGGCCTGATGGCCTTTGGTGTAGCTCACTTCGCGGATGCCAAGCGCGTCGTGCAGCTGTCCCGCGGGCAGTGTGAGCGGCTTCGGCGCGGGACCGTCGCCGGGATGCGGCAGTGGATACGCGGTGGTGGTGCCGCTGTAGAACGTCACGTTGCCCTCTGTCTTGGAAAACAGCTGATGCACATGACCGTTCAGACACGTCACTGATGCGAAGCGCTTGAGGTAGCTGAGCGCCTGCGCAGAGTCATCGGTGCCCCATCCCCAATCCGGGTACATCGCGAACAGCGGGATATGGCTGAACACAATGATCGGGGTGTCGCTGGACAACCCCGCGACGTCCTTTTCGATGAACTCGAGTTGGTCTGTGCCCAAGTGCCCCAGCTTCTTCAGGTTCAACGTGTTGACCAGTGCGATCACGTGCACGCTCGCGATGTCGAAGCTGTACCAGCCGTCGCCGCGGGTCCCCGCGCCGAACGCCTGCAGGTACTTCTGCCCTCCGTCGTCGACGGAGTCGTGCTCACCCGGGACGGTGAAGATGTGCGGAGTGCTCAGACCACTGAGCATCTGCTTCACCTGATCGAACTGGTCGGGAGTGGCCAGATGGGTGAGATCTCCGGTGTGGATCACGAAATCGGGTGTATAGCCGAGGCTGTTGACTTGATTGATCGCGTGGTTGAACGAGCCGGCGACGTCGGGGTTCGCCGTTCCTTTGAAGCCGATGTGGCTGTCGCTGACCTGAACGAAGCGAAGCGCAGGTTTTGCGGGATGGTTTGCTGCAGAAGCGCTTCCCGCGACATGCGAGATCACTTCGCCGCCCACCACCGCAAGGCCCACGGCCGCGCCGAACCAGGCGCTGTGACGGATCATCTGACGACGGGACATTCCCTGCTGCTCGGTCATGGCGTCACCACCACGGAGCCGCGCATGAACGGGTGGATCGAGCAGATGTAGTCGTAAGTGCCCGGCTTGGAGAACGTGAAGCTGTAGGTGCCTTGCGCATCGAGACCGGGCGAATGGAACGAGCCGTCGTTGGCCGCGACGGTGTGCGGCTCTTCGTCGTGGTTCGTCCACGTGACCGCACTGCCGATATGTACCGTCAGCGTGGCCGGGGTGAACGCGAAGTTGTCGATAGAGACCGCGTTACCGGCCACCGGTGCGGCCGGCCCGGTCGACGAACCGCTGGTGGGCATCGGCGGCATCGAACTCATCCCGGGCATGCCCGTCATCCCAGGTGTGACAGTGACGCCCGAGCCGAAGTTCACCGACGGACTGGCTTGGGGCGATGAGGAAGGCTGTGAAGAAGGCGAAGTGCATGCGGCGAGAACGAGGGCTGTCGCCGCCGTGAGCGCGGGTACGCGCCACGCGGACGCGAGGAGCGAAGAGTTCCATTTGGTAAGCACACCGATAGATACGGCGGCGGGTTACAGCCCTCAGGTTGACTGATCCGACTTGGGTGCTAGCACCTCGATCACCCCGTTGGCCTCGCGAACCTGCAACGCGGGCAACGGCTTCGGGGAAATCGGCAGCTGGTGGGTCAGCACCTGGCCGGTCGGCGAGAACGACGTCGAGTGGCACGGGCAGCGCAGCCGGTCGTCCGGGGCGTCGAACCACAGCCTGCAGCCCTGGTGCGTGCACACTCCCGACACTGCCTCCGGCTTGCCGTCGACGCGGCGGACGAAACCGACCACCGAGCCGAGGTCGAACGGGTGCATGCCGTGCTCGGTGACGTCAGCGCTGGCCGCCACTCGTTGCCAGATTCCGTCGGTGGGCGTCAGCTCGGCGTCGGCGACGTTATCCGTCTGGTTCTCGTCGCGCATGATGACCCGGTCCGCGGCCACTGCCACGACCGCCGCGGCCGCCGCCGCCGACGTGCCGACAATGACCTGCCGACGGGTAGCCGACGGCAGGCGCGTCACGTTCGGCGCGGGCTCGCCGGGCCCGTCGACTTGTTCGGAAAGTCGCTTCTGCAAATCGGCGAGGAACTCGGGGCGAGGCGCGTCAGCTCCGGGCTGGGCCGCCTGCAGGTCGATCGCCGTGCGGATCTGCGCGGCTTCGAAATCATCTGGACGAAACGATCGCGGCCGCCGGCCCCGCAGCAGGTCGTCGATGTACCTGCGCAACTCACCGTGGCTCTCTCGCTCCTCGCGTTCGCGGGCGTTCATGAGCCGTCCTTCTCGTTCAACTGTGCCGCCAATCGCAGCGCCCGGTGTTGCAACACCTTGGCGTTCGCGACGCTAACACCCATTTCGGCAGCGGACTCCTTGATCGAACTCCCCTGCAGGAATCGCAGTTCCAGAATCCGTCGGTACTGGTCCGGCAGCGCGTCGAGCAGTTCCGCGACGCGCTCGGGCGCATCGCTGATCGATTCTTCGCTCTCCGGCGGTGCCGCGATGTCGTCCTCAATCGTCGTGATTTCGCGTCCGAGCGTCGCGCGCCAGTGCGCGGCAAGCACCGTCCGTGCCGTCGCCCGCAGGTACGCGCGTACCTCACCCATGCTGACCGTCAGCCGCAGCGGCCGCAGCGCCGCGAGGAACACCTCCGCGGTCAGGTCCTCGGCATCGGCCTGGTTGCCCACCCGCGCGTAGATCGTCCGGTAAACCCACACGGCGTTGTCCTGGTAGACCGCCTCCCAGTTCGGGTAGCGATCACCAGACACCGCCCGCAAGGATCGCGGACGCTCCGGGTCGCTTTGTGCGATCACGTCAAGGCGCCTGCCTGTCGCATCGGGCGGCGGAAAGATCCCACCGCGTCTGCCTACCTATAGTCGGCCGGGTTACAGCGGCAGCAAAAGTCGATTAGTCGACTTCCCAGGAATCTCCCAGAAACATAATGCCGCGAATACATCGCGTCATCGGAAATTAGCGCTGCGCTGGCAGGGCCACTGTGTCGGCGTCGTCAGTCGCTGGCCGCGGACGACGGCGCATGTTGTCGATGCCGCGGGGATATACCACCAGTGGCCACCAGAACCACCGGCCCAACAGCGTCGCGATCGACGGCATCAGCAGCGAGCGCACAATCAACGTGTCGAGCAGCAGCCCGATCGCGATCGTCGAGCCCATCTGCGCGAGCACCACCAGATTGCTGCCGAGCATCGCCGCCATCGTGAACGCGAACACCATGCCGGCCGACGTCACCACGCCTCCGGTGCCCGCGATCGAGCGGATGATCCCGGTCTTCAGCCCGGCGTGGATCTCCTCTTTGAACCGCGATACCAGCAGCAGGTTGTAGTCGGAGCCGACGGCCAGCAGGATGATGACGGACATCAACATCACGAGCCATTGGATCTTGATGCCGAAAAGGTCCTGCCAGATCAGCACCGAGAGCCCGAAAGACGCGGCGATCGAGCTGGCCGCTGTGCCGACGATGACGAGTGCGGCGACCACACTGCGGATGAGGATCAGCATGATCATGAAAATCAGTGTGAGCGAGGCGATCACCGCGATCATCAAGTCGTACTTGGCGCCGTCGTGCATGTCCTTGTACGTGGCCGCCGTCCCGCCGAGAAAGACCTTGGCGTTGGACAGCGACGACATCTTGAGACCTTCCTGCGCGGCCTTGCGCTCGGAGTCGACGCGCGCGATCCCCTCCGGCGTCGCCGGGTCGCCTTCGTGGGTGATGAAGAACCGCGACGACTTGCCGTCGGGCGACAGGAACATCTTCAAGCCGGTCTGAAAGTCCGGATTCTGGAAGGCTTCTGGGGGTAGGTAGAACAGATCGCCGTTCTTGGCGGTGTCGAAACTCTGACCCATGACGATCGCGGTGTCGTTCATCGCCTCCATTTGATCGGTCGTGGCCTTCATGGTGCTGTACGACATCAGCGATAACGCCTTGGTGGACTTCATCGTCTGAATCATCGGGGGTATCAGCGCCAGCGTCTGGGGCATGAGCCTGTCGGTGGTGTCCAGATCGGCGGCCACCGCTTCCAGCGTGTCCGCCAACTTGTCGATGCCGTCCAGCGATTCGAACAGCGACCTCAGCGCCCAGCACATCGGGATGTCGAAGCAGTGCGGCTCCCAGTAGAAGTAGTTGCGCACCGGTCGAAACTGATCGTCGAAATCCGCTATGTGATCGCGCAATTCGTTCGTCGTGTCGATCATGTCGTGGGTCTTGGCCGTCATGTCGTGTGTGGTGTCGACGAGCTGCTTCATGATTTCGTACATCTGCTGCATGGTGTCGATCTGAAACTGCATCTCGTCGGCCATCTTCAGCATGTCGGCCTCGCGGTCCTTCATGAACGGAAGACCCTGATTCTGCACCTGGCCCGACACGCTGGTCTGGAACGGAATCGAGCTGTGCTGGATCGGGATTCCCAGAGGCCGGGTGATGTCCTGGGCCATCGCGATGCCTTCGACGTTCAGTATGTTTCTGGCCACTTTGTCCAGCACCAGCATGTCGGCGGGATTGCGCATGTCATGATCGGCTTCGACCATCAGGATGTCGGGGTTCATCCGGGCCTGGCTGAAGTGCCGGTCTGCGGCTGCGAAACCGATGTTGACGGGGGCCGACTCCGGTAGGTAGTACCGGTCGTTGTAGGCCGTGACGTAGCCCGGCAGTCCGAGCATACCGAGGAGAACGACCGCGAGGCTGGTCACGAAGATCGGTGCGGGCCAACGGACCACGGCAGTGCCGATGCGTCGCCAGAACCGCTCGCGTTTGGCCCGCTTGGACTCGTAGAGCCCGATCTTGCTGCCCATGACCAGAACCGCCGGCCCGAGAGTGACCGACGACAGAACCACCACGATCATGCCGATCGCTACCGGCGCACCCATGGTCGTGAAGTACGGTAAGCGGGCGAGGCTCAGGCAGTAGGTTGCGCCCGCGATCGTCAGACCCGAACCCACGATGACCGGAGCCACAGACCGAAATGTCGTGTAGTAAGCGCTGATCCGGTCTTCACCGATGCCGGCAGGGCCGCGCGCCTCTTTGTAGCGACCGAACAGGAAGATGCCGTAGTCGGTGGCGGCCGCGATCGCGAGCATCGTGAGGATGTTGCCCGCGAACGTCGTGAGCCCGAACGCGCCATGCTCCGCCAGCACGGAGATCACGCCCCTGGCCGCAAGCAATGCGATGAACGTCAGGAAGAGCTGAATGAGCGTCGTACGGATCGACCGGTAGACGATGAGCAGCATGAGGGCGATCGCACCGAGGGTGAAAAGTGTTATCTTTCCTAGGCTTTCATTGCCGATCACGTGCAAGTCGTTGGTGAGGGCGGCGGGACCGGTCACGTGGGCTTTCACGCCCGGCGGTGCCGGGGTGTTGTCCACGATCGTGCGGACTCTCTGTACCGATGTGTTGGCAAGCGTCTGCCCCTGCTCACCTGCGAGGTTCAGCATCACGTATGCGGCCTTGCCGTCGGCGCTTTGCGCGCCCGCGGCCGTCAACCGGTCACCCCAGAAGTTCTGGATGTGCTGAATGTGCTCGGGATCCCGCTCGAGCTGGCTGATGATGCTGTCGTAGTAGTGGTGCGCGTCATCGCCGAGCGGTTGCTGGCCCTCGACGACGATCATCACCGTGCTGTTGGTGTTGAACTCGCCGAAGTTGGCGCCCATGCGCTTCATCGCGACCATCGACGGCGCGTCTTCGGGGGCCATCGGCGCCGCGTGCTCCTCGCCGACCACTTCAAGCTGCGGGGCAACGAAATTCACCGCGACGGTGAACACGATCCAGAACACCAGGATCGGCAGCGCAAGTATTCGCATGGCGTGAGCGAAAAAGGGCCGCTTCTGCGCAACGGCCGGCGGTGACGGCGGCGGGGGTGGTGGCGGCGGCGCCGGTGGCGGCGGGGGCGGGGCGGCGGCGTGCGTCATGCGGACTTCACCAGGCAGTAGGTCTGCGCGCCGACGCTCTCGGCACGTCTTTCGTCTCGGACGGTGCCGTCCACGGTGATGCGGCAACCGATCTCGTCACTGTCCCCCTGCACCATGATGTTGGCGCTGACGGCGGGCAACGTCGTCGAGATCGTCGTGGACCACGGCAGCGGCGCGGCGTTTACATTGTGGAGGTTGGCGTCGGCGTCGAAATAGCTGATCTGCGCGGTGGTCCCGGCAGGACCGTACACGTCGTAGACCACGACCTTCGGGTTGAACTGAACGATCTCAATTCCCGCGCCCGCGTGGGCATTCAGATCTTCTGAAGCGAACACCTTGTGCAGCCGGGTGACCAGCAACGCCGAAACGGCGAACACCACCACGAGCACGAGGGGTATCCACACCCGTCTTGCCGTACGGCCGATCGAGAGTTTCATTGCGCCGCCTTTGCGACGTCACCAGTGGGGGCGCAATCACCCGCCGTCGAGTCGGCGTTCGCGATCATGCGACGGATGATGGGCAATGCCACTTCGGCCGAAAGCCACAGTGCGAGTTGATCTTCGGCCGACAGGGCGTCCAGTAACGATGTCAGCCGTTCTCGGCGCGCTCGTGTGCGTGATTGCAGCAGCGCCTGCCCGGCCTCGGTAATCGCAACGAGCGCGACTCGGCCATCGTCAGGATCGGCCAGCCTGGTCACTAGATCCTGGCGTTCCAGCCTCTGGATCAGCTGCGTCATCGACGGCTGGCTGAGCCCTTCTTGGGCGGCCAGCACAGTCAAGCGGGATGGGCCGCCGCGGTTGAGCCTGTTCAGCACGAATCCGGCCGATGCGCCCAGGCCCGTGCGCTCCATCAGGAAACGCAGCGTGAGGTCCGTCGCTTCATCCAGGCTTTCGCCGATGCGCTCATCGCCCTGATGCTCTGGCGCGCGCTGAACCACAAAGGAGATATATCACTCAGGCTATATAGATGCAATAAATAGTGGGCCCCTTGCGGACCCCAGCAGACATTTACTAGGATGTCCTAGTAATCTCCTTCCGCCGATTCACCGGGGCTCTCATGACCACACAGATTTCGCATTTCATCGACGGCCAGCGCACGAGCGGCCAGTCGCAGCGCACCGCCGACGTCTACAACCCCAGCACCGGGCAGGTGCAGGCACAGGTGCCCATGGCTTCGGCCGCCGACGTCGACGCCGCGGTGGCGGTGGCTGTCGAGGCGCAGAAAGAGTGGGCGGCGTGGAACCCACAGCGCCGCGCCCGCGTGATGATGAAGTTCATCGACCTCGTCAACGAGAACGTCGACGAGCTGGCTGAGCTGATGTCGCTCGAGCATGGAAAGACCGTCGCCGACGCCCGCGGCGACATCCAGCGCGGCATCGAGGTCATCGAGTTCGCGGTCGGCATTCCGCACTTGCTCAAGGGCGAGTACACCGAGGGCGCCGGTGGCGGCATCGACGTCTACTCCCTGCGCCAGCCGCTCGGTGTTGTCGCCGGCATCACCCCGTTCAACTTCCCCGCGATGATTCCCCTATGGAAGGCCGGCCCCGCCCTGGCGTGTGGAAATGCGTTCATACTCAAGCCTTCTGAGCGTGATCCGTCGGTACCGGTGCGGCTCGCGGAGCTCTTCATCGATGCCGGACTGCCCAAGGGCGTGTTCCAGGTGGTGCAGGGCGACAAGGAGGCCGTCGACGCGATCCTGGCTCATCCTCAGATCCAGGCGGTCGGGTTCGTCGGTAGCTCCGACATCGCGCACTACATCTACTCCACCGCCGCCGCCAACGGGAAACGCGCGCAGTGCTTTGGCGGCGCGAAGAACCACATGGTCGTGATGCCTGATGCCGATCTCGATCAGGCGGTCGACGCGCTCATTGGCGCCGGCTACGGCAGCGCCGGCGAGAGGTGCATGGCCATCTCCGTTGCCGTTCCCGTCGGCGAGCAGACCGCGGAACGCCTGCGCGCCAGGCTGATCGACAAGGTCAACAACCTGCGCGTCGGCCACAGCCTGGATCCGAAGGCCGACTACGGCCCGCTGGTCTCCGAGGCCGCGCTGGCACGGGTCAAGGATTACATCCAGCAGGGCATCGACGCGGGCGCCGAGGCGGTGATCGACGGTCGCGAACGCACCAGTGACGACCTGCAATTCGGCGACGCGAGCCTTGAAGAGGGCTACTTCATCGGCCCCACACTGTTCGACCACGTCACCCCGGACATGTCGATCTACACCGACGAGATATTCGGCCCAGTGCTGTGCATTGTGCGTGCCGAGGATTACGAAGAAGCGCTGCGGCTGCCGAGCGAACACGAATACGGCAACGGCGTGGCGGTGTTCACCCGCGACGGCGACACCGCGCGCGACTTCGTGTCCCGCGTGCAGGTCGGCATGGTCGGCGTCAACGTGCCGATCCCGGTGCCCGTCGCCTACCACACGTTCGGCGGCTGGAAGCGTTCCGGCTTCGGCGATCTCAACCAGCACGGGCCCGCGTCGATTCAGTTCTACACCAAGGTGAAGACGGTGACGCAGCGGTGGCCGGCGGGCACGCACGGGGCCGAATTCGTCATCCCGACGATGAAATAGGCACGGCGGACTGATGTTCCGGCTCGACGACGACGAGCGCGTCATCACGGAGACGGCCGCCGCGTTCGCTGCGAAGCGGCTTGCGCCGCATGCATTGGAGTGGGATGCCGCGCATCACTTCCCGGTCGATGCGCTGCGCGAGGCCGCCGAATTGGGCATCGCGGCCATCTACTGCAGCGAAGAGGTCGGCGGCAGCGGGCTGCGGCGGCTGGACGCGGTGCGGATCTTCGAGCAGCTGGCGATAGCGGATCCCACGACGGCGGCGTTCCTGTCGATCCACAACATGTGTGCGTGGATGGTGGACCGCTACGGCACCCTCGAGCAGCGCAAGGCGTGGATACCCCGGCTGGCGTCGATGGAGGCCGTAGCCAGCTATTGCCTCACCGAGCCGTCCGCCGGGTCCGATGCGGCGGCGCTGCGTACCAAAGCGGTGCGCGACGGCTCGGATTATGTGCTCGACGGGGTCAAGCAGTTCATCTCCGGGGCCGGGTCCTCGGACGTGTACGTCGTGATGGCCCGCACCGGTTCCGAGGGTCCACGGGGCATCTCGGCGTTCGTCGTCGAAGACGGTTCTCCCGGACTCAGTTTCGGGGCTCAGGAGGAGAAGATGGGCTGGCACGCCCAGCCGACCGCACAGGTGATCATGGAAGGCGTACGTGTCCCCGCGGACGCGATGCTCGGCGGCGCCGACGGCGAGGGCGCGGGCTTCGGCATTGCGATGAACGGGCTCAACGGCGGCCGGATCAACATTGCGGCGTGCTCGCTGGGCGGAGCGCAGGCCGCCTACGACAAAGCGGTCGAGTACGTCCGCGACCGCGAGGCGTTCGGCGGCAGCCTGCTCGACGAGCCGACGATCCGGTTCACCCTGGCCGATATGGCGACCGCGCTGGAATCGTCGCGAATGATGTTGTGGCGGGCGGCATCCGCACTCGACGATGACGATCCGGACAAGGTCGAGCTCTGCGCGATGGCCAAACTTCACGTCACGGACGCGTGCTATGACGTCGCCGACCGCGCATTGCAGCTGCACGGCGGCTACGGTTACCTGCGCGAGTACGGGCTCGAGAAGATCGTCCGCGACTTGCGTGTGCACCGGATCCTCGAGGGAACCAACGAGATCATGCGGGTGGTGATCGGTCGCGCGGAGGCCACTCGCGTCAAGGAGAAACAATGAGCACGATCGCGTTCCTTGGCCTCGGCAACATGGGCGGGCCGATGGCCGCGAACCTCGTCGCGGCCGGCCAGACGGTCCACGGCTTCGATCCAATGCCGGCGTTGAAGTCGGCGGCCGCCGACAAGGGCGCGACGATGTTCGACACCGGCGCCGAAGCCGCCTCGGATGCCGACGTGGTGATGACGTCGTTGCCCAATGGCGGCATCGTGAAAGCCTGCTACGCGGAGGTATTGGCTGCGGCGAAGCCGGGGACGCTGTTCATCGACACGTCAACGATCTCCGTCGACGACGCCCGCACGATCAACGCGCAGGCGGCCGAGCACGGATTCGCGCAGCTCGACGCCCCGGTGTCGGGCGGGGTCAAAGGGGCCACGGCGGGCACGCTCGCATTCATGGTCGGCGGCGAGGCCGACGCCGTCGAGCGGGCTCGGCCAGTACTGGAACCGTTGGCGGGCAAGATCATTCACTGCGGCGCGTCGGGCACCGGACAGGCAGCCAAGCTGTGCAACAACATGCTGCTCGCGGTAGAGCAGATCGCGGTCGGCGAAGCGTTCGTGCTGGCCGAGAAGTTGGGCCTGTCCGCGCAGTCGCTGTTCGACGTGGTCACCGGCGCCACCGGGAACTGCTGGTCGGTGCACACGAATTGCCCTGTGCCGGGCCCGGTTCCGACATCGCCTGCGAACAACGACTTCAAGCCGGGCTTCGCGACCGCGCTGATGAACAAGGACCTCGGGCTGGCGATGGACGCCGTGAAGTCCAGCGGTTCGACCGCCCCACTGGGCAGCCACGCCGCGGAGATCTACGCGAAGTTCGCCGCCGATCACGCGGACAAGGACTTCAGCGCGGTGATCGAGATGCTGCGCGGCAGCTGACGTTCGACGGCTATCTCCCGGTTACGCGCTCCCAGTGGCGCGGCCGATCTGGACCGTCTGGCCGTCGAACGGAGCGGTGCACGCCGACACCAACTGCCAGGACTGGCCCGGAACCGGGGCTGGGAAGGTCAACGTCGTACTTCCCTTGGCAGCAAGACTGAAATCGCGGTGAACCGGTAAGCCCAGCCCATTGGCTTCTGTCGCATCGTAGGTGCACTGAGCTGACAGGTCCGAAGTGTTCCCGACGGTGACGTTGACCTGCAACCCTGCCTTCTTGACGTTCATCGTCACAGCGTTCGCCGGCGCAACCTTCTTCACGGGGCAGGTCGAACCGGCCGGAAGGGTGGAACCGTCCGAGCACTTGACTGGCGGCGGCGGTGGCGGCGGTGGCGGTGGAGGCGGTGGCGGAGGCGGAGGTGGTGGCGGAGCAGCCTTTTTCGCCGGCGCCGTGTATTTATAGTCATTCCAGGGGCCGCACCAGTCGTGCTCCCCTAGACCCCTATTCTTGCGGCAGCCCTGAGCCGAGATGGTTTCCGTCTTACCGGGCGATGTACTGACCCCTTGCCTGGCAGTCTGCCCATTGATGCATTTGAAGTCGTACTCGTGTTGGCTCTCATTGTTAGTTATCTGGCCGGCGACTGTGACGTGCACGGCATCAACGACGTAGTCGCCGTTCACGCGCGGGCAGCCGCCGATGATGCATGTCGCGTGGATATCGCTGTCCTGGTTACAGGTAATCGTGAGCCCATTGGGCAGGTTGTCCGCGACCGCGACCGGCAGCGACACCGTCAACGCCGCGACAGCCCCGGTTATTGCGCCTGCGATACCGAACGAAACGGCCATCTGTTTGCGAATCATCACTCACTCCCATGTTCGCGGACTGAGTGCTCGCCTACACGCGAACGGCCCTGAGTACGCATCGTCCCCCGACGATCAAGAAAATCAGTCAAGCACACCTACAGCGCCTACACAGGGTTTTCACGCAACCTTTAAATTAAATTCACTGGCCAATTCGGGCGGTAGCTGGACGCTCGCTTCAGCGCGGTGATCGACATGCTGCGCGGCACCTGACGTTCGACCCGGACACCTTATCTGCCCGCAAGCGTTCTCCGTCATCGCCGAAATTCACGTTTTGCAGAGGAAGTGCGAGTGGACGCCTGCAAAACGTGAATCTCTGTGCGATGCGGGAAGTTAAGCGTTCCCAGTGGCGCGGCCGATCTCGACAGTCTGACCTTCGAACTGCGCGTTTATCTGCCGCTAACAAATGAATTACGCCGACAATTATTAATTCGGTCCGGCAATACTCGCGAACTATTTGCGAACGAAAAGAATTGGCAGGACCGCTGACCGTACGTTAGGCGGCGACGCGCTTACGCGCGGTCCACCAGCGACGGTGCCTGCGCTGGCAACCCGCCGCGGTGCTGACGTCGTCGTCTTCGATGTAGTCGGTCGTCACCATCACCGCCGCCAATCCGGTCGCGGTAGCGGCATGCAGAGCGGCCCTGGATCCCACCACTGCCAAAGCTTCCTCGGCCGCGATGCCGAATTCCCACAGCGCCAACTCGTACAGGTCGGTGCGGTTGGTCGATTCGGCGTCGTCAGCAGTCACGATTGTCTCGACGAGACCGTCGCCGATCAGCTCCCGAACCAGCGGCTCGACGTCTTCCCTCGGCCTGCTGCTCACGACGCCGACCCACGCGCCAGCGACGAACAGGCTCATCACGAGATCGATAAGACCTGCTCGTGGGGCCAGATCGCCGTCGTCGTCGATGGCTGCGACCGCATCCAGATCGAAGATCACAGCTTTCAGGGGGTCGACCTCGGCCTCGCCGGGCGAGGTTCGGTCCCACCAGAACCTGCGCTGTGTCAGAGTGTGCCCCCGCATGGTCAAAGCATCCGGTAGGTCGCGACCTGGGGTCATCCCCCGATTGGGGGATGCGACGGGCTATTGGGGTATGCGCACTGCGCCTGGTTCAGCGTCGATAACCGAGCGCGGTTCTATGGTGATCGCATGACCGGCGCGAACCCCGTACGCATCGTGCTAGTCGACGACCACGAGATGGTGATCGAGGGTCTGAAAGCCATGCTGGCCGCATTCTCCGACCGGGTCAGCGTGGTCGGGCAGGCAGTGGGCGCTGAGCGCGCGATCGATGTGATCGGCGAGCTCGATCCGGACATCGTGCTGACCGACGTGCGCATGCAGGGGTCGAGCGGCCTTGATCTCTGCCAGACGCTGCGTGAGCGCGATCCGAGCCGCAAGGTCGTGATGCTGTCGGTGTACGACGACGAGCAGTACCTCTTCCAGGCGCTGAGGGTCGGCGCCTCGGGTTACCTGTTGAAGAGCATCAGCAGCGACGAGCTCGTCCGTCAGCTCGAGTTCGTCCAGGCTGGCGAGACCGCGATCGACCCCGGAATGGCCGCACGCGCCGTCGACACCGCGGCGCGCATCCAGCGCGACGAGTTCTGGCCCGGCGCCCGGCACGGACTCACTCAGCGGGAAAGCGAGATCCTGTCCTTGGTGGTCAACGGCCTGTCCAACCGCGGTATCGCGGCCAAGCTCGTGATCGGCGACGAGACCGTCAAGAGTCATCTGCGCTCGATCTACCGCAAGCTCGGCGTCAGTGACCGCACCACAGCGGCAGCGACCGCGTTGCGGGAAGGCATTTTCCAATGACGAAGCCCTATGGACGGCACGCGGTCAGGGATCTCGTCGACGCCGACCGCGAGCTCGCGCTGCTGCGTGAACTGATCCAGGCCGCGTCCAGCGGTCCGGGCGTCGAGCCGCTCGCGGCGGCCGCGGCGCGGATGATCACCGCGGCGACTGGCACCGACGTGTGTTTCGTGCACGTGCTCGACGACACGAACCGCTCACTCACACTGACCGGCGCGACCCCCCCGTTCGACCTTGAAGTCGGAAAGATCCGGCTGCCACTGGGTTCGGGCATCTCGGGCTGGGTGGCCAGTCATCGCGAGCCGGTGGTGATCACCCACAACAAGGAGTCCGACAAGCGCTACATGCCCTTCGAGTCACTGCGCGGCAGGGACTTCACGTCCATGGTGTCGGTGCCAATGGAGACCGATCCGGGTGGCCTCGTCGGCGTGCTCAACGTGCACACAGTCGAGCGCCGCGAGTTCACCGACGGCGACGTCGAGCTGCTGAGGGTCATCGGCCAGCTCATCGCGGGAGCGTTGCACCAGGCGCGGCTGCACCGCCAGTTGGTGGCCCGCGAGCGCGCGCACGAGAACTTCGTCGAGCAGGTGATCCAGGCGCAGGAGCTCGAGCGCCGCCGGCTGGCCGGGGATATCCACGACGGGATCTCGCAGCGGCTGATCACGTTGTCCTACCGGCTGGACGCGGCGCGACGCGGCGCCGATCCGAGTGCCGTTGCCGAGCAGCTGGAGAAGGCCAGCGAGCTCGTCGAGCTGACGCTGCGGGAGGCCCGCGCCGCGATCGGCGGATTGCGGCCGCCCGTGCTTGACGATCTCGGCCTGGCCGGCGGGCTCGCCAGCCTGGCGCGGTCGATCCCGCAGGTCGACGTCGAGGTGGAACTTGAGGAGACGCGGCTCGCCGACCACATCGAGATCGCGCTGTACCGGATCGCGCAGGAGTGCCTGCAGAACGTCGTCAAGCACGCCAACGCCACCAAGGCGCGGCTGTCGTTCGCGGTGGACGGCGATAAGGCGATGCTCCAAATCATCGACGACGGAGTGGGTTTCGACACATTCGAGCATCCGCTCGGCAGCGACGAGATGGGCGGCTACGGCCTGCTGTCGATGGCCGAACGCGCGGAGATCGTCGGCGGCCGCCTGCACATCCGGTCGCGTCCGGGCACCGGAACCGCCGTGACGGCGACGATCCCGCTGACGAGCCATTAGCCCCGCGAAATGGAATTCCATGTAGTAGATCCGCCGAGATCACTACATGGAATTCCATTTCGCGGGATCGCTAGAAGTCGCCGGAGTGCCGCCGCAGGGTCTCGATCGACTGGGCCAGCGCACGCGACTCCTCGGCCGAGATGCCGATATCGGCGAACACCTTCGCATTCAGCGTGGTCGTGGCGTCCTCGACGGTCGATCGCCCGAGGTCGGTGATCCGCACCAGCGTCGTGCGCCCGTCTGTCGGATGCGGCACCCGCTCGACGAGGCCGGACGCCTCGAGACGACGGATCGCGTGCGTGACGCTGGTGACGTGCACCTGAAGCCGATCGGACGCCTTCGTGATCGGCAACGCTCCGGTCCGACTGAATGCCAGCAGGCGCAGCAGCTCGAAGCGGGAGAAGCTCAGGTCGTAGGGCCGCAGCGCGTTCTCTACACGGGCGAGCAGGATCTGGTGTGCGCGCATCACCGACGTGACCGCCACCATCCCGTCGGCGACGTCACCCCACCCCGAGCGCTGCCAGTTGGCGCGGGCCTGCGCGATCGGGTCAGAGGGCACGCCTCTTCATACCGCACTCAGCCGCGGCGGCCCGGCTGTTGCGCGAGTTGCAGGGGGGAACGCCACCCCGCGAATCTGGATCCCCTGCGATGCGGTTCGGCGTGTCGTCGCCGTAGCTTCAGTTTCGCGCGAAGCTACGTCAACGCGGCGAGCACGGCGCGCGTCGACGCCCGGCTGCCGATCGTCACCCGCACTCCCCCGTCGGCGTAGTGGCGGGCCCGCACGCCGGCCGCGTCGAATGCTTCACGCCAGCTCTGGCCGGCGCGTGCCGGCAGGTACACGAAGTTGGCATGCGAATCCGTGTGGTAGATGCCCATCGACCGCAGTCGCCGCTGCAGGAACCGCCGCTCGTTCGTGACAAAGCGAATACGTTGCTGCAGTTGGGCTTCCGCGTCGTATGACGCCGCGACGGCGACGGCGCTGGTGATCCCGATCCCGAACGGCAGCTGCATCGTCCACAACGACTTCGCCAACTCCGGTGCCCCGAACCCGTATCCGATGCGCATCCCCGCCAGCCCGTACGCCTTGGAGAATGTCCGCAGCACAACCACATTCGGGTACCGCTGCACCACATCGATCGCGTTGAGCCGATGTTCCGGTGCGACGAACTCGATGTAGGCCTCGTCCAGCAGCACCACGGTGTCCGACGGCACGCGGCTCAAGAAATACTCCACGTCCTCGGCGGGCTCCAGGGTTCCAGTCGGGTTGTGCGGCCGGCACAGCACCACGACCTTCGCCGTGGCGGCCGCATCAGCGAGCGCGTCGAGGTCGTGGTGTCCGTGTTCGTCGAGCGGCACGCTCACCGAGATCAGCCGGGCCATCTGCGCAAAGATCGGGTATCCGTCGAATGTCGGCGACGTCAGCACGATCCGGTCGCCGGGGCTCGTCACGGCCCGCAGGACTTGCAGCGCCACACCCGTCGCGCCCGCGCCGATCACCACTTGCTCCTCGCTCACCCCGATCCGGCTGGCGATGAGGCCGCGCAACCGGTGCGGCAAGAACTCGGGGTAACGGTTCGCCGCTGCGACCGCTGCGACGAGCGCCGACTGTACGGCGGGTAGCGGCGCGAAAGGATTCTCGTTGAGAGACAGCGCAAACGGGTCCACGGCATCGGGCAGCGCCGCGACGTGCTCGGGCGTCGAGGGCTCGTAGTCGGGGAAGACGCTCACTCGCGACCGCCCCACCGCAGTGCCGCGGCACCGGCGAAGTCACCCGCGTGCGCGAAGCCGGCCATCATCACCACGTCGCCGGGCTTGACGCGCCCATCGGTGACCGCCCGGTCGAAGTTGACCGGAATGCCCGCGGCGAACAGGTTTCCGCACTCCTCGAACGTGTCGACGTGGCGATCCTGGGGCAGCTCGAGCGCGTCCCGCCAGTTCCTCAGAAACGCCCGGTTAGGCTGATTCGTAACGAGGAGGTCAAGCTCCTTGGGCTTCATGCCAATTCGGTCACACACCGCGTAGGAGACCTCGGGGACGAGCCTATTCCCTCTGGCCATCACCTTGGTGATCTTGCCTTCGGTGAAACCGACCGATCCTTCGCCAGGCCCGGCTGCCCAGTACTTGCGCGGGGGGTCGAACTGCACGCTCATGTCGGCGGCGTACTCCCCGAAGTTGCGGCACTCGATGTCGAGAATCGGTGACCGGTCTGACAGCGTCAGCAGCCCGACCGCGGCGCCGTCACCCGGCACTGCGGCTTGAGCCTTGCGCCGCACCGTTTCCTGGTCGAACACCTGCCCGGCCGTGTTCGATGCGAGAGCGATAAGCGCCGAACTGGCCGCGCCCGTCGTCAGCAGTTGGCGCGCCAGCTTCATCATCAGCACGAACACGGCACATCCGCCGTTGTGCAGGTCGAACACCCACTCTGGGCGCATACCAAGCCGATCGGCCAACCCGGTGCCGCAGCCGAAGACCGGAACGTCGGGCAACTGCGTATGTGTGATCAACACGTCGGCGCCGCTCACCGCCTCCTCGCCGTGACGGTCGATCAACCCCGCGGCGGCGCGCTCGATCATGTCGATCGCGCTCTCGTCCTTGCCGACGTGATGGCGGAACTTCGGCGCACGGAACATCACGTTGTCGCGCAAGTCATCCGACTCTGCGAACTGGGCGTAGTACTCGGCAGGCAAGGCCTCTCCGGGCAGATAGGTCGAAACGTCGATCAGGCTGACATTCGGCGCGCTCATTGTGGTGCTCATTTCATCCATTCCGGCTTGACCGGTAACCCGTTGTGGTGGCGATATTCGGCAATTGCCTTGAGGTTCTTCATCTCCAGCAGATGGCCGGGACCGAACATGTCCCAGAAATCGCCCACCCACACGGGGCGTTTAGGCGGTGCTGTCTCCGGATAGGGATTCTTGTCATAGAACGGGTGGTGGCAGTTGGTCCACAGCACCACCGAGCCTGGCTTGTCGAAGACGACTTTTGCGTCGACGACCCGCATCAGGTAAATCATCCACAGGTGTGCGCCCTGATCCCAGGCGCAGTGGTAGTCGACGGTCCGGGCCTCCGGATTGGCGACAGTCCGCGTGAAAATCGGGCTGCCCCTGTGGTTTTCGTTCGGTGCGCCAAGCTTGTCGTAGGCAATCCACAAGTCTGGCTCGCTGGTGGGCTCGAAGTCTCTGAGGCTGTAGGTCCACTCCTCGAGACTTCGGGTGTCCGCCAGGTAGTCGAACAACTCGTCGGGCGGGCAGTCGATGTAGTCGTTGACTGTGCAGTACTCGCCGAACACCGTGTCGTGGGGATACACCGACCGGAGCCCGTCCATGATGATCGGGGTGGCGCGTTCCTTCGGGGTCGTCTCGACGCGAATCAGGCCCTCGATCGGCTCGCTCACGCCGTGTTCTGCGATTCGGTGTGAGGTGATGTCCTCAAGTGCGGGCAGCGACATCGTGCGACTTCTCCTTCATATCGTTAATCAGTTGAGGTTTTGATGCTGACTTGCCGAGAAATGCTGCGAACGGCGGGATTTCGTCGGCGGCACACTCGATGCTCACCACCGACGGCCCATCGGCCGCCAGCGCCGCACCGAGCCCGTCGGCCAGCTCACTGATGTCGAACACGTCAACGGACCGCAGACCCGGGAACATCGCGGCCAGCCCGGCGCCCAGACTGCTCGGACCAAATCGGTTGTAGCTGTACAGGTCGTCGTAGAACAGCTGTTCGCGGGTCACGCACATCGCGTGCGCGTTGTTGTTGAACAAGACGAAGGTCACCGGCAGCCGGTACTGCAGCGCGGTGTGAATCTCCATGCCGTGCATGAAGAATGCGCCGTCGCCGGCGATGACGATCGTGCGGGATCGCGGTGCTGGTTGGCTCTTCGCGCGAGCGCTCATCGCGCCAAACGCCATCCCGAGCCCGGCGCCAAAGCTGTAGCCCATGCCGCCCATCCCGAGCGCGACCACGAACCGGCCGTCCCGGCGCGCGGGCAGATAGTGGATCGCCGACGCGCCGGTGTTGCCGGCGTCGACAACAATGTCCGTCCCGTCCGGCAGCACCGCGTCCAGCACGGCCATCGCGTCCCGGTAGCGCACGCCCGGTCCGTCGAAGCGGGGCGGCGACAGCTCGGTGAGGGTCAGTCGGTCCGGCACCCGAAGCCCGGCGGGCCTGCCGTTGCCGGACAGCGCGACGGCGAGCAGGCGCAACGAGCCACGGAGGTCGTTCGTGTGGACATGCGTGCACGGAATGTATGGCGCGGCGGACCCCAGCGATACCACGGGCACCGACGCCAACGCCTCGTCGAGGCCCGCGCGCGCCGTGACCGACAACCGCGTGCCGACGATCAGGCAGACGCCGCTGCCCGCCACCGCGTCCGCCACGCCGGGATGACCCATAACACCGGTTACGCCCAGCGCAGACGACGAGCCGTAGCCCGGCGTGCCCGCTACGTCTTTGGCGTCCGGCACCGTGGCGATCCGGGCCCGCAGCTGCGCACGCAGCGCTTCGAGTTCGTCGCGCGCGTCGTCGCGGGCCACCTGCTCACCCGCGATGATCGTCACTGGCCCGACCGCGCGGCGCAGGGCACGCGCGATCGTATGCGGATCGCCGATCTGGTTGTGCGACACAATCGCATCGGGTGCTGCCGGGACGTCGATCTCGGCCTGCTGAATGTCCTTCGGCAGCAATAGAACTGCCGGGCCACCAGACCGAGCGGCTGCGCACGCCCGGGCAAGGGCCGGCACGATGTCGGCGGGCGCCGAAACCCGTTGGCAGAAAACCGATACCGCAGAGAACAGCGCCTCGGCGTCCAGGGCGCCGTTGATACCGCTCATGTCCTGGAAACTTCCGCGCCCGTCGATCGCCGTGGGCGGCTGGCCAATCAGCGCGAGCACCGGCACCCGGCTGGCGTAGGCCTCGCCGAGCCCCGGCACCACGTTCAGCGCCCCACCGCCGGAAGTGGCAACGACAACGCCTAATCCGGCGCCGCTGCGGCTGTGGCCGTCGGCCATCGTCGCGGCGGAGAACTCGTGCTTGGCCAGTACGGCGGTGATATCGGGCCTGAAATGTGCGGCGTCGTAAATATCTTCGATGTTCGCGCCGTCGACGCCGAAGATGTGGGTGATCCCCATCGCGGCAAGCTGCTCGACGATGTGGTCGACCACCCGGTATTGCCTCGCCATTCACCCACCTGCCTCAAGTGCCTTCTACTAAAGACACGACCGGCGAGCAAATTCGGTTCACCGCATGGTGATTCGAAAGCGTGAGGAAGATTACAGCGCGCGTTGAAGCAGAACGTTTCCGTTATCAAGGGAAACCACCTGCACTGCGGCGATCTGCTCGATCGGCATCGACGTGCTACCTGCAGGTGACGCCGTGACTCCAGTCAACGCCACCCAGGTGGCCACCTGGGTCTCGCTTCCGTCGTGGCCGACGACGACCATGGCGACCTTGTCACCCGTCTCGTCCTCGTCCTTGCCGTCCGCGGTCTCGGGCCACACTCCGTACGTGCACGTCATCTCGATTTGGGTACCCCACGGGTGAGGACTGAGCGTGACGGTCGCGTTGAACGAGTTGGGCGTGACCCGTGTCATCGTTAGCGCCGTCGAGCTTGCCTGCGCCGTCGGCGGCGGAGTCGGTGTCACCGGAGCTGACTGCAGCGCGATGAACACGCCCACGCTCAGTACGACGGCCGCGGCTGCCGCCACGCTCAACGTCCACACCCGGGTGCGCCGACGACGCCACTTCACCTTGGTCAACATCGACGTCAGCAGTTCCGGGCGCAGGGGCGGCGGTGCGTCGTCGGCCTGCCCGGCGTCGATCGCCTCGACATCCTTGCGGTCGAGGCGGGACAACAACGCGGGCATGCCGCTGATCTCGGCAACAGCCTGCCGGCACGACTTGCACGTGCGCATGTGTGATTCGAATTCGTGTCGCTCGGCCGAGGACAACGAGCCCAGCACATAGGCGGCGTCCCACGTCGCGTATTCGTGGGCGTCGCGGCCGAGGCCCGAGTCGCGGCCAAAGGGCGTCACGCCTGACGGATTGCTCATCGCGTCACCCCCATTTCTTGCAGTGTCAGTCGCAGCGCGCGGATCGCGTAGTGCAGTCGGGACTTCACCGTGCCCTCGGCGATGTCGAGATCCGCCGCTATCTGGGCGGTCGACCACCCGAGATAGTAGGACCGCCGAATCACCGCACGGTGGTCGGCCGACAGCTGTGCCATCGCGTCGCCGATCAGCAACTTGTCGAGCGCGGAGTCCACCTCGTTGGGCTTGGTGTCCTCGGGAGCAACCTCGCTGAGGTCCTCGGTCCCGACCTCGTTGCGCCATCGTGCGCTGCGCCGTTCGTCAATGATCATGTTACGGGCGACGGTGAAGAGCCACGCACGCGCCGAGCGTTCGCCGTCGTCGACCGCCTCAGGGTGCTGCCATGCCCGCAGCAGCGTCTCCTGCACGACGTCCTCCGCGCGGGCTCGGTCCTGAGTGAGCCGCATGGCATAACGCCACAGAGCCGCAGCGTGCTCATCGAACAGCACCTTCATGAGTGCTGTCTCCGAAGCTTCCATCACCGACCTCCCGGTGGTGACACGTATCCGCCGCCACTCCGGTTCAGTGCAGCGACTCTTTAGCCTGCTGTCAGGACGCGCGGTCCGTCGTCAGTGGCAGCCACCGTGTGCTCCCAGTGTGCCGCACGCGAGCCGTCCGTGGTGACGACTGTCCACTTGTCATCCAGTACGGCGGTCTTCGACGTCCCCAGGGTCAGCATCGGCTCGATGGCCAACACCGATCCCGCCGCCAGGTAGGGCCCCCGGCCGGGCGGCCCCTCGTTCGGCAGAAACGGGTCCATGTGCATGCGGCGGCCGATGCCGTGGCCGCCGTAGCCCTCGACGATGCCGAATGACCGGTTGTAGCGCTCCTCAGCGGCGTGCGTGCCCTGCTCGATCGCGTGGGAGACGTCGGTGAGCCGATTACCGGGAACCATCGCCGCTATTCCCGCTTCCATGGACTCCCTCGTCGCCGCCGACAGCGCCTCGTCGACCGGGATCAGCTCTCCGACGCCGAACGTGACGGCGGCGTCGCCATGCCAACCGTCGATGATCGCGCCGCAGTCGATGGACACCAGGTCACCCTGCGCGATGACCTCCGTCGCCGATGGAATGCCATGCACGACACGGTCATTGACTGACGAGCAGATGGTCGCCGGGAAGCCGTGGTAGCCGAGGAACGACGGTGTGCCGTGCCCGTCGCGAATCACCGACTCGGCGACCTCGTCGAGCTCCTTGGTGGACACTCCCGCCTTCGCGGCGGCTTGGACCGCTCGCAGTGCGGCCGCCACCAGAGCCCCTGCTGCGGCCATCGCATCGAGTTCGGACGCCGTGCGCTGCCCCACCACTTTGCGGGTGCGCAGCCCGGGTAGGGCGATCACCGGCCGAGCGCGCGCAGCGCCCGGGCGAACACCTCGTCGGTGCTGCCCACGGCGTCGACCGGCTTCACGGTTCCGTCGTAGTACTCCAGCAGCGGAGCGGTCTCGTCGCGGTAGACGTTCATCCGGTTGCGGATGACGTCTTCGGTGTCGTCGGCGCGGCCGCGCTCTTTCAGGCGCTTGAACAGCTCGTCCTCGGACACCCGGAACTCCAGTACCGCGTCCAGCGTGAGATTGCGGGTTTCGAGCATGTGGGTCAGTGCCTCGGCCTGGGCGACCGAGCGGGGGTAGCCGTCGAGGATGAACCCGGCTGCGGCGTCGGGCTCATCCAGCCGCTTGTCCACGAGCGCGTTGGTGAGCTCCGACGGCACCAGGTCGCCGGCGTCCAGATAGCGCTTGGCTTCCAGGCCGAGCTCGGTGCCATCGGCGATATTGCTGCGGAACAGATCCCCGGTGGAGATCTGCGGGATTCCGAGCTTCTCCGAGAGCTTTTCGGCTTGCGTTCCTTTACCGGCGCCTGGCGGGCCGAGCAATACGACTCTCACTTCAGGAACCCTTCATAGTTTCGCTGCATGAGCTGGCTTTCGATCTGTTTGACCGTATCCAATCCCACACCAATCATGATCAGAACCGCTGTTCCGCCGAACGGCAAGTTCTGGGCGCCGCCAGAGGCGCCGAGCTCGAGGAAGAGGTTCGGCAGGACCGCGATCAGGCCGAGGTAGATCGACCCCGGCAGGGTGATCCTGCTCAGCACGTAACGCAGGTAGTCGGCGGTGGGTTTGCCCGGCCGGATGCCGGGAATGAAGCCGCCGAACTTCTTCATCTCGTCGGCGCGCTCGTCGGGATTGAACGTGATCGACACGTAGAAGTACGTGAAGAAGATGATCAGCCCGAAGTAGATCCCGATGTACACCAAGCTGCTCGGGTCCGTGAGGTAGGTGCTGACGAACTTGTCCCACCAGGTGCTGCCGGCTGGTTTGCTGCCGCGCACCAGCTGAGTGATCAGGTGCGGGATGTAGATCAGCGACGAGGCGAAGATGACGGGGATGACGCCGGCCTGGTTGACCTTCAGCGGCAGGTAGGTCGACGTGCCGCCGTACATGCGCCGGCCCACCATGCGCTTGGCGTACTGCACGGGGATACGGCGCTGGCCCTGCTCGACGAACACGACGCCGATGATGATCAGCAAGGCTGCGACGCACACCGCGGCGAAGATGGCGGGGCCGCTGGTGTCGTAGATGGTCTTGCCCTCGGCGGGGATGCGGGCGGCGATGCCGGCGAAGATCAGCAGCGACATGCCGTTGCCGATGCCGCGCTCGGTGATCAGCTCGCCCATCCACATCACCAGTGCGGCGCCGGCGGCCATCACGAGCACGATGAGCCCGAGGGTGAAGATGTTCAGCCCGTCGCTTTGGCCCTGGATGACGTCGAGCTTGCAGCCCTGCAGGAGGTTGCCGGTGTTGGCCAGCGCAACGATGCTGGTGGCCTGCAGGATGGCCAGGGCGATCGCCAGGTACCGGGTGTACTGGGTCATCTTCGCTTGGCCCGCTTGACCCTCTTTGCGCAACTGCTCGAAGCGCGGGATGACGACGGTGAGCAGCTGGACGATGATGCTAGCGGTGATGTAGGGCATGACGCCGACCGCGAACACCGACAGCTGCAGCAGCGCACCCCCGGAGAACAGGTTGATCAGCGAGTAGATCTGCGCGTTGTCGCTGCTGATGTTCGAGATGCACTTGTCGACGTTCGCGTAGTTCACGCCGGGGGACGGCAGCGTCGCGCCGACGCGGTAGAGGATCACCATCCCTAGCGTGAACAGGATCTTGCTTCGCAGGTCGGCCGTCCGCAACGACGAGATGAAAGCCGAGAGCACTCTTCCTCCTGCGCAGCCGGACATCGACGGCATGCAATGGGGCTGGCGGGACCAGCGCGGGTTTAGTCTTAATTACGTCGTACCGACCCGCCCCAGACATGGTTTTGTCTAGCCGGAGGTCAGGCGACAAACAGTCTACGAGAGTAGCAGTTGGTGTCGACGCCACCTCCCGTTTGCGGGCCTCCGCAAGGCTTCGGGCGTCCAGTCTCACGGCGTACAGTTACATCAACTAAGTAATACATTCGCGACGATGCTTCGCCTAAGGAGCGACGATGGCCCGCACCGACAACGACACCTGGGATCTGGCGTCAAGCGTCGGCATCACCGCAACGATGGTCGCGGCCGCCAGGGCGGCGGCGACGCGCAAGGACGACGCGCTGATCAGCGACCCGTTCGCCGAGCCGCTGGTCGAGGCGGTGGGGGTCGAACCACTCACCAAGCTCGCCAGCGGGGAGATCGACTTCGCGACGCTGGCCGATGAAGCCGACTCCGACGACGACGACGCTGCAGGCGCAGCGCTGCGGTTCGCCGACGCCATGGCCGTGCGCACAAAATTCTTCGACGACTTCTTCGCCGACGCGACAGCCGCCGGCATCCGTCAGGCGGTGATCCTGGCGTCGGGTCTGGACGTCCGCGCGTATCGACTGCCGTGGCCGGACGGCACCGTTGTGTTCGAGATAGACCAGCCGGCCGTGATCGAGTTCAAGACCACGAAGATGGCGGAATTGGGCGCACATCCGGCAGCGGAGCACCGCAACGTCGCGGTCGATCTGCGTGAGGACTGGCCCGCTGCGCTGCGCGATGCCGGCTTTGACCCCGGCAAGCCGTCGGCGTGGATCGCCGAAGGCCTGCTGGGCTACCTGCCGCCGGAGGCTCAGGACCGGCTGCTCGACAACATCACCGCCCTGAGCGTGCCGGGCAGCCGCTTCGCTTGCGAAACCGCCAGCAACCCAGGCCAATTCAGTCCTGAGGAGATCAGGGAGCGGATGCAGACCGCATCGGATCGCTGGGCCCACCACGGCTTCGACATCGATTTTGTGAACCTGGTCTACATCGGCGAGCGCACCCCGGTTCCTGACTACCTCGCCGACCACGGCTGGCAGACGCACGGCTCGACGGCGCGGGAGCTGTTCGTCCGGTACGGATTGGAGCCACCGCCGGACAGCCCGTCGACCTGGGGCGAGATGCTGTATCTGACCGGAGTGCTGGGAAATGGGCGATGACGCGGACTGACGACGACAGCTGGGATCTCGCGTCCAGTGTCGGCGCGACGGCCACGATGGTGGCCTCAGCGCGCGCGATGGCGAGCAGCGAACAGGATCCGTTGATCAGCGATCCGTTCGCCGAGCCGCTGGTTCGGGCCGTCGGCATCGAGTTCTTCACCCGGCTCCTCGACGGCGAGATCCCTGTCAGTGGATCGGACAGCCCGCAATTCACCCCGGCGGGGGTGATCGCCATGATCGCCATACGAACAAAATTCTTCGACGACTTCTTCGTCACTGCTGCTGCGGCCGGCATCCGGCAGGCCGTCATTCTGGCCTCCGGTCTGGATTCGCGCGCGTACCGGCTGCCGTGGCCAGACGGCATGGTCGTCTTCGAGATCGACCAGCAGGCGGTCATCGACTTCAAGACCAGCACGCTGGCATCACTCGGGACCCAGCCCGGTGCCGAGCACCGGCCGATCGCGGTGGATCTGCGCGATGATTGGCCGGCGGCGTTGCGCGCCAACGGTTTCGACACAAACACGCCGACCGCCTGGAGCGCCGAGGGCCTGCTCGCGTATCTACCGCCCGAGGCGCAGGACCGCCTCTTCGACGAAATCACGGCGCTGTCCGCGCCCGGAAGCCGCATCGGCACCGAATATCACCCGGACGGTCCCACGGCGATTGCAGAGCGCCAACGAGAAATGGCCAAGCAGTGGAAAGAGCGCGGCTTCGACCTAGACCTCTCCGATCTGATGTACCACGGCGAACGCAATGCACCGACCGATTACCTGGCCGCGCGGGGCTGGCAGGTGTCAACGCAGACCAGAGCGGAGCTGTTCGCCGAACACGGCCTGGAGCTGCCCACCGACGACGACACCTCGGCACTGCGAAAGGCACTCGCCGTGACCGCTATCAAAGGCTGAGAAGGCATCATGCCCAGAACTGACAACGACACATGGGATTTGGCGTCCAGTGTCGGAGCCACTGCGACCATGGTCGCCGGCCAGCGGGTCCTCGCTAACCGTGAGGGGCTGATCGACGACCCCTACGCCGAACCTCTGGTGCGCGCGGTCGGCCTTGACTTCTTCAACCGGATCCTCGACGGAGAGATCGACCTGTCCAGCGTGGACCCGGCGTTCAATGTCCGCCGCGGAGCCGAAGGGTCAGCGGTCCGCGCACGGCACTTCGACCGGATGTTTACCGATGGAGCAGCCGCGGGTGTGCGTCAGGCCGTGATCCTGGCATCCGGGTTGGACGCCCGCGCGTACCGTCTGCCGTGGCCGGACGGCACTGTCGTATACGAACTCGATCAACCCGCGGTCATCGAGTTCAAGACGAAGACGCTCGCCGACCTGGGTCTCAAGCCCGCCGCAACGCGCCGGACTGTCGGCATCGACCTGCGCGAGTATTGGCCACAGGCGCTGCTGGACAACGGCTTTGACAAGAC
>NZ_JAVHWM010000129.1:0-11942 GCF_032159765.1 Mycobacterium sp. | reverse complement strand
GGTCTAGACACTGCACGCTCGGAGATGCGGATTAAGTTGCTGCTTTTTGGCCTGATGCCCAGTCAGGCGCAGTCACCGGCGATCCGGTACGACGACGACGCGCCGTTGCCGGCTGACCGGTTCAGTGGCGCTGCGCCTGGTGAACTTTCAATGTGCTTGGGGCACGCCGAGGTTAGCGGGCATGATTCGCACCAGTGGATTTCCGCTCGGCACCATGTCCTGCCGATCTGCCACGCGGGCAGACCGATTCCGGCGCCGCGCGTCGGGTCGGCGTCGCGCACGACCGCCTGCATATGACCTAGCTCGTCGACCTCGGCCAGACCTGTGCGGAGCAGAACTCGCCGGGCGTGCATGTCAAAGGCGATGTCGGAACCCGGCACGTCTCGGATGGCGGCGCCGCAGTCCCGTCGAAGCATCTGCACGGCCATCGCCGCCTTCTGCGGTCCGATGCCGGGGATTTGACTGAGTTGGTCGTGCACGTCGCGAGCGGTGGGGTTGTTTCGCCAGATGATTTCGACGTCCCCGTGGTATCGATCGCACACGAACTGTGCCACCGACACCACCTTTGCCGACATGTCATCGGCTGACCGCATCGAGGTTGATCCGATTGCGCGCCGGACGCTTTGGTGGTCTTTCGCGATCCGGAACGGGTCGAGATGACCGAGGCGTTGCTGGAGGTCATGCGGCGCGCGCCAGGCGTACTCGGTGGGAATGCACTGGTCGAAGACGACCCCGAGGAGGAAGGCAAACGGATCGTCGAGGATGAGCTGGTTGGCCTCGGGTGTCGACGTGAAACTTGCCGGGCCGACATCCACGTCGTCCATGTCACACTCGGTGAAGTCGACGAGTGCGTGCACGACCTCAGCTCGGTAAGCCGCGACCTCTGCGCGTCCCACCGTGTCAGCGAGCCGATTCCGCGTGGATGGCGTGGCGCAGCACCCGTTGCCAGCGGGAGCGACCGGGTGGAGGAGCCGGTCGAACTCGAGGTGGTTGATCGGTATGTCGTCACGAGCCTCGTCGTAGTCAAGTTCGTCGCCCGCAGAGTGACGTCCGCGTCGGATGTCGGCGGACTCGGGGATGGGTTCGACGATGCCGAGGTCGAGTGTGTGATCGGGACTCGTTGGCGTGCGCGACGATTGGTTTTCGGTCGCTAGCCTGGCTTCGGCGAATCGTGCCTGGGTTGTCAGGGCCAATGCGCACCGCTCGAGTACCTGCAATGCCGTCCTATGCGTTGGATCGCGGAGTAAAGCGACACCGCATTGGATTATCGCCTCGGCGTGACGGGATCTGTCGAACAGGAGTTGGGCTAGGTGCACCCTGAGCACGACGGAATCGGGGGCGCTGTCGACCGCACCTGTCATCGCATCAATCAGCGGATCGTCACTCACCCGCTTCACCCTCCGGTATGCCGTAAGTCTGTGAGCGCCTTCAGGCTACTTAGCGGCGTGTCGAATCAACGCTCGGCGCGCCGGAGATACAGCAAATTTTGCCTCAAGAACGCAGTACGAATCTATTGACGACTAGGTCCGTGGTCGGTCTTCACCGCGGGAAGAGCTAAACATTCGCTTCGGATGTTTCGACTGAGACGACGTCGTCGCAGGCCACCCACTGTCCAACTCGACACGGTAGCTACCTCGCGGTGTCGCGTTCCTCGTGGAGGCGTCGCTACCCGACTCTCGCTTCTACGACGCTGAGCGGCGACGCGGTTTGCACCACCCGTGTTATCCGAAATCCAGCCTTCCCGAGCAGGTCGCCGTACTCGGCCGCCGTGCGTTCACGGGCTCCTAAATTCAGCAACATCTCCAGGTCCACCCACTTTCCAGGGAAATCACGGTGGTGTTCGGGGATGACGAACTCGATGAGCAGCACCGTGGCCCTCGCATCGGCCGCGGCGCGGACGTTCCGCAGGATCTTGATGGCCTTCTCGTCGGCCCAGTCGTGCATGATGTTCTTGAGGACATATGCGTCACCGCCGTCCGGAATTTGGTCGAAGAATGACCCTTCGGTGATATGTACCCGGTCGGCAACATTGTGCTCGCAAAACACTTTGGGGGCGTCGGCGACAACCGATGGCAGGTCATAGAGGATGCCCCGCGAATCCGGCGCCGCCTCGAGAATGGCTGCAAGCAGCGATCCGTGCCCACCACCGACGTCGACGACCGTCGCGTAGTGGCTGAAGTCGTACCCGGCGACCACGGGCGCCAGCGTCAGGTTGGAAATACTTGTCATCGTCTGATTGAAGAGTTCGGCAAGCTCGGGCTTGTCGGCGAAGTAGTCGAACGCCTCCTTACCGCGCAGACCGGGGACGACCGTATTTCCCGTCCGGATTGACTCGACGAGCTCTGTCCACCGCTCGCGTTGCTCCCGCGATCCGTAGAACTGCGCCGCATGCGTCAACGAGACGGGTGCGTCGGAACACAGTGTTCTCGCAAGCGAATTCAGCTCGTATCGGGCGTCGTGACGCTGGCGGAACACGCCCCGGCTGACCAATGCCCGCAGAAGCCTATTCAACGCGTCCGCATCCGCGCCGACCCGGGATGCCAACTCGGCGACCGGCAATGGCCCGTCAGCGAGCGCATCGGCGATACCGAGTTGGGCTGCGGCGGTGATGGATTGCGATATCCATGTGGCGACAATCATCTCCATCATGGCGGCGGGCGCGGGCACCAGCCGTTGATGAAGCCGGAGCAAGAGATGGCGAATCCGCTCCACGAGGCGGGCGAGTCTGGCAGGAGGGACCCTGCTGGTTGACGACATCACGCCCACTGGCTACGCCGGGCGAGCGCTTCGTCGCCGTTAATCAGTCTGTTGGTGGTGGCGGCCTCAAGTTGCCGGCTGATCTTCGCGGACGTGCGGCGGTGACTCACTAAGCGGAGAAATGTCGTCAGTGCCCATGTCATTGTTCGGTCCGGGATCATCGCCGCCGGCCTCAGCACGGACTCACTCCGGGACACCTGCACAGACGCCAGCCACGACACGGCCGCGACCTTGCGTCGCCTCGTCTTCTCATACCAACGGAGCGCGCGGGACACATCAATCGTCGAGCGGCCCGTGTCCTCTCGGCGGCCGGAGAGCGCTTCACACAAGACCATCGTGTCGAGGAGGGCCATATTGGTCCCCTGCGCGAGGAAGGGCGGCATCGTATGCGAGGCATCACCAAGCAATGTGACGGGACCTTGTTGCGTCCCGTCAGGAATCGGATGCCGAAAGTGCGGGTAAGGGGAAGGAGCGAGATCGTCGTCGGTCAATACCGCAAGTACTCGATCAACCGAGTCCGACCATCCCGTGAAATGAGATCGGATCATGTCGATCGGGCGTGCCGGCCTGACCGAGTCGGCCGACCATGGCAGGTCGAACCACCACTGCACCTGGGTACCTCCAGCCGGCCAGATGCCGAGGTTTCCATGCGCACCAATGACATTGAGCGCAACGTTTTTGTCGGCCAAGTCCGGCAGACTGACCAGACCCTGCCAGCTGCACCAGCCGGTCGGCTGTGCGGGCTCTGCGCCGACGACGTCTCGCACCACCGAGTGCAAGCCGTCCGCACCGATGAGCACGTCCCCCTCGGCCGTTGTGCCGTCTTCGAACCCGATACGCACGCCGTTGCGGCCCGTGAAGACGTCGACGACGCGGGAATTGCATCGGATCCGATGGGACGGAAAGCCTTCCATCAACCGATCGAGGAGAACTCGACGTGGGACCATCCGGATCGGCGCACCCATACGGTCGACCATCGCAGCCAAGTCCACAGTGCTGAGCCGGCGGCCGCTGGACAGCATGACCCGAAGTGACGACAGCAGCTCACCGGCCCCGTCCATATCGACGCCCAACTGCGCCAGAACCGTTGCGCCGTTGGACCAGATGGTCACCGCGCCGCCGCCGGGTTGCGGTTGCGGCCGCTGGTCGAAGACCGTGACGTCGTGTCCGTCGCGCAACAATCCGCGAGCAGCGGAAATGCCGCCTACACCGGCGCCGACAACGAGAATCCGAAGCGGCGCAGCCGGTTTTGCGTCCAGCGATCTGTTCACGGCCGGCCCATCCAGCTGTGAAACCGATTCTCCGGGTCGTACGCCGCACGCACAGCGTCCAGACGCGCCATGTTTTGGTCGGTAATGAACTTCGACGGGCGCCGCCCGAGATTCTCGTCAGCAAGAGCAGTGCATGTCGCTAGGTGCGACATTGCCGCCATGTTCGACCCCGCCCAGTCACCGTACCTTTCGTCGTCGGCAGGATCCTTCCAGGCGGAATAGAGCGCCATGTAGATCTCATCGTCCATGCCGCACACCATTTCCCTGCGATCGATCGACGACGGTTTCCAGCCCGTGAAAATGAAGTGCGCAGGATGCGGGGGCATGGTTTCGATGATCTTGCGGATGCCCGGTAGCAGTTCTTCGCTGGAGGCCGATGTGAACATGTTGTCGGCGATGTAGCGATGACCCTCGGGATAGTTCGTCATAATGACGCCGTACCAGTCGGCCAAAGTGGTGGGCGCATACGGCACATTGACTATCGCACGATCGACAACCGGGCATGTCCCAAGCACCGCAAGGGCTTTCGCCGCTTTCTCTTCGGACTCGGCAAACACCGGCGACGCGATGACGATACCTGGCTGGTCGAGTCCGATGCCAGGAAGACTGCGCGTAGTTAATATCTGCAGCTCGACTTGGTCGTCGACCTCGGGGACGATCGAGCGTCCCCAGGTAAATACTTCCTCCGCGAGTTCGATCGGATACACGTATAGGCACGTGCCCACGGCGGGCGGGCGCGGGTGAAGCCGAAGCGTAAAGGAGGTGACAACTCCAAAGAAGCCTGGTCCTGCGCCGCGCGCCGCCCAATAGAGGTCGGGATGATTCTCGGCGTCACAGTAGATTTGCTCACCCTCTGCGGTGACGACGTCCAGCCCGAGCACGCTCTCGCAGGCCATCCCGAGCACCTTGCTGTTCCACCCGTATCCGCCCTGCAATAGGAAGCCACCGAGGCAAATGCCTTCGCAATGGCCCGCGGGAAAGAAAAGGCCCTGCGAATCAAGCTCTTTCGCGAACTCGCTCGCGATCTTGCCCGGACCCACTTGTGCCGTGAGCCGACTAGCGTCGACGTTGCAGTGATCGAGGCGACTGACGTCGAGGAGCAGGCCACCATCGCGAAGGTGATTGGCTGCCCAGCTGTGTCCGCCCGACCGTACGCCGACCTGATGGTCATGGGCTCGTGCATAGCGGATCGCGGCGACGACGTCGTCGGCATTTTGGGCTTGCACGATCACGTCGGGAAAACGGTCCGGAACTAAGCCGTTCCATACGGTTTGTCGACGGGCCGTCTCGTATCCGTGCTCCTCACGGAGGAAGAATCTCTCGGCGGTCAGTAAAGCCATTGTGTTTCCTTGTGTTTCATCGCATGGAATCGGTGGTCAGGGCGACGCTGCCTTGGTCGAGCTGGAAAGGCTCCTGTATTTACTTGTGTGGCCGTATTCGACGCCATCCGCGGACGATGCGGTTGCGAGATAGGCGGCGACCTCACGTGCTAACGGCGTGGCGTTCAGACGGATTGCCCTGAGTGGGGCATTGGGCGGAATGCCGTATCCGATGGCGAACAGTCCGTTCCGGAGGTGGGATGCGAATCCACCGCGCGGGTTGCCGTCCTCCCCGAGAACACCAAGATGCCCCACCAGACCTTCGAGATCCGGGTTGAAGCCGGTCGCGGCGATGATCGCCTCCGGCGCAATGGAGCTGCCGTCGGCCAGAAGGATGCAGCCATTTTCGATTGCCGTGAGGGCACCGACGACCTTGACGCGACCGGCCCGCACACGGTCGATCAGCTCATCGGCCAGCGTCGGGATGCGGCCTCGTTGTTCGACTGTCGCTTTCAGCCCAAGCGGCGGCGTGCCGAAGCCCAGAGGAGATAAGTCCCCCCATAAGAGGCGGTTGAGGCGGCCGATCACTGGATCGACTGTCCTCGCGGGGACTCGGGCGAACAGCTCGAGAAAGACATCGGAGGGAATGGGTCCCATGGCCCGCCGTACCAGATGTGGCGGTGTGCGCACGGCGAGCCAAACACGGCGCGCGCCGGCGTCAGCTAGCTGGACCGCGATGTCTGCGCCGGAGTTGCCCGCGCCCACGACGAGCACGTCGCGGCCAGAATATGGCCAGGCGTTGGAGAAATCGCCGGAGTGCACGAACTCCCCGTCGAAAGAACTCATGCCGGGCCACCGAGGGATCGTCGGCGTCCGATAGTTGCCCGTGGCGAGGACGACGGCCGACGCGGGGATGTCACCCGACGATGTCTCGACGTGCCACTTGCCTGCCACGACGTCGACGCGGCTGACGTCACAACCGAGCTGCAGCGCGATGCGCTGTCGGCGGGCGTATCGGTCGAAGTAGCTAACCATGTCTTCCTTGGTGGGCCATCGGCCAGCCGTCAATGGAATCCGTTGTCCAGGAAGGTGTGACAAGAATCCGTTCGTGTTCAGGCGGAAGTTGTCATAGCGCGTGCGCCACGAAATCGCCGGTGCCGCAGCGCGGTCCAACACCAGTGGTCTCACACTGTGGTGATGCTCGAGCTCGCGCGCGACGGCGAGACCGGCCGGACCCGCACCGATCACAACGACATCGGGATTGTCGATGATTGTGGCTGTCATCGTCGCGTGCAGAGAAGACGACAGACCAACTGCGCGCGACGAGAACACACTGACGACACGGCAATCCTCCCTCTGGTCTCTTTGCTAGGAACACGATCTGAAACGGTCTTTGGTTCACGCCAACGCGCTGAACGGCGTCAATCCGATTGGTGACATGTGTCACGTGGACGATCATCGGTGGCAACGTTCAAGCGGCGCCGGATTATGAGAATCGTGCCCTCGTGCTCGTATGTGGCTGCGGTACTTGGGAAATCGCTAGATGCGCAGCTAGGGCTGCCACCGTTTGCGTCGACACAGGCAGGCAGGGTTCCTCATGATGGTGCGCAACCGCCGACGGCAATCCGATCGTGCACTGGCACGCTCCGGCGCGTCTCGATTGATGTTGTGACGTCAAGCGGGTGGAGACGGGGCTTGCCAGCAAGATCACAGGTTGAGTCGCCGATCATCAAACTGGGCAGCGAGCAGTCACCTGGAGTACGCATGCCGATCGATCTGGCCCGCACCCCGCTCGTCACCACTAAGTTGTTCGCTGACGAGCGCTGACGCGGCCAATCAGGGAGACTGCGCGTGACGACAGCTGGAGAAACGTGGGGAAACGGCCGGGGGAAGTCATAGGCGCGCTCGCGCATCGGGCGGGTCGATAAGTGGGCTGGATCCAACTGTGGTGGCGACAGCCAGATCACTATGACTGGCTGTCGGACTACCTTGCCGCCCGCAACCTAGCACTCGGGGTGCGCTTCTTGATGGTCGCAATCATGGCCAACCTGGCCGTGGCGACGTCACTCCTGGTGATCAGCCCACTAGGTCTGCAATCCACGATCCAGCGTGTAGTTGGCATCGCGGTCGTCGCCAGCCTGGTGGCGATGTCGGTAGTGTGGCTACTCACCTGGCCCACGCGGTTGTGCTCGCGGCTGTTCTCGATCACCGGGACCACAGCCATTGCCGTGGTTTGCCTCATGCAACCCAACCCGGGCACCGGACTAATGGTCTGCGCCGCATTTGGTGGCCTGGCGGGCTATGTGGCGTTCTTGCACTCCGCTCGGCTCCTGGTTTTCACGCTCGGCAGCGCATTGGCCGTTGCCCTGATATGCACCGCACGAATCTCCGCCACCGACGACCTACCAATGGCCGCGGCCAAACTGCTGTTCCTCACCACGGGGGTCCTCGCCGTACCCTTCTGCGGTCAAGTACTCGTGCACTGGCTCTCGGTCGTCTCAATGACGTCGTCGACTGATTCACTGACCGGGTTGCGTAACCGACGGGGCTTTTATCGGTCGACACCGAAGCTCGTCGCGGCGGGAAAGGGCGGGCGGCGTCTCAGCATCCTGATGATCGATCTCGATAATTTCAAGCGCATCAACGATACTCACGGGCATGCAACCGGAGACCGTATTCTCATCGAGGTCGCTGACATGTTGCGGCACGCAGGTGGCGAGGAAACGCTCATCGCGCGGGTCGGCGGAGAGGAGTTCCTGGCCGCGATGACGCTCTCCGCGCAAGAAGCGCTTCAAACCGCGGAGGCAATGCGTCAGGCCATTGCCACGGCACCTTGGGGCGTTACGGCCAGCATAGGGCTCAGTACCGTCCGACTCGCGGTAGATGACACCGACATCGGTCCAACGCTTCAGGGCCTTATCGAGGCCGCCGACCGCGCGATGTATGAGGCAAAACGCGCCGGCGGCAACCAGATTCGACACGACGATATCCCGGCGCCTGGCCACCACGGGTGAACGGCTGACCAGACCAAATATATGGTCCGGCTACCGGTAGGGTTGGCGACTAGACACCAGTCAACCGATCCTTCTGTTGGACAGCGCCAATACGCTATCGGCTCGCGGGCGCACTGCGGGGCGTCCGCGTGTCACTTTGCCGCGGACGCGAGCGCTTCCTCCAAGCCCTTTTGCACATCGTCCAAGATTCTTTCCAGCTCTCGGGGGCTGAGCTCCACCTTGGGATCTCCGGCACGGCCGACCATCTTGTTCCATGCGTGCTCCGTGCGGCTCCACGGCATCTTGGCCGCGAACGCGCCCATGATGCCGCCGGCGACAAGGTTCGTGACGATGTGCTCGATGAACTGCACCCAGGTCGTTTCCGATGTGACCAACCCGCGTAGGTCGCCGAAGATCCCCTGAATGACATTGCCCAGGCCGCCGACGAGCGCGTCGTTGATCCGCTGTCTGACAGCGTTTTCACCGAGCTTTGCCATGACCTCCTTGCTGATCGAACTCGCGATCTTGGCCGTAAGCTTTTCAGTCACGCCAGGCAACACCTTCGCGGCTAGTGCCGCACCCGCCGCGTTCAGACCGGTGTCGAGGATGATCTTGATAGCAGCCTCGCCGATCTTCTCCTCGCCACCAATTGCCTGCGGTACGTGGGTTGCAAGGCTACCTAGCAGTGCTGTGCCGCCCCCGGAAATCGCTGATGCGGCAACGACGCCCACTTCGGTTGCGGCCATCAAGGCCGCGCCGCCCGCCACCGAGGCCACCGCGAATGCTGCAGTTTGGGTGATCTCGAGCAACGTGATGGTCGTCTCGCCGCCGCCGTAGAGGGCGTTCATGTATGTGTTGTGGTGGTCGACCGCTTCGTTGACCGCGGCCTCGGCGAGGGCTAGCCTCTCGGTCGCCGCAACGATGTCGTTGCCGTCCAGCGCCGCCCATGCCTCCTCGACCTGAGCCTGGGCAGTGTCGAGCACACCGTCGTCCAACGCGCCGCCGCTGAAGTATTCGCAGAACCAACTGATCACTCGGTGCTGCTCGTTGAGCAGTCTGATAGTGCCCCAGTTGTCGACTAGAAGCAGATATTTGTTTTTGAGCGAGAAACCTTCTCCATCGCGCAGCTTGTTCGTCAACTGGCTTTTGAAGTCGTTCAGCTCGGCCTTGGTCATGACGTAGGTCCGACCCTGATAGTCGAACCGGTAGCGCTCTTCAGTTTCGCTGTCGCCTCCGCTCGGAGCCGGGACGGCGGGGTCTTGGCCGGAATGATTCTGACGTTGAATGCTGGCGTGCCCGGGGCGCGCGTACTGGGAACCGACGAGCGGGGATGCTCGTCCGGCCGCATATGGCGGGCCAACGCGGGCTCGCATGACGTGTCTGGTAACCGTCGCGTTGCCGGTCAAGCGCTGCAGGGCGATGATCGTCCGCGCGTCGAGGGGATGAGCGCGAGCGACGGCGGGCTGCGAATCACGATCTGACGGCGCCTTCGTGTCGGGAGGGGTCGCCTCACTCGCCCCGCTCCCGGCCACGCACTGCAACGCGATTATCGTCCGGGCATCGAGGGCATCAGCGTCGTCGACCTCGGGCACGAGCTCGCTCTGCGCAGGCACCTTTTTTTCGAGTTGTGATGCGACAGGATCACCGCTGGCACGCGTTGAGTCATTCATGACTGCTCCTACCGACCGTGAAAAGCTGTCGGTACCAGCTCCATATTTCCGAGCCTGTGCGTTCGGTGTGAGGCGCCTAGGGGCGACCTTCGGGGCAATCTTGATTCCCTATCGGGCATGACCGAGCCCTTGGCGCGGAAATCAACTCTGAAGCGCCGTCGGTCGTTGACAGCTTCCGGCGGGTTAATAGAGCGTATCCGTTAGGCACGCCCACACAGCGGCCCCGCCTCGATGGAGAGGAATTAATATGCGCGCCATCCAAATTGAACAGTTCGGCGACCCCGCGCAGGTGCTCCGCCTCGTCGACATCGAGGAGCCGCCGCCACCGGGTCCGCATGAGGTTCTGTTGGGCGTTGAGGTCTCGCCGTTGAACAAACACGACCTACTGGTTATCGCCGGCATGCTGGCGCGACCACCCCTGCCCCACATACCAGGCGCGGAGGGGGTCGCCCGCGTGCTTGCCACTGGCGCCGAGGTCGATGGACTTCACGTCGGCGATCTGGTCGTGCTACCCCTGTATGCCGGTGCGTGGCGTGAGCGCCTCGTCCTGCCCGCCGACGGCCTGTTCGCACTCCCGCCCGGCGGCGACATCGAGCAGTACTCGATGCTGGGCAGCAACCCCCCGACGGCAGGGTTGATGCTCAGTGAATGCACCCCGCTGCAGCCCGGTGACTGGGTGGTTCAGAACGCCGCGAACTCCGGTGTGGGACGGTCATTGATCGCGCTAGCCAAACTTCGTGGACTGAAGACGATCAACCTAGCCCGTGACGACGCAACGTTCGCCGAGCTCACAGCAGCCGGGGCCGACGTGGTCCACGTCGATGACCCCGATACGGTCGGCGATGTTCGAGCACTGATCGGCGACGCGCGAGTGGCGCTGGCAGTGGAGGCCGTCGGTGGTGCGGGGGTGGCGCGGCTGCTCGAATTGCTGTCCGACGGTGGATGGTTGGTCAGCTATTCCTGGGCCAGGGACGAACCCATGTGGGTCGACACCTCGACACTGGTCGGCAAGCACCTCACCGTCCGCGGATTCTTTGTCGGCGACTTCGACCACCGCGACAAGGTGGTGCCTGTCATTCGTGAGGCGGCACCGCTGGTGGCCGACGGCACCCTCGTTGTCCCCGTGGCCGGCGTGTACCCCCTCGAGCACATCCAGGACGCGGTGCAACATCTCCTCCGTGGCGGCAAAATCCTGCTGAAAGTGGCGTAACACTCCCAGGCACAGCACGTTACGCTCAAGCCCTCATAGACCGTCCTGCCTGCGAACGCCATCTGTAAACAGACTGTATGCACATGTCTCCGAAACGCTCCCAATCGCACCAACGCAAAATTCGGAGTACCTACGGATCAGAAGGTTGGGGACCAATTGGGGACCACACGTTATGCGCGGTGATGAACGACCTGCGTGTCTGTGCACGCCTCGCATCGCCGCAAACCGACGGGCACTTGTGGTGACCAGCGGAAACGCGTTACCGCGATTTACTAGGGTCAAGTGGTCGGAATGACAGGCCACCGACGGCTTCTCCACGGACGTGTCACATCGTTGTGACAAGCGGGTGCGAATCGGGTGAGCCGACCGGAGACGGCTTGAGAGGCTTCGTGCTGGTCAAGCAGCCACGAAAGCCGTTACAACACAAGGAAATTCGGCTAATTGCCGACTGGGGGTCAAGTGATCGCAAGTTCGAATAGCGGCATCTATTGCCCGTCATCGTCCCAGCCCGCCCCGGCGCGCCCGGTCGGCAAAGGCGTCGAGTGCTGCGATGACCTCTGGCGAGCGCCAGACGCGGCTGCGTGTGCCCGAGCTCGTCTCGATGATGATGCCTGCCCCCGACAAGGGTTCGAGGTATCGGCGCGCGTGCTTCGACTCGATGCCCAACTCCTCGGTCAGCAGTGCCGTATTGATGACCGGGCGGCGCAGTAGAAGATCGGCGA
>NZ_JAVHWM010000078.1:0-9150 GCF_032159765.1 Mycobacterium sp. | reverse complement strand
CGTGCTGCTCGAACGTGACCTCGACGACCTGGCCGAGTTCGAGTTCGTCGGGATCGCAGTCGACGATGTTGGTGGTCAGCCGCACGCGCGGGTCCTCGATGATCGCGACCTGCGCGACGACGTACGGCGCGGGCATCCCGGGAAGGCTGAACCGGTGGTTGACGGTGAAGCCGGACAGCGTCGCTTTTCCGGACACCTCGCGAATGCCCATCGCCCGCGACCGGCAGTACCGACACACCGGTGCCGGCGGGTGGATGAGCGCGCTGCAGGCGGTGCACTCCTGAAAGCGCAACACCCCGTCAGCACCCGAACTCCAGAAGAATTCGGTCTCGCCGGTGACCGGCGGCAGTGGACGGCTCAGCGCGTCGGACACGTCGCGACCTGGTAAATCATGGAACTGGGAGCCTCCAGCGCTATACGGCGTTGTACGGTGAGGAGAATCACGTTACCAGTCTGGGGAACGCCGATCTACGAAATGGCGTGGCATTTTTTGAACTGACAGTCTCGTTTGGGTCGTTGACGCCAATACTCGCGAGCGTGCGTGTCTGTTGCACGACACGCCGCTCGCCGGTGGGAGATGACGCACACTCGACGAACGTTAACTGGTGGCGGAAACGAGCCAGTCTGCTCAGTCTGAGTTCACGCTCGGTGAGCACGCGTGCTGCTGGCCACAAAGATGCGTCGAGCGTGCGCGTTCTCGCTGAAAACGACGGCGTGTCGGCTGCAGACACGCACGCTCGCCGCAGGCGGGGGCTAGGTGATCGCGGCGAAGTTGACGGTCGCCGTCGCCGCCATCTCGTCGTCGTGTCCTCTGTAGATGTCGACTTGGATGACGACGGAGCGCTTGCCCTGCCGCAGGATCCTGGCGACCGCGCGGGCCGGCCCGATCTTGATCGGGCGCAGGTAGCGGATGAAGAGGTCCGTCGTGGCGATGCCGTTGCCGAACGGTGTGCTGCGGGACGCGAGCTGGCCCGCCGCGACGTCTGCCATCGTCGCGATCAGCCCACCCTGAAGCCCGCCAGCGGTGTTGGTCACGCGCTCGTCGACCGGCATCTCCATGATCACCGTGCCGTCGGTCGTCGGGACGTCCTGCAAGCCGATCTGGTCGAACAACTCTCGCAGCGAGCGGGGCGCAGTCATTCGAGGATCGTATGGGGGCGGTGCGAATGCGGCCTCCGTACACCAGTATCAACTACTTGTCATTCGTGGCTGGAGCGGATAGCGTCACTGGTCATGGCGCGATTCCCCAAGCCGGCCGAGGGCAGTTGGACTGAGCACTACCCGACGCTCGGCACCGGGCCCGTCAACTACGAAGACTCCATCTCACCCGAGTTCTACGAGCTCGAACGGCAAGCGATCTTCAAGCGGGCCTGGCTCAATGTTGGCCGCGTGGAACAGCTTCCGCGCAAGGGCAGCTACTTCACCAAAGAACTGAAGGCCGCGAACACCTCGATCATTCTGGTGCGCAACGCCGAAGGCGATGTCAACGCCTTCCACAACATCTGCCGTCACCGCGGCAACAAGCTGGTGTGGAACGACATGCCGCTGGAGGAGACCAGCGGCACCTGCCGTCAGTTCACCTGCAAGTACCACGCATGGCGATACGACCTCGACGGCAACCTGGCCTTCGTGCAGCAGGAGGGCGAATTCTTCGACCTCGACAAGAGTCGCTATGGGTTGGTGCCCGTGCACTGCGAGGTCTGGGAGGGCTTCATCTTCGTCAACTTCGCGAAGGAACCCGAGCAGTCGCTGCGCGAGTTCCTCGGCCCGATGATCCTCGGCCTCGAAGGATATCCGTTCGCGCAGATGACATCTCGGTTCTACTACCGCTCCGAGGTGAAGGCGAACTGGAAGCTTTACATGGACGCGTTCCAGGAGTTCTACCATGCGCCTGTGTTGCATGCGAACCAGTCGCCGTCGGCGTATTCGGCCGCGGCGGCGCAGGCCGGCTTCGAGGCGCCGCACTACCGGATCGACGGGCCGCACCGTCTGGTGAGCACGTCGGGAATTCGCGCATGGGAGATGGACGCCGAGATGCGCAAGCCGATCGACGACATCTGCCATAGCGGGTTGTTCGGGCCTTGGGACAAGCCCGATCTCGGCCCGATGCCACCCGGATTGAACCCGGCGAAGTGCGACCCGTGGGGGCTGGACAGCTTCCAGCTGTTCCCGAACTTCGTGATCCTGATCTGGGGCCAGGGTTGGTATCTCACCTATCACTACTGGCCGACGTCCTACAACAGGCATCTCTTCGAGGGCACGTTGTATTTCCCGGCGCCGCGCAGTCCGCGGGACCGCATCGCGCAGGAACTCGCCGCGGTGTCGTTCAAGGAGTACGGCCTTCAGGACGCCAACACACTCGAGGCGACGCAGACGATGGTCGAATCGCGCGCGGTCGAGGAGTTTCTGCTCAATGACCAAGAGATACTGATCCGCCACTTCCACAAGGAGACCTCCGCGTGGGTGGACGACTATCGCCGCGAAACCGCAGGGGTTTGATGTGACGCCCATGCTGCCCACCGAATTCGCTGACCTGGAACGGTTTTCGGAGTGGTGCCTGCCCAGTGAAGCCGAGCGATATGAGAAGCGGCTGAACAGCTCGATGGCCGAAATGCAGGCGTTCTACGACGCGATCACGCCGCGCGCCGAGGAGGCGATCGCCTACTGCGACAAGTTCGCGCTCGACGACATGCCCGACAACGTGCTCAACCTGATGCACCTGCTCTATTCGCTGATCATGGTGTCGTTCCCGATCGAGTGCTGGAAGCAACCACGGGTTCCCGACTCGGGGGCGTCCGCGATCGACTGCGTGTCTGAGCCGTATCCGTGAGCACGGAGCGAGGCTTGTCCGAGCGACCATCGAGCACCGTTCTGAAGGCCGCGCGCTGGGTCGACGTCGACGCGGGCGAGGTCCCCTCGCCGGCCGTGATCGTCGTCGACGGCGATCGCATCACGTCAATGGATCCTGCTGCGCCACTGCCGGATTCGGCCGAGGTGATCGACCTCGGCGATGTCACACTGCTGCCCGGTCTAATGGACATGGAGCTCAACCTGCTCATCGGCGGGCCGGGCGGACCGGAGGGCCTGCCGTTGCCGATGCACGGAGTGCAGGACGATCCCGCCTATCGCACCCTGCGCGGCGCGGTGAACGCGCGCACGACGTTGTTGGCGGGCTTCACCACGGTGCGCAATCTCGGGCTGATGGTCAAGACGGGCGGCTACCTGCTTGACGTCGCGCTGCAGCGCGCGATCGATCAGGGCTGGCACGTGGGCCCGCGGATCTGGCCGGCAGGTCATGCCGTCACACCGTACGGCGGCCACCTCGATCCGACCGTGTTCCAGCGGCTGGCGCCGGGCATCATGCCGTTGTCCGTCGCGGAGGGAATCGCCAACGGGGTGCCTGAGGTGCGAGCGTGCGTGCGTTACCAAATCCGGCATGGCGCACGGCTGATCAAGGTGTCGGCGTCGGGCGGGGTGATGTCGCACAGCACGTCGCCGGGCTCACAGCAGTACTCGGACGAGGAGTTCGAGGCCATCGCCGACGAGGCGCACCGCGCCGGCATCATGGTGGCCGCACACGCGATCGGCGACAAGGCAATCCGGGCGTGCATCAAGGCCGGCATCGACTGCATCGAGCACGGGTTCCTCGCCAGCGACGACACGATCCAGATGATGGTCGACCACGGCACGTTCTTGGTGTCCACGACGTATCTGACCGATGCGATGGCCATCGAGCGGGCGGCCCCTGAACTGCAGAAGAAGGCCGCCGAGGTCTTCCCGCAGGCAAAAGCGATGCTGCCCAAGGCGATTGCGGCAGGTGTGCGGATCGCGTGCGGCACCGATGCTCCGGCGGTTCCGCACGGTCAGAACGCAAAAGAGCTGGGCGCGTTGGTGGATCGCGGCATGACGCCGATGCAGGCGCTGCGTGCCGCGACGGTGACCAGTTCCGAGTTGATCCAAGCCGACGACGAACTCGGGCGGCTCGCGCCCGGTTATCTCGCCGACATCATCGGCGTCGCCGGGGATCCGTCGCGCGACATCTCCGCCCTGCTCGACGTTCCCTTCGTGATGAAGGGTGGCACAATCTACAAGAGGGACGCCCATGACAGCTCGTAAGCGCCCGGTCCAACCAACCGACTCGGCCGACAACATCCTGTGGTTGCTCAAACAGGCGTTTCACTTCTCGCTGAACTCCGTGAACGACGCGCTGAGCGGGCACGGTGTGACCACCGCCCAGATGGGGTTGCTGCGGCAGCTGGCAGGTGAGCCCGGACTCTCGGGAGCGGAGCTGGCGCGACGGCTGTTGATAAGCCCGCAGGGAGTGCAGCTCGCGCTCACCGCGCTGGAAGGACGGGGGCTTGTCGAGCGCAAGCAGGACCCGCAACACGGCCGGATCCTGCGTGCATACCTGACCGACCAAGGGCGGGCCGTGACCACGGGGGCTTTCGCGGACGCAGTCGCGGCCCACGAGAAGGTCTTCGGTGTGCTCACACCCGCTGAGCAGCGACAGCTGAATGAACTCTTGGCGCGGGTCATCGAACAGGGCACCGGCCACACGCTGTTCCCAGACCACATCGACCCGCGCCCAAACGAATCAAGTACTTGATGTTATCGCAAGTACTTGATAACCTTGACACGATGGCCGACAGCGAGGGGGTCACCGGCACTGCCGCGACGACCGTGGGAGATCCGGCGGCCGACGTGACCGAAGAGGTGACGATCGAACTCGACCGGCGTACGACCGTCGTGAGTTACCGGCCAGGCAACACGCTGCTGCAGACTGCGCGGCTGGCCGGGCTGAGTCCGCCGTCGTCGTGCGAAACCGGTTCCTGTGCAACATGTATGGCACGCATCGTCGAGGGCAGCGCGCGGATGCTCAACAACGAAGCGCTTGACGACGACGAGGTGGCCGAGGGGTGGGTGCTGACGTGCCAGTCGCTGCCGACGACCCCGTCCGTCCGGGTGGTCTACGAATGAGCAGGGTCGCGGTGGTGACCGGCGGCGCGTCGGGAATGGGCGAGGCGATCTGCCACGAACTTGGGCGACGTGGGCACAAAGTCGCCGTGCTCGACATCAACGGCGATGCGGCACAACGAGTTGCCAGCGAACTGCGCGCCGACGGCGTCACCTCGCTGGCAGTCGCCGTTGATGTCACCGACCGGCCGGGCGTTGAAGACGCCTTTGGCAAAGTGCGCACTGAGTTGGGGCCCGTCACGATCCTGGTCACCAGCGCAGGCGCGGTCGGTTTCGCGCCGTTCACCGAGCTCACGTTCGACGCGTGGTCGCGGATCATCGACGTGAACCTCAACGGGACATTTCACTGCTGCCAGGTGGCTGTGCCGGACATGGTGGCCGCCAATTGGGGTCGCATCGTGATGATTTCGTCGTCGAGCGCGCAGCGGGGATCCCCGAAGATGGCGCACTACGCCGCGTCGAAGGGTGCGTTGATGGCGCTGACGAAGTCGCTCGCGCGCGAATACGCCCGGGTCGGAATCACGGTCAACAACGTCCCGCCGTCGGGCATCGAAACGCCGATGCAGCACCAGGGCCAGGCCGAAGGGCACCTGCCGAGCAACGAGCAAATGGCACACAGCATCCCGCTGGGACACCTTGGCACCGGCGACGACATCGCCGCCGCCGTCGGCTTTTTGTGCTCGGAGGAGGCCGGCTTCATCACCGGTCAGGTGCTGGGGGTCAACGGCGGCTCGGTGATGTAGCCGGGGCGAGCGATGGGGGCACCTCCCGCCCGAAGGGCAGGGGGACGACGGGAAATCGAAAGGAGGTTGGCATGGCGCGATGGCCTAAGCCCGACGAGGGAAGCTGGACCGAGCACTACCCCGAGCTGGGTACCGGTCCGATCTCGTTCCGTGACTCCACATCTGAGGAGTTCTACGCACTCGAACGCGAGGCGATCTTCAAACGCGCATGGCTGAACGTCGGTCGCGTCGAAGAGCTGCCGCGGATCGGTAGCTACTTCACCAAGGAGATCGACGCTGTCCGCTCGTCTGTGATCGTGGTCAAAGGCAAGGACGAGCAGGTGCGCGCGTTCTACAATGTGTGCCGGCACCGCGGAAACAAGCTGGTGTGGAACGACTTTCCGAATGAAGAGACGTCCGGCACCTGCCGGCAGTTCACGTGCAAGTACCACGGCTGGCGCTATGACGTCGAGGGTGCCCTGACGTTCATGCAGCAGGAGCACGAGTTCTTCGACGTCGACAAGAGCGCCTACGGGCTGCGACCGGTGGCATGCGACGTCTGGAACGGGTTCATCTTCATCAACTTCGACCCGGAGCCGCGTCAAACGCTGCGCGAGTTCCTCGGGCCGATGATCACCGGTCTCGACGACTACCCGTTCGGAAAGCTCACGGAGCGTTACGACTTCGTCGCGCACAACAACAGCAACTGGAAGATCTTCGCCGACGCGTTCCAGGAGTACTACCACGTCCCGTCCCTGCACCCACAGCAGGTGCCCGCCGAGGTACGCGATCCGAACGCGGGGTTCGAGTGCGCGCACTTCCAACTCGACGGGCCGCACCGGTTGGTGTCGACCGCTGGGACGCGCCGTTGGTTGCTGGCGCCGGAGTACATGTACCCGATCGAAAGGACCACGCGCAGCGGGCTTGTCGGGCCCTGGCGCACGCCGGACATCGGGCCGCTGCCCGCGGGGCTGAACCCCGGCGGCATCGAGCCGTGGGGGATCAGCAACTTCCAGATCTTCCCGAACCTCGAAATCCTCATCTACGGCGGCTGGTACCTGCTGTACCGGTACTGGCCCACGTCGCACAACACGCACCGCTTCGAGGCCTACACCGCGTTCCACCCGGCGCGGACGGTCAAGGAACGCATCGAACACGAGGTAGCCGCCGTGGTGCTCAAGGAATTCGCGCTGCAGGATGCGGGGATGCTCGGGGGTACCCAGGCCGCGCTGCAGACCGACGTCGTCGACGAGTTTCCGCTCAGCGACCAGGAGATCCTGGTCCGTCATCTTCACAAGGTGGTCGTGGATTGGGTGGGGGAGTATCAGCGCGAGCGCGAGTTGGTGAAAACATGAGGCTTCCCAGCGCGTTCGCGGAGTTAGAGTCCTTTGCCGAAACATGGTGTTTGGCAATCGAAGACGAGCGGTGGAATCAGCGTGTGGCCAGCACCATGGCCGAGATGCGGCAATTCTATGACGCCTTCTTCCCGCGGCTGGAAGAGGCAATCGACTACTGCGACAAGTTCCCGCTCGACGACGTGCCCGAGGATGCGGTGAACCTACTTCAACTCATCTACTCGCTGGTGATGGTCGCCATGGCGGTGGAGATCTTCAAGCAACCCAAACCCACGGACTCCGCTGACGCGGTCCTCACGAGAGTAAGCGAGCCAGTGCCATGATGCTGACGATCAACAAGCTCACCGAGACGGTCGGCGCGGAGGTCGCCGGACTGGACCCCGAGCGGCTCTCGACGGACGACGCGCTTGGCGCGTCGGTGCTGGAGGCGTTGGAGGACAACGGCGTTCTCGTCTTCCCTGGATTGAACTTGAGTCCCGAGGCGCAGGTCGCGTTCTGTCGCCGGCTCGGCGATGTGGACCACTCCTCCGACGGCCACCACCCGGTGGCGGGCATCTATCCGATCACGCTTGATACGTCGAAGAACTCGTCAGCGGTCTACTTGCGCGCGACGTTCGACTGGCATATCGACGGCTGCACGCCGATCAACGACGAGTGCCCGCAGAAGGCGACCGTGCTGTCGGCGGTTCAGGTGGCCGACCGCGGCGGTGAGACCGAGTTCGCGAACTCGTATGCCGCCTACGACGCGTTAAGTGAGAGCGAGAAGGAGCGGTTCGCGTCGTTGCGGGTTGTCCATTCACTCGAAGCGTCGCAGCGCCGGGTCACGCCGGACCCGAGCCCGGAGCTGGTGGCCCGCTGGCGTTCTCGTCGCACCTATGAGCATCCGCTGGTCTGGACGCACAGCAGCGGCCGCAAGTCGCTGGTGCTCGGTGCCTCCGCGGACTACGTCGTCGGCACCGACCTGATTGAGGGCCGCGCACTGCTCGCCGAGCTACTCGAGCGCGCCACGGCACCCGAGCTCGTCTACAGCCACACGTGGTCAGTGGGCGACACCGTGATCTGGGACAACCGCGGGGTGCTGCACCGCGCCGCGCCATACGACCCCGACTCTCCGCGAGAGATGTTTCGCACCACAGTCTTAGGTGACGAACCCATTCAGTGACGCGAGGAAGTCCCAGGTGCGGCGCGCCGACGAGTCGCCGCCGACGGGAACGATCCGCGCCGCAAGGTCGGTGACGCCTGCGTCGCGGTAACGGCGTAGGCGGTCAAGCACCGCGTTCTCGTCGCCGGCGGCCATCGTGTCGCCGACGTCGTCGGAGTCCCCGTGTTCCAGCAGCCGCACGTAGTTCGGCGACACGTCGGCGTGGCCGAGCACGTCATTCGCCTGTGCGCGTGCGGTTCTAACGTCGTCGCACAGGGCGACGGGGACACAGGCGACGATCCGCGGCTGCGGCCGGCCCGCCGCTGAGGCCGCGGCGGTGATGCGCGGCGCGACGTGCTGCCCGATCGCGCGTTCGTCGGCCATCCACAGGATCGTGCCGTCGGTGCGCTCGCCGGCGATGCGCAGCATGGCAGGCCCGAGGGCCGCCAGCAGGATCGGCATCGCGGTTGCGTCCGTGACATTCATCGGACTGTGCACGCGAAAAGTGGTGTTCTCCACATCAACTGGGCCCGGTCCGGCGAACGAGGCGTTGAGCACGTCGAGGTAATCGCGCACCAGGGCGGCGGGACGGTCGTAGCTCAGGCCGAGCTGGTCCTCGATGATCCAGTGGTGCGAGGGCCCGAGCCCCAGCGTGAACCTGCCGTCGCACGCCGTCTGCGTCGTCAATGCCTGCTGCGCCATCGGGATCGGATGGCGGGTCTGGATCGGGACGACGGCGGTCCCGAGCTCGATGCGGCTGGTGGCCTGGCCAAGCAGCGCAACCGTGGTCATGGCGTCGAGATACCCGGGCACCTGCGGGAACCAGAACGAGGCGAAACCGGCGTCTTCGGCGGCCCGGCCGTCGGCGAGCACTCCGGACAGCCGCTCATTCGGTGGGCGTTGTCGGTCGGTGCCAACCATCAATCCCAGGCGCATCGGCGCCTCCTGTCACGGCACA
>NZ_JAVHWM010000075.1:0-2999 GCF_032159765.1 Mycobacterium sp. | reverse complement strand
GCCGATGTACGCGCCGGATGGCACCCCGCTTTGGCCCGGCCTGCCGCCTGCGCCGCCGCCCGGTGCGCCGCGGGACCCGGGCCAGACGCCGGGCTCCGAGCCGTTCGTGGTCCCGGCGCCCGCGCAGATGCAGCCGACACCGCTGCCGCCGGTCCCACTGCCGCAGGAGGCCGCGCCATCGCCATGAGCAGCCCAGCACTAACCACACCGACCAAGAAAGGCAACCAGCCATGAGCAAGGCCTGGCGACACGCCCTGTGGCGTCTCGGCATCTTCTTGGTTGTGTGTCTGCTCGGCGTGTTCGCCTTGTACGCGGTGTTCGGGCAGTTGCGTTTCGGCGAGAAAGCCAACACGTACAACGCCGCGTTCACGAACGTGACCGGGCTGGAGAACGGCGACTTCGTCCGTATCGCCGGTGTGGAGGTCGGCAAGGTCAACAAGATCTCCATCCAGCCCGACACCACCGCGCTCGTCGAGTTCACCGCCGATGACTCGGTCGTGCTCACCGAAGGCAATCGGGCCGTCATCCGTTACGACGACCTCATCGGCGGCCGCTACCTGGCACTGGTGGAAGGCGCTGGAAGCACCACGAAGCTCAAACCGGGGGACACGATTCCACTGGCCCGCACCTCGCCGGCGCTGGATTTGGACGCCTTGATCGGCGGGTTCCGCCCACTGTTTTCCGCGCTGGATCCAGACCAGGTAAACGCGTTGTCCGGTCAGTTGATTGCGGCCTTCGAGGGCCAGGGCGACACGATCGGCTCATTCCTTACCCAGACCGCGGCGTTGACGAACACGCTGGCCGACCGGGATCAGTTGATCGGGCAGGTCATCGTCAACCTGACCACCGTGCTCGGATCGCTCGGCGGCCAAAGTGCCCAATTCTCAAAGGCAATCGACTCGCTGTCCGAGCTCGTGAAGGGTCTTGAGGCCCGCAAGCAAGACATCAGCAACAGCGTGGCCTACACCAACGCCGCCGCCGGCAGTATCGCGGACCTGCTGGCGCAGGCCCGGCCACCGTTTGCCAAGACCATCGCAGAGACGGACCGGGCCGCGGGGATCGTGGTCGCCGACCACGACTACTTCGACAACCTGCTCAACACGCTTCCCGATGCCTATCAAGCGCTGGCCCGGCAGGGCATCAACGGCGACTTCTTCAGCTTCTATCTGTGCGACCTCGTCCTCAAGCTCAACGGCAAGGGCGGCCAACCGGTGTACGTGAAAGTGGCCGGACAGAGCACGGGGAGGTGCGCGCCACGATGAAGCCGTTCACCGAACGCAATACGCTCGTCATGGGTGCCATTGGGCTGGGGTTGACCGCGGTCATCGTGGTGGGCGCCTTGCAGTACGACAAGATCCCCTTCATTAACCAGAACAAGGACTACTCGGCTTACTTCGCAGAGGCCGGTGGGCTGACAACCGGTGCCCGCGTGCAGGTTTCGGGTTTCCGGGTGGGTGAGGTGTCGTCCATCGAGCTTGACGGACCGCGGGTGTTGGTCAAGTTCACCGTCGACAAGAACATCCGGCTCGGGGACCGCACCGAGGCGGCGATCAAGACGAGGGGCCTGCTCGGCAGCAAGATCCTCGAGGTCGCATCGCGCGGGGACGGCCAGCAGGACGGCCCGATTCCCGTCGAGCGGACCACATCGCCCTATCAGTTGCCGGACGCGCTTGGCGAACTCGCGACCACGATCAGCGGACTGAATACCAACCAGCTGTCCGACTCGCTCAGGGTGTTGTCCGAAACGTTCTCGGAGACCCCGCCCGAACTCAGGATCGCCGTCGAGGGTGTGGCCCGGTTCTCGGAGACGCTCAACGAACGCGACGCGCAGCTGCGTGGGCTGCTCACCAACGCCAACAAGTCGACGGCCGTGCTCGCCGAGCGCAGCGGCCAAGTGGTAAGCCTGATCGCCAACACCAATGCGCTGCTGGTCGAGTTGGAAAGCCAAAGCGCCGCGCTGGACCAGATCGCAGGCAACATCTCCGGGCTGAGCCGGCAGCTCCAAGGGTTCATCGCCGAGAACCGCACGACGATGAAGCCCGCGATAGACAAGCTCAACGGTGTGCTGACGATCATCGACAACCGCAAGGAGCGCCTGCAAAAAGGCGTGAAACTCCTTGGCTCCTATGCGATGGCGTTGGGTGAATCGGTTTCATCCGGCCCGTTCTTCAAGAACTACATCGCCAACCTGCTGCCGGGCCAGTTCGTGCAGCCGTTCGTCGACGTCGCATTCTCCGACCTCGGCCTGGATCCCAGCACGTTGTTGCCGTCGCAGCGCACCGACCCGCAGATCGGCCAGCCAGGGACGCCCGCGCTGCCTGTGCCCTTCCCCAGGACAGGGCAGGGTGGCGAGCCTCATCTGAATCTGCCCGACGCGATCACCGGCATCCCCGGCGAGCAGGGGTGCGGTCCGCCCGGCTTGCCGCTGCCCGGCCCCACTGGCTGCTACCCCTACCGCGAGCCCCTGCCCGCGCCCCCGCCGGGCGGACCGCCGCCGGGACCGCCCGCGTTGGCTCCACCCGGGCTGGACTCCACACCGATGCCGACGCCGAGCCCCGTGATGGTGCCCGCGCCGGGTGAGGTGCCGCCACCCGCAGGCGGGCAGGCCGGGCGATGAACCGCATTCGCAGGAGCTGGGTCGCCATCGCCCTTGTCGTGCTGCTCGTCGCCGGCGTGGCCGTGCTGTTTCGAACCTCCGACACCATCAATCGCACGAACGTCGTCGGGTACTTCGAGAACAGCAATGGCATCTACGTCGGTGACGACGTTCGTATTCTCGGTGTGAACGTCGGCAGGATCGACAAGATCGAGCCGCAGCCCGACCGGGTCAAGATCTCGTTCTGGTACGACAGCAAGTACAAGGGGCCCGCGGGCGCCAACGCCGCGATCCTGTCGCCGACGCTGGTCACATCGCGCGCCTTACAGCTGACCCCGGTGTTCACCGGCGGGCCGGTGATGGCCGACAACGCGGTAATCCCGCGCGAACGCACAGTGGTTCC
>NZ_JAVHWM010000205.1:0-60407 GCF_032159765.1 Mycobacterium sp. | reverse complement strand
GAGGCCAGGGCCCGACGGGGAATTGGTACAAGTGGTCGACTTCGACCCGGTGCGCAAGCATTGGTTTGCCCCAGTCAATCTCAACGACCCATTCATCCTTGCGCAGGACGGGCTGCGGCCCAACGAGAACGATCCTCGCACGCATCAACAGATTGTTTACGCGGTCACGATGAGCGTGGTCGAGCGGTTCGAGCGATACCTCGGCCGCCGGTTCCGGTGGCGAGGCAAAGACAGGCTGCGCCTGGTTCCCCACGCTTTCGAGGGCCGCAACGCGTTCTTCGATCCGACGCGGCGGGCGGTGCTGTTCGGCTATTACCGCGCCAATGAGAAAGACCCCGGCGCGAATCTGCCAGGCCAGATGATCTTCACATGCCTGTCGTCGGACATCATCGCGCATGAGGTCACCCACGCCATCGTGCATCGGCTGCGTAGACGCTTCTCCCAGGCCACCAACCCTGATGTGTTCGCCTGGCATGAGGCCTTCGCCGATTTGATCGCGCTCTTCCAGCATTTCGCGCACCGCGATGTCGTGCTGGATGCCGTGACGACTGCACGAGGGGAACTCCAAAAAGGGGGTGCTCTGTTCGACCTGGCCCTTGAATTCGGTCAATCCTCGGGACGCGGAGCGGCACTGCGCTCGGCAATCAAGCCCTGTGAGCCACGCACGCCCGAGCGATTCCGGAATGCCACGGAGGCCCATGAGCGTGGAAGCTGCTTTGTAGCTGCCGTGTTCGATGCGTATGTCGACCATTTCAATGCGTCGGTCGCCGATCTGCTCCGAATTGCAACCAGCGGAACCGGTGTGCTTCCGCCGGGCCGGTTGCATCCGGACCTCGTGGGCCGAGTAGCCACCTCAGCAACCGCCACCGCGGATGCCTTTCTTGGCATGGTGGTTCGCGCTATCGACTACCTTCCTCCCGTCGACGTGAGATTCGGCGATGTCGTTCGAGCCATCGTCACTGCGGATCGCGAGCTCTATCCAGATGATCCGCTCGGATACCGGAGAGAGCTCGTCGAAGCTCTGCGCCGACGGGGAATCTACCCGGAGTCGGTTTCCGCGCTTACCGACAACGCACTCGTCTGGCCCGCCCCGCCTCAGGGTCTCATGCTTACCGACGGCAACCCGCGGGTTCCGCTGGAGGAGCTGATACTTGACGCGGCAATGAAACTCGATGTCGCAGGCGATCTCGTCGATGTGCAGGAACTGATGGGAGAACGAAGGGATGAACCAAAGGTCCCCGACGACGCTCCGACCGATTCGCCGGTCCAACTCTATCGACCGTTGGTTGAATGGGCCGGAAACCATGCGTACCAACTCGGTTTTCAGCCACCCGACGACACCTGCCCGATCGCGCTGGAGGGTGTGCATGTCGCGTTCCGGCAGGCCGATGACCGGCAACCTCGGCCCGAGTTCGTGATCCAGTTCACCCAGCGGCGAAAGGATCTCGAGTTGGAATATCAGCCGGATCCAGAAATCGCCGAAGACGACCGCATTCCATTGCGCGCCGGCACCACGCTGATTACGCGGATCAACGGTCACGTCGAATACATCATCGCCAAACCGTTGAAGCTGAGGGAGCCTTACCCAGCTGAAGCCGAGGAGTACCACCAGGCCGGCACGAAGCGCTACGACGACATGACGGGGTGGTTCGAGGAGCTGGATCTCGCCGACCCGCTGAGCGTGTGGCGCGACGACGCACCTGCGGTCAAGCGGCTCGACTTCGCCAGCCTGCATGGCGCCATGGATGTGGAGATGTGATGGCTACCAAGACGACCGTCGAAATCCGGATGTATCACGTTGGTTTCGGAGACGCGTTCCGCATCACGGTCAAGCGGGGCGACGACGTATGGCGGATGCTGGTCGACTGCGGTGTGCACGGATCCAGTGTGGGTGCCGACATCGCAAAGTCGGTGAGGGACATCATCGACGACCTCAAGCGCGACAGTCGAGATGGCACACCACATCTCGACGTTGTGGTCGCAACGCATCACCACCAGGATCACGTCGTCGGGTTTGCCGAAGATGGTTGGGACGACGTCCAAGTCGACGAAGTGTGGCTGCCGTACGTGGAAAACCCGAAGGATCCCGACACTGAGAAGCTCGGCAACCACGCATTCGCCGCAGCAAGACTCGAGGCGATGATCAATGCGCGGCTGGCGAAACCCGGCTTGAGTGCCGACGCCACTGCCATGCTGAACATGGCAAAGGCGTTTGCCGTCAATTCCGGTGCGAAGGAACAGATTGAGAAGGCAATGGATCGGCTGGGAAGCGTCAAAGGCCGTCATTTCGCGACTCCACTGAAACCGCGCTTCCTTCCGGCCACCAACGAGGACAAGAACACCATTGATATCGGGCGGCTGGATATCGTCGCCCATATTCTGGGCCCGTCCCGCGACCCGGACATGCTCAAGAAGATGAATCCCCCAAAGAGTGTCCACTGGTTGAACCTCGACGAGATCGACGCTGACCCTATCGATGACGATCGCCCGCTCTTCGCCACTAAGTACATCGTCGACCGCAGCACAGTCTCGTCCGAAATGATGGGCGCGAAGAACTCGATGAGACTCGCCAACCTTACTGACGAAATGGGAATCCTTGCGGCAGCGTCGCTTCTGGAAAGCGCGACGAACAACACCAGCCTGTTTTTCGTCTTACAGGTCGGCGAGATGCACTTCCTCTTCCCCGGTGATGCCCAGCACGGCGCGTGGGAACACGTGCGCACCAACCCTCAATCGATGGCATTGATCGAGAACGTCGACTTCTACAAGGTTGGCCACCACGGCTCACACAACGCGACGCCGAAGCCGTTCGTTTTCGACGAGTGGTTGACGACCGGCGACGCGATGGTGCCGTGGGGCTCGGTCACGAGCTTCGACGACACCATCCCGGAGAAAAAGCTGCTGCGCAAGCTTACCGATAAGAAGCATCGAGTGATCTTGCCCGGAGATGTGCGCCCGGGTGATGGAACGGCGAAGCTGCTCCAGAAGCCGAACTGGACGCAGCTGACATTCACGGTGCCGTGAGCGTGATGGGCCGGGTTAATACAGCCCGATCCACGCTTCGCGGCGTCGGCGGTCAGGATCGTCGACGATGAGGTCACGGGCGGATCTGATGACGCGCGTGGCGCGGCGCGCAACCTCGTACGCGGGCCAATCCTGAGCTGGTCGGGCGGTCGCGAAGTCCAGCCAGGCCCTCTGCATGCGGCGGCCGACCGCGGGTCTCACCCGCCGGCCGAGCGGGTGGAGCAGGCGGCCCAGATAAGAGCCGTAGGTGTGGTGGATATGGACGATCTCGCTGCCGTGGGTGGCACCCAGGCGCAGCGCTCGCAAGCTGAGGCCGGCGTGGTCGAACCGGTAGGCATGTGTAGGCGCGAGCGCGCTGTACGCGTCGGTGAATGCCCATGTCGGTGCCCCGAACATGATGTCGGATCCCACTGTGATCGCGGTGCGGCCTCGCGGATAGCGGGGATAGGCGCCGAGCACGCGATCACGGGACTCCGGCGCCACGCGCTCGAAGTACTTTTCGACGAGCGCCTCAGTGGTCGGAATCATCGGCGGTCGCGCCCACGCGAACATCGATGCTTCCCGGCTGTTCACACCGACGATCAGCGGCATACGCGTGATCGCACCGGAGCGGGCGGCGTCGGTCGGATGCTGCGGCAGCAGGTCGACCCCGTACGTCAACCCATATGCGAGCGTCGGGCTGGTGGCCGCGCTGCGACCCTGCACCTGGCCTGCTGCGTGCCGTAACTGCCTATGCGGCAAGCTCTTGATGTCGGCCACACTGACGCCGAGTTCGCGGACAAACTCGTCGGCGCGCCGGGCGCGTACGTCGCGGTCAGCGATCAAGGGCAAGGCCGGGCTTTGCGCGATCGCTCGGCCGAACAACCCCTCGGCGGCGGGACTGGCAAGCAACGCGAGCACCGACGTCGCGCCTGCCGACTCCCCGAAAACGGTCACCCGCGCAGGGTCGCCCCCGAACGCGGCGACGTTATTGCGCACCCACTCCAACGCCGCAATTTGATCGCGTAGCGCGAGGTTGTCGTCGAAGCCCGGGCCGAGGCTCGACAGTTCGAAGCCGCCGAACACCCCGATGCGGTACGTGACGTTCACAACGACCACTTGCCCGTTGGCAGCCAGCCGCGCGCCGTTGTAGAGCTGGAAATTCCCCGCTCCGAACACGAACGCGCCGCCGGGTATCCACACCATCACCGGCAGTGAGGCCGCGGTGTCCGGCGACCACACGGTCAGCGTCAGGCACGCTTCACTGCGCACCTTCGGATCGTCGCGGCCGCCGCCGACAAAGGTCTTGCCCTGCATCGGGATCGGGCCGTGCTCGACGGCGTCACGTACGCCGGTCCACGGCAGCAACGGCGCGGGCGCCAGGAACCGCCGCTCGTCGACCGGCTGCTCGGCGTAGGGCACACCACGCCAGACATTGACATCGAGCTCGGTCGTGCCCCGCAGATCGCCGCAGGGCGCACGCGCGACGATCCCGCGCGGCTCATCCAGAAGATCTGGTCTTCGCGCAAGCGGCTCATCCCAAACCTCTGGTCTTCGCGCAAGCGGCTCATCCGTCGCCACACCCGAATCGTAGTGTGCGAAGCTGGTCCTGACGGTTAAGACGCGAGGCGATGGAGCGATGCAATGACCTTCAACGAGGGCATTCAGATCGACACGAGCACGACCTCGAGCAGCGGCGGAGGCCGAGGCATCGCTATCGGCGGCGGCGTCGGGGGTCTACTAATCCTGGTTGTCGCGTTGCTGTTGGGCGTCGACCCGAGCACGGTCGCACCGCCTCAAACGCAAGCCGGGTCGGACCAGGGCGGTTTCGACACGAGCCAGTGCAAGACCGCCGACGATGCGAACAAGATCCTGGGATGCAAGATCATCGCGACCGGGAACTCGGTGGACGCGGTCTGGGCCGAGCTCCTCGGCCCCAACTACACCCGCCCGCAGATACGGCTCTTCTCGAACCAGGTCAACACCGCGTGCGGAGCGGCGACCACCGCGGTCGGCCCGTTCTACTGTCCCGCAGATCAGACGGCGTACTTCGATACCGGTTTCTTCGATGTGCTGGTGCAGCAATTCGGTTCCAGCGGAGGCCCATTGGCGCAGGAGTACGTGGTGGCCCATGAGTTCGGCCATCACGTGCAGAACCTGCTCGGCGATATCGGTAAGTCCCAGCAGGGCGCGCAAGGTGCAACGGGGGGCAGCGTGCGCACAGAGTTGCAGGCCGACTGCTACGCCGGCGTCTGGGCGCACTACGCGTCGACGGTCAAGCAGCAGAGCACCGGTGTCCCTTTCCTGAAACCGTTGACGGACCAGGACATTGCCGATGCGCTGTCAGCTGCGTCATCCGTGGGTGACGACCGCATCCAGAAGGAGACCAGCGGACGCGTGAACCCGGAATCGTGGACCCACGGGTCATCAGAACAACGCCAGCACTGGTTCAAGGTCGGTTCCGACACCGGCGACTACAAGCAGTGCGACACCTACCACGCGCCGAATCTTTAAGGCGCTCGCCTAGAAGAGAGTTGGCTGAACAGGCGCCGCGGGCGTGGCAGGCGCCCGCACTTCGGTGAAATCTCGTTTGTCTCCGGACAATCCGTGCTTGGCGATCAGCGGCGCCGCGCGCCGGCTCAGCATCTCGCGGTAGTCGGCAGGGAGGTATGCGCCGCGCCGGTACAGCTCGCGGTAGCGGCCGACGAGTTCCGGATGCGACCGCGCAAGCCAGCTCATGAACCAGCCGCGGGTGGAGCCGCGCAAGTGCAGGCCGAACAGCGTGACGGAAGAACCTCCCGCGCATGCGATCTGGCCGAGGAGCGCGTCTATGTGCTCCGCCGAGTCGCTGAGGTACGGCAATACCGGCGCGACCATCACGTGGCATGCGAAGCCGGCCTCGCGTATCGCGGTGATCAACGCCAGTCGGGCCTGGGGAGACGGTGTGCCGGGTTCGACGTCACGGTGCAAATCGGGGTCGCCCACCGCCAGCGATATGGCGATGCTGACCGGCACCGCTTCGGAGGCGGCCCGCAGCAGCCGCAAGTCACGTCGCAGCAATGTGCCCTTGGTGAGAATCGAGAACGGTGTGCCGGAATCGGCCAGGGCGCCAATGATTCCCGGCATGAGCTCATATCGACCCTCGGCGCGTTGATACGGATCGGTGTTGGTGCCCAGAGCAATGGTTTCTCGACGCCATGATGGTCGATGAAGCTCACGGCGCAACACCTCAGCGACGTTGGTCTTGACGACGATCTCGGTGTCGAAGTCCCGGCCCGGATCGAAGTCGAGGTACTCATGGGTGGGACGCGCGAAGCAGTAACGGCAGGCGTGCGAACAGCCGCGGTACCCGTTGACCGTGTACCTGAACGGCAGCATGGCCGCTTCGGGAATCTTGTTCACGGCCGACTTGCACAGCACCTCGTGGAACGTGATCCCGTCGAACTCGGGGGTGCGGACGCTGCGCACGAACCCGACGCGCTGCAAGCCCGGCAGCGCTCCGTCGTCGACGTTGATGCCTTGCGCGTCCCATCGCACAAGTCTATTCGAACGCCCGTTCGAATGATTGTCAAGTAGCCGACCGGATGATCGCTACCAGGGCTTGAGTGCGCAGGTTGCGGCCGTGTCGCCGCTCTGATCGGCAGCCACGCCGCCGTCGACGGTGATCACGCAATGCGGATTCGGCGTCCCGTTGTAGCGCGCGGCACCGCCGGCCATGACATAGGCCCAGCTCGTGTCAGTCAGCGTCGTCGGGAAGATCCATGGCGCGTCCGGGCCGACGGAGATCCGCTCGTTGCGCAGATACGCACTCGGGTTCGCGTCGAAGGCGTTCTTGCTCGGCGGACTTGCGAACACGTAGTTGACGCTGAGCGTGGCCTCCTGGCCAGACGTGATCGTGTAGGTCACCTGGTGTCCGGCCGGGTCGGCGTCGGCGATGGCATCGGTTGACATCAGGCCCGCGGCAGCCAGCAACGCTGCGCCGAGCCGGGTAGCTGCTCTGTGCACGTTGGTCACATCGCCGAACGCTACCGGATCGTTACCCGCGCAGCCTCGCCAGAACCGCGTCGACAACCGACCCTGCGTCGACATCGACCTGCTCGCCCGTCGCGAGATCCTTGACCTTGACCGCCGCGTCGTCGTCTTTGATCAGCGCCAGCGAAGCGCCGGAACGGTCGGCGGCGCGCAGCATCGCCTTCAGCCCCCGGTCGCCATAGGCGACGTCCGCCCGAACGCCATCGGCACGCAGCCGTGCCGCGATCTCGGCGACGTCGAGCTTCGCGTCATCGTCTACCGGGATGCAGAACACATCGACCCGCGACGCGACGCCCGCGGTCTTCCCTTCGGCCTGAAGAGCGAGCATGGTCCTGTCGACACCGATTCCGAACCCGATGCCGGACAGGTCTTGTCCTCCCAGCTCGCGCATGAGCCCGTCGTAGCGGCCGCCGCCGCCGATAGCGGACTGGGCCCCCAGCCCGTCGTGCGCGAACTCGAACGTGGTCTTGGTGTAGTAGTCCAGCCCGCGCACCAGCCGCGGATTGATCACATACGGCACCTCGAGCCGGTCGAGGTGCGCCAGCACCGTGTCGAAGTGGCGCTTCGCTTCCTCCGACAGGTGGTCGAGCATCACCGGCGCATCGGCGAGCTGGCTGCGGACGTGTTCGCGCTTGTCGTCGAGCACTCGCAACGGGTTGATGCTCGCCCGCTGCCGCGTGTCGTCGTCGAGATCGAGGGTGAGCAGGAACTCCTGCAACAACTCCCGGTATTGCGGGCGGCAGGAGTTGTCGCCCAGCGACGTGATCTCCAGCCGGAAGTCGGTAAGGCCGAGAGAGCGGAAGCCGGCGTCGGCGATCGTGATCACCTCGGCGTCCAGCGCGGGATCGTCGACTCCGATCGCCTCGATGCCGACCTGCTGGAATTGCCGCGTGCGCCCGGCCTGTGGGCGTTCGTAGCGGAAGAACGGCCCGGCGTAGCAGAGTTTGACGGGCAGCGCGCCGCGGTCGAGGCCGTGCTGGATCGCCGCGCGGATGACCCCGGCGGTGCCTTCAGGCCGAAGCGTGATGGACCGCCCGCCCTTATCGGTGAAGGTGTACATCTCTTTGGACACGATGTCGGTGGATTCGCCGACGCCCCGGGCGAACAGCGCAGTGTCTTCGAAGATCGGCAGCTCGATCGGGGAATAGCCCGCCAGTCGCGCGCTGCGCAGCATTCCGTCGCGGACGGCGACGAACTCGCCTGATTCCGGCGGGATCAGATCGGGGACGCCCTTGGGTGCTTGGAACTCGGTCACGAAGTGAGGCCTCTGAGGAAGGGGTTGCTGCGGCGTTCTGCACCGATCGTGGTGGGTTCGCCGTGCCCAGGTAGTACCACAGTGTCGTCGTCGAGCACCAACAGTTTTTCCACGATCGACCCCAGCAGATCCCGGCCACTGCCGCCCGGCAGGTCAGTGCGTCCCACGGAGTTCAGGAAGAGCGTGTCGCCGCTGAACACGACTTCGCTCGGGCCGTCGTCGACGCGGAACACGACCGATCCCCGGGTGTGTCCAGGTGTGTGCTCGACGGTGACGGTGATGCCACCGAGTTCAATCTTGTCGCCGTCGCGGTCGAGCTCCACGACCTGCTTGGGCTCGCGGAACAACGCGCCGAACATGAGCTGGGCCACGCGCGGCCCGAAGCCGTTGATCGGGTCGGACAGCATGAACCGGTCCTCGGGGTGAATGAACGCCGGGCAGCCGTAGGTGTCGGCCACCTTCTGCGCCGACCAGATGTGGTCGATGTGCCCGTGGGTCAGGACGACGGCCGCCGGAGTCAGCGCGTGCTCGTCCAGGATCCGGCGCAGTGGAGCCATCGCGCGCTGGCCCGGGTCGACGACGATCGCGTCACACCCGTCGTCGTTGGCGACCACGTAGCAATTGCACGCCAACATCCCGGCGGGGAATCCGGTGATCAACACGACATCCAGTCTCGCAGGCACCAGCGAGGAGCGCGATAAAGCCTGCCGAGTAGGTCGCTCAGCACTGCATGGCACACTCGGTGGCCATGAGCCGCGAATCTGCCGAACCGACGAGCGAAACGGAGACGACGCCCGATAAGCCCTTGGGCGAAGAGGAGAGCACAACCGGCGACTCCGTGGGCGAAGGCGAAGAGGAGGACAGTGGGGTGCCGACGAGCAAGCAGCGGCGTGCGGCGGCGAAACGCAAATTGGAGCGCCAGCTCGAGCGGCGTGCGCAACAGGCCCGACGCAATCGGATCCTGACGATCGCCGCGCTGGTGGTAGTCGTCGCCGCGCTCGCCGGTGTGGCGGCGTGGCTGGTGTTCTTCAACAAGGACAAACCGACGTCGGCGAATTCGGCCGCGCAGAGCCCCGTCTCGTCGCTGCCCGACACTCCGCCAGGCGATGCCGGCGTGCTGCCGCCGTTCAAGCCGCCAGCCGATCTCGGCGCGAACTGCACCTATCCGGCGACGGGGTTCCCGGCCTCCAAGCAGGTCGACCCGCCACGGTCGGGCAAGGTCCCGACATCGGAGAAGCAGACCAGCGTGAGCATCACGACCAACCAGGGCCCGCTTGGTCTTCACCTCAACAACGCGCAGGCGCCGTGCACCGTCAACAGCTTTGCGAGCCTGGCCCAGAAGGGTTACTTCAACGACACCCACTGCCACCGGCTCACCACGGGTCCCAAGCTCTCCGTGCTGCAGTGCGGCGATCCCGCGGGCGACGGCAAGGGCGGCCCCGGCTACCAGTTCGCCAACGAGTACCCGACAAACCAATATGTGCCTGACGACCCGGTACTCAACAACCCGGTGATCTACCCCCGCGGAACGCTGGCGATGGCCAACACCGGCCAGCCCAGCAGCAACGGCAGCCAGTTCTTCCTCGTCTACAAAGACTCGCAGCTGCCGCCCACGTACACCGTGTTCGGGACCATCGACGAGAAAGACATGGCGACGCTGGACAAGATCGCGGCCGGCGGCACAGTGGATGGTGCGCCGGACGGCAAACCGAAGACCGACGTGACGATTACCTCGGCGCGAGTGGACTGAGCGGTGGCGTATCCACCGCCGCCCAGCCCCTACCCTCCGTCTCCGCCGTACCCGCGCCGGCCCACCAACGCGCTGGCTGTCCCGGCGCTGCTCACCGGCATCGTCTTGCCCCCGGTCGGCGTCGTGTTGGGGCACATGTCGCTGTCGCAGATCAAGCGGCGCGAAGAGGAAGGTCACGGAACTGCGCTTGCGGGAACAATTCTCGGCTATGTGTTGACGGTGACGGCGGTCGCCGTCGTCATGGTGTTCGTGTTCCGGCCGTCCGAGGCCGGCACGTCCAACTCCACGGCCTCGTCTGCGTCGTCAACTTCCACCACGTCCTCCTCGTCGTCGTCGGTGGTGCCGTCGTCGACCACGGAGCGCCCGCCCGGTGGTGTGCTGCCGCCGTTCCGGCCGCCGGCTGACTTGGGCGCGAACTGCACGTACCCGGCAAGCAGCGAGCCTGCGGCCAGGCAGGTGACTCCCCCGCGGTCAGGGCGGGTGCCCACAGATCCTGCCCAGGTCAACGCCAGCATGACGACGAACCAGGGCGCGATCGGTCTGATGCTCGACAACGCGAAAGCGCCGTGCACTGTAAACAGCTTCGCGAGCCTGGCGCAGAAGGGTTTCTACAACGACACGCACTGTCACAGGCTGACGTCCTCAGAGAGCCTTCACGTGCTGCAGTGTGGCGACCCGAAGGGCGATGGCACCGGCAGTCCGGGCTACCAGTTCGCCAACGAGTACCCGACCGACCAATACCCACCCGACGATCCAGACCTGAGTCAGCCGGTCGTGTATCCGCGCGGAACGCTGGCTATGGCCAACGCCGGACCGGGTACCAACGGCAGCCAGTTCTTCCTCGTCTGCGGGGACTCGCGGCTACCGCCGCAATACACGGTCTTCGGCACCGTCGACCAAACCGGGCTGGCGACGCTGGACAAGATCGCAGCTGCCGGCACTGCGGACGGCTCAGAAGACGGACAGCCCGCATCGGACGTCACGATCACTTCGTTAAGGCTGGACTGAACGACCAGTGCGGTCACCGGGGCGGCCGCAAGAACTTCATCGCGGCCTTCATGATCGGTTCGGGCACACGATCTTTCATCGCGAGACCTGCATCCGCGACGCGTCCGCGCGCCGGTGTGCCGCGACCGAACATCTTGTTCAGGGCGCCACCTGAGGGCTCCAGATCGAAATGCAGAGGCGGCTTCCCATCGGCAGCCCCGAGAGCGTTCGAGATGACGACGCGCTGGATCTCGCTGGTGCCTTCGAAGATGGTGTACAGCTTGGCATCTCGGTACCACTTCTCGACGGGGTGGTCGGTGATGTAACCCCACCCGCCCAACGTCTGGATCGCACGTTCGGTGGCCCTGACGGCGACCTCGCTGGCCGCCATCTTCGACATGGAGCCTTCGCCGCGCTCGAACGCAATCCCGTTGGCCGCCATCCATGACGCGCGCCACGTCAGCAGGCGCGCCGCGTCGATCTGCGTTGCCAGCTCGGCGATCGGGAACGCGATGCCCTGGTTGTCGATGATCGGTGCACCGAATGCCTCTCGCCTATTGGCATACGCGGTCATGTATTCCAGGGCGGCCCTGGCTATTCCGAGCGCCTGTGCGGCGACCATCGGCCGCGTCTGCTCAAACGTGCCAAGTGTGGCTGAGCCCGAATGCCGTCCACCCTCCATTGCCTCGCGCGCCGTCGCGAACTTGTGCTCCATCTTCTCTTTGCCGCCAAGGAGGTTTTCTGCGGGCACGCGCACGCCGTTGAACTTCAGCTCGGCAGTGTGCGACGCCCGGCAACCAAGCTTGTCGAGCTTGCGCACCAGTTCCAAACCCGGCGCGCCGCCTGGCACGACGAACAGCGCCTGGCCTTTGTGCCCTAGCTCCTGGTCCACCACCGCGTTGACCACGTGCACGTTGGCGATGCCGCCGTTTCCGATCCACATCTTGTGCCCGTCGATGATCCAGTCGTCGCCGTCGCGAGTGGCTCGCGTGCGCAGATTGCGCACATCGCTGCCGCCCTCGGGTTCGGAGATGGCAAGGGCGGCAAGCTTTAGATCCCCTGGGGTGCCGAAGCATTCGGGCGCCCACTGCAGCATCTGCTCGGGCGTTGCCGCCTGGCCGATCGCCGAGAGCGCCAGCGCCGGCATCACCAAGGCCAACCCGATGCCCGCGCAGCCCCAGAAGATTTCCTCCATGAACATCGGCAGCGACAACCCGGTCGGGTCGCCGATCAGATCGCGGTAGAACAGCGGGCTGTAGAAACCCTCCTCGGCGGCCTCTTCAAGCACCGGCCACGGAAACTCCTGACACTTGTCGTAGTGCTGGGCGACCGGCCTGACGAAGTCTTCGGCGAAGGCGTGCGCGCGCGTGGCTAGGTCATGCTGGGCCGCCGTTGGCGTCAGATCGAAGGTCACGCACCTGCGGTACCCGCGGTACCGCAAACAGAAACATGTGTTCACTCAATCGGCTGTCCACAGGTTGCGTCGAGCTGCCAGCCTGGCGAATCACAACCGCATAAGGTCTCAGAGAGTTGCGCTGCGGCGCCCGGCGACAGGGGGATCCGATGTATACGCCAACGCCTCCGCCACCGCCCGTCCTCCCGCCACAGCCGTCGCGTTCGCGAGCCACCCCGTGGCTCGTGGCGCTGATGATCCTTGTGCTCGTCGTCGCCTACCTGCTGGTCGGTTTCCTGACCAGGGACAAGTGGTTGGGCGGTAAGTCTGAAGCCCTCACAGAGGTCACGCTGACGGCGAACACCCCGGACGGTGCGCCCCCTTCTTCCCAGGCGCTGACGCGATCTCAGGAAGTGATCAGTGAACGGCTGCGCGATCTCGGCATCGAGGGACATGTCAATGTTGATGGCGATCAATTGGTGGTCGGCGTGCCCGGCCGCAGCGCCGACCCCATCCGCGGCGTCGCGCTGTCAGGCCGGCTGTACATCCGGCCCGTCATCGACTCACTCCCCGTTAACAATGCGCCGGACTCATTGACGCCAACGGGAGTACCGAGCGCTCCCCCCGGACCCGCGCCGACCTCGCCGGGTGCCCCACCTCCTGACCCGGCCAACGATCGCGCCAAGGCCATCCAATTCCAGAAACTGCTGCGCCAGACCCCGGGGCTGGAGCGGCAAGCAGCTGTCTATCTGTTGCAAACGCGGTGTAACGGCGCCGACCTCCTCGCCGGCAACGACGACCCGCACCTGCCGCTGGTCACGTGTGGTGAAGGTGGCACCAAGGACCAGAAGATGATCTACCTGCTGGACAAGTCGATCATCAGCGGCGATCAAATCGACACCGCCAGTTCAGGTTTCGACAAGCAGGGCGACAGGTGGGTCGTGGACCTCACGTTCAACTCGACCGCCGCGAACGCCTGGGCCGACTACACCGCCAGCCACATCGGTACGGCAACCGGGTTCGTCATCGACACCCAGGTGGTCAGCGCCCCAGTGATCCGAGAGGCCATTCCGGGTGGAAACACTCAAATCACAGGTGATTTCACCGCTGACGCCGCCCGCGATCTGGCGAGCGCACTGAAAAGCGGTGCGCTGCCGATCTCGTTCTCGGCGGGTCCGGCAGAGCCCAAATCTGTTCCGGTGAATCCGTCGACGCCGCTGCGGATCGGGCTGGTCGTCGCTGGGGTCGTGGTGCTTGCGGTGACCATCGGTCTGGTGATCTACCTGGCCCGGCGCCGGCGGACCGTGGGTCCAACCCCCGAACAGGACACTTGGCAATGGCAGCCACCGACCTACGGTCCCGGCGGTGGTATCAGCAACCCTCGATCTGATAGTTGATCCAGTGCAGCTACCGCACGCGCTGCACGGCCAGCTCTACCTACTGGCGTACGACCGAGCGCACCGGCGATTCGGCGGGGCCGGTGTCAATACACGTTGGCTGCTTCACTATGCCCTGCGTGCCGCGATTCTGACCGACCTGTACCTGGCCGGATCTGTGGAGGACAGGAACGGGCGGGTGCGTTGCACCGCAACGGTTCATCCCGACGATCCGGTTCTGCTCGAAGCTCAAAACGATTCAGGAGGGTGGGACTGGGCGTCATGGATCGCCCGTGGCCGCGAACGCACCCAGCAAGCCGTGAACGATCAACTTCAAGAGTCCGGTTGGATACAACGACGCAAATGCCGGAAACTGGGAGTGATTCCTGCCGTTCGCTTCGAGCCCTTCGACCAGGACATGGTCGATACCTTGGGCCGCCGCATGATTGAGGTGCTTCGCAATGCCATCGATGACAAGCCGGCCGAACCACGACTGCTCGCGATAGGACTGATCGCTGTACAGGCGCAGATGCCTGTGGCGAGCAGTTTCATCGACAACCCGCAGCAGCGAGCACAGCTGCGCGAGATGACCTTTGCGGCAATCGAACCCATATTGGGTTTGCATCAGGCGATCCAGAATCGGTTTGCAGATATCCGCTCTCAGCTCAGCAGTTGGGGCGGCTAAGCCGCCGAGGTCACCCGATAGACGTCGTAGACGCCTTCGACGTTGCGCACCACGTTGAGGACGTGACCGAGGTGCTTCGGGTCGCCCATCTCGAACGTGAACCGGCTGATCGCGACGCGGTCACCGGAGGTGGTGACCGACGCCGACAGGATGTTCACCTTCTCGTCGGCAAGCACGCGCGTGACATCGGACAGCAACCGGTGCCGGTCGAGCGCCTCGACCTGAATAGCCACCAAGAACACCGACGACGGCGACGGTGCCCACTCCACGTCGATGATCCGCTCGGATTGATGTTGCAGGGACTCGGCATTCGTACAGTCCGTGCGATGCACGCTGACGCCGCCGCCGCGGGTGACGAAACCGAGAATATTGTCTCCCGGTACCGGCGTGCAGCACTTGGCCAACTTGGTCAGCACTCCGGGTGCACCCGGAACCGCCACCCCGGTGTCCTCTGTATTGCGCTGGCGCAGTGGCATTGTCGCGGGTGTCGACCGTTCGGCCAGCTCGTCCTCGGCGGCTTCGTCACCACCCAGCTGTGCGACCAGCCGCTGCACCACGTGCCGCGCCGAAACGTGGCCCTCGCCCACGGCGGTGTACATCGCCGAAACGTCGGCGTACCGCAGCTCGCGCGCGAGTGCGCCCATCGACTCGGCATTCATCAACCGCTGCAACGGCAGTCCGCCTCGACGAACCTCGCGCGCGATCGCCTCCTTGCCCGCCTCGAGCGCCTCCTCGCGACGCTCCTTGGCGAACCACTGCCGGATCTTCGCCTTCGCTCGGGGCGAGACGACAAATGACTGCCAGTCGCGTGACGGACCGGCGTTCGGTGCCTTGGACGTGAAAATCTCGACCACTTCGCCGTTTTCAAGGTTGCGTTCGAGCGCGACGAGCCGGCCGTTGACGCGCGCCCCGATGCAGCGGTGGCCCACCTCGGTGTGCACCGCGTACGCGAAGTCGACCGGAGTGGAGCCGGCGGGCAGCGTGATGACGTCGCCCTTCGGGGTGAACACGAAAAGCTCTTGCACAGCGAGGTCGTAGCGCAGCGACTCGAGGAACTCCCCAGGGTCAGCGGCCTCCCGCTGCCAGTCGAGCAACTGTCGCATCCACGCCATATCGTCGATCTCGGCGGCCGCGTGCCCCTGCGGTAAGCCGTTGCGGCCCTTAACTTCTTTGTACCGCCAGTGCGCGGCGATACCGTACTCCGCGGTGCGGTGCATGTCGCGGGTGCGGATCTGGATCTCCAGGCCCTTGCCCTCTGGTCCGACGACCGTCGTGTGAAGCGACTGGTACACACCGAACCGCGGCTGCGCGATGTAGTCCTTGAAGCGTCCCGCCATCGGTTGCCACAACGAATGCACCACGCCCACAGCGGCATAGCAGTCACGGATCTCGTCACACAGGATGCGCACACCCACCAGGTCGTGGATGTCGTCGAAGTCGCGGCCCTTGACAATCATCTTCTGGTAGATCGACCAGTAATGCTTGGGCCTTCCTTCGACCACGGCGTTGATCTTCGAAGCGCCCAGCGTCGAGACGATCTCGGCCCGCACCTTCGCGAGATAGGTGTCACGCGAGGGCGCCCGATCAGCGACCAGCCGCACGATCTCCTCGTAGCGTTTCGGATGCAAGATCGCAAAGGAGAGATCCTCGAGCTCCCACTTGACCGTTGCCATCCCCAGCCGATGCGCCAGCGGCGCAATGACTTCCAGGGTCTCCCTGGCCTTGCGGGCCTGCTTCTCGGGCGGCAGGAAACGCATCGTGCGCATGTTGTGCAGGCGGTCGGCGACCTTGATCACGAGCACGCGTGGATCGCGGGCCATGGCGATCACCATCTTGCGGATGGTCTCCCCCTCGGCCGCCGTGCCCAGCACGACCTTGTCCAGCTTGGTCACCCCGTCGACAAGATGGCCCACCTCTTCGCCGAAGTCGGCGGTCAGCGCATCCAAGGTGTAGCCCGTGTCCTCGACCGTGTCGTGCAGCAGGGCGGCGACCAGCGTGGTGGTATCCATCCCAAGTTCGGCCAGGATGTTCGCAACGGCCAACGGATGGGTGATGTACGGGTCACCGGAGCGGCGGAATTGTTCGGCGTGCCGCTGCTCGGCGACTTCGTACGCACGCTGCAGCATCGTGAGGTCGGCCTTCGGGTAGACCTCGCGGTGCACGGAGACCAGCGGTTCGAGGACCGGGTTGAGGGTGCTGCGCTGGGCAGTCATCCGGCGGGCCAGCCGGGCACGAACCCGCCTCGACGCGCTCGAGGGCTTGCCCGCGGATGTATCGGTAGCCGGCGGCGTCTGGACGGCCTGGCCCACGCCCGTATCGTCAGCCGCCATCAGCACCTCCTAAGTAGAGGATAAACGCTCAGACCTGGTGCAAGCTGGTGACGGGCAGAGGAGCCACCGCGTCGCGGCCGCGCAGCCCGACCAGTTCGAGCACCACGGCCGCACCGGTGACGTTGGCGCCGGCGTCGTCAAGCAACCGCGCAGTGGCGGCCAGCGTCCCTCCGGTGGCCAGCACGTCGTCGATGATCACCACGTTGCGGCCGGCCAGATCGATCCCGTCAGCAGGGATCTCCAGCGTGGCCGAGCCATATTCGAGCGTGTAGGTCTGCGCCAGCACCGGCGGCGGCAGCTTTCCACCCTTGCGCACGGCCAGCACCCCTGTACCCAACCGGGTGGCCACCGCGCCGCCCAGCAGAAAACCTCGCGCGTCGACCGCAGCGATCAGCTCGGCGCCAGATGCGATGTCAGCCAGCGCGTCGGTCACCGCAGCCAGACCGTCCGGATCCGCCAGCACCGGCGTGAGGTCCTTGAACTGAATGCCGGGCGACGGGAAGTCGGCGACCTCGCGGGTGAGCGCGGCGATCACGGTGGCAACATCGCGTCCTGCACGCGCGGTCATTCCCTGAGTGCCCATCGGTCCATGTTCCACCCGGCGCCCCACCGGGTCGGATTAGGGGTCACAGCTTCCATCTTCTTCGACGAGATCACGGTGCGCTGCTGACGGTACAGCGGCAGGGTCGGCATGTCGTTCCACAAGACACCCGCGGAGTCGCCGAGCAGCCGGGCGATCTCTTTGGCGTCGGACGTGATCGCCAGGTTGTCGATGATGCCGTCCACCTGCGGGTTGGAGTACCCGGACAGGTTGTTGCCGTTGGCGGTGTGCAGCGCGTACGCGTCGATAGATGACGACGCGCTGGAACCGCTGCCTACCGCGCCCCCGGTGCTCGCCAGCAGCACCTCGATCTCCTTGTTCTTGATCGATTGCGGGCCCGTGTGGTCGGTCGCCGCGTCCTGGACGGTGATCCCGGCGGGCGCACATGCCGTGGCGATGGCCTTGACCGCTCCGCCGAGCCGGGCGTTGGGTGCCTGATAGCCGATCCGCACCGTCAATGGCGTGCCGTTCAGCGCCGCCTTGGCGGCATCGGCGTTCGCCGCGGCGTATTGGTTGTTGGCTGCGGTGCTCTCCCCTGCGGCGAATGCATCGTCCAACGCCGGGTTCAGACGCACGTTGGCGATCGGCACCCCCGCGTCGCGGGCGATCACGTCACGGGGCGTGCACAACGCGAGCGCGCGCCGTGCCGCCGGGGCCGCCAGCGCGCCCTCGTCGGAGAGAATCAATTGCTGGATGCCCCCCGACGCGGTGTCGACGCGCTCGTAGCCGTTCGGCACCGTCAGTCCACCGACCAGGCCGGAGGCGATGTCCACCACGTCCGCCGAGCTGTCCTTGAGGCGCTGAGGAACATCCGCCGCGCGCGGGTAGACGATGACCCGCTTGGTGATCGGTTTCGTTGCCCACCAACGATCGTTGACGACCAGCACCACAGCGCCGTCCGAACGCACCGAGTCCAGCTTGTACGGGCCAGACGACGGGAACCACCTCAGGTTGACACCGGGTTTGAGATCCCACAACGTGTTCCAGGCGTCGGCGATCTTGGCCACGACGGTCGCGTCGTTGTTCTGCAGCGCGGTGGTGACGTCGACTCCCAGCAGGTCGGCCAGCACATGGGAAGGCATCAACGAGGTCGCCGTGAACAGCTGCGGATAATCGGCGAACGGCCGGCTCGGGGCGAACGTCACGCGGGCCTTTTTCTGTCCGGGCGTGCAGTCGACTGATTCGATGTCGCTATAGCCTGCCCGACTTGCCGCGTCGAAACCGGGCAGGCGTCCCGACTGCGCCGCCCACGCCAGCACCATGTCGTCGCACGTGATCGGCTTGCCGTCGGAATAAACCGCGCTGTCGGCGATCGTGTAGTCGAGCAGCAGCGGTTCGCGGCCCACCACCGACACCGTGCCGACGTCGTGGTCAGCAACTACCTGCCCGTCGGGGCCGTGATAGCCGAACCCGGTGAGTACGCGGCCGAAAGCTTGCGGCGCCGCCGACGCCGCGCCGACGACACTGTTGGCGTTGTAGGTGGTGAGCGGCCCGTCGACCACGTAGTCGACCTGGTCTGCGGGAGTTGACGCGCAGGAGGTCAGCGCGGCAGGCGCGATCAGCAGACCGGCCGCGACGACCGCTGCGGGCCAGCTGCGACGCGGCATCGAGTTAGCTCCGCCGCGGGTTCCGCTTGCCCGTCGGCCGTCCCGTGGTTTTGGCTGTGGGCCGAATCGGGCGGGCGCCCGGCGCGGGCTTGGCTGCCACCGCGACCGCGTGCCGTCCGGCGGGTTCTTCCTCGTCTGTGGACGCGAGGTCGGCCGGGGATGCCTCCTCGGTGCTCGCTGCGCTGCCGCCCGATCCGCGGCGTCGCAGCACCCGCCGGGTGTGGGTCTTGACGAGGTCGGTGCGTTCTCGCAAGGTCACCAACAGCGGGGTCGCCAGGAAGATCGACGAATACGTGCCGACCATGATGCCGACCAGCTGAACCAGCGCGAGGTCTTTCAGCGTGCCGACGCCCAGCAGCCAGACCGCGACGACGATCAGCGATATCACCGGGATCACGGAGATCAGGCTGGTGTTGATGGAGCGCATGAATGTCTGGTTGATGGCGAGGTTGGCCTGTTCGGCGAACGTCCGCCGGGTGGTGTGCTGGAACCCGTGCGTGTTCTCCTCGACCTTGTCGAACACGATCACGGTGTCGTACAGGGAGAAGCCCAGGATGGTGAGCAACCCGATGACGGTGGCCGGGCTGACCTCGAAGCCGACGAGCGAGTACACCCCCGCGGTGGTGGTGAGGTCGAAGCCGAGGGCGGCAAGCGCGGAGACCGCCATGTAGCGCTCGTAGCGGACCGTGATGTAGATGGTGACGAGGATCAGGAACACCCCGAGAGCGATCAGCGCCTTTTTGGTGATCTCACCACCCCACGTGGACGACACCGCGGAGTCACTGATGTTCTTGGGACTGGCCTGGCCATTGACGGTCGGATGGAATGCGTTGAACAACGCATCTCGCAGCTGGTTGGTTTGGTCGTTCGTCAACGTCTCCGAGCGGATCTGCACCGTCTTGGGATCGTTCCCGATCAGAACCACTTGCTCTGGATCGTGGCCGATGGTTTCCCGGAACACCGCCGAGACCTGCTGTGTTGTCGCGCTGCCACTCGGGAACGAGATCTGGGTTCCGCCTTTGAAGTCGATGCCGAGCGTGAAACCGCGCACCGCGATGCTCACGATCGCGATTGCGACGATGACCCCGCTGATGGCGAACCACATCTTGCGTCGGCCGACGACCTCGAACGCGCCGGTGCCCGTATACAACCGGGTGAAGAAGTTGTGGTGCGGCACTGCCGCCGAAGATGTCTGCTCTTCGCGCGAGCGCTCGTCGACGGCGTCTGCCTCAATCGCGTTCGATTCAAGCGTTTCGACCGTCGACTCCACGTCGTCCTTACTCGAAGCCATCCCCTACCTCATGTCTGTTAAACGGTCGATCCCTTGGGACCCGTGCGCACGGCCGCCCGCCGTTCCCGCGCGATCTGCTGCACGGCCCCTAGGCCGTTGAACGCCGGTTTGGCCAGCAACGTCGACTTCGACGCCATGTACACCAGCGGCCAGGTCACCAGGAACACCACGACGACGTCGAGGATCGTCGTCAAACCGAGCGTGAACGCGAAACCTTTCACCTGGCCGATCGCAAGGAAGTAGAGCACGGCGGCGGCCAGGAAGCTCACGGCGTTACCCGAAAGGATCGTCTTGCGGGCGCGCGCCCAGCCTCTGGGTACCGCCGAGCGGAACGAACGGCCTTCGCGGATCTCATCTTTGATGCGTTCGAAGAACACGACGAATGAGTCCGCAGTGGTCCCGATGCCGATGATCAGACCGGCGATGCCGGCGAGGTCCAGCGTGTAATTGATATAGCGGCCCAACAAGATGAGGATCCCGTAAACCATCACCCCGGACGCCACCAGCGATAACGCCGTGAGCAGGCCTAGCACCCGGTAGTACAGCAGCGAGTAGAGCAGCACGAGCGCCAGACCGATGGCCCCGGCGATCAGACCGGCCCGCAGGGATGTCAAACCCAATGTCGCAGAGACAGTTTCGGACTGAGACGACTCGAAAGACAGCGGCAGCGACCCGTACTTGAGCACCGTGGCGAGCTCACGCGCCTGCGAGCCGGTGAAATCACCGGTGATCTGCGTGTTTCCACCCGGAATGGCCTCTCGGATCACCGGGGCGCTGACCACTCTCGAGTCGAGCACGAACGCGGTGGCCTGGCCGACGTGGCCGGCGGTGTAATCCCCCCAGATGTTCGAGCCCGCCGACTTGAACTTGAGGTCCACCACCCACCTGTTGCCCTGCTTATCGAAACCTGAACTGGCGGTGTCGATTTGATCGCCGCTGATGATCGACTTGTCCAGCACGTAGATCATCTTCTGGTCCTTGGTGGCACCTTCACCACACGTGACCAGCGGCAGGTTCGGGTCGTCGTTGCCGGCGAGGAGGTCGGGGCCTTCACACCGGGTTTGCATCAGATAGATAGCTGCCTGGCGCTCCACGCCCGGCGTCTGGCGCAACAACTTCTGGAAGGCGATTGCCTTCGTGCGGTCCTTTACCGGGTCAGGGGGCGGGCCCTGCGGCGGCGGACCCGGCGGGGGCTCTGGGCCAGGAGGGGGCGGCGGCGCGGGCGGCGCAGGCTCCTGTGGATATGGCCGCGGCTGAGGAGGTGGTTGGCTCTCACCAGGATTCGCAGCCGGCGGGGCGCCCTCGCCCGGAACCGCACCCGGCGCGGGCGGCTCACCGGGATTCCCACTCGGCGCCATACCGGGCGGCATCCCGGGTATCCCGCCCGGCGGCGGCTCAGGCATCCCTCCTGGCGGCGCCTGGGGCCCGATCGGGACGGAATCGATCACCGGCCGGATGAAGAGCTGGGCGGTTTTACCGAGGCTTTTCGCCTCATTCCCGTCGGTGCCCGGAACAGTAATCACGAGGTGGTCGCCGTCAATCACCACTTCAGATCCCGAAACGCCGAGCCCGTTCACGCGAGCGAGGATGATCTGCTGGGCCTGCCGGAGCGCATCGTCAGTGGGCCGGGAGCCGTTGGGGGTGCGCGCGGTCAGCGTCACCCGCGTGCCGCCTTGCAGATCGATGCCGAGCTTTGGTCTTGTCTGCTTGTCACCGGTAAGGAACACCAGCAGATACACGCCGATGGCCAGGATCAAGAAAAAGCCTAGGTACCGGGCAGGGTGCACCGGCGGCGACGACGACGCCACAGTCCTTCTATCTCCTCAGGGTTTTGTTTCGTCTACAGCGGCCGAGCGTACGTGCCGCCGACGCGCTGTCAGTCGCTGGTGAGTCGGCGGGGTTCCTCTATCGCGTCACTGTCGGTCAGCTCGCGGTTGATTTCGCCGTCGGCATCCTCGTCCTCGTCCTCGTCGTCCAAGATGCGGTCCCGGATCGCCAGCTTCATCCAGGTGGTGATCACACCTGGGGCGATTTCGAGGTCGACCGTGTCGTCGGTGATGCCCATAATCGTGGCCTGCAGTCCCGACGTGGTGTGCACCCGATCGCCGATCTGCAGCGATTCGTGCAGGTCAATGGTGGCTTGCATGGCTTTCTTCTGGCGCCGTGACGCGAAGAACAGGAACACACCCATGACGACGAACAACGGCAGGAAGATGAGCAGATCCATGAGTGCACAAGTCTTTCATGTAGTACAGGCGGTATGAGCCCCGCAGGCGCAGGGCCTCGCAACTGACCAGTGTGCCATCTGCGCCAGGGCGGCCCTCGGGGCGCGCTCAGTTTTTTGCTCTTCGCGCAATCGGGTCATCGACCTTTCTTGCTCTTCGCGCAAGCGGCTCATCGACGTTCTTGCTCTTCGCGCAGCCGCTTCGCCCGCCCCAAGATTGCTGCCCATGTGCATATGGGTACCGGTCGGTGGAAGGATTTCTGCAGGTTGCCTGGTCGACAACAGAGCAAGGAGCGTCCATTGCGGATCTCACCCGGGACGTCGGCGGCGAGCCGGATTGCCGTTGCGGCATTCGCCGCGGTGGTAATCGGGTCGCTGGTGCTGTTCGCGGCCTACCCTCGAGCGGCCGAGTCGCTGCCTGATCAACTTGCCGGGTACGGCAGGCCTGGGTCGTTCTGGACGTTGGCGCTGGCGGTGTTTGCACTGGGAGCGGTGTGCTTCCAGCTGTATATCTCACGCCGCAGCAACGCAGGCACCTCGATCACGATCGTCGTCGTCTTGAGCGCAGTGAGCCTTGTTTTGGGCATCGCCTCGTACGTGCCGTGCGACGCCGACCGCACCCCCGGGTTCACTCAGCTCATCTGGGGTGCCGCCCTGGTAAAGGGCGGCATGGGCGACCCGATCATCACCGGCCGGGGAGCCTGCCCCTCTCCGATACCGCCGGCCCTCGAGTTGGCGCGGATCGCGGCACTGAGCGCGTTGTTCATCAGCCTGATCGGCATCGCGGCCGCGGTGTTCCAGTCCAGGATGGATCGGCTGCGGGTCTTCTTCGCCAAGTCGGTGACGGCTGTCGTCGGCATCGACGAAGCCGCACAGACACTGCTCGGCGCCATCGGCTCGACGTTGGACCCGGGCAGCACCCTGGTGGTGGTGACCGACAACGCCGAAGGTGTCACCGAGCGACAGTCACGCGCGCTCGGGGCTCGCGTCATCTCCGTGGATCTCAACAAGCCCGACGCGCTCAAGGCACTCGCGATGTGGCGACGCCTGAACAGGCTCTATCTGCTCTCCCCCGACCCCTGGACCAACCTGCAACGCCTCAGCACGATCACCGACCGCCTCACCGAGATCGGCCGGACTCGTCGCATCCCGCTGATCGTCAGGATCGACGACCCGTGGCAGGCCGAAGCATGGCGGGCGCAACAATTCGGCGGAGCCGACCGCCCCTGGCTCGCCGACGCAGTCGGGATGTACGAGGTCACCGCGCGCCGACTGCTCGACCGCATCCTGACCACCAGCGGCCTCAAGCGGATCGTCATCGCGGGCTCCTCGCCGCTCACGCTGGCGCTGCTCGCCGACCTCTCGCGCCGCCAGGCCGAACGAGACTTCTACCCCGATCCCAGAGACCAGCCCCTGCCGGCGCTGACCTTGCTCGCCGAGAACTCCGACGAATACCGCGAGGACCACGAACGGCATCGTGAGGAGTTCGGGCTGCGAGCGGATCGGCCGGCGATCGAGGCGGTAACGAACCCGCCATCGGTGCGCGTGCTGTCGGACTTGCTGTCCGACAGCGGCGAGGCAGCGGCCACGGCTGTCATCTTCGTCGACTCGGACGCCGCAGTCGTCGACCCCACGGCCGGGATCCGGCTGGCGAACCGCTTCCCGACGACGCTCGTATACGCATGGGACCCAAAAGCACGGGTCACCGAGGACCGGCAGCCGCTGGTAGGCAAGCTGCGCACTTACCGGCTCGCGATGGACCTTCCGAAAGGCCAGGCACACGATGCGTGGGAACGCGCGGCGCGGCTCATCCACGAGCGATACGCCGCCGAGGTGCCGGCGGCGGTCCCCTGGTCGAAACTCAACGAGTTCTACCGCGGGTCAAACCGGCGCCTCGTCACCCACACGCTCGGGATGGTCGAAGAGATCGCCGAACACACCTGGAGCACCCGCGGCCGGCGCGGATCCGACGCCGCACTACGGGACCTGCAGAATCTCGACCCGCTCGAGCAGCTCGAACGGATGGGGTTCGACCGCGAGGCCGCCTTGGCGATGGCGCGGGCCGAACACGAAGACTGGTGCAGGTACTACCGCGAGGCCGGCTGGAAATACGGCGCGGTCCGCGATGACGCCAATGAGATCACCGACCAGCTCGTCGACTGGTCTGTGGTCAAAGATGACCCGGTCCGATTGAAGAAGGTCACAGCGAGCGTCTCCGACACGCTGCTGGCATTGCACGAACTCGGGTACCGCTCGCGGCCGGTGTGGGAGACGTACCGGCGCAGCGGCACCGTGGTGGCTGAACGCCACGCCGAACCGTTCACCTGGACCTCGGCTAGCGGAGAGACGATGCACGCCGAAGCGGGCGACTGGGCCGTCGAAGGCGCTGACGGTCAAATCCATGCGGTGGCCGACGACATCTTCCGCGCCACGCATACGCAAGACGACGAGGGACGCTGGTCCCGAACGGGGATTGTCGAGGCGCGCCCGTCTCGTCTCAACGAAGTTGTCCGATCAGTGAAAACTGGAAACGACGACTGGGTGGTGCGCGACGCCGACGGAGAGTTGTGGCCTGTCACAGCCGCGGAGTTCGCGAGCACTTACGAAGGACCGCTGGAGGCCGACGATCTGGAGGTCGGCGAATCCTCGCCCGCGAACTCCGATTCCCTAACCGCCCAGCAGATCACGTGATTCGCACTAGGCTCACTTGCGGGTGGGGCCGCGTGAGGAGAGCCGTTGACCGTCCTGGAGCAGAGCCGCAGGCTCGTCACTGAGATTCCCGGCCCGAGGTCGAGGGAACTCATCGATCGCAAGGCCGCGGCCGTACCGCGCGGCGTCGGCACCACGATGCCCGTCTATGCGGCCGCCGCGGGCGGCGGGATCGTCGAGGACGTCGACGGAAACCGGCTGATCGACCTCGGCTCCGGGATCGCGGTCACCACGATCGGCAACGCGGCGCCACGGGTTGTCGACGCCGTGTCTCGCCAGGTCGCCGAGTTCACACACACGTGCTTCATGATCACGCCCTACGAGGGCTATGTGGCGGTGGCCGAGCGACTCAACGCGCTGACCCCGGGCGTCGGCGAAAAGCGTTCGGCACTCTTCAATTCGGGCGCAGAAGCCGTCGAGAACGCCGTCAAGATCGCACGGGTCTACACCCGCAAGACCGCCGTCGTCGCGTTCGACCACGCGTATCACGGACGCACCAACCTGACCATGGCGCTGACCGCGAAGTCGATGCCGTACAAGAGTGGCTTCGGTCCGTTCGCGCCCGAGATCTACCGCGCGCCGCTGTCCTATCCGTACCGCGACGGACTGCTGAGCAAGGAGCTGGCCACGGACGGCGCGCTGGCCGCCGAGCGCGCAATCACGGCCATCGACAAGGCGATTGGCGCGGACAACCTCGCGGCGATAGTCATCGAACCGATCCAGGGCGAGGGTGGATTCATCGTCCCCGCCGAGGGATTCCTACCCGCCCTGCTGGGCTGGTGCCGCGACAACGGTGTGGTGTTCATCGCCGACGAGGTGCAAACAGGCTTCGCGCGGACGGGCACGATGTTCGCCTGCGAACACGAAGGCATCGAGCCGGATCTGATCGTCACCGCCAAGGGCATTGCCGACGGACTGCCGTTGTCGGCAGTGACCGGTCGCAGCGAGATCATGGACGCGCCGCACATCAGTGGGCTTGGCGGAACCTATGGCGGAAACCCGATCGCCTGTGCGGCCGCGCTGGCCACGATCGACACCATCGAGGCCGACGGCCTCGTGCAGCGCGCGGTCCAGATCGAGCAGCTGATGAAGTCGTCGCTCGGGCGGATGCAGGCCGAGGACGACCGCATCGGTGATGTCCGCGGCCGCGGCGCGATGATCGCGGTGGAACTGGTGAAATCCGGGTCGGCCGAGCCGGACCCGGTGCTGGCCCGGACGCTCGCCACTCGCGCGCACTCGGCGGGCGTGATCGTCTTGACGTGCGGCACCTTCAACAACATCCTTCGGTTCCTGCCGCCGCTTGTCATCAGCGACGAGTTATTGATCGAAGGCCTCGACGTACTGGCATTGATCCTCAAAGACGCCGGCGAATGAGCGGCAAGACAGGAGCACGGACATGACCGCAGTGCAGAACTTCATCGACGGCAAGCTTGTCGACTCGACGAGTGGCGAGACGATGCCATTGGTCGACCCGTCGACCGGTGAACAGTACGGCACCGCCGGAGTGTCCAACCACGAGGACATCGACAACGCGTATGCGGCTGCGGCGCGGGCGTTTTCGGAGTGGAAACGCACCACACCGTCGGCGCGTCAAAAGGCGCTGCTCGGCTTCGCCGATGAGATGGAGAGGGCAGGCCAGGCACTTGCCGAGGCCGAGGGGCGCAACACGGGCAAGCCCGTGCACGTCACGATGGCCGAGGAAGTCCCGCCGATGATCGATCAGACCAGGTTTTTCGCCGGTGCGGCAAGGCTTTTGGAGGGCAAATCCGCCGGTGAGTACATGGAGGGGCACACCTCATGGATCCGCCGCGAGCCGGTCGGCGTGATCGGGCAGGTGACTCCGTGGAACTACCCGATGATGATGGCGATCTGGAAGTTCGTCCCGGCGATCGCGGCAGGCAACACCGTCGTCATCAAGCCCAGCGACACCACCCCGGTGAGCACGGTGATGCTGGCCGAGCTCGCGGCCAAGCACCTGCCACCCGGTGTGCTGAATGTTGTTACCGGCGACCGGGCGACGGGAGCTGCTCTGGTGGCGCACCCGACACCGCAGATGGTGTCGATCACGGGATCGGTCGCGGCCGGGCGGGCGGTGGCCGAGTCGGCCGGGGCCAACCTGAAGCGCACGCACCTCGAGCTCGGCGGCAAAGCGCCCGTGATCGTGTTCCCGGACGCCGACATCGCCGCAGCCGCCGAAGGCATTGCCACCGCAGGCTATTTCAATGCCGGGCAGGACTGCACCGCGGCGACCAGGGTGATCGGTCACGCGTCGGTGGTCAGCGACTTGACGGACGCGTTGGCCGAGCAAGCCCGCGGCGCGGCAACGACTTTCGGCAGAGCCGCCGACGATGAGGACGCGTGGGTCCCGCCGGTCAACAATGACAACCAGCTGCAGCGCGTGCTCGGCTTCCTCAACGAGGTGCCCGACCACGCGTCGGTCGCAATCGGCGGACATCGGCAGGGCGACACCGGCTACTACGTCGAGCCGACCGTCATCGGCGGCCTGCGCCAAGACGATCGGCTGTCGCAGAATGAGATCTTCGGGCCGGTGATCACCGTGCAGTCGTTCGACGACGTCGAGGGCGTGGCCCGGCTGGCCAACGGTGTCGAGTACGGGCTGGCGTCGTCGGTGTGGACGAAGGACGTGTCGGTGGCGTTGCGCATGTCTGCGGCACTGGATTTCGGATGCGTATGGATCAACACACACATCCCGATCGTCGCTGAGATGCCGCATGGTGGCTTCAAGTCATCGGGCCACGGCAAGGACCTCTCCATGTACGGGTTCGAGGAATACACCCGCGTCAAGCACGTGATGGTCAACATCGGCTAGCGCGGCCGATGAGGATATTCGTCAGTTACTCCAGCCGCGACGGCGCGGCAGTCCACAAGTTGGTGGCGGCTCTGCGGCACGCGCACGAGGTGTGGTACGACGACGAACTCGGTGGCGGTCAGCAGTGGTGGAACGCGATCCTCGATCGGATCCGTGGCTGCGACATCGTGGTGTTTGCGATGTCCAACCGCTCACTGAAATCACAACCGTGCCAGGCCGAGTTGGGGTACGCCCAGGCCCTGCAGCGGCCGATCCTGCCCGTCCAGGTCGCAGCAGTCGACACGATGAGAGCGCAACCGCTTGCTGCACTCCATGTGGTGGACTACCGAGAACAGACGCCAGAGACAGGAGTCCGGCTGTTTCACGCCGTCCAAGAGCTGCACGCCAGACTCGCACCCCTGCCTGACCCACTGCCGCCGCCACCTCCGATGCCGTTCGCGAACATCGCGCGGCTGGGCACAGCGGTCGCCGCCCCGCAACTGAGCCCACATGAGCAGGCGCAGTTGGTGTTCGAGATCCGCACGGCGCTGCAGGAGATCGGTGACGATCCCATCGCGCAGCGTGACATCGCGCGCTTGCTCGACACCCTCGGTGCCCGCTCCGACGTCACGCATCAAACGCGTACGGAGGTCGACACGCTGCGATCGTCACTGGGCGCGCCGGCCCGTCGGCGCAAGGCCGTGTTGCTGGTGGCGGCCGCGACTGTCGCCATCGTTGTCGGGTTGGTTGTCGGCTGGCTGATCTTCACGCCATCGACTGACGAACCGGCAGGCCAAAAGGCGCTCAAACTCACGTACACGGTCGCGGGAAGAAATCAGAACATCCCGCTCAGTGACACCAAATGCGTATTGACCAAAGATCAACTCACGATCTCAGCCGATCGCGAGAAGCTCAGCGCCACCGTCGACTTGTTCGCAAATCCGCCGGTCGCCGAGAACGTGGTGCTCCCTCAGATCAAGTCGCCAGGGATCCCCTCGGTGAGCATGACTGCGAAGAATCCCGCTGAATGGGTAATCAACGGCTCCGACACCGAGTCGCGGACGCAGTACTGGCTCAATTTCATCTGCCCAAACGTCAACCCCGCTGCGCCGAAATAGAATTCCATGTCGTAGTTTCGGCTGATTTACAACCATGGCTTCACTTTCGGCGAGAGGGGCAACATGAGTACCGCATTCGTGACCGGCGGGTCGGGTTTCATCGGCGGGCGGCTGATCACGCGACTCGTCGCCGACGGTGTGCACGTGCGTGCACTGGCGCGCTCGGACCGTTCGGCCGCCGCGGTCGAGGCGCTGGGCGCCCAAGCGGTGCGCGGCGACCTCGCCGACGTTGCGGCGATGACGGCGGGCGCCGAGGGTTGCGATACGGCCTACCACCTCGCAGCCAACGTCGAGCAGTCGGGCCCGTGGGAGGACTTCGTCCGCGACAACGTCACCGGCACCGAAAACGTCCTGACCGCAACACGATCCGCAGGTGTGGCGCGGTTTGTGCATTGCGGCACCGAGGCGGTGCTGATCGCCGGGGAGCCGTTGCACAACGTCGACGAGACCGCGCCGCTAAGGCCCGACTCGCCTGCGCCCTATCCGGCCACGAAGGCGCGCGCCGAGCAGGCCGTGAAGGACGCGAACGGCGAGGGTTTCGAAACCGTGGTGGTGCGGCCGCGTTTCGTGTGGGGCGCGGGCGATACGACGCTTCTGCCGGCGATGGTCGAGATGGTGAAGGCGGGCAAGTTCGCCTGGATCGGCGGCGGGAAGCAGCTCACCGACGTCACGCATGTCGACAACGTCGTCGAGGGACTGGTGCTGGGCGCACGCAAGGGACGCGGCGGGGAGGTGTACTTCGTCACCGACGGAGAGCCCGTGGAGTTTCGCGAGTTCGTCTGTGCACTGCTGGAAACTCAGGGCGTCACGCCACCGAGCCGGTCGATCCCCACATGGGTGGCGGGGCCCCTGGCCGCGACGAGCGAGAGTCTGTGGCGCGTCTTCCCGCTGCCGGGTCAGCCGCCGCTGACGCGCTTCACCTACTGGGTTTCGTCGCAGGAATGCACGATCAATATCGCCAAGGCCCGCCGCGAACTCGGCTATCAGCCCATCAAAGACCGGGCCGACGGACTGGCCGAGTTACGGGCGGCCTAACGGCGAATCAGCGGGTGGTGGTCGTCTGGCGGTGCCGCCGGAACCAGCCGAACCCGCGATGCTCCGGCTCCTCGACCCGTTCGACCGGCATGCGTTCGGTCTGCGGCTCGGCGTGGCGCCCGAACGCGGGTTGAACCGGCTCCGTCGTCGCCGACGGCGGCGGCTCGGTCGCGACCACCGAGCGCGGCGTCTCGGTGACCGGTTCCGGCGTGACGACCGCGCTCTGCGCGACCTGCACGTCGCGCAGACTGCGTACCGAAACCCGGCCTATCGCCACCGCGCCGAGGAACACGATCAGCACACCGAGCCCGGAGAAGTAAGCGATCTCCAACGCCACGCGTTTGACTTCCCGAACCGCGATCGGAGTGCCGGGGTCCCCCATGCTCAACAGGTTGGTGAACGTCCGCCCGACAACGAACCACGCTCCGGCGGCCACAGTCAGCCAACCGCCGAGCATCGCTGTCGCTCGGTTGCGCGAGCTCAGCAACAGCACGCCTCCGACCACGGCGACCGCGCCAGGCAGCACTTCGAGCCAGCCGCGTGCCGTCGTCCAGACCCACATCTGATCCGGGCTGTACGCAAAATCGAAGGAGGGCCCGACGAACGGAATCAGCGCGCCCCACGCTCCCAACAGAATGAGTAAAAAGCCGCTCGCCGCCCCACGGCTGCGTGCGATTCGCATCCGACTGCCGCGCACGGGCACGTCGCTGTCCATCTCGTTCATGACGTCTCCTTTTTCCGACCGGGACGCGAGTACCCGCATCGGGTGACGCCATAACCGTCAGCGCATCAAAGAGACCGCGAGCAACACGATTGCAACAAGCGGAAACGTGCCCTGGATCAGCGCGCCGCGCGCTTTGTCCGGCGACGAGACCACCAGCACGACGGCCGCCAGCGCCATAGACGCAGTTCCTGCGAAGATCAGCGCGGATCCGACCGGCACGCAACCGCCCGCGAAGTACACGACGCCGACGGCGGTGACGATCGCCAGGAACAGGTTGTAGAAACCCTGGTTCAGCGCGAGCAGCTTCGTGGCCGCAGCCTCTTCCTCGGATGTCCCGAATGCCGCCCTGGTGCGGGGTGCCGTCCACAAGAACGACTCGAGCACCCAAATGTAGACATGAACCAGTGCCGCGAGCGCGGCGAACACCAGGGCTGCAATCTCCATGTCAGCTCAACCTTCCACTTTCGCGGCGCGGGCTTCCACCGCGGCCGGCCTAGTCTGCTTCGCCGCGACCAGCATCACCACACCGATCAATCCGACCCAGACCAGGGTGCTGATCGCGGCGGGCAGCGGAATCCAAGTGTGCAGCAGCGGCGGTATGCCCAGTATCCCCAGCGCGCACGCCCATTTAGGCAGCACGCCGGTGCGCCAGATCGAGATCGATGAGCTGAGAATCATCGCGGCAGCACCAAGTTGCGAATAGTGATAAAGCCAGGTCGACAACACGAGCAGCGGCTGACTTACTGCGTTGACGGTCACGTCGCCGAATCGGACGATCGTGGCGGGAAACGCAACCTCGACGGCAAGACCCGCGGCCGTCAGCGCGAGCCAGATCACACCCCCCGCCAGCGCGATGTAAATCTCCGCTCGCGGACCGACCGCGCGGATCAGCATGGACGTCAGCGCGCCGACGAAAACAATGCCGAAGAGCGTGTGCAGCATCGGCACCGTGCCGTTGGCCGTGACAAACGAGGTGCCGGCGTCGTAGTACGCGCGGGCCTCGTCGGCGGTGTGCGGCTGATCGGGGCTACCTACCGTGAACGCGGGAATCATCACAAGCGCGGCCAAGATCCCGAAGGCTCCGCCGATACGCGTTGCCAGCGTCCCCATCTGCGTGTCCCTTTCCTAGTCGAAGAGCCTGGGTTGTCCCAGCCCGCTGGCACCCGCAGGTGGCCGCATGCCCAGGTGGGTCCAGGCCAAGGTGGTGGCTACCCGTCCACGGGGAGTCCGCGCGACCATCCCGGCCCGCACCAGGAACGGCTCGCACACCTCCTCGACCGTGGTCACTTCCTCGCCGACGGCAACGGCGAGTGTCGACACGCCCACCGGACCCCCACCGAAACTTCGGATCAGCGCGTTAAGCACGCCACGGTCCAGGCGGTCCAGCCCGAGTTCGTCGACGTCGTAGACCGCCAGCGCCTGTTTGGCGACGTCGCGGGTAATCACGCCGTCGGCTCTGACCTCGGCGTAATCGCGGACGCGGCGCAGCAGCCGGTTCGCGATGCGCGGTGTGCCGCGCGAGCGGCTGGCAATCTCCGCGCCGGCGTCACTGTCCAACGCGATGCCAAGGATTCGCGCCGAGCGCGCCAGCACCTGCTCGAGCTCGGCCGGATCGTAGAAGTCCATGTGCGCGGTGAATCCAAACCGGTCCCGCAGGGGGCCAGTGAGCGCGCCCGACCGGGTGGTGGCGCCGACGAGCGTGAAGGGCGCGACGTCGAGCGGAATCGACGTCGCCCCTGGACCTTTCCCGACGATGACGTCGACGCGGAAGTCTTCCATGGCCAGGTACAGCATTTCTTCGGCCGGCCGGGCGATGCGGTGGATCTCGTCGATGAACAGCACGTCATGCTCGACCAGGTTGGACAGCATGGCCGCAAGGTCGCCGGCACGCTCCAGCGCCGGCCCCGACGTCAACCGCAACGCACTCCCCAGCTCGGAGGCGATGATCATCGCCAGCGACGTCTTGCCGAGCCCGGGCGGCCCGGACAGCAGGATGTGATCCGGTGTGCTGCCGCGGTTCTTCGCGCCTTCGAGGACGAGCTGGAGCTGTTCGCGCACACGCGGCTGGCCGATGAACTCGTCCAGCGTGCGGGGCCGCAGGCTCGCGTCGATGTCGCCCTCGCCGACCGTCAGAGCCGCGGAGACCTCCCGGTCCTCCGGTTCCGCGGCGTCGTCGAAGCGACTCATGGCCATCTCCTCTTCGCGCAAGCGCTCATCACTTCGTCCTGCCCAGCAACGACAGGGCGGCACGCAGCGCGCTCGACGTGGTGGCACCATCGTCTCCCGAGAGCACTCTGTCGGTGGCCTCCTCGGCTTGCTTCGACGCAAACCCAAGACCGACAAGGGCTTCCACCACAGGTCCGCGTACGGAGTGGCCGTTGACGGCGGGCGCGCCTGCCGTCGCGTAGACAGCGCCCACCTTGTCACGAAGCTCGAGGACCATCCGCTCGGCGCTGCGCTTGCCGATACCCGGCACCCGGGTGAGCGCCGTGACATCACCGTCCGCGAGCACCTGGCGCAACGCAGGCGCCTCGTGCACGGCGAGTGTCGCCATCGCCAGGCGAGGCCCTACGCCCGACACCGACAGCAAGGTGGTGAACAGGTCGCGCGCGTCGCCATCAGCGAAGCCGTACAACGTCATCGAGTCCTCGCGCACGATCATCGCGGTCACCAGCCGGGCCTCGCTGCCGCGGTGGAGCGTCGCCAGCGTCGACGGCGTCGCGTTGACTCGATACCCGACGCCGCAGGCTTCGATGACGACGTGGTCGAGGGCCAACTCGAGAACTTCCCCACGAATCGATGCAATCACCGTGCCGCCTTCACCTTCGCTTCGAACTTCTTGCGCTGCTGCTCGGCTAATGCCTTTGCCTGCTCCATCCGCGCGAGCGTGGGCGCGCGCCAACAGTGGCAGATCGCCAACGCGAGCGCGTCAGCGGCATCGGCGGGCGCCGGTTTTGTCTGCAGCCCAAGGATTTTCGTCACCATTGCGGTGACCTGAGCCTTGCCCGCCACGCCGCTGCCCGTAACCGCCGCCTTGACCTCACTCGGGGTGTGGAAGTGCACATCGATGTTCCTGCGGGCGGCGGCCAGCGCGACCACTCCGCCGGCCTGCGCGGTCCCCATCACCGTGGACACGTTCTGCTGCGAGAACACGCGTTCAATCGCGATCACGTCAGGGCAGTGCGTGTCCATCCAGTGTTCGGCCGCTTCGCTGATGGCCAGCAACCGCCGGTGCAGCGGCATGTCGGTGGGCGTACGCACCACATCCACGTCGAGCGCGACAAGCTGTCTGCCGCCCGCGCTTTCGATCAAGGACAGCCCGCAGCGGGTCAGCCCAGGATCGACTCCCATGACACGCACGCGCGCCGCCTCCACCGCTAGCCGAACAATTGTTCGACGAAACTTTAACGGGTTGACCCGACATGGCCGGGCAACGACACGCGGCGCGTTACTGCTGCGGCGCTGCGGCCACCGGTTCCGCCGGGTATTGCTGGCTCAAGGCGCCGGCCTCCGCAGCCTGCCGAAGCTCGTCAACGCGTTGACCCGACGGGCCCCACCCGCGCACGCGCTCTTCGCTGACCTTCTTACCGTCGCGCCTGATCTCAATGCTCCACCGCGCCCCCAACCACTTCGAGGCGTACCAGAACGGCCACGCGATCAGGATCGGCAGCATGAAAATGAAGATGATCAAATCGAGGATGTCGAGGCCCGTCGAGCCCAGCCACGGATTGAGCCACCAACGCTTGACCGACCACTTCACCCCGCTGGAGTCGGTCACTTCCGTTTTCGCCATGCGTCGTCCTCGATTTCTGTTTGCTGGATCGCGTCGAAGCGAGAGTATTCGATGCTTGCCGAAACTGCGTGCCGCGCGGCGGCGCTACTCCTCGCCGTCGAGCTCGGCCATGATCTCGTCGGAGATGTCGGCGTTGGTGTAGACGTCCTGCACGTCGTCGTTGTCCTCGAGCGCGTCCACCAGCTTGATCAGCTTGCGCGCGCCGTCGGCATCCAGCGGCACCATGACCGACGGCTGGAACCCAGCCTCCGCGGATTCGTATTCGATGCCGGCGTCCTGCAGCGCAGTACGCACCGCAACAAGATCCGTTGGCTCACAGATGACTTCGAATGAATCATCAAGGTCGTTGACGTCCTCGGCGCCCGCATCAAGCACTGCGGCGAGCACGTCGTCCTCGGTCAGCCCGTCTTTCTCCAGCATCACAATTCCCTTGCGCGAGAACAGGTATGACACTGATCCCGGGTCTGCCATCGTGCCGCCGTTGCGGGTGACCGCGATGCGCACCTCGCCCGCGGCGCGGTTGCGGTTGTCGGTCAGGCACTCAATGAGCACCGCCACCCCGTTGGGTCCGTAGCCCTCGTAGGTGATGGGCTGCCAATCCGCGCCCCCGGCCTCCTCGCCCGCGCCGCGCTTGCGGGCCCGTTCGATGTTGTCGTTGGGCACCGACGTCTTCTTGGCCTTCTGGATGGCGTCATACAGCGTCGGGTTGCCCGCCGGGTCGCCGCCACCGGTACGGGCCGCAACCTCGATGTTCTTGATCAGCCGGGCGAACTCCTTACCGCGTCGCGCGTCCTTGACGGCCTTTTGGTGCTTGGTGGTGGCCCATTTGGAATGGCCGCTCATCTAACTTCTACCTCTTTCGCATGCTTCGAAGTCCGGTCAACCAGTCTACGTGGGCGTTTATGCCCGAGCGGATGTCGCCCTCCGACAACGATGCGGCGGCCGCGTCCGCCACGCGCACACGCATCGCCGACGAACTCGCCGACGAACCTGTTCTGATCATCGGCACGCACTACAGCCCGCCGTCCGCCGGATACCTCGTGCGCGGTGAGCGCGGGGTCTGGCTGCGCACCTAGCGATTTCGGCGTGCAAACCTACGCTCAGCGTCGTTTTGCACGCCGAAATCACCCTCTGAGCATGTCGACAAAAAGCCGGTGCACGCGGCGGTCGCCGGTGATCTCAGGATGAAACGCCGTGGCCAGCATGCGGCCCTGGCGGACGGCAACCGGATGGCCGGCAGCCACCGCCAGCACCTGCACTCCGGCGCCGACGCGTTCTACCCACGGGGCCCGGATGAACACCGCATGCACCGGCGTGTCGAGTCCTTCGAGGGCGATGTCTTCTTCGAACGAGTCGACCTGACGCCCAAACGCATTGCGCCGCACGGTCATATCGATTCCGCGCAGCGGCACCGCCTGCCTGCCGTCCGCACCTGCGTCGGCAATCTCACTGGCCAGCAAGATCATTCCCGCACAGGATCCATAGACAGGCATGCCGTCGCTGATGCGCGCCCGCAGCGGCTCGAGCAGCTCGAACTCGGCCAGGAGATGGCTCATCGTGGTGCTCTCGCCGCCGGGGATCACAAGCGCGTCGACCGCGTCGAGTTCGGAAAGACGACGCACCGTCGTCGCGTCAGCGCCCGCCTCGCGCAGCGCCGCGAGGTGCTCGCGGGTGTCTCCCTGCAGGGCAAGAACACCGACGCGTGGCGTCACTCCGACGGCGGCAGGTAATCGCGCAGGTAGCGGGTCAATCCCTCCTGCATCACGGCGGCGGCCATCTCGCCGTTCTGTTTGAAGATCTTGCCCTGGCACAGCGCCCGGCCGCCGCACGCCGACGGCGACGACTGGTCGTAGAGCAGCCACTCGTCGGCACGAAACGGCCGCATGAACCACATCGCGTGATCTAGCGAAGCCACCTGCAGGTGCTTGCGTTCCTCACCGTGGATCGCCTGGCCCGAACCGAGCAGCGTCAGGTCGCTCATGTAGGCCAGCGCACAGATGTGCAGCACCCTGTCGTCGGGCAGCGGGTCCCGGTGACGGAACCACACCTGCTGGCGTGAGGCCTTTCCTGGAACCGGCTTGAGCAGCTCGCGCGGCACGATCCGCAGATCCCACTCCTGGAACTGTGCCCAGCCCTCGCTGTCGATGTAGTGCGTGGACCGCACCTCGGTCAACTCCTCGGGTGCGGGTGCCGGCGGCATCTCGTCTTGATGATGAATGCCGTCTTGTTCGGTCTGAAACGACGCCGACATCGAGAAGATCGTCTCGCCGTGCTGGATCGCGCCGACCCGCCTCGTGGAGTACGAGCCGCCGTCGCGCAGGCGGTCTACCAAAAAGATCGTCGGCGCCGTGGGATCCCCGGGTCGCAGGAAATATCCGTGCAACGAATGCACCTGATACCTCTCATCGACGGTGCGCACCGCCGAGACGAGCGACTGACCGGCGACGTGGCCGCCGAAGGTGCGGGTAGGAACCCCTGGACCGACGCCGGCGATGTTGCCGCGAAAAATGTTGATCTCGAGTTGTTCGAGATCGAGGATCTCCTCGATCGCCATGCGGCTATCTTTTCTCTTACCAGCCGCGCTGTGCCAGTCGATGCGGCTCGGCGATCTCCTCGACATTGATGCCGACCATCGGCTCTCCCAGCCCGCGCGACACCCGCGCCAGCACGTCAGGATCGTCGAAGAACGTGGTGGCCTTGACGATTGCCGCGGCCCGCTGCGCGGGATCACCGGACTTGAAGATCCCGGAGCCGACGAACACGCCTTCAGCGCCCAGTTGCATCATCATCGCGGCATCGGCCGGCGTCGCGATGCCGCCGGCGGTGAACAACGTCACCGGCAGCTTTCCGGCCCGTGCCACCTCGGCCACGAGTTCGTAGGGCGCCTGCAGCTCTTTGGCCGCGACGAAGAGTTCCTCGTCGGTCAGCGAGCCGAGCCTGCGGATCTCACCGCCGATCGCCCGCATGTGCGTGGTCGCGTTGGACACGTCACCGGTGCCCGCCTCGCCCTTGGAGCGGATCATCGCGGCACCCTCGGTGATGCGACGCAGAGCCTCGCCGAGATTCGTTGCGCCGCAGACGAACGGCACCGTGAACTTCCACTTGTCGATGTGATGCGTGTAGTCGGCTGGAGTCAGCACCTCGGACTCGTCGACGTAGTCGACGCCGAGGCTCTGCAAGATCTGCGCCTCGACGAAATGACCGATGCGCGCCTTCGCCATGACCGGGATCGTGACGGCGGCGATGATGCCTTCGATCATGTCGGGGTCGCTCATCCGCGAGACACCGCCCTGGGCGCGAATGTCAGCGGGCACCCGCTCGAGCGCCATCACGGCAACGGCACCAGCCGCTTCGGCAATGCGGGCCTGCTCGGGGGTGACGACATCCATGATCACGCCGCCCTTGAGCATCTCGGCCATCCCGCGCTTGACGCGCGCGGTTCCGGTCTGGCCGTTTGCGCCGGTTTCCACTGCTGCCTCTTCCGTCGGTAACCCCTGGTACCGGCCCAGTCTAGTAGGTGGGGTCCACGCCCTTTCCCGCCGAGACTGCTGGGAGATCGCGAAAATCGCGCGACTCGCGATCTCGCAGCAGTCTCGGCGCAGAAAGTCAGCGGATCGGCTGCGGTGTGCCGCGCATCGGCGTGGACCGCCCGTCGGCGAGGGCGTTCGCTTCGGGCAGCAGATCACCCAGCTGTACCGGGTATACCGCCTCTCCACCGTCCACCAGCTCTGCGATGTCGGAGGCATTACACCAGCGGTGTCCGTGGATGTATCGGAGCTCCAGCGCGCTGTGACCCGCCGACGACGGCGTGAACCGCTGGGTGCGATGCACGAAGAACAGCTCGTGGCTTCGGATCACCGAATCGTTGAAGTCGATCAGCGCGTCGCGCTGCCACACCGGGCCGATCATCTCGTCGGGATCTGCGACCAGGCCCGTCTCCTCGTACACCTCTCGCGCCGCAGCGCGCTGCAGCGTCTCCCCCGGTTGTGCTTCGCCGCCGACCGTGAACCACCACTTGGGCGCCCCGGAGCCTGGCCGCGCCGGATCAGAACCACAGAACAGGAGCACCCTGCCGTCCTCGTCGAGAAGCACGACCCGCGCCGACGTCCGCAAACTGACGACGCTCTCGACGCCGTCCGACATCTGTGCGCGCTCGACGATCTCGAAATAGGTTGGCAACGGCGCGGTTCCGCCGAGGCGCAACCACCTCACCGGGCGATCCTGCCGCAACGCCAACGTGTCCCTTACCGCGTCGTTGTGGAACCGTCGGGCCAGCATCACCCGTGCTTCGGCATCAGCCAGTTCGGCGATGATCGCCGGGCGCAGGGCGCCGATGTCGACGGCGGCCAGCTCCGACGACAGCTCGTTCTCGGCCGTCTCCCGCTGCGATCGCGGAGCCCGTTCGGCGGCATCGGCCAGTGCCGTCAGCCGCCGGCACCGTTCCCCCGGGCCGTACGCGTCGTCGGCGACGGTGCGCGCCACCACCGCACGGCGCGCCAGCGCAGAGTCGAGCGCCTGCCAGGACAGGTCGCACCGGAAGTGCAACCGGTCAAGCCGGGTGGCTCGTTGATACGCCCACAACGCGGCCGTTAGGAAGACCAACACCAGTACGGCGATGCCCACGGTGGCCCAGGTCATCAGCCAGCCACCTCGACCTTCGCTCCCGGTGCCGCGACTGTCTCGTACACCCGCATGATCTGCTGCGCCACCACGGACCAGTCGTAACGGACTATTGCGGCGTTGCCCGCGGCGGTGTAGCGCGCCCGCAGCTCATCGTCGCTGAGCACTTCGACGAGCGCGTCGGCGAGCGCACCGCTGTCGTCAACCGGGACAAGCCGTCCGCCCTCACCGTCCTTGAGCACGCGCCGGAACGCGTCGAGATCAGAAGCCACCACGGGCGTGCCCGCCGCCATCGCCTCGACGAGCACGATCCCGAAGCTCTCGCCGCCGGTGTTCGGTGCGCAATAGACATCGGCACTGCGCAACGCGGCGGCCTTCTCGTCGTCGGTAACGTGCCCCAAGAAGCGCAGATGCCTGCTCAGCGCTCCGGCCTGCTCCCGCAGCTCGTCTTCGTCACCGGGTCCGACGATCAGCACCTGCACCTCGGGAAATCGTTCGACCAGTCGTGGCAGCGCGCCCAGCAGCACATCCATGCCCTTGCGCCGTTCGTCGTAGCGGCCCAGAAACAGCACCGTCTTTCCGGAGCGCGGATATCCTTGCAGCACAGGCGCATTGGCGAACTTACCGGTGTCCACCCCGTTGGGTATCTCCACGGCGTCGGATCCCAGTGCCTCGATTTGCCAGCGCCGCGCCAAGTCCGACACCGCGATGCGGCCGATGATCTTCTCGTGGAAGGGCCGCAGGATGCCTTGGAACACCGACAGCGTGAACGATTTCGTGGTCGACGCGTGGAAGGTCGCGACAATCGGACCTTCGGCCACCATGAGGGCGAGCATCGACAGGCTCGGCGCATTGGGCTCATGAAGGTGCAGCACGTCGAAATCGCCATCGGCGAGCCACTTTTTGACCCTGCGGTGGGTGGCCGGGCCGAACCGCAGCCGCGCGACGGAGCCGTTGTACGGGATAGCCACGGCCTTGCCGCCGGACACGACGTAGTCGGGCAGCGGAACGTCCGGCGACGCCGGCGCCAGCACGCTGACCTCGTGGCCTCGCGCGCGCATGACCTCGGCGAGCTGCAGCACGTGCGACTGGACCCCGCCTGACACGTCAAACGAATACGGGCACACCATCCCGATCCGCATCGGCCTCAATCCTTCTCCGCACAAGCGTTCAACGCTGCACTCTCTTCTTCGCGCAAGCGCTCATCAGCGATTCTCCTCTAACCGCGCCAAGCGCTCGGCGGGGAGGTCGGCAAGCCATTGCGGTTGCATCATGTGCCAATCCTGCGGATGGGCTGCGATACGGGAAGCGAAGATGTCGGCCAGCGTCTGGGTGACGACCCCGACGTCCCCAGACGAGACGTCCAGTCGTGGGCATACCTCGAGTCGCCAGTCCTCGCCCTCGTACCAGGAGTACGTGGGAAGCACGGCGGCTCCGGTCTCGATTGCCAGCTTCGCGGGGCCTGCGGGCATGCGGGTCGGCTCGCCGAAGAAGTCGACCTGCACGCCCGTGCGCGTCAGGTCACGTTCAGCCATCAGGCAGATGACGCGGTTGGCCCGCAACCGATCTGCGAGCACCTGGTACGGCGGCCGCGACCCACCGGTCAGCGGCAGCATCTCGAAGCCGAGGCTCTCGCGGTACTCGATAAACCTGCGATAGAGCGACTCGGGTTTGAGCCGCTCGGCGACCGTGGTGAACGTGCCGTGGTATCCGACCAGCCACACCCCCGCCATGTCCCAGTTGCCGCTGTGCGGCAGCGCCAGCATCGCGCCGCAGCCCGCCTCGAGTGCGGCATCCACGTTCTCCTGGCCGACGACGGCGTCATTGAGTCGCGGATAGAGCTTCCCTTGATCCATCGACGGCAGCCGGAATGCTTCACGCCAGTAACGGGCGTAGGAGATCAACGCCGCCCGCATCAGCGAATGCGGCACCTCCGACGGCGCGACCCCGATCACCCTGGCGAGGTTCTTGCGAAGTTGCTCGGGACCACGACCACGCGACGCATACCAGCCGCCGGCCTCAAATGTTCTGCGGGCCACGATATCCGGCATTGCGCGGACCACGCGCCAGCCGGTGGCGTATCCCAAGTCAGCGAGCTGCTCACTCATCCGGGCGCGACCGCCACGCCAGAGTCGTGACCCCGGAAGGTCGGGAATCACGTCTCGCTCGTCTCCTGTGTCTCTACCTGCTCCGCCGTCTGGATCTTGTCGGTCGCTCCTGCCGACGTCCGGACGGTGTGCAGCCGCTGCGCGACTGTCACGAGGCTCCCGATCGCGAGCAACCACATCGCGATCGGCAAGATCCACGGCATCGGGAAATACGGCAGGTCCGAGAGCCCCGCGCCGACCAGCACGATGATCAACCGTTCGGGGCGCTCGATCAGCCCGCCGTCACCGCGCAGGCCGCTGGCCTCGGCGCGGCCCTTGATGTAGCTGATCACCTGGGAGGTGACCAGGCAGATCATCGTCGCGGCTGCCAGCGACTGGCTGTTCAGCCCAAAAGTCGCCCACCACAACAGGCCGCAGAAGACTGCCCCGTCGCCAATGCGGTCGCAGGTGGCGTCCAGCACCGCGCCGAACCGGGTGCCACCGCCCTGCACACGCGCCATCGCACCGTCGAGCATGTCCGATAACACGAAGAACCAGACCACCAAGGTGCCCCACCACAACTGCCCGTTCGGAAAAAGCGTCAGCGCGGCGACCACCGAGGCCGAGGTGCCAAGAATGGTCACGCTGTCGGGGGTAAGTCCCACACGCAGCGCGGCCTTCGCCACCGGCGTGCTGAGCTTCTCGTAGGCCGCCCGCGTCATCAGGTAGAAGTTGCTCAGGGTTGGACCCCCCGTCGCTCCGCCCGCCCCGGCTCAATCTCCCGTCGCTCCGGTTGTCTCACGGGTGTTTCGCCCATTCCGTGGCGAGCAGGTGCCGTGTGTCGCGCAGCAGCTGAGGAATCATCTTCGTTCCGCCGATGATCGTGATGAAGTTCGCGTCGCCCACCCATCGGGGCACAACATGCATATGTAAATGTTCGGCCAGCGATCCGCCGGACACCTTACCCAGATTGAGTCCAACGTTGAACCCCATTGGCCGCGACACCGCCTTGATCACGCGAATGGCCTTTTGCGTGTATGCCATCAGCTCGGCGGACTCGGCGTCGTCGAGGTCCTCGAGCTCGGACACCTGCCGGTATGGGACCACCATCAGGTGGCCAGGGTTGTACGGGTACAAATTCAGCACGACGTACACCTGCTCGCCGCGTGCCACGACAAGGCCCTCCTCGTCGGGCAGGGTCGGGATCTCGCTGAACGGACGCTCCGGCGTCGCGTCTTCTCGCTTGAGAGGCGACTCGGCGATATAAGTCATCCGGTAGGGCGTCCACAGCCGCTGCAGTCTGTCGGGCACTCCGACGCCTTTGTCGACGATGGTGCGATCGTCATCATCGTTTGCTCTTCGCGCAAGCGGCTCATCGCCGTCTGGCTGCGGCTGTGTCACTGCGCACCGCCGGGTTTCAGCAGATCGGCTGTGGGCGAGGCATTCTCGCGTCGCTGAATCCAGTCGACGATCGCCGTGACCGCCTCATCACGCGGAACACCGTTGAGCTGGCTGCGGTCGCCGAACCGGAAGCTGACGGCGCCGGCCTCGACGTCCCGGTCTCCGGCCAGCAGCATGAACGGCACCTTTTGATTGGTGTGGTTGACGATCTTCTTGGCCATCCGATCGTCGCTCGTGTCGACCTCAACCCGCACGCCGTGGGATTTCAATTGGGCGGCAACGTCTTCCAGATAGGGCACGTGACCGTCGGCGACCGGGATCCCGACCACCTGCACGGGTGCCAGCCAGGCAGGGAACGCGCCCGCGTAGTGCTCGGTGAGGATGCCGAAGAACCGCTCGATCGAGCCGAACAGCGCGCGGTGAATCATCACCGGCCGCTGCCGGGTGCCATCGGCGGCGGTGTACTCCAGCTCGAAGCGCTCGGGGAAGTTGAAGTCCAACTGGATTGTCGACATCTGCCAGCTGCGGCCCAACGCATCCTTGACCTGCACGGAGATCTTGGGGCCGTAGAACGCGGCGCCGCCCGGATCGGGTACTAAATCCAGCCCCGACGCGGCGCCGACCTCGGCCAGCACCTCGGTGGCTTCCTCCCACAATTCGTCTGAGCCGACGAACTTCTTCGGGTCCTTGGTGGATAGCTCAAGGTAGAACTCGGTCAGCCCGTAGTCGCCGAGCAGGTCGAGCACGAAACCCAGCAGGGACGTCAACTCGTCGCGCATCTGATCGCGGGTGCAGAAGATGTGCGCGTCGTCCATCGTCAGGCCACGCACTCGAGTCAGACCATGCACGACCCCCGACAGCTCGTAGCGATACACCGTGCCGAATTCGAAGAGCCGCAACGGAAGTTCGCGATACGACCGCCCACGTGACCGGAAGATCAGGCAGTGCATAGGGCAGTTCATGGGCTTGAGGTAATAGTCCTGGCCCGGTTTGCGCACGGTGCCGTCGTCGTTGTACTCGGCGTCGAGATGCATCGGGGGGAACATGCCGTCCGCGTACCAGTCGAGATGGCCGGAGATCTTGAACAACTCCGCCTTCGTGATGTGCGGGCTGTTGACGAACTGGTAACCCGCCTCACTGTGCTTGCGCCGCGAGTAGTCCTCCAGCTCCCGGCGGATGATCCCACCCTTGGGATGGAAAACAGCTAGGCCGGAACCGATTTCGTCGGGAAAACTGAACAGGTCCAGTTCGGCGCCGAGCTTGCGGTGATCGCGGCGCTGCGCCTCCTCGATGAACTCGAGGTACTTGTCCAGCGCCTCGTGCGACTCCCAGGCAGTGCCGTAGATGCGCTGCAGACTTGCGTTGTCCTGGTTGCCGCGCCAGTACGCCGCCGAGCTGCGAGTGAGCTTGAATGCCGGAATGTACCGCGTGGTCGGAATGTGCGGGCCGCGGCACAGGTCACCCCAAACTCGTTCGCGGGTACGGGGATTGAGGTTGTCGTATGCGGTCAGCTCGTCGCCGCCGACCTCCATGACCTCCGGGTCGCCTGACTTGTCGTCGACGAGCTCGAGCTTGTAGGGCTCGTCGGCAAGTTCTTCGCGCGCTTGGTATTTCGACTCGTAGACCCGGCGCGAGAACAACTGTCCGTCCTTGACGATCTGGCGCATGCGTTTTTCCAGCGCTTCGAGATCTTCGGGCGTGAACGCCTCGGCCACGTCGAAGTCGTAGTAGAAGCCGTCGGTGATCGGCGGGCCGATGCCCAGCTTGGCGTCGGGAAACAGATCCTGCACCGCCTGGGCCAGCACATGCGCGGCGGAGTGACGGATCACGCTGCGGCCGTCGTCGGTGTCCGCGGCGACCGGCACGACGTCGGCGTCGGCATCAGGCACCCAGCTCAAGTCGCGCAACTGGCCGGCGGGGTCGCGCACCACCACAATCGCGTTGCTCTCACCCCGCCCTGGCAGCCCCGCTTCGCGCACGGCGGCGCCCGCGGTCGTCCCGGCAGCCACCCGGATCGGTGCTGCGGGGCTGGCGGTCACGGCGGCGCTCATCGCGATATCTCCATTGGGTCTGTTGTGGCTGATCGCGGACCATGTTATCGGTGCAGGGCACCATCGCCCCACGACGTTCTCTGCTCTTCGCGCACGCGGCTCATCGCCGTTTCAGGGCTGGCCCGGGCGCAGCCGTACGAAAAGCGCCTCGGCATCCGCCAGCAGCACGTCCCCGTCGGTGATGCTGCCCTCGACGAAGATCTTGCGCCCGTCGATGCGCGCGATGCCGGCGTCGACCGTCAGCTCCTTTTCGACCGGCGCGATGTGGCGGTAGTTGACGTGGAGAAACGCGGTGCGCTGGTACGGGCTGCCGGTGAGCTTCGCGGCGGTGTACCCCAGCAGCGAGTCGAACAGCATCGCGATCGCACCGCCGTGAGCGGCCCCATTACGGCCCAGGTGGAATCGGCGGAATCGGGCCGTCCCACCGATGCGGCCGTCGTCGGTCTTGCGGAAGAGGACGGGGATTTGCAGGATGTTGCCGCGGTTGGGCAGGTCCATCCGACGACCGGATGGCGAGCACCACTCGTCAGCCCAATACGGAGAGAGCAACGCGGTGACACCCTCGAGCAGCCCCGCGGCCTTCGTGATCACCTCGTCCGGTGCGTCGACGGCCCTGGCATGGTCCTGCAACGACCGCACCGCCTCGACGAACTCGCCGTAGTCGGGACCGCCCTTGGTGGTGGGTTCGGGCGGGTTGAACCCGCCACCGGGGTGCTGCTGTGTTGACACCCCGGTCACGCTACGTCAGCGGCCAGCCTCGCCGATTTCTGCGCCAGGGTCGTCGATGCGGCCCAACCCGCGACCCTCCTGCAGATCTCGCTGCGGCGAGCAGCACACTGGATTCCATGCCGTTCATCTCGGACTTCGTCGGGCCGCAGGACCCGGTCGCGTCGTGGCCGAAGAGACGGCCCGGGTCGCTGCGGCGAACCAGCACCATCGACACTCGCGGCGCCGATTCGGGCGAGGTCGACGTCGACCTGCGGGCGCGCGACATTCAGACCGACCCGACGGGCGCGATCGAGGTCCTTGCCCACTGTGAGGTTCGGGCACACCTGAGCAATCGCATCATCGAGAGCATTGCCGGCACGCCGGAAGATGCCCGGCTTGCCGCACTGCGAAAGCAGTTGGTGGGTCCCGGGTTTCGCAACCTCCTTCGCGATGCACTGAACACCGAAGTGGAGTCGGCGAGCCTGCTGCATCTCCTGCTCGACGACTGGCCGGGCGCGTCGCTGGTCGCCGGCTACGCCGCGCAGCACGCGATGATCACCCGCGGCGTCGAGCTCGAGGTCGACGATCACGTGTCCGAACGCATGACCGGCATCTGCTCCGGATTCGCGCCGCACTCGTCGGTGGTGACGTTCGTCGAAAAGAACCGGCTGATGCCCAACGCACCGGGACCTCTCGCGCCGGACCTCACCCGCGGTGATCGCGACGGGCTACACGCCGTCGAGGCGTTGCCGCCACACAGCATGCGCCGGTTGCGCCGACTCGACCTGGACCCCCGCGACGAGGAGTCCGCCGGGTTCGACGCGCATTTCCGAGACACTCACGTCGACGGCGCGGGCGTCGAGACGGTCGTTCACGAGTACACCGTCAACGGCACAGTCGGCTTGGCGACGCACACCATCACAGACCTGACGGCCGCCGTCCGCGTCCTGCCGTGGCGCGAATGTCCAGGAGCGCTGGCGAGCTCGACGCGCGTGCGTGGCATGGCGATCAACGAGCTGAGAAGTCGCATCCGCACCGAGTTCGTCGGCACCGGCACATGCACCCATCTGAACGACACACTGCGATCTCTTGGTGATCTCGATGCGCTGATCGACCTCTGACACTCACTCGTCGGCGAGGTGCTCGAGCCTGCCGATCGTGTCGGCGAATTCCTCGACCATCTCCAAAACGACGCTGCGCGCCGGCTTCACGGTGTCCATCGAGCCGACGATCTGGCCGACGAAATAGGTGGCCAGCTCACGGGCTTTCGCGCCGGGTTTGTTCGCCGCCTTATTGATGCGGTACTGCGAGTCGCTGGTCAGCGTCGTCTGCAGCGGCATACCAAGCGGCTCGGGGGTGTCGGGCCGCTCCCACTCGTCGGTCCACGCGGTGCGCAGCATGCGGGCGGGCTTGCCGGTCAGCGACCGCGAGCGCACCGTGTCAGACGACGTGGCCGCGAGGAACTTGTCTTTCACCACGGGCATCGTTTCGGCTTCCTCTGTCGTCAGCCATACCGACCCACACCACACGCCTTCAGCTCCCAGGGCGAACGCGGCCGCGATCTGCCGCCCCCGCCCGATACCACCGGCCGCGAGCACTGGAATGGGAGCGACGGCGTCGACGACCTCGGGCACCAGCACCATGGTCGCGACCTGTCCGGTGTGACCGCCGGCTTCCGTTCCCTGCGCGATGATCAGGTCGACGCCCGCAGCCGCGTGCCGCAGCGCGTGATCTTTTGTGCCCGCCAAGGCGGCGACGACGACGTCGCTGGCGTGCGCGCGCTCGACCAGATCGGCGGGCGGCGACCCCAAAGCGCTTGCGATCAGCTTGATCTCGTGCGCGAAGGCGACGTCGAGCAGCGGCTCGTACCCCTTCGGCGACACGTTGATCTCGCCGCGGGGCCGTCGCTCCTCGTCGGGCGCCACCGAGATGTCGTAGCGCGCGAGAACGTCGTCGAGGAAAGCCCTGTGTTCGGCAGGCAGCAGGGCCTGTACCCGTTCGGCGTCGATCCCCCCTTCCTCGGCCCCGACGTACTTGGGCGGCAGCAACAGGTCGACCCCGTACGGTCGGCCACCGGTCTGCTCTTCGATCCAGGTGAGCTCGGTGTCGAGACGCTCGGGCGTGTGGGCCACCGCTCCGAGCACGCCGAACCCGCCCGCATTCGAGACGGCGGCCACCACATCACGGCAGTGACTGAACGCGCAGATCGGGAACTCCACGCCGAGCATCTCGGCGACTCTGGTGTGCATGACATGACGCTACGACGCGCGCCGCGGCACCGGCTCGTAGCGGGGGTCTTTTCGCCGCGTTGTCGACGAATATCGTCATCCCGGCCGATTACGAGCAAAGCTGGGGTAGTTTTCGAAATGCGCCGCCTCACCCCGTGGGAACGTGGTTGAAAGAGGCTCGCAGGGAAACTGAAATGCCATAGGCAAGTGAATCTGTTCACGAGTGCGCCCGCGGTCCGGTTTGCGACGAAGGCGTGGCCTTCGCCGCAGGCACGACTCGCCGCGCCATTTCCCCGATCGACGTCAGGCGAGTTGTGACGGTGGACAAGCATTCGGTTGACGAGATGCGCGACACGCGACCGCATGACCACGTCGTACACGTCTATGTAGACGATTTCGCCCTCACCCAGGAGCTCGCCCGCTTCGTCGCCGACGGACTGACCCTCGGCGAAGCCGTTGTCGTCGCCGTAACCGCTGAGCACCGCGCTTCGGTCCTCGCCCTCCTCGACCGCAGGCCTCTGCGAGCGGGGGCAAGAGAATCCCTCGTTATTCTCGACGCCGTCGAGACGCTCAACGAGATCATGGTGGACGGCCACCCCGACGGTGCAGTCCTCGAGGCGCTGAGCAACCGAATCCTTGACCCCCTCACCGCAGACGGACGCGAAGTCCGCCTGTGCGGCGAGATGGTGGCCATGCTCTGGGCTGAAGGCAACGTCACGGGAGCTCTCGCGTTGGAGTCTGTGTGGAACGACCTGGCGGCGAAGCGGCGCTTCTTCCTGATGTGCGCCTACCCCGGGGCGTCGCTTCGAGGGTCACGACTGCGCGATATCGACGCAATGCGCGACGAACACTCGCAGAGCTGGCTGCTGGGCCTGTCGATGCAGTATGCAGAACGGTCCGCCATTACGACGCCCGACAACGCCCAACTCTTGATTCCGTTTCCGATGCCGTCGACGGTCTCTGTGGCACGCCACTTCGCCACTCACACCCTCGCCGAGTGGGAGGCAGCAGATCTCGTCGACTCGGCAGAAGTCATCGCGTCGCAGTTGGCCACCAACGCTGTGGAACATGCGCATACGGCATATCGGCTTACCCTCTCGCAGGCCTCGACGACCGTGCGGATAGAGGTCGAGGACGCTGTTCCGGTGGCAGATGGCGCATCGCTTGATCTAGCGAAGGTCCAAGCGTGCGCGTCTCGGTACGGCTACACGCTGACGCCGCACGGCAAGAAGGTCTGGGCCGAGCTGAATCGCTGAGTGCGGTTATGCCGCGCTGCTCATCTCGTCGAATTCCGCGTCTGAGAGCGCGATTTCGGCGGCGGCGACGTTGTCCTCGAGGTGGGCGACCTTCGACGTGCCAGGGATGGGCAGCAGCACCCGCGATCGCTTCAGCAGCCATGCGAGCGCGAGTTGCGACGGCGTGGCCCCGTGCGTGGCGGCGATGAGCTGCAGCGGACCGTCGCTCGCGGCCAACGGGCCCGCGGCGAGCGGGAACCACGGGATGAACGCCACGCCTTTGGCCTCGCACGCCTCGAGCACCGGCTCGGCCTTGCGCACGCTGAGGTTGTACATGTTCTGCACCGACACGATCGTCGCAACCTTCTGCGCCGCTTCGAGCTGGTCGACGTCGACCTCGGACAAGCCGATGTGCCGGATCTTTCCCTCCTGCTGCAGCTTGGCGAGCTCGCCCAACTGATCCTCGAGCGGAAACTTCGGATCGATGCGGTGCAGTTGGAAGAGGTCGATGCGATCCACCCCGAGTCGTCGCAAGCTCATCTCGCACTCCTGGCGCAGGTACGCCGGGAAGCCGAGCGGTATCCACACGTTGGGCCCGGTGCGCAGAAAACCGGCCTTGGTAGCGATGACGAGGTCGTCGGGATAGGTGCCGAAGGCCTCCCTGATCAGCTCCTCGGACACGTAGGGTCCGTACGAGTTGGCCGTGTCGATGAAGTTCACCCCGAGCTCGTAGGCACGGCGAAGAACGCGGATGCACTCGTCGTGGTCGGCGGGCGGCCCCCAGACGCCCTCGCCGGTCAATCGCATGGCCCCGAACCCGAGCCGATTGACGGTCAGATCATCGCCGAGGGTGACGGTTCCAGATTTTTGTGCAATGCCATGTGCGGTCACATGATCGAACCTACGCCGCGAATCGCTGTCAACTTCGCGAAGTGCGTAGTAAGCAGATAGCTATGAATACGGCGGGGTGCATCGGTCGGACGGGCGGATTGGCGGTGGCGTTAGGGATTGGCGCCGCGGTGGTATCGGGCTACGGGGTGGCGTGGGCCGACCCGACAGGGACAACCGGCGGCGAGTCATCGTCGACGGGAACTCCTTCGTCGAGCGGCGCCACCCCCGCGACTGGTCAAGACGCCACGGTGGCCAAATCGCCGACCGACGTGGCAGACGCGGCGAAGACGCCAGCGCAGTCGAAGAAGCCTTCGCGCGTCAAAGACCTGACGAAGTCGCTTCCCGGCGTGGACGCCCTAGGACTGCCGAAGAACCGCCCGGACACGCTCCGCCCGCCAAGCGGCTTCATCCACGAAGCAACCGAGACATCAACGCGCACAAGTACGTTGGCTACGCCAAAGAGTTTCACCACCAACGTCGCGAAGGCGCAGTCGCCCTCGGGCATCCCCGCCGTGGCAGCCGCCACAATTCACGCACCGGAGGCCGACCGGCTTGCGACCACTCCGCACGTCGTGTCGGCACCTGCCGCGCCGCGGAAACCGGTCGACGTCGCGATCGGCGCGATGTCGAACCTGGTGAGTTCTTTGGTGAACCCGCTCGCGGGAACATCCCCGACGTCACCGCCGGACTCCCCCGCGACGTGGGCGGTGATGGCGGCCGCGCGTCGTGAAACCCTCACCGGCCCAAGCCCGCTCGTGGTCGCGCAGACCACCCCGGTCGCCGTCGAGCAAATTGCGCCACTCGCGGGTCTGCAGCAGTTGCCGATTATCGGGCCCGTGTTTGTGACTCCGATTGTCGCGCTGATTCATCAGATTCCAGTCGTCGGCGACATCATCCATCCGCTGATCGGCTACCCGGTCCAGCTTGGGCTGGCGCCCGGCACGCCGGTCGCACGCGACTACAAAGTGACGTCCTTCGACGGCACCCAGATCTACGTTCACTTCATGCCGGCGGCCGGACTCCAGGCGGACCAGAAGGCGCCGACGATCCTCAACGGCCCGGGCCTGGGCATGCCGGGTGCCACGAACCTCGACGGCACTCTGCTGGGCGGCTTGATCACCGACAACCTGGGCCAGGTGGGCATCGCGACCCTGCGTAACGCGGGCTACAACGTCGTGACATGGGATCCCCGCGGCGAATACAACTCGACCGGGCAGTTGGAGATCGACTCCCCTGACTACGAGGCGAAGGACGTCTCCGCGATTATCACGTGGCTGTCCACTCAGCCCGAGGCCAAGCTCGACGGCGTTGAAGCCGACCATGATCCCCGGATCGGGATGGTCGGCGTGTCCTACGGCGGCGGCATTCAGTTGGTGACCGCGGCCACCGACCATCGGGTCGACGCGATCGTGCCGACGATCGCCTGGAACACGCTGAACACCTCGCTGTACAAGAGCGAAGCGTTCAAGAGCGGCTGGGGATCGATCCTCACCGGAGCGCTCGTCGCGACCCTCGCGCGGCCGAATCCCGCCATCATTCCTGCCGCGATCCTGGGCGACCTGACCGGACTGGTGTCGCCGGACAATCAAGCCCTGCTGGCTGATCGCGGGCCAGGAGGCATACGTGAACTGCTCGGACAGATCACTGCGCCAACGCTTTTCATCCAGGGCACGGTCGACACGCTGTTCACCCTGCAGGAAACCGACACCAACATGCAGGAGATGGCCGAGGGCGTTCCCACGAAGGTGCTGTGGTTCTGCGGCGGCCACGGCCTCTGCTCAAACGATCTTCTCGACCAACGCGACGGCGCGCTGATCACACAACGCACGTTGGAGTGGCTGGACCGGTATGTGAAGGCCGACACCGCTGTGCAGACCGGCCCCAAATTCGAATGGGTCGACCAAACGGGCCAGTACTTCGCTTCGGACACCTACCCGGTGGCCCACGGCGATCCGATCCTGGCGCAGACCACGACGAGCCAAACACTGCCGTTGCTGCCGGTGGTGGGCGGTTCCGGGCCGATGTTCTTCGTGCTCCCGATCGGCGGCACGAAGGCCGGCAACGCACTGAACCTCACCACCCCGGCCGCGACGACCACCACCTACATCGTCGGTGCACCGACATTGACACTCACCTACTCGGGCACCGGTGTGGGCCGCCACGTCTACGCCCAGCTGGTCGACAGCACGAGCGCTGTGCTGGGCAACCAGGTGACTCCGATACCGGTGACGCTGGATGGTGACGAGCACGAACTCACCATTCCGCTGGAGATGGTCGCGCACACGCTGCAGCCCGGACAGACCGTGACGCTGCAGTTGGTCTCGTCGGCGGCCTCGTACCAGACAATCTGGTCGCTCGGCGAGCTGAACGTGTCGAGCATGGTGCTGTCCTTGCCAACGGCCGACCCGATTCAGGTGACGGCGGAGGCTATCGATCCGCAGAGCGGCGCGGCGTAGGACGTGGACCTTTCGCGGCTGGCGGACGCGCCGTTCACCTACACGGAGATTGGCGCGACGCGCGGGCCGCTTCCGGACGGCTACCACCACCTGCACGAGTCGGCGCGGATCGGCACCGGCCTCACGCGTTTCGAGGACGCCGCAGCGCGGGTGATGAAGTTCGGGATGCTGCGCGGTGCCGGCGTGCGCGTGACGTCCAGCTCTGAGGTCGCCGAGGTGGGCACGGTGGCGGTGGTGCACCTCGGGCCGATCCGGGCGCCGTGCCGCGTGGTGTACGTCATCGACGAGCAGCACCGTCGGGGATTCGCATATGGCACGTTGGCAGGCCACCCGGAGCGCGGCGAAGAGCTTTTCTCGGTGCGCTACGAGCCGTCCGAGGACGCGGTGTATGGCGAAGTGGCCGCGTTCTCACGGCACGCGACATGGTGGAGCAGGGCCGCAGGGCCCGTCACCTCGCTGTTTCAGCGGGTGATATCGAAACGCTACGTGTCCGCGGTGTGACCAACAGGCATGAGCTGTTGACAAACGCGTAAGTTAAACGGGTGACCAACGCGCTCGAAGGGCAAGGCACATATCGCCGCATCGCCGAGATCGTGCGTGCCCTGCATGACCGCTCGGAGAGTGATTCCGACACTGTGATCGCCGAGCTGGCCGAGCATGCGGTTCAGGAAATCCCGGGCGCGAAGTACGCCGGCGTCACGGTCACCACCGATCGCAAGCGGATCGACACCCCGGCGGCAAGCCATGCGTACCCGCTGATCCTCGACGACATCCAGCAGCGCCACGGCGAGGGGCCGTGCCTGGCCTCGGCGTGGGAAAAGAAGACGTTCCACATCGCTGACCTGGAAAAAGACTTCAGGTGGCCAAGATATCGGAGGGACGCACTGGCCGAGACGCCAATCCGGTCGATCATGGCTTTCCAGCTGTTCATCGCCGACCGTTCGATGGGTGCGCTGAACGTCTACGCCGAGGAACCCGGGGCCCTCGATGAGAAGACGGAGGAAGTCGGGCTGATCTTTGCCACGCACTCGGCAGTGGCGTGGAACTCGGCTCGCCGGGATGAACAACTTCAGCGAGCATTGACAAGTCGCGACATGATCGGGCAGGCGAAGGGCATGATCATGGAGCGCTATAACATCGGCGCGATTCAGGCTTTCGACATGCTGAGGAAGTTGTCGCAGGATTCGAACGTGCCGCTTGCCCGAATCGCACAGGAACTCATCGAGAAGTCTCGAACGTCGGCAAGCTAGCGTTTTGCTAGCAGCGAAGCGCCGTCGACGGGCGGGACCCTAACGCTTACGGGTGACCCATTGGTAACGCAGGGACTGGTGATCGTCTTCGCGTTGCTGTCGGCTATCTGCATGGCGATCGGCATCGTGATCCGGCAGCGGGCCACGGTCGATGTCCCCGTCGACAAGGGCGTCAGCTTCACGATGGTGAAGGCCCTACTGAGCAAGCCGGTGTGGTGGGTCGGCACCGCGGCGGCGGTGGCCGGCTTCGTGTTCCAGGCAGCGGCGCTGGCACACGGTTCGTTGATTGTTGTGCAGCCCCTGCTCGTGTCGTCGTTGTTGTTCGCCTTGCCGATGAGCGCCCGGCTTGCCCACCGCCGCGTCACCCACTCCGAGTGGCTGTGGGCACTCGTGCTCACTCTCGCGCTGGCGATGTTCGTGTTGATGGCGCGTCCCAAACCCGCTGAGTACCGCGGGCGGGAAGTGGCGTGGGCGGTGGCGATTGTGGTGATCACGGTGATCATCGCCGCCTGCGTGGTGTTCGCTGCCCGTTCTGTGGGGCGCAGACGTGCGCTGCTGATCGGCGTTGCCGTCGGCGTGCTGTTCGGGCTCCTCGCTGTGCTGACCAAGCTGGTGATGTACGAGCTGGCGGAGAAGGGCCCCGTGGGCATGCTCATGATGCCGCCGGTGTATTGGACTGTGTTCGTTGGTATTTCCGCGACGGTGCTGCAGCAGTCTGCTTTTCACGCTGGCGCGCTACAAGCGTCGGTGCCGACGATGTTGATGTTGGAGCCGATCGTCGCGGTGCTGCTGGGCGCGCTGGTTCTGAACGAGCAGCTGTCGGTATCCGGTTACGAAACGGTGGCCTTGCCGATCGCCGTGCTGGCGATGGCCGCGGCGACCATCGCCCTCGCGCGAGACGAGGGCGCCTACGAGGAACAGCTCGAATCCGTGGTGACACGTCAGCTCGATCCCGCTGATGAGACTCCCGTCGCGGTCAATCCCGCAGCGGTACAGAACTCCGCCCCTCTCCACAAGGCGGAGGGCACTCTTCGCGGCAAGGACGCCAGACGCGCGTAGCCGGCCGTGGCCGAAGCGTGACGGATCGTTTATCGAATTGCGAAGGCGCACGGGCACTTCGAATCGTCGCGACACCCTAGGATCAAGTGACATTGTTGTGATTCAAGGGATCCGGAGCCATGCCTCAGGTTGTTCGGTGTGTTCTTGTAGTGATCGGAATCACGGCAATCGTGGCTGCCGGACCGACCGGCGCCAGCATGGCGGCAGTCAACCCGTCGCCGAGGCCCGCGATCGCATCCGTTCTGCCAACGCGGGGCGAGGTCGTGGGTGTGGCGCACCCGGTAGTGGTGAGGTTCGGCGCACCCGTCGCCGACCGGCGCGCCGCCGAGCGCGCCATTGATATCACATCGTCACCCGCGATGACGGGCAGGTTCGAATGGCTCGACGACGTTGTGGCGCAGTGGGTTCCGGATCGACTCTGGCCGGCGCACACTACGATCGCGCTTTCAGTCGGCGGCCGCATGACGGACTTCAAGACGGGTGCTGCAGTCGTTGGCGTCGCCAGCATCTCGGATCACACGTTCACCGTGACCGTCGACGGAGTCGGGGCGGGTCCGCCGTCGGCGCTACCGGCGCCGCATCATCGGCCGCACTGGGGCCAAGAGGGCGTGTTCCCGGCCTCGATGGGGAGACCGGAGTACCCGACGCCCGTCGGCATGTACACGGTGCTGTCCAAAGATCGCGCGGTGACCATGGACTCGAGCAGCGTCGGGATCCCGGTCGACGCTCCCGACGGTTACTTGTTGACGGTGGATTACGCCGTCCGCATCACCGGCCGTGGCCTTTTCGTGCATTCGGCGCCTTGGGCGGTCAACTCGCTCGGCTATGACAACGTTAGCCACGGGTGCGTCAGCCTGAGCCCCGAAGACGCTGAGTGGTACTTCAACACGGTCAGCGTCGGTGACCCAGTGATAGTGCAGGAGAACAGCATCGAGGTTCCTCGGATGCACTCGTCGCGCTGATTGAGAACAGCTTTAGCGGGCAGCTCTAGCGCGGCCCGCCGGCGACAGGCCCGGGCGGAGTTGGCTGCCCTGGCACAGGCGCCCCGTCGGGGGGCGGAGCAATCGGGTCGCCCTTGCCGCCGACGGTGCCGGACAACTCGGTAAGCGGGGCGCCAGCTGCAACGGGTGCACCCGCTGCGATCGGAGCACCTAACGGAACCGGGGCAACAGGGACCGCCGGGATGACAGGTACCACGGGGATGACGGGCGCGGCCGGGACAACTGGAATGGGCCCGGGCAGGGCCATCGGGATACCGGCCATATCAGCGACCGGCGCGGCAGCGGGAACGCACGCTTCCGGAGCTACCGCACCGACCTCGCCGGCCGACGTATACATGCAATTCTCGCCGCCGGTGGTCAGCGGGGCAGCTGCGACGCTCGGGCTCAACGCTATGGCGACCCCGCACAACCCAACCCCGGCTGCTACAACTCCGACGTTGACCCGTCCCAAGTTCGCCACCGACATCGACTCCTCCATCCGTGCATTCAAGTGGTGCAACAACTCCGGCAAGCCCGCAATCGCTGCTCGACAACCGCGTTAATTATCAACAGCATCTTTAGGGGGCGCCACACGGCACATCGCTCCGTTTCCAAACCGCACATCACTCCGTTTCCGAACGGTGATGTTCGGCCTGGATGCCGTGACGGTTTAGTCGCGCCAACTCGCTGACAAAGGGCTGGCCTCGGAGCAGAATTTCGGCTGTGACGACCGCGTCAAACCCGTGGGAATGGAATTCTCGACCGTGTCGTCCCGGCATGAGGGCCGACGCACTGGGTCGCCGGCACGCGCGCCGCATGAGCCGGTCATTCGCAGGGGTCGGCGTCGCGATCCCGGCGACCCGTCTGCGGCAGATTTCGGCGGGCGCGGCGTTCGCGGGCGACGAGTTGACGGACATCAGGTTCGCGCTCACGGCAATCGAACTCGAGCGTGAGGACCGTCGAGCGAAGTTCAAGCGAGGACGCCGGTTCGGCACGCGTTGCGTCCTGTTCGTCGCGTTTGTTCTCGTGGCGTTGGGTTTGTTGATTGGCATGGGACTCGTCATGCTCAGCGCGCTACAGCACTCGTCGGTGTTCTAGAGGGTGTTGGTCAGCTACGCAGCGGTGTGAGGGTGCTCAGTGAGTACTCCGTGACGGCGATCAACGCGGCCCTCGCCGAGTGGCGATCACGAGCATCGACGGTAATTACCGGGATGTGGTCGGGCGCGGTCAACGCCTTGCGGACCTCGTGCGTCGGATGCCGTGGCGCACCGTCGAATTCATCGACGGCGATCAGAAACGGCAGGCTACGCGCCTCAAAGAAGTCGGCGGCGGCGGAGCTGTCTTGCGGGCGCCGGACATCTGCCAGAATAATCGCGCCGATCGCGCCACGGACCAGGTCGTCCCACACGAACCCGAACCGACGCTGGCCCGGCGTGCCGAACAGGTAGAGCACCAGATCCTCATCGAGGGCGATGCGGCCGAAGTCCATTTCCACTGTCGTGGTGTTCTTCATCGGGGTGGCCTCAAGGCCGTCCATCCCCGCAGACGCGTTGGTGACGAGCGCCTCGGTGTGCAGCGGCATGGTTTCGGAGACCGCGCCGACGAAAGTCGTTTTGCCAGAGCCGAACCCGCCGGAGATGACGATCTTCGTCGAGGTGGCGCCCCACCCCTCAGAGTGCTCGTAGGCCACGCAGGGTCCTTGTTATCAGTTCACGTCGTTCGTCGATTGTCATCGAGTCACCGGCGGGGGCCAGCACCCGCAGATAACCGTGTGTCACCAGTTCGCCGACGAGGAACCGCGTCGCACCGAGCGGCAAGGACAGACGAGCGGCGATCTCTGCGAGCGAGCGGCTCTGCGCGCACCAGGTCAGGATCTGGCCCCGCACATCATTTTTCGGCCAGCGCGGCGGCTTCGCTGTGGTGTCGAGCGCTTCGACGCGAGCCTCGAGCGCCAGTTCAACACCAGAGTCGGTACGGCCTGCCGTCCGCGCGTATGGCCGGCCAAGGCTCGGCTCGTCCGCGGTTTCCGGTTCTGTGAACAAGTCGCCGATCGGTTCGCCGATGCCCTCCGACTGCTGATGTGCGTCGGTGTGCTTCTCACGGAGATGTGGCGAACCATGCGGCAGCTTGTAGTTCTCCAAGAACCACAACGTCTGGTCGGCGTGCACCGATGCGCGCAGCTCGCTGGAGACGACCTTGAGTACGGTGCGGTCGGTGTCGATGACGAATGTAGTCCGCCGGACCGGCAGCAGCCGGGACAGCAGGCCACGACGCCGAGAGTGCCGGCCACGCCGATCCTCCTCACGCGCCACGAGGGATCCACGCAGCTTGGCGAGCCTGCCTCGGTGCACCCCGAACAGCTCGGACACCACACCGTCCGCGTCGGAGAGGAGCGGATAGTCGAACGAGCGTTGTTGGGCGAAGTGGGCCTGTTTGTCGACGGTGTCGGTGCTGATGCCCACCCGCTGGGCGCCCACCCTGGCGAATTCATTGCTCAAGTCACGGAAATGGCAGGCCTGGGCTGTACAGATCGGTGAGGACGCTAGTGGGAAGAAAAAGAGCACAACCGGCCCGCCGGAAAGGAGCGCGGACAGTGTCCGAGGCCGACCGGTGTGGTCATACAAAGCGAAGTCAGGCGCCTTCTCGCCCGCGATCATCGCCAAAGAATAACGCGGGGAAGCCCTGTGCGGCGCACACGTCAAATAATTCGATCATGGCCGAACAGCCGCTCTAATTGCAGATTGCCCCGACTGTTCGGTCAGTTAGCGGGCGGACGACCCCGCAGATGTGAACCTGCCCGCGGTTTCTCGGTAATATCTGGCCGATGAGCGAATACCAACTGACGCGTGGGGTGTTGCGTCATTCCTGGTCACGCGGTTTGCGACGGGCCGGCCTGGGCGCCGCCGCGGTGCTGGCCGCCGGTGTTCTGCTGATCGCGCCAAGCGCTGTCTCGCGCGGCCTCCCCTCGGCCAGCGCCGACGACTGCCCGGACGCCGAGGTGACCTTCGCCCGAGGCACCGACGAACCGCCCGGCGTCGGGCGCGTCGGCCAGGCCCTGGTGGACTCGCTGCGCCAGCAGACCGGCATGAACATCGGTGTGTATCCGGTGAACTACAAGGCAAGCCTTCTCCAGTTGCACACCGACGACGGCTCTAAGGACGCCGTATCGCACATCAAATCCATGGCCGACAAATGCCCGAATATGCCGCAGGTGTTGGGCGGGTACTCGCAGGGTGCGTCGGTGATCGATATCGTCACCGGAGATTCGGCGGGGGGCATCCTCAGGGGCACTCCGCTGCCCGCCCAGTACGCCAACATGGTCGCGGCGGTCGTCACCTTCGGCAATGTGGCCGACCGCAGCGGTCAACCGATAACGACCCAGAGTCCGCTGTTCGGTTCCAGGGCCCTCGATCTGTGCAACCCCAGCGACCCGATCTGTCACGCGGGCCCCGGCAACGAATGGAGCGGGCACACCGAGGGCTACGTGCCCATCTACACCGACCAGGCGGCGAGCTTCGTCGTCGCGAAACTCTTGGGGGTCCAACTTCCCACTACATCGGGGCCTTCTGCGACGCTCGCACCGTCTACGGCGCACGAATCGCGCACCGCTTTCCACTGACGGGGCCGATCGGGCCGAATGATATGTCCGGAGTGCGTCCAGGCTTGGATGCCGGGATCGGTCATTACCCGCGTCAGACGTGATTGTTGGCTGTTGCCCTCATCCACGCCGCGTCAGTCGGCTACACGATCGCGAGAATGACGCTCGGAGCCACTGAGCTGCGATGAGGTTGTGGTCCCGGCTGGTTTCGAACCAGCGACCTTCCGCGTGTGAGGCGGACGCTCTCCCGCTGAGCTACGAGACCCGCGAACGAGGTCGAACATTAACACGCACGGACTCCGGCGGGTATTTGCGCTGGTCGAAACCGCCAACGCGGGCGACTCGCCGGCGGTATCGTTCGCTCCGTGTTCACTGTCCATCGACTGTGGATTGCCTTGTATATCGCTGTCGCCAGCGCCGCACTCGTCATCGGGTCCGACTACGCCAGCGATACCAAGAGTTACGACATCACCCTGGCGGCCACCCGTGAAGTCCACGAATTGACAGCCTTCCGCTCTCCATCCGGGAACATCGGCTGCTACATCGAGCCGAATTACGTACGGTGCGACATCCGCGACCGCGCATGGTCTCCACCACCGCGGCCCGCCGACTGTCCTGGCATGACGGACTACGGCCAGGGCATCGCGTTGAAGGCAGGTGCAGGGGCGAGTTTCGTCTGCGCTGGAGACACTGCCCTCAATGACGGGCTCGCCCTTGGGTACGGGGAGAAGATCACCGCCGGTTCGATCGAATGCACCAGCCAGACGTCCGGAATGAACTGCTGGGACTTCCAGTACGGGCACGAATTCGCCCTGTCCCGTGAGGGTTATCAGATCCGGTGAATCGCCTGGCGGACCGCCATGGACATGCCCGATAGAGATTTGTGTGGCCATACTGGAGTGGACTATCGTTTCGGTTCGCACGTGGCGACGACCTCGCCCGTCGCGCGCGGATGTAGCGCAGTTGGTAGCGCATCACCTTGCCAAGGTGAGGGTCGCGGGTTCGAATCCCGTCATCCGCTCGAAGGTGCAGTCGCATTAACCCCCAGCGGTGGAGTGGCCGAGTGGTGAGGCAACGGCCTGCAAAGCCGTGCACACGGGTTCGATTCCCGTCTCCACCTC
>NZ_JAVHWM010000052.1:0-4335 GCF_032159765.1 Mycobacterium sp. | reverse complement strand
CGCCGTCGATGAAGCCGTACATCTTGGCCGAGGTTTCGGTTCCGGCCCAGTGGATGCGACCGCAGGGTTCGCGCAGGGCGGGGCCGAACTCGGTGAGCACGCCCGGTGGGGTGTGGGCGATCATTGCGCCGCCGGAGAAGCGTTCGGTCGCCCAATTCTGCTCGAGGTAGTCGTCAGGTGAAAGTGCTTTGTCGCCAAACCTTTCGGCGACCGCGTCGAGTACGGCCTTCTTGCGCTCGGCGTCAGTGAGCTTGCACAGCCGGCGCGCCTCGGGCCCCTCGGTGATCGCAGTCAGAACGCCGGGAGTGCCGGTGTCCGTGCAGGAGTCGATGGTGAGGTTCGCCGCCGACCCCGGCGCGAACGACTGGCCCGACAGGCCGTCGGCTCGCCAGAACGGCTCGTCATAGATCATCGCGATCTTGAAGACGGCGCCGAGCGGCATCCGCTGATGCAAGAACGATCGGTCGACGGGAAGCATAGGCTCGTAGATGATTTGGCTGGCGATCGCGATCGGCACCGCGACCACAACGCGGCGTGCGCGCACCACCATGTCGTCGGAGCGGACGATGACGCCGTCGGGGTACTGGGTGATGCTGCGGACCGGCTGCGACAGATGGATCGCGTCGCCGAGCTCGGCGGCGACGGCGCGATGGATGGCACCCATGCCGCCGAAGGGCCGGGCATCTTCGGCGGCGTCCTTAACGCCCAGCACGAAGCTCGGCCCGCCGGCCGACGCCATTTGGTAGAGCACGAAAAGCAGGGAGACCTCCGAGGCCGCCGAGGTGTACAGCCCGGAGACGGAGGATTCCAGGAGTTCGTGGGCGGGCTTGGACAGGGTGTTGCGGTCCAGCCACGCGGCCCAGCTGAGCTGATCCCACTTCTGCGCCTTGGGCGCTTCCCACGGGGCTTCGACCGGAATCGACTTGCACATCTGGGTCAGTTCGAGGAAGACCGCGCCGATGTTGGCGACGGCCCATGGGCTCATCGACAAGGGGATGGTGCCCTTGTAGCGGTACTTCTTGCCGTCGACGAACATCATCGCTTCGCCGTCGACGTACTGCTTGTAGCTGGGCACGCCGAATTCGTTCATGAGTCCGTAGATGGCATCCTGGCCCGGCCCGATCCAGGCGCCACCGCGATCGATCCATGTCCCGTCATCGCGCACCTGCGTGAAGGTGCGACCGCCGACGCGATCACGGGCTTCGAGCAACGCCACCGAGTGGCCCGCCTGTTTCAACCGCAGAGCGGCCGTCAGTCCAGCGAATCCGGCACCTACCACGCAATAGTCAACGTCGGCCATGAGCTTGCCCCTTAATCAAGTGTCGAGCCGGGCCGCCCCGGACCGTCGGACGCATTTGCTAGCTAATCGTCACCGCAATTACCACATGTGTCAATAACTCAGATTCATGCGACGCGAGAACTACGATGCGGTGGTGGCGACCGACGTCGACCTGCTGAAGAACCCGGTGGTAGCGGCCGCCGTGGGTACGGCGGCGATCGCGGTGGACGCCGCGGGGGCCGCGTACCGGGTGGCCGAGAAACTGCCGGTGTTCGGGCCGTTGATGCGCCGCGGCGTCACCAGCCTGTCCGAGCGAGGTGACCGGTGGGTGACCGAGAGCGCCGACCAGTTCAAGGCTCTGGTTGCCTCGGTCGCGGTCAGGTTGGTGGACCTGGTTCTCGACGAGCTCGACCTGAACGCGCTCGTGCGCGAACGCGTGGATATCGATGCTCTGGCCGCCGATCTCGACATCGAGGCGGTGATCAACCGGGTCGACCTGATCGCGTTGGCGGACAGGGTGATCGAGGGCGTCGATCTGCCCGCAATCATCCGCGAGTCGACGAATTCGATGACCGCAGAGGTGATGACCGATGTTCGCACGCAGGGCGAGCGCGCCGACGACGTCGTGGCGGGAATCGTCGACCGCATGCTGGGGCGTGACCGGGATAGCCGGTGACCTCATCCGAGTCGGCGCCCGATGCTGAGCGCGGGGCCGGGATCATCACGCGAGGAATGGCCGCGGTCATCGACCTGGTCGTGGTTCTGCTGATCATGAGTGCGTTGTACGGCGGTCTGATCTTGGTGAGGATTGTGTATTCGCCCGCGGCGTTCAGCCTGCCGTCGCTGAACGCCGTGTTCTCGACGCTGGTCACCTTTGTCGTTGCGGTGCTGTATCTCACCGGATGCTGGACGGTTTCGGGATCGACCGCGGGTGCGGTGACGATGGGGCTGCGGGTCGTCGGGCGACGGTCGCAGCGAGTACGCCTGCCCGTTGGATTGCTCCGTGCGATCGGCTGCGTGCTGTTCCCGATTGGCTTGCTGTGGGTCGTGATCGACCGGCAGCGAAGATCGTTGCAGGACATCGTGTTCCGCACGCGGGTGGTCTACTCGCGGCCGGCGGCCGGGTAACTGCGGACGGTTAAAACCCGATCCCAATTCCAAAGTCGAGTTCGAAGCCCACGTTGACACCCGGCACGCCGGTGACGGTGTTCGCGTTGGGGTTGCCGACGCATGTGTCCACCTCGACGCCGTCGATGATGTCGCTGGTGCATGTCGCCACGGGTTGAGCAACGGCACTGGGTGCGCCGGTGATGGCGAACGCGCTAATTGCGCTCGCCGCCAACAAGAGTCGACCGGCTAGCGACGCGTCAGTCACCCCCGCCGTGCCCATGCCGGGAGCCGCCATGGCCAGACCATGGCCCCCTCGGACTCGGGTACGGCTGCGGGTTGTAGTAGGGGGGTGGCTGAAGAATCGGCGGGAGCCACGGTGCCGGCCACTGGATGACCGGCGGCGGCGCGGGTGGTGGCGCCGCCGGGGCGGGCGCTGCGTCGCGCACCACCACGCGCGGTGGCGGGGCGGGCAGATCCTTCATCTGTGCCGTCACCGTGGCCGCAGATGTTGGTGCCGGCGGAGCGGGGGCACGGACCGACCTCGGCAGCTGCTCGGGAGCGGTGGGCGAGGCACTTTGCAACGGGGGAGGCGGCGCCGCAGCGCCGGGACGCAGCGGCATGACGTCCAAGCGTTCATTCGCGGTCGGCCGGACATTGATCACCATCGCGATGACCAGCGCCATGATTCCCGCGACGAAGATCGCGGTCAGCGAGCTGCCCACCAGTAGGAACGGCTTGCCGCGGGGCGGCAGGTCGTCGGGCTCCGAAGCTATGTCGACGACGTCCGGGTATGCGTCAGCGTGGACTAGGAGAGCGGCCACGCTCTGGGCCGTCGTGCCGTCGGCATCTTGTGAGTAGGCCAGGCCGACGGTGGACGCGTCGTAACGAGGCGCGCTCGCCGACGCCAGTGCAGCGCCGCGCGCCAACGCCAGCTGGGGTTCTTCAGGAGCGATGACCGGCACCGCGACGAGATCCGTCAAATGTCCTTTGACCGCGGTGACGTCCACCCCGGAGCCAACGACGAACAGGCCCTGGGGCACTGAATCCGCGGTGTCTAGAGCGGTGACCATTTCGGCCACGACCGGGATGGCGTCCGCACCGTGCAAGCTTTGGCTCACTACCTTCACCACGGAGCCGTCGGCCGCATCAACGACCGCCAGCGTCGCGGTATCGCGCTCGATGAACATCAGTGCGGTCTTGTCGTAGCCCACCGCCCGGCCGACGGCCTTGGCGAGAGCCGCGGCGGCGTGCAACTCCGAAACCAGCAGCACATCTTCGATGCCGCGGGCGACCAACGCCTCCCGCAGCACGGCTGCCTCGGTGTGGTCGGTCCATGTCACCCCGGTCGATACGAGATGGTGACCGGCGGCGATCGCGCCCTCCTGAGTCCCGAGAACCGCGGCGATCACTTCATCGGATGCGCTGGAAGTTGCCGAGCCGCCGACGGCGCCGATGTCGAAGGCGTCGTGGTCGACGATCACACCGTCGCCCTTTTCGCCCTCAACGAGTGCGAGTCGGATCGTCGTGGGTGTCATCGACACACCCAGTACGATCTCCACAACGCCTCCAACACATTTGCTAGGCATATTCGGCTCTCGGCGGCGAGCGCGTCCCGCGCAAACCGTGAACGTCGTTCCACCGCATCGCCGTTGACGTGGGCTCGTGCTTGCCCTCCAAGAAAACCCTACTCGCTCAGTCCAGCTCTGATAAGTGATGCGAAGAGATAGTTGGGCCTTGCCCCGCCGCCACCGATAGCGGTAGAAGCGCTGCGGCCGTCCGCAGAATTCCGTTGCGCGGCAGTGCTTTTGTGGGACAGCCGGCTGACTCACCCCGCACACATGGCTGTGGCGCACCGCAAGGCGCACCACAACCAGGAAACAGCTGTCCTATCAGAAGGGCCGGTCCACAAAGCCGTTCGTGGTGTTGGCGTTGTCGTGGTTGTCGAC
>NZ_JAVHWM010000042.1:0-10882 GCF_032159765.1 Mycobacterium sp. | reverse complement strand
GGGCATTCCTTCGGCGGCGCCGCCGTTCTCGCCGGGGCCCGGGAAGCGCCCGGCGTGCGGGCGGTGGCCAGCGTCGCCGCGCCCATCGACCCGAGCCACGTCGAAAAGCATTACGACGCAGTGGTAGACCGCGTGCTCGCCGAGGGCAGCGCCGAGTGGATGGTCGGCGGGCGCACGTTGACGTTGAAGCGGGCCTTCGTGGAGGACGTCCGGGCGGCGCACCTGCGCGACAAGATCAAGAGCCTGCACCTGCCGCTCCTCATCCTCCACTCGCCGACCGACAACACCGTCGGCATCCAGAACGCGAGCGAGATCTTCCGGCTGGCGCGCCACCCTCGCAGCTTCGTGTCGCTGGAAGGCTCTGATCATTTGCTGACCGCCCGGGGCCAGGCGCACAGGGCTGGCCGCATCATCGGCGCCTGGGCCGATGCCTATCTCGACATGCGCGATGGCGCAGAGTGATTGAGGCTCAGCCGTAGCCCGGCCGATCCGGCGTATGTATCCACTTTTGTTCGGGAAATGACCAATCGTAAATTGTCTCTTTCAGCTCTTTGGATTGGTCCACGCTCACGAGAGGATTCGTCTCAGACCCGATCGTCTTTACTTTGTGTTCACCATTCTCGTAGTAAGGAAGCTCCACGACAAACTTGTAAACGTAGCCGGCCTCAACGAGAAAATTGACAAGGATCTGCTGTACAGTTCCCTTTTCGACGGTTAAGGTAGCGGGCGGTATCGTTCCAAGTTTGCGCCCCTGGCTGATCTCCTCGATGGTCGGCGTGTTTCCGGTTGTCAGGTTTACGGTCATCACGTAGCCCAAAAAATCTGGGGCGCCCCGAGATCCGCAATCGATAAACGGCTGGTTGTTGACCCGGTCTTTGGAGAGAATGCGGACGTTCGCGCCTATTATCGAGAGGGGCGACGTCGGCGAGGCGGCGACCTCGACGATAAATTTCCCCTGTTCTACGACGGGAACGATGCTGTTGTCTGACAACCATCTTTCCCAAGAATCACAGTGAGGTGTACTTGTGTCGACCATTGGCGGTTGATTGCTTGGCGCAGGCAATTGCTCGCTTACCGGATAGAACACTTTTGGCGCCCAGGTTTTGTAGAGGACCGATCCCACCTCGACCTTGCCGCCCTCGACCTTGCTCTCAGTGGGATGAGCGGGACGTAAATAGTTCAAGACGCCCAGCACTGTTCCGACCAGTATGCCGAGCACCGTTACCGCCTCGGCAACTAATTTCAGTCGTGGCCTGATGCCGCCTCGCCGTTCAGGGGGGACTTGAAGGTTTTCTTGGTCGGTTTTGTCCGGCTTTGGTGGCTCCACACCGCCTGCGCTCACCGAGCACCTCCCATGTGCCGATATGCATTGCTGGAAGCCTACGACCGAAGCAAGGCAGAGCGGTGCGTTTGCTCAGCCTAGGCCCGCAACCGTTCGCGTAAGCCGCTTGCCCGCACGGCCCGGTGCTCGATCGCCGACCGTACCTGCTCCTCTGACCCGACGATGCGAACCCTCGACTGCGCCCGCGTCACCGCGGTGTACAGCAATTCCCGAGTGAGCAGTCGCGAATCCGCCGGCGGTAGCAGCACCGTCACTTCGTCGGCCTGGCTGCCCTGGCTTTTGTGGATGGTCATCGCATGCATCGTCTCGATGTCGGACAACCTGCCCGGGGAGAACTCGAGCGGTTCCTCGCCGCTCCCGACGAACGCGCGCAGCACTCCGTCCCTCTGGACCGCCACACCCGTGTCGCCGTTGTAGAGGCCGAGCCCGTAGTCGTTGGCGATCGCCAGGAACGGGCGGCCCACGTACCACGCCGACCAGGTCGGCTCGCCCGTCGCCTCGGCAAGCCACCGCTCGACCTGACGATTCCACCGCTGGACCCCGAATGGCCCGGTGCGGCGGCCACATAGCAGCCGATGCTCGTCGAGCGTGGCCAGCGCCGCCGCCGTGTCACCGAGGACGGCCGCTCGTCGCAGCCGAAGCGCATGCGGCACAAGCACTTTACGGAGACTATCGCCTGGGTCATCGACGTCGAGCCACTCGATGTGCTCGTCGCCGCTGCGCAATACCTCGACGGCGCGGTCGCCGTCGCCGTCGCGGATCGCCAACGCCAGTGCGCCGATCGACGCACCGAAGCGGTATGAGGTCTTGAGTGCGGCGACATGTGCGTCGGCGCGTGCATTCAAGCCGTCGACGACGTCGGCCAGCACCGCACCGGCCTCCACCGACGCCAGCTGGTCAGGGTCGCCAACTAGTAGCAGTCGCGACTCCGGACGGACCGCCTCCAGCAGCCTTGCCATCATCGTCAGCGACACCATCGACGTCTCGTCGACCACGACCACGTCGTGCGGCAACCGGTTTCCGCGGTGATGACGGAACCGCGACGATGTTCCCGGTCTGCTGCCGAGCAGCCGGTGCAGCGTCGACGCGCGCAGGCCGGTCAGACGCTCGCGGTCTGGGGCGTCGAGGCGATCGACCTCCCGCTGCACGGCCTCGTACAGCCGCGCTGCCGCCTTGCCCGTAGGCGCGGCCAGGGCGATGCGCAGTGGTGGCTTGCCGGATTGCGCGGCCTGTTCAGCGAACAGTGCCAACAACCGCGCCACGGTTGTGGTCTTACCCGTGCCTGGGCCGCCCGTCAGTATCGTCAACCGTTGCGACAGTGCGATTTTCGCGGCCTCCCGTTGTTCCGCATGGTCCTGCTGAAACAACCGTCCGACGTCCGGGGTCTGCTGCTGCGGGCTGGGCGCCAGCAGTGCCACCAGGTCGTCGGCGACCTGCTGCTCCTCGCGCCAATACCGGTCCAGGTACAGCAGCCCGTCATGGAGCCGCAGCACCGGGGGGTGTGCGACGAGCCGACTCGACTGCACCGCCGCCAGGCAGGATGACGGGTCGGGCCACGGCAGACCATCGACGCCGACCTGCTCCTCGGCGGACGCCAAGTCGACACACACCGAGCCAGCCCGCAGCCCGCGCACCACTAACGCTAACGCCAGCGCGACAGCCTCGTCTGCCTCCTCCGCTATCGTCGTGAGCCGTTGTGCGACATGGACATCCGACGGTTCCAGCACGCCCGCCTCGCTGAACACCTGCAGCAAGCCTGTGGCGCTGACAGCGGCGGTCATGCGGCCGCCCTCCCGGCGTCGAGCAGATCCGACAGCGCAGTGATCAGGGAAGCCGGCGGCCGCCAGCTGAACACGCCGGCCGGATGGCCGTCCACCACCGGTGTGTGCCGACCGCACATGCCGCGCACGAACAGATACAGCACGCCGCCAAGGTGCTCCTCGGGGACGTAGTTTGGCTGACGCCATCGCAGGAACCTATGCAGCACAACGCTATACAGCAATGCCTGCAGCGGATAGTCGGAGTGCAGCATCGCCTCCGCAAGCCGCGGCTGGGCATAGTCTGCGGCCGTCAGCACTCCGTCCGAATCGCCCAGCCAGTTCGTCTTGTAATCCACCACCAGGTACCGGCCGCCGACGCGCAACACCACGTCGACCGAGCCGCTGAGATACCCCCGCAGTGTCTGTCCGCCGAGCGCATCGCCGACGAGCCGGTCGGCATACGGGGCAAACGGATCCCCGGCAGGCAAGTGCTCGCGGAGCAGACGACCGACATCGCGCAAGTGCACATCGGGGGCGGCGTCGCGAAGGTCGCCGCCCGCCAACGGGAACTCGAAGTCCAACTCACGCAGCCGATCGCGCAACCCGATCTGTCGCAGCGTCGCTGCGGGGGCCAGCGGTCCCAGCGGAGTGTCGTGCATCGGAATCATCGCCGCGGCAAGCACATCCGGCGTCACGTCGACCGGCCACCACACCGAATGCTTGCGGATCTGCGACTCGAGCTCGGCCGCCAATTGAGGCGCGAACGGGTCGGCCGTCTCCAGCACCGCGTGCACCAGCGTGCCGAACTTCGCGCCGCTCGGGAGCGCAGACATCGGACTCTCGATCTCGGCGCCGAAAGCAGAATGTACGACCGGGATTTCGCCCGCCTCGTCGTCCAATTCGCTGACCTCGGGCTCACTGCTGACCGGCGTCGTCTCCGTGGCCCGGATCAAACCGGAGTACGACGTGCGCCGCCACGCGGTATCGATGCCGCGATGGAAGTGACGTGCATCGAGATCGGAAGGCGGTTGCGCCGCCGGCGGACGCGTCGCCGGCGCAATTATCGACTCCTCGATTACAGGTCCGCCCGCTGCCTCCCATTCGCGGAAGCGGGCCATCGCATCGTCGTCGGAGATCTTCGCCGGGGTGGCACGGTCGGGCACCGCCGCCTCCCCAGGTCGCCGCCCGCGCAGCAGCCGCGACAGCCCGCCGTTGGGCTCGTACGCCGCGGGCGACCACCACACCACCAACTGAGACTGTGCCCGCGTCATCGCCACGTACGTCAGCCTGCTGTCGTCACTGGCGTCCTCGGTGCGCCCCAGTGCCGCAACGGTTCTGAAGTCAGTGCTGCCCTTTCCACCGATGTAAAGGCACCGCTGTCCGTCTTCGTGGTACAGGACGATGTCTTGGTCCCGCGCATAGCGGTTGAACCCGAACGGCAGATACACGATCGGGTACTGCAGACCCTTGCTGACGAACACCGTCATGATCTGGACAGCCGCTGCGTCACTGTCGATCCTCCGGAAACGCTCTGCCGCGCCGCTTCGTTCGTCGCGCTGTTGACGAAGCCAGTCACGCAACGCCGGCAGGTTGTACTGCTCGCGGTGGGCGATCTCTTGCAACGTCTGCGTCATGTGCGCGAGGTCGGTCATATGCCGCTCGCCGCCCCGCCACGACAGCACCCGCTCGCTCATCCTGCGGTCCTGTGCGGCTTCGAAGATCGCCGCGACTCCGCGCTCGCGCGCATGCCCCGCCCACTCGCGCAGTGTCTCGGCTACGCGATCGGTCAGCGCATCACCGCCTGCGTCAAGCGTTTCCGCGGTCTCGCCGAAGAACATCGTCGCGGCTGCGGCGCGCACAATGCCCGGCCGGTGCGGTTGGTCGAACGCCTCCAGGAGCGCCAGCCAGTTGTCGGCGGCCTCTGAGCTGAAGATGTCGGAGTCACCGGTGTACACCGCGCTTATTCCTGCCGCGGTCAGCGCGCGGTAGCAGCAGCGCGCGTCCTTGTGCGTCTCGACGATCACCGCGATGTCGTGTGCCTGCACCTTCTTGCCGTCGAAGGTCGCGTCGCTGGCCAGCAGCGCGCCGATATCGGCGGCCAGATCCGCTGGGATGTGCTCCCGCAAGTCGTCGATCGAAACGTTCTGAGTTCCGCTGCTGCCAAACGTCGCCCGCGGCACCACACGCAGTCTGAATGGGTCGTTGTGCGGGGCGCCGGCCAGTCGGTGACCCTTGTGGTGTGCCTCGACATCGTGCACCTTGATCTCCGGGTGGCCGAGCTCGGCGCCGCCGAGAACCACCTGCAACCTGTCCACGAGCGCGGCGTCGCTGCGCCAATTGGTGCCCAGCGTCTCGTTCTTGCCGGCCGTCTCCCTGGCTTGAAGGTACGTGACGATATCGCCACCGCGGAACGCGTAGATCGCCTGCTTCGGGTCACCGATCAGGACGACCGTCGAGCGTCCGCTGAACGCTCTGTCGATTACCTGCCACTGCACGGGGTCGGTGTCCTGGAACTCGTCCACCATGACGATTGGCCACCGGTGATGCATGCGCACCTGGGCAGGTGAGCCCTCGGAAGCGAGTGCGTCGGCAAGGCGGCTGAGAAGGTCGTCGTAACCGAGGATGCCCTGCTGGCGCTTGCGCATTTCTACTGTGGCGAGAACATCTTTCGCGAATGCAACGCACACGGCTGCTCGTGAACCCGGGTCGGGGGTGAGGGGGCGCAGTTGTGTCGCTGGGTTGTTGACCACCTCGCGTGCCAGCTGTAGCGCATCCTTGTAGCTGAGGGCGGGGTCGTCACGCTCCTGACCGAAGTGCGCGAGGTACAGATCGTCGACGACTTCGGTGACGAGATCGTCGAGGTCTTCGACAAGCGTCACGCCGGCATCCGTGTCGCCCGCGACTCCCAACGACTTCAGCACCAGTTGGCAGAACTGGTGCGTGGTGGCGATCGTCGCGGCATCGAAGAACGCGAGCCCATCACGCAGGCGCTGCTGCCGCGTTAGGCGTTCCTCATCGCTGCCGTTGAGGAGATGCTTGATCAGGTCGTTGTGTTCGGTTCCGGCGGGAGCGTCGAAAGCGACTACCGCATCGAGGATTTGACGACGCACCCGCTCCCGCAGCTCTTGGGTCGCCGCCCGACTGAACGTGATCAGCAGCATCTGGTCCAGCGTCGCCTCGCCTTCTGCGAGATACCGAGTGACCAGGCCGGCCAACGCGAACGTCTTTCCCGTGCCGGCGCTCGCCTCCAGCACCGTGGTCGAGTTCGCGGCGGGCAACGGACCGAGCAGATTGAAGCGCTCCATCAGCCGACCGACCTCATCGCCCGCAGCATCGGCAGCCACAGTCGCGCTGAATAGGCGCCGAGACGGTTGTCCTCACCGTCGTACTCTTCGCCTTGCCGTAGAGGCTGCATCAGATCGGACAGCGGCGCTCTCATACCCCAGGCAAGGGCATGGCCGGGCTCGACGTCCTCGGCGGGATAGCGGTCGGACTTCCACCGATAGTTCGCTTCGCTCACCGGATTGTCGCCGTGATGGCGCGCCTTGGCCCACGCGTAGGACGTCTTGATGGGCAACGGAATCGGCTCGCGACGGCCCGCGTCGTAGATCGCGACGAGCTCTCGCAACACGTTGACGGCATCGTCGTCGGGCCACCCCAGCCCCTCTACTTCCGGGTTGAGTCCACGCTTCTTGCGTCCGATGCAGACCGCGCACCAGTCCTTCGACGAGTCGTGAGCGATCAACGCCAACAACGGGATCCACGACTGCAGAAGATGCCTACCGTCCAGCTTGGAATACGTCACCGACACCAGCCGGTTGCCGAACACTTGCGACACCGTCCCCGTCAGCCGCCGGCCCGCGCCGAGGTCGACGTCGACGTCGTAGGCGTCGGGCTGCATCTGCCGGCATGTCTGGGCTGCCGCGGCCAACAACTCGACCTGGGTGCGGATCTCTTTCGACTTCTGCCAGCCCAACTGCCCGGGCGGCAATGTACCCCTGCGCCATTCGGCTTTCTGCGCCTGATCGGGCGTCATGCCCAGCAGGATGTCGCTGAGCATGCGCTCGCCGACATTCCACTCCTCCAGCGCATCGATGTCGACGGAAATGGCGTCCTCGACACCGTCGACGTCCCACGGCAGCGTGAACTCCAGCGCGCGGTAGAAGCCCTTCACCGGATCCTTGAAGAACGTGATGAGGTCGGCCAGCGCCACGTCTTGCAAGGGTTTGGGCGGCAACGGCCCGGTGATGAACTTCGGCTGCTCGGCGCGTTCGCCCACCGCGACTTGCGCCGCGCGCAGGACCGTCGGATCGAAGCTGAACGGTTCGTCGGGGACGAGGGCACCGCGTGTGACGTTGCGAACATCGAAGGGCTGCAAGGGATGTTTGACGAGGATGCTTTCGCGCACCTTCTCGGGTGTCGTGATGTCGAGGGTGTCGAGCAGTTCGGCGAGCGGGACGGCCGGTGGCCGTTCCTGGCCTGAATACTCGTTGGCCCCCGTGTAGGTGATGACCAGATGCTCGGTGGCGGCGCCGACGGCGTCGAGCAGCAATTGTCGGTCCTCGGAACGGATGTCGCGCTCGCCGGTCATCGCGTCGCGAGCCAGCGCGTCGTCGCCGTCGACCACCCCGATCCGGGGGAAGACACCGTCGTCGAGGCCGACCAGGCAGACCACGCGATGCGGCACCGAGCGCATCGGGACCATGGTGCACACAGTCAGCGTGCCGGTGCGGAAGTTGGCGCGGGTGGGGCGTCCCGCGAGGTGTCTCGCTAAGAGCGCCTTGATGTCCGGCAGCCGCATCAGGGTGTCCTGTCGGGGCCCGGCAATTCGGAGGACTTCGTTGAACTCGCGTTCCATCTGGCTGGTCTGCCACGCGTCGGTATCGCCGACGCGGGTAAGCATGGCGATGCCATCGGTGAGGGCGGTGAGCCAGGCGCTGAGCGGTTGCGGTTTGGTGAGAGAGTCGATGGTGCGTTGCAGGCGGTCGACATATTCGGCGAGCTGACCGGCGAGCTCGACGCGATTACTGCCGACGTCGTCAAGTGGGAGGGTCTCGCCGATCCAGGCGCGCGCGTCGTCGGACATGGCGACCCCGGCCAGCACGCGGTCGATGCCGAAACGCCAAGTGTTGTGGACGAAGTCGACGCCGTAGGGCGTGCGGTGCTGCCGGTCGAAGCCCCAGCGGATGTTCGCCTGGCGAACCCAACGGGTGATGTTCTCGAGGTCGTCGTCGGTGAAGCCGAACTGCGTCCTGACAGGTTGTGCCTGCGCCAGGTTGAGTACTTCGCTTGCGGTGACCCGGCTGCCGGCGAGCTGGAGAAGTTGCTCGGCGACACCGAGCAGTGGGTTGGTCTGCACGAGGGAACGGTCGGCGAGCCGGACCCTCAGCTTGTGAGCTGGATGCACGCCCTTGACGACGTCGCCGAGGCCGAAGTCCGCGACGATGAGGGGCGCGTAGGTCTCGATGTCGGGGCACATGACGAGGATGTCCCTCGGTTCCAGCGTCGGGTCGTCGGCGAGGAGGCCGAGCAGAACCTCTCGCAGGACGTCGATCTGACGGGCCGGCCCGTGGCAGCTGTGGACCTGAACGGATTGGTCTGTTTTCGTGTGTTTGCGGCCTGGCGGGTGGACAGCGTTGGCGGCGATGTCTTGCTGCAGCCAGCCGAGCAACGTGTCGGGTTTGTTTTCGCTGCTGAGGTATTCGTCGGTCTTGGTGGCGGCAGGGAGGCTGCGCCGAAGTTCGCGGAGATCGCGGCCTAGGGTCGCGAGTAGGGGGTGGCGGACGCTGCGGTGACTGGTGTCGTCGCGGCGGGGGATGGGGCCGCGTTCTGCGGCGAGTTGTTGCCAGAGGTTGTCGCTGGGATGGGGCAGCCAGAGGTGCAGATCGTGGTGGGTGGCGAGCGCTTTCAGGAGTTCGATCTCGGTGCTGGGCAGGCGGGTATGCCCGAACAGGGAGAGGCGTTCAGGGAGGTCTGTCGGCGATTCCTCAAGGCGCTGAACAGTTTTCGCCTGGCGAACGTGCGGGGGATCGGCGTCGATGCGGTCGACGAGGGCGCGCCACAACGGTGGTTGCCACTGCAGGTCTTGGTCAAGGTCTTTCGCGTCGCCGTCGAGCCAGTCTTCGAGGAGTTGCGGCCGCTGTTTGGCGTAGGAGGCGAACAGTCCGGCTAGGCGTCGGGCGACAGCGTAGCGACGGCCCTGGCGGAGTTCGCGTTCCTCATCGTGCTCGAAGTGGCCGAGGTGCGTGGCCAGCGTTCTGCACCACGGTTCGTCGAGGCTCTCGTCGATGACGTCGAGCAGCGGCCACACCATCGCGTCGGGCGACCAGGGGTCGTCGTCGACAGTGCCGGTGATCTCAGCGATCAGCGAGTGTGGGTTACGGAATGCGATGCCGGCGCAGACACCGTCTTGGCCATGGGCGCGGCCGAGGATGTGGGAGAGCCGTTGGCTGAGCCAGCGCTCGACGCCCTTCGCAGGCACGATGACGAGATCCTCGGCAAAGGGGTCCTCGGGCGGAGCCGTTAGCAGTGCACCGAGCCCGTCGGCGAGGAGGTCGGTGCGCTCGGCACGGTGAAGATGGAGTGCCATCGTTTGCCACGATAGGAGACGGCACCGACAGGGCGGAAGCGGATGTGGCGTTGGGCTACAGTGCCGGGGTGCAGGATGCCGCCGAGAGGCCGGTGGTCAAGCTGATGGCCGAGTATTCGGTGACCACGCCGCTGTGGGGCGAGTGGGAGGCTACCTGGCGGGTGTGCACCCTGGGTTGGTGGCTTACATGCGCGAGGCGCTGACCGCGTTCGCGAACGCACGGGTCGGGCAGGATCGCGAGTAGGCGACCCAGCGTGACCACCAGCCACGCCTGTCACTCGGCGGTGTTACTGATGTGGTTAGCGCCGTAGACCAGCCGTCTCATCTCGTCGAGCACCCGCTGCAGCTCGTCGACCAGCCAGCTCGTGCTGCGATCTCGGTACACCTTCAGCAGCCCGCCGTAGTACCAAAGATGCTCCTGCGGATCGTGGACGCTGAACCTCTGCCACACCGCCGGCCCTTCAATGCATAAGTCCCGCAATGTTGCTCGCGCGTTGTCTACCTTGTCGGCGAGCGACACCAGGATGGCCGCGTCCGACGCGTCACCGAGGTGCGCGATGTAGTCCTCCTTGCGCTTGCGCCACGGCGGCTTTGGCGTCTGATCCGTGTCGCTGCACTCGCTCACGATCCCCGCGACCTCGTCGCCGAACATGTCCCTGATCTCCTCCAGCGTCGGCGGGCCGCCCGCGTCTTCAACCGCGTCATGCAGCAGCGCCGCGATGGCCTGCGTCTCGTCGCCGCCCGCCTCGATCACTAATCCCGCCACCGACAGGAGATGGCCGATATACGGAATGTTGTTGCCGCCCTTGCGCGTCTGCGTGTGGTGTTTGGCTTCGGCGTACACCAACGCCTTCGAGAATTGACCCGTCAGCTTCGGTGACGTTGATCGCTCGCTCATGGTGATCCCCTCCAAACCCACCCTATCGACACCCGCTGACGCACCCGGTTGTCGCTAAGATGCGGCCATAACGGCGCATGGTTCTGCCGCGTGACTGGTGTGACTCGCGATGACGGGCGCGCGGACGCATGATGAAACCCATGAACCGACAAGAGATCACCGAGCAGGTCGTCCTCGCGCGCCTGAACAAGGGGCTGACCTGGCAGGAGCTCGCCGATGCCATCGACAAGCCGGTCGTGTGGACCACCGCCGCATTGCTCGGGCAACATCCGATCCCCGCCGAGCTGGCCAAG
>NZ_JAVHWM010000027.1:0-2650 GCF_032159765.1 Mycobacterium sp. | reverse complement strand
CGCCACCGACCTAGACGCAACCGAGGATTGGGTGCCGCAGCTGTGGCGGGAGCTGGACACCACCCTGATCGCAGCTCCGTTGGGCGCCCCCGAGACCGCGGTTGTGCTCGGCAGGCCCGGTGGCCCGGCCTTCCGGCCCTCGGAGGTCGCCCGGCTGGGATACCTGGCTGGGATCGTCGCAACCCTTTTGCACTGAAACGCCCCGCCAAACGGGGTATTAATCGGGGGTGAACCTGCTCACCGACGCCCAGATCGCCGCTATGTCGCCCGCTGAGCGGCGCGAACTCATCCAGCGCCTCGAGCGACCCCTGTCGGAGCTGTTGCCGGTAGAGGCTGTGCACCGCATCCGCTGGGGCTGGCTGGGGATCATGACAGGCGGGACGCTGGTGCTGATCCCGTGGATCGTGTATCTGGCCTTCGCGCTGCCCGACGACTACCTGGTGCACGATTGGACGGCAACGTGGGTCGGGTTCGACCTTGTTCTGCTTGCTCTGATGGCGGCAACCGTGGTCTTCGGCATGTTGCGCCGACAAGTGATGCTGTTGACCGCATTTGCCACCGGCATGTTGCTGATCTGCGATGCCTGGTTCGACCTGATGACTGCCGGGCCCAGAGACTTTCAGATGTCGGAGTTCACGGCGGCAATGTGTGACCTGCCACTGGCCGCGATCCTCATCACCGGCACGCTTCGACTGTTCCGGTTTACCGCGATCCGCATGTGGCTGCTCGAGCCAAAGACCCCGCTGTGGCGGTTGCCGCTACTTCCCTGACTCAGAAGGGCCTTCCGCCAAGAGCTTTCGGAATCCATCCTCATCCAGGATGGGCACACCGAGCTCAACGGCTTTGTCGTACTTCGATCCGGGGGAATCACCGGCGACAACGTAGTCGGTATTCTTCGACACCGAACCGGCGGCTTTGCCGCCGCGCGTCAGAATCGCCTCTTTGGCGTCGTCGCGGGAGAAGCCGGGAAGCGACCCGGTGACCACGATCGTCACACCCTCGAGCGTGCGCGGCACGCTCGCGTCGCGCTCGTCTGCCATCCGCACCCCGGCCGATCGCCACTTGTCCACAATCTGGCAATGCCAGTCGACGGTGAACCACTCGGTCACCGCGTCGGCGATGGTCGGGCCGACGCCCTCGACCGCGGCGAGTTGTTCCGTCGACGCCGATGTGATCGCATCCAGGCTGCCGAACTCGGTGGCCAATGCCCTTGCCGCGGTTGGCCCGACGTGGCGAATCGACAACGCCACCAACACCCGCCACAGCGGTTGCTTCTTCGCGGTGTCCAAGTTGGCCAGCAATCGCTTGCCATTGGCCGACAGCGCGCCGCTTTTGGTGGTGAATAACTCCGTGCGCAGCAGGTCGTCTTCGGTGAGGGCGAACAAATCACCCTCGTCGTTGATCACCTTCGCTTTGAGCAACGCAGTCGCCGCCTCATAGCCGAGCCCCTCGATGTCGAACGCACCACGACCGGCGACGTGAAACACCCGTTCACGCAGCTGCGCCGGGCAGGACTGCGAATTGGGACAGCGGATGTCGGCGTCGCCCTCCTTGGCCGGAGCCAATGTCGTACCGCACTCGGGACATGTTGTGGGCATGACGAATTCGCGCTCGGAGCCATCGCGCAGGTCGACAACAGGGCCCAGCACTTCGGGGATCACGTCGCCGGCCTTACGGATCACCACCGTGTCGCCGATCAGCACCCCCTTGCGCTTGACTTCGGCGGCGTTGTGCAAGGTGGCCAGCCCGACCGTCGACCCGGAGACGGTGACCGGCGTCATGAACGCGAACGGTGTGACCCGCCCGGTCCGGCCCACGTTGACCCGGATGTCGAGTAGTTCGGTCTGAACTTCCTGCGGCGGGTATTTGTAGGCGATCGCCCAGCGCGGTGCGCGCGACGTCGAGCCGAGCCTGCGCTGCAGCGTCACGTCGTCGACTTTGACTACCACGCCGTCGATTTCGTGGTCGACGTCGTGGCGGTGTTCGCCCCAGTAGGCGATCCGCTCGAGGGCGCCCGCCGCGTCCTCCACCCGGGTGGTGTGGTCGGAGACCGGCAGCCCCCATGCGGCCAGCGCCAAATATGCGTCGTGCAGCGTCGCCGGTCGATAGCCTTCCACATGCCCCAACCCGTGGCAGATCATCCGGAGCTTGCGCCGGGCGGTCACGGCGGGGTCCTTCTGCCGCAGCGACCCCGCGGCGCTGTTGCGCGGGTTGGCAAACGGCGTCTTGCCGTCTTCGACGAGCGCGGCGTTGAGCGTCTCGAAATCGGCGAGCCGGAAGAACACTTCGCCACGCACCTCGAGGACGTCGGGCACCGGATGGTCGGCGCTGGGGGTCAGCCGCTCGGGCACGTCGTCGATGGTGCGCGCGTTGAGCGTCACGTCTTCGCCGGTGCGCCCGTCACCACGAGTCGCCGCGCGGACCAACCGGCCGTTGCGGTACACCAAGGCCAATGCGACACCGTCGATCTTGAGTTCGCAGAGAAACGGAACGTCCGCAGCGACGTCGGCTCGAACGCGGCCCGCCCACAGTTCGAAGTCCTCGGCGCTGAACACGTTGTCCAGCGACAGCATGCGTTCCAAGTGGTCGGCCGAGGTGAAATCGGTGGCGAAGCCGGCGCCGCCGACGAGCTGCGTCGGCGAGTCGGGGG
>NZ_JAVHWM010000207.1:0-19817 GCF_032159765.1 Mycobacterium sp. | reverse complement strand
GGCGGCCATAACCGCTGGTCAGAGCCGTTAGAGCGCTGCCACCGGGATTAGCGGGCCGACGTGCAGACTACCAAAGATATGGCATGGGCCTCTCACGCCTCGTGGCTGGTGAGGCCACGGGCGTCGCGCAACCGGCTCAGCGTGCGGTCGCGACCCAGCAGCTCCAGCGATTCGAAAAGCGGTGGGCTCACCGTGGACCCGGTTGCCGCGACCCGCAGCGGCCCAAAGGCCTTCCGGGGCTTGAGGCCCATGTCGTCGACGAGCGTTGCCTTCAGCGCGGTCTCGATCGACTCCGCGGACCATGTGCCCAATACGCTCAGGGCTTCCGTTGCCGCATCCAGAACTGGCCCCGCATCAGGTCCGAGTTCCCTTGCAGCCGCCCTGTCTTCGATCCCGTAAGCGTCGTCGTCGAGGAACTTGAGCAATTCCCAGGCGTCCCCTAACACCACGATTCGGGTCTGCACTAACTCGGCGGCCTCGCGAAACTGGTCATCGTCGAGGCCGAGTTCGTATGCGTGGCTGGCGAAGTACGCGCGCAACCGCGCCGTGAAGTCGTCCAGACCGAGCAGACGAATGTGCTCAGCGTTGATCGCGTCGGCCTTCTTCTGATCGAACCGCGCCGGGTTGGCATTGACATCGGCCACGTCGAACGCAGCAACCATCTCCTCAAGGCCGAACACGTCGCGATCCGGCGCGATCGACCAGCCCAGCAGCGCAAGGTAATTCAGTAGACCCTCCGGAATGAAACCCCGGTCACGGTGGGCGAACAGATTCGACTGCGGGTCGCGCTTGGACAGCTTCTTCGTTCCCTCCCCGAGAACGGTTGGCAGATGACCGAATTCGGGTATCTGGTCGGCGACCCCGAGGCGAATCAGCGCGCGGTACAGCGCGATCTGGCGCGGCGTCGACGGCATCAGGTCCTCGCCGCGAAGCACATGAGTGATCTTCATCAGCGCGTCATCGACCGGGTTGACCAACGTGTACAGCGGCTCACCGCTCCCCCGGGTCAGAGCGAAGTCCGGCACACTCCCTGGCGCATAGGACATCTCACCGCGCACAAGATCGTGCCAGCCCAGGTCATCGTCGGGCATCCGCAGTCGGATCACCGGCCGCCGGCCCTCGTCGCGATAGGCCGCGCGCTGCTCCTCGGTCAGGTCGCGATCGAAATTGTCGTACCCCAGCTTCGGGTTGCGGCCCGCGGCCACGTGACGCGCCTCGACCTCTTCCGCCGTGGAGTAGGCCTCATACGCGTCTCCCGCAGCAATTAGGCGGTCCAGCACATCGCGATAGAGATCCATCCGTTGCGATTGCCGGTATGGGGCGTACGGGCCGCCGACCACGGGACCCTCATCCCAATCCAAACCGAGCCATCCCAAAGCGTCCAGGAGCGCCTCGTAGCTCTCCTCGCTGTCGCGCTGGGCGTCGGTGTCCTCAATGCGAAACACGAAGTCTCCGCCGCAGTGCCGCGCATACGCCCAGTTGAACAATGCGGTCCGGATCAGCCCGACGTGGGGGACGCCGGTTGGCGATGGACAAAATCGCACCCTCATGACTTACCCTTGCGCACAACGGGATTGGCAAGCGTTCCGATGCCCTCTATGGTCACGCTCACCGTGTCACCGCCTTCGATAGGCCCGACCCCCTCTGGCGTGCCCGTCAGGATCAGATCGCCGGGAAGCAACGTCATCACCGCCGAGATCCATTCGATGATCTCCCCGACGTCGTAGATCATCATCGATGTCCGGCTGTCTTGGCGCACTTGGCCATTGACCTCCGTGCGGATCGCGAGGTCGGACGGGTCGACGTCGGTGACGATCCAGGGCCCCACCGGGCAGAACGTGTCGTGCCCCTTGGCCCTCGTCCATTGCCCGTCGCTGCGCTGCTGATCGCGTGCCGTCACATCGTTGGCAATGGTGTAGCCGAGGACGTTCTCCGCTGCACGAGCGGCCGAAACATCCTTGCAGGGGCGGCCGATCACCGCGGCAAGCTCGCCCTCGTAATGGACCGGGTGCGCGTCGGCGGGCAGCTGTATAGGCACCCCGGGCCCGACGATCGCGGTGTTGGGTTTCATGAAAATGACCGGGTCTTCCGGCCGATCCGTGCCCATCTCGGCAACGTGGGCAGCGTAGTTCTTTCCGATGCACACCACCTTGCTCGCCAGGATCGGCGCGAGCAGGCGGACGTCGGCCAACGGCCATTGGCGGCCGGTGTATGTCGGCGTGCCGAACGGGTGCTCGGCGATCTCCCGGACGTTCGGCTCGTCGTCACCTTCGACCGCCACGAAAGCGACGCCGTCAGGGCTGGCAATTCGACCAAGGCGCATCTGGAAAAGCCTAGTGGCCGCCCCGAGCCGGTCGCCGTTACGCCCACGGCAGGATGGAGGGATGAGCACCGGTACCATCAGCACGGCACGCCGGTGGTCGATGCTCGCAATCGCGTTGTCGTCCACCATGTTCGCCAACGTGTTCATCAACGGCGCGGCGTTCCTCATTCCGACGTTGCACGAGCGCCGCGGGCTGAACCTGGCCCAGGCCGGGCTGTTTTCGGCAATGCCCAGTGTCGGCATGGTCTTCACGCTGATCGCATGGGGTTACGCGGCGGACAGGTACGGCGAGCGGATCGTCCTCGCGCTCGGTTCCGCCTTGACGGCCGCGGCAGCGTTCGCGGCCGCGGCGTCGACGTCGTTGGTGCTGACGGGCGTTTTCCTGTTGCTCGGCGGGATGGCGGCTGCCGCCAGCAACTCGGCAAGCGGTCGTCTCGTTGTCGGCTGGTTCCCGCCGCAGCGCCGCGGACTGACGATGGGTATCCGCCAAACCGCGCAACCGCTCGGAGTGGGTTTGGGCGCGTTGGTGATTCCGGGTGTCGCCCACACCTACAGCATTGGTGCGGCGCTACTGTTCCCCGCGATCCTGTGCGCGGTGTCTGCCCTGGTGAGCGCCGTCGGCGTTGTCGATCCCCCACGCCCGCCTCGCGAGCAGGCTCCGCAGGAGCATCTGGCCAACCCATACCGCGGATCGTCGGTGCTCTGGCGTATCCATGCCGTGTCGGTGCTGTTGGTGGTCCCGCAGGTCGTGGTGTGGACATTCACCCTGGTGTGGCTGATGGTCGACCGCGGTTGGTCGGCCACGGCGGCCGGTGCGCTGGTGACAGGTGCACAGGTGCTCGGCGCATGCGGCCGGATCGCAGCAGGCCGGTGGTCGGACCGCGCCGGGTCGCGCCTGAGACCAATCCGGACGATTGCGATTGCGGCGGCGGCGGCAATGGCGGCGGTGGCACTCACGGACTACCTGGGTTCGCCGCTTTCGATCGCGCTGATCGTCGTCGCGTCGGTGATCACGGTGTCCGACAACGGTTTGGCGTTCACGGCGATCGCGGAGATCGCCGGGCCCTTCTGGACCGGCCGGGCACTCGGGACCCAGAACACCAGCCAATTGCTGACGGCGGGCATCGTCCCGCCGCTGTTCGGCGGCCTGATCGCCGTGGCCGGCTACCCGGCCGCGTTCGCGCTATGCGCGGTGTTCCCCGTCGTCGCTTTCCCACTGGTGCCCGTCGACGCCGAGGCCGTCGTCTGACGTCAGGCGTTCTCCAGGTTGTCCGCGCACGCGGTCAGCAGGCCCGCCAGCTCGCGGCGTCGCGCGGCCGGAATATCGCGCAGCATCGCGCTTTCCACGTGTGATATCGCTTCCTCACCGACCGCGAGCCGGCGTCGGCCCGACACCGTCAGGCGCAGTGACCGTGCGCGTCCGCGCAGCGGCCGGTCGGCCGGAGCGACCAACCCAGACGATCGCAGGCCGGCAAGAACGTCCTGCAACGACTGGCGGGTGACGAAACACAGCCGCGCCAGCTCGGATGCCGACGCGTCGGGGTGGTCGGCGAGGGCGCGCAGCACGGCATACTGCGCCATCGACAGCTCAGCGGGCTTCAGCGCGGCGTCGCACGAGCGCCGAAGCGCCTGCTGCACACGCTTGACCAGATAGCCCACCGCACGCTCGGTTTCCGACTGACCCATGACAGGAACCTTACATCGTGTTAGCGTGAATCATGTAAGGAACCTGACAGGAGCGAATGATGACCACCATTCAAGAGCACGCCCCATATGCCACATTGATCAATGTCTTCACAGTGGCACCCGAGCACGCCGATGAACTCGCCGAACTCCTGCGCACCACCACTGACGACGTCATGCGTGACGTTCCTGGCTTCATTTCAGCCAACATTCACGTGGCCACCGACGGCACTCGCGTCGTGAACTATGCGCAATGGGCGAGCGCCGAGGCGTTCGGGGCGATGATGAACAACGAGGCAGCAAGCGAGCACATGGCGAAGGCCGCGCAGTTGGCCCAGAGTTTCGATCCGCACCTCTACACGGTCGAGTCGGTCCACCACGCAAGCGCAAAGAGCTAGAGCAGGCTCAGGATCCGATCGGCTACCTCGGAGGTGGACAGCGTCGCGTCGCCGCGGCTCGCCAGGTGCTCGGAGACGGCCTTGTCGATGCGCGCGGCGGCGACCGGCTCCGTGACGTGGTCAAGCAACATCCCCACCGACATGATGGCCGCGGTCGGGTCCGCCAGACCCTTGCCCGCGATGTCCGGCGCGCTGCCATGAACCGGCTCGAACATCGACGGGTTCTTCCGCGTGGCATCGATATTTCCGCTGGCCGCGAGCCCGATCCCCCCGCACACCGCGGCCGCGAGATCGGTGATGATGTCGCCGAACAGATTGTCGGTGACGATCACGTCGAAACGGCCGGGGTCGGTGACCAAGTGGATCGTCGCGGCGTCGACATGCTGGTAAGCGACTTCGACATCGGGATACTCCACGGCGATCTCACGAACCGTGCGCCACCACAAATCTCCCGCGAACGTCAGGACGTTGTTCTTGTGCACCAATGTCAGATGCTTGCGCCGCACGCACGCCCGCGCGAACGCGTCCTGCACCACCCTGCGCACGCCGTAGGCCGTGTTGACGCTTACCTCCGTGGCGATCTCATGCGGCGTGCCTACCCGTATCGCGCCGCCGTTGCCCGTGTAGGGTCCCTCGGTGCCTTCGCGGACCACGACGAAGTCGATCTGCGGATCGCCGGCCAACGGGCTCGCGACGCCCGGGTACAACCGCGACGGCCTCAGGTTGACGTAATGGTCCAGCGCGAAGCGGATCTTCAACAACAGGCCGCGCTCGAGAACGCCGCTTGGCACGGACGGATCGCCGATCGCACCCAGCAGGATGGCGTCGTGCGCGCGAAGCTCGTCGAGCACAGACTCGGGCAGCACCTCCCCCGTCGCGTGATAGCGACGCGCGCCGAGGTCGTAGTTCGTAGTCTCGACCCCAGGCAGCACCGCGGCGAGCACCTTGACGGCCTCGCCGACGACCTCCGGACCGATCCCGTCGCCGGCGATGATCGCTAACTTCACGACAAGTCCACCAGCTCAAGCAGATTCGCTCCGACCGCCGGTCCGATCGCGGATAGCACGTCGCCCGGCGGGCGCCGATCAATGCGCAGCAGAATGGTCGCGCCGGGCCCCTCGGCGTCTTCGGACAGCTGTGCCGCGTGGATATTCACGCCCGCCTCCCCGAGCAGTGTGCCGATCCTGCCCAGCACTCCCGGCTGGTCGATGTAGTTGATGATGAGGTTGACGCCCTCGGCGCGCAGGTCGAAGTTGCGACCGTTGATCTGGACGATCTTCTGCACCAATTGTGGCCCGGACAGCGTGCCCGCCACATTAACGACTGCTCCGTCTGGGGTGACCGCCCGCACGTCGACCACACTGCGGTGATTCGGGCTTTCCGAAGCCGTGCTGATGCTGGCCTCCACCCCGCGCTCGGCAGCCAGCGCGGGCGCGTTCACAAACGTCACCTGATCCTCGATCACCGCGGAGAACAGCCCGCGCAACGCCGAAAGCCGCAGCACGTCAACCTCTTCCGAGGCCAGCTCACCGCGGACCTGAACAGACACCGACGCAGGCAGCTCTGGGGCAAGCGCGGCAACCAGAACGCCGAGTTTGCGGACGAGATCCAACCACGGCGCCACTTCTTCGCCGACGACGCCGCCGCCGACGTTGACCGCGTCGGGCACGAACTCACCTGCCAGCGCCAGCTTCACGCTGGCCGCCACGTCGGTGCCCGCGCGGTCCTGCGCTTCGCTCGTCGACGCGCCGAGGTGTGGTGTGACGACAACCTGCGGCAACTCGAAAAGTGGGCTATCAGTGCAGGGTTCGGCGGCGAACACATCGATGCCCGCCCCGCGCACATGGCCACTGGTGATCGCCTCGGCCAGGGCGGTCTCGTCGACGAGCCCACCGCGGGCGGCGTTGACGATGATGACGCCGGGCTTGGTCTTCGCCAGCGCCTCCTTGCCGATCAGCCCGGCGGTCTCCGGCGTCTTCGGCAGATGCATCGAGATGAAGTCGGCTCGGCTCAACAGCTCATCCAGGCTCAGCAAGTCGATACCGAGCTGAGCGGCGCGCGCCTGCGAGACGTAGGGGTCGTAGGCCACCACCTGCACGCCAAATGCCGCGAGCCGCTGCGCGACGAGCTGGCCGATGCGGCCGAGGCCGACGACGCCGACCGTCTTGCCGAAGAGCTCGGTGCCGGAGAACGACGCGCGCTTCCAGGCGTGCTCGCGCAGCGATGCGTCGGCAGCAGGAATCTGGCGGGCCGCCGCCAGCAACAGCGCGACCGCATGCTCGGCGGCACTGTGGATGTTCGACGTTGGCGCGTTGACCACGAGGACCCCGCGGGCCGTGGCCGCGTCGACATCGACATTGTCCAGGCCGACGCCGGCACGCGCGACGATCTTGAGTTTGGTGCCGGCGCTGAGCACCTCGGCGTCGACGGTGGTGGCCGACCGCACGAGCAACGCGTCGGCGTCGGGCACTGCGGCCAGCAGCTTCTCTCGGTCGGGTCCATCGACCCAGCGGACTTCCACCTGGTCACCGAGAGCGGAGACGGTGGATTCGGCGAGTTTGTCAGCGATCAAGACAACGGGCAGGCTCACGCGGCCAGCCTAGTGGGGTTGACTTGAGTGATGGAGGTCACCGTGGTCGGCAGCGGTCCCAATGGGCTGGCGGCTGCAGTCGTCTGCGCGCGCGCTGGGTTGTCGGTGCAGGTGCTCGAGGCGCAACCCACGCTTGGCGGTGGCGCGCGCACGCTGCCGGACCCGGAGTATCCCCGCGTGCACCACGACATCTGCTCGGCCGTGCATCCCTTGGCGCTGGGCTCTGGATTCTTCGCGGAGTTCGACCTGCCGGCACGTGGCGTGCAGCTGGCCGTGCCGGAGATCTCCTATGCGAACCCGTTCATCGGCAGGCCCGCCGCGATCGCCTACCGCGACCTGGACCGAACTGCCGAAGGGCTCGACGACGGCAAGTCGTGGCGCCGGCTGCTGCAGCCGCTGGTCGACCATGCCGACGAGGTCGTCGGTTTTCTTCTGGGCGACAAGCGTTCGCTGCCAAGGGACCCGATGACGGTCGCGCGCATCGGCCTGCGGATGATGTGGCAGGGTACGCCGGCGTGGAACGCGACATTCACCGGCCGCGATGCGGAAGCGTTGTTCACCGGTGTTGCCGCCCATACGATTTCGCCGCTGCCGTCGATCACATCGGCAGCAGCGGGAATGCTGCTTGCCAGCCTTGCGCATTCGGTCGGCTGGCCGATCCCGGTGGGCGGTAGCCAGGCGATCGCGGACGCGTTGATCGCGGACCTGCGCGCGAACGGTGGTGTGCTGCACACCGATGCCGAGGTAACCTCACCGCCGAGCGGCGTCGTGCTGTACGACACTGCGCCCACCGCGCTGCTGAGCATCTATGGCGAAGCCCTGCCGCAGCGCTATGCAAAACGCCTGCGCCGCTACCGGTTTGGGTCCGGTGTCGCGAAGGTTGACTTCGTCCTTTCGGGGAATGTGCCATGGTCGGACGTCAGGCTGGCCGACGCGGCGACGTTTCATCTCGGCGGCGACCGCTCGGACATGGCCCGTGCCGAGGAGATGGTGGCCTCGGGCAGGCACGCGCAGCGGCCGATGGTGCTTGCCGCGCAGCCACACGTCGTCGACCCGGGCCGCGTCGACGCCGGCGGCCGACGGCCGTTCTGGACATACGCGCATGTGCCCGCGGGCTCGACCGTCGACGAGGCGGAGACCGTCACCGCCGTCGTCGAGAGCTTCGCGCCCGGGTTCCGCGACGTCGTCGTCGCCACCCGCAGCGTGCCTGCCGCGCGGATCGCCGACTCCAACGCGAACTACGTCGGGGGCGACATCGCGGTCGGCGGCGCCAATGCCTGGCGTGCACTGGCCGGGCCGGTCGCGCAGCTCAACCCTTGGGCCACACCGCTTCCCGGGGTCTACCTGTGCTCGTCGGCCACTCCGCCCGGCGCGGGTGTGCACGGCATGGCCGGTTACTACGCCGCGCGGACGATGCTGAAACGCGAATTCGGCATCAAGGTGATGCCTAGCGTTGCGCCGTAATCACCGAAATACCATTGGCCGCAGAGGCTGCGCTACGTCGCCGAAAGGGGCTAGGCCGTCTCGGTGATCGGGCGGTCCACCCAGCTCATCAGGTCACGCAGCTTGCGGCCGGTGACCTCGATCGGGTGCTCTGCGTTGCGCTTGCGCAGCTCCTCGAGTTCCTTGTTGCCACCCTCGACGTTGGCGACGAGCTTCTTGACGAAGGTGCCGTCCTGAATCTCGGTGAGCAGCTGCTTCATCCGGTCCTTGGTGCCCGCGTCGATGACGCGCGGGCCGGACAGGTAGCCGCCGAACTCGGCGGTGTCTGACACCGAGTAGTTCATCCGCGCAATCCCGCCCTCGTACATCAGGTCGACGATCAGCTTCAGCTCGTGCAGCACCTCGAAATACGCCAACTCGGGCGCGTAGCCCGCCTCGACCATCACGTCGAATCCGGTCTTGACCAGTTCCTCTGTGCCGCCGCACAACACGGCCTGCTCGCCGAACAGGTCGGTCTCGGTCTCGTCCTTGAACGTGGTCTTGATGACGCCCGCGCGGGTGCCGCCGATGCCCTTCGCGTAGGACAACGCGAGCGCCTCGCCCTCGCCTTTCGGATCTTGTTCCACCGCAACCAGACACGGCACACCCTTGCCGTCGACGAACTGGCGGCGCACCAGGTGACCCGGCCCCTTCGGGGCGACCATGCCGACGGTGACGTTCTCCGGCGGGTTGATCAGCCCGAAGTGGATGTTGAGGCCATGCCCGAAGAACAGCGCGTTGCCGTCCTCCAGGTGCGGCTCGATCTCGTTCTTGAAGATGTCGGCCTGTGCGGTGTCGGGCGCCAGCAGCATAATCACGTCGGCCCACTTGGCAACCTCGGTCGGGGTGTCGACGTCGAGGCCCTGCTCGACTACCTTCTCGCGCGACTTGCTGCCTTCGCGCAGTCCGACCTTCACCTCGACACCCGAGTCGCGCAGGCTCAGCGAGTGCGCGTGCCCCTGGCTGCCATATCCGATCACCCCGACCTTGCGGCCCTGGATGACCGACAGGTCGGCGTCGTCGTCGTAGAACATCTCAACCGCCACGTGATTTTCCTTCTGCTCGAATAACTTGCGGATTTACTTGCTGCTGAAGCTGCGCGAACCGCGTGCCATCGACACCAGGCCGGACTGGACGATTTCACGCACGCCGTACGGCTCGAGGACACGCAGCAGCGCCTCGAACTTGGCTGTCGTGCCAGTGCATTCGACGATCAGGGAATCGGGCGCGACGTCGATGACCCTCGCGCGGAACAGATTCGCGGCCTCGATCACGTGGCTGCGTGTGGCGGCGTCGGCACGGACCTTGATCAGCGCCAGCTCGCGCGACACCGACTTGTCCTCCTCCTGCTCCACCACTTTGATCACGTTGATCAGCTTGTGCAGCTGTTTGCTCACCTGCTCGAGATAAAGATCCTCAACGGACACGACGATCGTCATCCGCGACAGGTTCTTATGCTCGGTGGCGCCGACCGCCAGCGACTGAATGTTGAAGCCGCGCCGCGAGAACAGCGACGCGACGCGGGCCAGGACGCCGGGCTTGTCCTCGACGAGGATGCTCAGCGTGTGCGTGGAAACAGTCATCTCATGCCCTCTGTTCTTCGCGCAAGCGGCTCATCACACCAAATCCTCCGTGTCGAACAGCGGCCGGATGCCGCGGGCGTGCTGGATCTCGTCGTTGCTTGTGCCCGCGGCCACCATCGGCCACACCTGGGCGTCGGCGCCGACGACGAAGTCGATCACCACAGGGCGGTCGTTGATCGCGCGAGCCTGGTTGATGACGTCGACAACGTCTTCCTCACGCTCGCAACGTAACCCGACGCAGCCGAGCGCCTCGGCCAGCTTGACGAAATCGGGAATACGGTGCGAATGGGTGGCCAGATCGGTCTGGCTGTACCGCTCCCCGTAGAACAGCATCTGCCACTGGCGGACCATGCCCAGGTTGCCGTTGTTGATGATCGCAACCTTGATGGGCGCGCCTTCGATTGCGGCCGTTGCCAATTCCTGGTTGGTCATCTGGAAGCAGCCGTCACCGTCGATCGCCCACACCTCGGCGTCGGGTCGGGCCATCTTGGCGCCCAACGCTGCGGGAACCGCGAAGCCCATCGTGCCGAGGCCGCCGGAGTTGAGCCAGGTGCGCGGCTTTTCATACTTGATGAACTGGGCCGCCCACATCTGGTGCTGCCCGACGCCTGCGACATACAGCGCATCCGGGCCGGCGATCTTTCCGAGCGTCTCGATCACGTACTCCGGCGAAAGGCTGCCGTCGCTCTGCGGTCCGTACGACAGCGGGTACGTCGACTGCACGCCGCTGAGGTACTGCCACCACGCGTCAAGGCCGGCCCGCGCTTCGGTGCCGGTCTTTCGCAGCGCTTCGGTCAGATCGGTGATCACCGCCTTGATGTCGCCGACGATAGGCACGTCAGCGTTGCGGTTCTTGCCGATCTCGGCGGGGTCGATGTCGGCGTGAATCACCTTGGCCTCTGGCGCGAACGTGGACAGCTTGCCGGTCACGCGGTCGTCGAACCGGGTGCCCAGCCCGATGAGCAGGTCACTTCGCTGCAGCGCGGCGACCGCGGCGACGGTGCCGTGCATCCCGGGCATGCCGAGGTGCTGAGGATGGCTGTCCGGAAAAGCGCCGCGTGCCATCAGCGTGGTGACGACGGGGATACCGGTCAGCTCGGCGAGATCGAGCAGCTGGGCGGTCGCCTCGCCTCTGATCACGCCGCCGCCCACGTACAACACCGGCTTGCGCGCCGCCGAGATGAGCTTGGCGGCTTCACGGATCTGCTTGGCGTGCGGCTTCGTATTCGGCTTGTACCCCGGCAGATCCATCGTCGGCGGCCAGCTGAACGTGCACTGACCCTGCAGCACGTCTTTCGGGATGTCGACGAGCACGGCCCCCGGGCGCCCCGACGCGGCGATGTGGAACGCCTCGGCGATCACCCGGGCGATGTCGTCGCCATCGCGCACCAGGTAGTTGTGCTTGGTGATCGGCATCGTGATGCCCGAGATATCGGCTTCCTGGAACGCGTCGGTGCCGATCATCGACCGCCCGACCTGCCCGGTGATCGCCACGACGGGAATGGAGTCCATCTGCGCGTCGGCCAACGGGGTGACGAGGTTCGTAGCGCCGGGACCGGAGGTCGCCATGCACACGCCGACACGACCGGTGGCGTGCGCATAGCCGCTGGCAGCGTGCCCGGCGCCCTGCTCATGACGCACGAGCACGTGACGCAGCTTCTGCGAGTCGAACAACGGGTCGTACACGGGAAGCACTGCGCCGCCAGGGATCCCGAAGATCACGTCGACGCCAAGTTCCTCCAGCGAGCGCACGACTGCTTGAGCGCCGGTGAGTTGTTGGGGCGCAATTACTTTCACACGCTCCGGCTGTACCCCGCTGGCCGCTCCGCCGTTGGCGGGCGGCGGCGGCGCGGACGATTGGAGTGGTCGCGTAGTCGGTGCGCTCACGATGTCCTCTGATTGTCGGTGTCGGGCAAGAAAAAACCCCCGTCAGCGTGCTGCTGCGAGGGTCGCGTGTCCGAGAATGCTGTGTGGCTGTACCCGGCTACGCACCCACGCGCCGAATAAGTACTACGAGCAATCCACGGGCCTGCATAGCTCCCGACGGTAGCCTCCGCACAGGTCAAAGGTCAAATCTCCGCACCGGCGAACGGCCGGCGGCACGGTGCGATGATGGCGGTTATGCCGGGCCGCAAGACGCGAAGCGACGCGACGCGGGTGGTATTGCGCATCTCACCGGTGGCACACGCCGCGTCGGGCTTCACCGCGCTCGGGCTGCTGGCGCTGGTGGTGGGGGTGCCGTGGGCGTCGCCTCTGTTCGTGATTCCTCTGCTGACCTCCGCGATGATCGTGCGGTACCGCACGGTGGCCGACGCTGCGACGGTCACCGCGCGCACATTGCTGGAGAGCAAGACGATCGACTGGGACGACATCAAGGGTCTGCGATTCGTCAAGGGCCGCTGGGCGCGCGCCGAGCTGACCTCAGGAGAGGAGATGCTGCTACCCGCGGTGACCTTCTCGACCCTGCCGCAGTTGACCGAGATCAGCGGGGGGCGAGTGCCGAACCCGTACGACCGGGGCTAACCGAGGGGGTTGCTGCCGTTGAGCAGGATCCAGACACCGATCCCGACGCCGATTCCGGCGAGCAGGCACGCGAACGACCCGACGAACGGCCGCCGGGCCCAGCCCCGGCCTGCGTCCAGACCGTAGCGGCCCGGGCCAACGAGGATCACCGCCACGACCGCGATGGTGAGTAGCACCTGAAACTCGTTACCGCCGGGAAGGAAGAACCCGATGTAGCCTGCGTCGTTCTGCGCTGCCAGGTTAACCGCCAAGCCGTTGACCAGGTACGCCAACGCGGCAGCCGCCGCCAGCGGCGTGAACAGACCGAGCACCAGCAGCACACCGGCGGTGATCTGGGTGCCCGCGGCGACATACGTCAGCAGGTCGGCGTGCTGGTAACCCATGGTGGCCAGCGAGTCCCTGAAGGCGCCCAATCCGGACCCGCCCCACAGGCCGAATCCCTTCTGCAGGCCGTGGGCGATGAGGATTGCTCCGACTGCGGCCCTGAGCACCAGCAGCCCGAGGTCCTGGGTGCCGCGCCGGTCCGTGGCCGTGGGCTTGAGGTCGACCTCATCCTCCGGGATGTCGAATACCGCATGCCGGCCTGAGGCGCCGGGCTCCACATAGGGCAGCGGCTCCGGATCCGCGAGCAGATCCAGGCCCGACCGGGCAGATCCCGTGTCGGAGGCGTCGTAGTTCGGGATTCTGGTGGTTTCGAAGTCGCCGCCGTAGCTCGACGACGGAAGATCGTCTTCGGGGTCGACCAACTGTGCCGATGCGGTGCGCGTGGACGTCGCGGAATCATCCGGCCGTCGCCAGTCGTGCTGATGCATACCGCCAGCGTAAGTGCTACCCACCCCCGAACCGCGGATTTGTGATGTGCCGTCACCGCACCTTTATCAGTCCGAAGCCAAACGCGCGTACGCCGCCGTGCCCGTCCTCGACGTGGCGGGACCCGCCTCGGTGTCCGTAATCTGGCGGGCATGCGAAGCGGACCGGCCCGGCTTGTGGTGTCGGTGCTGTGCGCCATCCTGCTTCTGACGACCGGTTGTGCGCGCTTTAACGACGCCGCGCGAGCGCCGTTCACCGAGAAGCCGCAGATGGCGCCGCCGCCGCCAACGACGACCACGCCGCCTGAACCGCTGCCCGCGAACCCGTTCCCCAAGGAATGCCCGGCACCGAACGTGATGCAAGGCTGCCTCGAAAGCACCAGCGGGTTGATCATGCTCCCGGACGCCGGCACGGCGCTGGTCGCCGAGCGGACCACGGGAGCCGTCAAACAAGTGGCGGTCGACGCCGAGCCCTTCGTCAAGTTCACGGTCCCTGTCGACGCGTCAGGCGACGGTGGGCTGATGGACATCGTTCGATCCCCGACCTACGACCAGGACCGCCTGACGTTCGCGTACGTCACCACGCCCACCGACAACCGGGTCATCCGCATCGCTGACGGGGACGTGCCGAAACCGATCCTCACCGGAATCCCCAAGGGCGCCACCGGCAACATGGGTGCTTTGACATTCACCAGCCCCACCACACTCGTGGTGCAGACCGGTGACGCCGGAAACCCCGCGATGGCCGCGGACCCGAAATCGCTTGCGGGGAAAATAATCCGGATCGAGCAGCCGACGACGGTCAATCAGGCGCCCACCACGACGGCACTGTCGGGCCTCGGCGCGGGAGGCGGGCTGTGCGTGGACCCCCTCGACGACAACACGCTGTACATCACCGACCGCACACCCACCGCTGACCGTTTGCAGCGCATCACCCACGACGGCAAGGCATCGACGGTGTGGACGTGGCCCGACCGGCCCGGCATCGCCGGCTGCGCGGTGCTCGGCGGCATGGTGATGGTGAATTTGGTGAACACGAAGCAGACCGTCAGGTTGAAGGTCGAGCCGGACACCGGCTCGGTGACCCTTGAACCCGAGGTCGTTCGGCAGGACGAGCACGGACACGCATGGGCGCTCGCGGTGTCCCCGGACGGAAACATCTGGGGCGCAACGGTGAACAAGACATTCGGCGACGCGATGCAGCTCGACGACGTCGTGTTCCCGCTGTTCAAGAAGGGCGGCGGGTTCCCGCGGCCGCCGGACGATCTGGTCTAGCCAGCATCAGCTGCAGGCAGCCAGCACCAACTCGCGCACACGGGCCGCGTCGGCCTGGCCCTTGGTGGCCTTCATTACAGCGCCGACGATCGCGCCCGCGGCCGCCACCTTGCCGGCCCGGATCTTGTCCGCGACATCGGGATTGGCGGCCAGCGCGTCGTCGACGGCGGCCTGCAGCGCCGAATCGTCACGCACTACCTCGAGACCGCGCGAGATCATCACCTGCCCCGGCTCCCCCTCGCCTGCGAGTACGCCCTCGACCACCTGGCGGGCGAGCTTGTTCGACAGCTTTCCGTCGTCGACGAGTTTCACCACCTCCGCGACCTGCTGCGGGGTGATCGGCAGCGCATCGAGTTCGGTTCCGGCCTCGTTGGCTTTCTGCGCGAGGAAGTTGCCCCACCACGCTCGGGCGCCCTCGCTGGAGGCGCCGTGCTCGACGGTGGCGGCGACCAACTCGACCGCCCCGGCGTTGACGAGGTCGCGCATCACCTCGTCGGAGATCGCCCATTCCGTTTGAATCCTCTTGCGCTGCAGCCACGGAAGCTCGGGAACTGTGTTGCGGAGTCGCTCGACCAGCTCACTGCTCGGTGCGACCGGCTCGAGATCGGGCTCGGGGAAGTAGCGGTAGTCCTGCGCGGATTCCTTGCTGCGGCCCGGCGAGGTGTACCCGTCCTCGTGAAAATGCCTGGTTTCCTGCAGGATCCGGCCACCGGCGTCAAGCACGGCCGCCTGCCGTCGCATCTCGTAACGCACCGCGACCTCGACGCTCTTGAGCGAGTTGACGTTCTTGGTTTCGGTGCGGGTGCCGAATTCGGCCGCCCCGGCGGCCATGAGTGAGACGTTGGCATCGCAGCGCATCGAGCCCTGGTCCATCCGGACGTCCGAAACGTCCAGCGCCCGCAACAGGTCTCGCAGCACGGTCACGTACGCGCGAGCGATCTCCGGCGCGCGGGCACCGGTGCCGACGATCGGCTTCGTGACGATCTCGATCAGCGGCACTCCCGCCCGGTTGAAATCCAGCAACGACATGGTGGCGCCCGCGATCCGGCCGGTTTCGGAGCCCAGGTGGGTCAGCTTGCCGGTGTCCTCCTCCATGTGGGCGCGCTCGATCTCGACGCGGAACGTCGTCCCGTCATCCAGCGGAACATCGAGGAAGCCGTTCACCGCAATCGGCTCGTCGTACTGAGAGATCTGGTAGTTCTTCGGCATGTCCGGATAGAAGTAGTTCTTCCTGGCGAATCGGCACCAGCTGACGATCTCGCAGTTCAGCGCAAGGCCGATCCGGATCGCCGACTCGACCGCGGCCTGGTTGAGCACGGGCAGCGCACCCGGCAGGCCAAGACAGACCGGGCACACCTGCGTGTTCGGCTCGGCACCGAATGTGGTCGGGCATCCGCAGAACATCTTGGTGGCCGTCGACAGCTCGACGTGCACCTCGAGGCCGAGCACCGGCTCGTAACGCGCCACAACGTCGTCGTAGTCGAGCAGCTCAGCCGCCGGAGCAAGGGTCATAGGTCGATCGTAATTGGACGCCATCAGGGCAACGAGTCGCGCAGGAGGAACGCCGAACTAGCAATCGCGCAGGAGGAACGAAATTCACCTTTTGCAGACGTCTACTCGCACTTTCCCTGCAAAAGGTGAATTTCGGCGCGCTTTAGGCGACGCCCCGCGCCTCGTCGACGCACCGCGCGGCGAGGTCGTCCAGGCTGGGCCCGGCGGGTATCGGTGGTCGCCAGCCTGCGGCATAGATCTGTCTAGCACGCGGCTCGGCGAACGACAGGCTCGCCGGGAGCGCGTCCATCGTCACGTATCCAGCGACGAGCGGCCGCAGCGCCGGGTCCTTGTCCGCGGCGGCGACGATCAGATCGGACGGCAGCGGATGAGCCAGGTCGACGTCCTGACCGGCCCACCGTCGCAGACGTTCGGCGTCGGTGTGCACGTGATCGTCGAACCAGGGCCTGATCGATTCGGAGCACCAATCGTCGAAGGCGACCGCGCAGGCCTCGTAGTCGCGGCCGTGCTGGTCCAGTGTCCAGAGCAGGCCCCGCGATTGCACGAACGCCAGGGCAACGCCGCGTCCCGCCAACGGTGTTGTGGTGCATACGGAGTCGCCGATCGAGATCATCCCCGGCAGTGCGGGCCGGCCGTCTTCGTCGAGCTGCCCGCAGTAGGTGTTGTAGAGCATGCCGCCCGGCAGCACCCGCGTGATCGGCTCGCACCGCGCCGGTTCAATCCAATCCCTCAGTAAGGGAATCGCATTCACCGTTGTCTCGAACAGAGTTGGATGCCTCAACTCGCGCAGCCGGATGTCGTCTCCGTCGTAGATCAGAACCACGGAGAACGTCCGGTTGTCGTGGACGAACACAACGGCGCTGTACCCGGGAAAACTCAACGAGAGGCCGAGCGGCGAATTCTGCGGGCCCGGGTCCCAGCCGGTTTCGGTGGCGGACCGCTCCCCGATGAGCGAACTCATGCAGCAGAAGGATCCGGCGGCGCTGCTCGGCGGCTGGGCACGGATGCTCGCCGAAATCGACGACCGGGTGGCACCGCTCGTGCGCGCGATGGAGATCGCCGCCGATCTCCACTCAGGGGCCCGATCGGTGTACGAGACGGCACTGAGCCAGTGCAGGGTGCCCGCGACGTCGTCGCTCGGCTCCGGCAACTCGAGGCACTGAACGACGACCTGACCGCCGAGGAGGCAACCGACATCGTGTGGCTCTACGGCGACCCCGCACTCTACGAACGCCTGGTGCGCCAACGGCGTTGGCGCCTGGACAGATTCGCCGAGTGGCTGGGCGATTCGCTGTGCCGCGAGCTGTTGGCCTAGCCGAAAAATGCGGCCGCGTCGTCGTACCTGGTCTGCGGCACCAGCTTCAGCTGACGCGTCGCGTCGGCAAGCGGCACCCGGCCGATCTCCTGGCCCTGCAGCGAGACCATCATCCCGTACTCGCCGGCGTGCGCGGCATCGGCGGCGTTGACACCGAACCGGGTGGCAAGCACGCGATCGTAGGCAGTGGGTGTGCCGCCGCGCTGGACGTGCCCGAGGACGGTGACCCGCACTTCCTTGTTGATCCGCTTGTTCACCTCGAGTGCGAGCTGCGCTGCCACACCGGTGAACTTCTCGTGCCCGAACTCGTCGGTGCCGCCTTCGCTCAGCTTCATCGAGCCTTCGGCCGGCTTGGCACCCTCGGCCACGACGCAGATGAAGTGTGAGTCGCCGCGCTGGAAGCGCCGTTTAACCAGCCGGCACACCTCTTCGACGTCGAACGGCTGCTCGGGGATCAGCGTCATATGCGCGCCGGTCGCCATTCCGGCGTTCAACGCGATCCAGCCGGCGTGGCGGCCCATCACCTCGACGAGCATCACCCGCTGGTGCGACTCCGCGGTCGAATGCAGCCGGTCGATCGCATCGGTGGCCACCTGCAGAGCGGTGTCGTGCCCGAACGTCACGTCGGTGCAGTCGATGTCGTTGTCGATCGTCTTCGGCACCCCGACCACGGGAACGTTCTCTTCGGACAGCCAGTGCGCGGCGGTGAGCGTGCCCTCGCCACCGATGGGGATCAGTACGTCGATGCCGTTGTCGTCGAGTGTCTGCTTGATCTGATCCAGGCCCGCCCTCAGCTTGTCCGGGTGCACTCGCGCGGTGCCCAGCATCGTGCCGCCCTTGACCAGCAGGCGGTCGTTGCGCTCGTCGTCCTGCAGCTGGATGCGACGGTCTTCCAGCAGGCCGCGCCATCCGTCTTGGAACCCGACGACCGACGAGCCGTAGCGGCTGACGCAGGTGCGCACCACCGCGCGGATCACCGCGTTCAAGCCGGGACAATCGCCACCACCGGTGAGGATTCCGATCCGCATCTACTTTTCCGCTCCTCGCGTCCGCATAGGCCTATCCTGCCCCGCGCCTGCCCCGCGCCTCAATTCGTCGCGCGAGCAGACGCAAACTCGCACAAATTAGGGTGCGGTAATGCGATTCCGCGTCTGCTCGGCGCTAGATGGCCGTGGGCAGCGGGCCGCGGGCCGTCTCGTATGCCGCACCCACCCGGTATAGCCGGTCGTCGGCGAGCGCGGGCGCCATGATCTGCAAGCCCACCGGCAGGGAGTCATCGGGCGAAAGCCCCGACGGTATGGACATGCCGGCGTGCCCGGCCAGGTTCAGCGGCAGCGTGCACAGGTCGAACAGGTACATCGCCAGCGGATCGTCGACCTTCTCCCCCAACGGGAACGCCGTCGTCGGCGTCGTAGGCGTCACGAGCACGTCGACGTTGCGGTATGCCTCGTCGAGGTCGCGGGCGATCAGGGTGCGCACCTTCTGCGCCTGGTTGTAGTACGCGTCGTAATAGCCTGCCGACAGCGCGTATGCACCAATCATGATGCGGCGCTTGACTTCTGGACCAAATCCCGCCGCGCGCGTCAGCGCCATCACCTCCTCGGTGGTGTGCTGGCCGTCGTCTCCGACGCGCAAGCCGTACCGGATCCCGTCAAAGCGCGCGAGGTTCGACGACACCTCGGACGGCAGGATCAGGTAGTAGGACGACATCGCGTAATCGAAATGCGGGCAGTCCACTTCGGTGACGTCTGCCCCAAGAGCGGTGAGCTGATCGACGGCGGCGTCGAACGACGTCAGCACCCCCGGCTGGTAACCCTCACCACTGCGCAGCTGCTTCACCACACCGATGCACACACCCGTGAGGTCCCCGTCGGCACCGGCCCTGGCCGCCGCGACAACGTCAGGAACCGCAGCTCGCAGCGATGTGGAGTCCTTCGCGTCGTGGCCTGCGATGACGGCGTGCAGAAGCGCCGTGTCGAGCACAGTCCGCGCGCAGGGTCCGCCCTGGTCAAGCGACGACGCGCAGGCCACGAGGCCGTAGCGCGACACCGTGCCGTAGGTGGGCTTGACGCCGACGGTCGCGGTGAGCGCAGCGGGCTGGCGGATGGAACCTCCGGTGTCGGTGCCGATGGCCAGCGGGGCCTGAAATGCGGCGAGTGCCGCCGCGCTGCCGCCGCCGGATCCGCCGGGCACCCGTTCGATGTTCCATGGATTGCGGGTGGGGCCATACGCCGAGTTCTCGGTGGAGCTGCCCATCGCGAACTCGTCCATGTTCGTCTTGCCAAGGATCGGGATGCCTGCCGCTCGCAGCCGCGCGGTGACGG
>NZ_JAVHWM010000197.1:0-11300 GCF_032159765.1 Mycobacterium sp. | reverse complement strand
GTGATCAGGATGTTCGACGGCTTCACGTCCCGGTGAATCAGCCCCGCGGCATGCGCCGCGTCCAACGCCGACGCGACCTGCTCCACCACCGACACCGCGAACGCCGTGCTCGGCGGCTTCGCGCTTTCCTTGAGGAGCGTGCCCAGGTTGCGGCCCTCGATCAACCGCATGTCCAGATAGAGCCGGCCGTCGATCTCGCCGAACCCGTGGATCGGCACGACGTGCGGCTCGGTCAGCCCGGCCGCGGCCTGTGATTCGCGGCGGAACCGCTGCTGGAACAGCTCGTCCGACGCGAGGTTCTCGGGCAGCACCTTGAGCGCGACGATGCGGTCGGTCCTGGTGTCGTAGGCCCGGTAGACCTCGCCCATTCCGCCCTTGCCGATCAGCTCCTGCAGCTGATATCGGCCGAATGGCGTCGCATCCACCGCTTACTCCTCGGCCATGCCAACTCGCCTGTTTTCCCGTCGCTTCGCTCGCCCCGTCGCGTCGTGTGTCGCTTGAAGCTACATCACGTTTGCCCGGGATGTAGGCGGCTCTGGCGACGGGCTACAGCTGAGGTCGCTGCGATGATGTTGGTATGAGCCAAGTGCGCGGCCGGGTGTGGCGGGACGGCAAACCCTGCGACGAGTTTGAGTTCTCTGCGATCTCCGACTACCTGGTGGAAGAGAACTGCCTGGTCTGGGCTGACATCTACGACCCAGATCCGCAGATCCTGGACGACCTCGAACAGGAACTGGGGCTCAACGACTGGGCAGTCGAGGACGCGATCGCCGAGAGCGAGCGCACCAAGGCGTCCATCTACAAAACGCACACCTTCTTCACCGTTTACGCCGTGACGTGTGTGGACCCCTCGCCCGAAGACGACTCGGCGTCGGTACTGCAGACGCACCGAATCTCCGGTTTCGTGCTGCCGCAGGGCCTGATCACCGTGCGACTCTCTCCGGAATTCGACATCGACGTAGTCTCCCAGCGCTTCGACGAACTCGGCGGCCAGGAGTACGGGGTCGGCGCGCTGGTGCACGGCCTGCTCGACGTCGTCGTCGACGGCCACTTCGAAGTAGTGCAGCGACTCGACGACGGCATCGAAGGTATCGAGGACGAGTTGTTCGCAGACAGCGGTCCGAGGGGTCAGCTGCAGCGCCGCACTTTCCGTTTCCGCAAGGACCTGGTCTCGCTCCGACGCGTGGTCTTACCGATGCGCGAGGTCGTCAGTGCCATCCAGCACCGCCGCCTGGACGCGAAGACCTCGCCGGAACTCGATCCGCTGTATTCCGACCTGTATGACCATGTGCTGCGGGTCTCGGAGTGGACGGAGTCGCTGCGCGACATGGTCACCACCGTGTTCGAGACGAACCTGTCGCTGCAGGATGCGCGGCTCAACACCGTGATGAAGAAGCTCACCGGATGGGCGGCGATCATTGCCGTGCCGACCGCGATCACCGGCTTCTACGGCCAGAACGTGAAATACCCGGGCATCGATACCGTCGGCGGGTTCTTGGTCAGCACGGCGATGATCGTGGTAACCGTGCTCGCCCTCTACTGGATGTTCAAGCGTCGAGGCTGGCTGTAGCTCGGCTCGCCCGTTCGTCACACCGGTCACTTCCGTCGCGCCGAGATGTTGATGTCGTCGTGCCCACCGTTGAGCGACCTTCCGCGACTTCCCGCGAGCGTCAGCGCGCCATGGCCGGCTGGCGCGCGACACCTGCGCCGATTTCTGCACCAGGGTCGTGGTTTCGCGAATTCAACAGCCCTGGTGCAGAACTCGACACTCGGCGGCGCTATCGCCAACCGCGATCCAGGGGTGTTCGACGATCCGGGGGCGTTCGACATCACTCGTCCGAACGCGCGTGACCACCTCGCATTCGCCTCGGGGATGCATGTCTGCCTCGGCGCGGCGTTGGCGCGCATCGAGGGCGTCACCGCGCTGCGAGCCCTTTTCGAGAGGTTCCCGGCGCTTCATCTCAGCACCCCCGCCGAGCCGCGAGGATTGGTGACGCTGCATGGCTACAAGCGGCTGCCCGCGGCGCTGGCTCCGGAGGTCACCTCCGCTCGCCGGCCGCAATAGCCCCAGCAACAGCGGCCTCGCTGCCACTTGTGCAACTCGGCATACCTTCGAGACGAGCACATTCGGCCTCGTCGTACGATTTCACCGGCTGCGTGCCGACCCGCGGCTATTCGTCAAGACCCTGTTTGAAATTCAGAAAAGCTGTTAACTGGACACCTAACGACACACGAGCGAGCAGGACAAATGGCAGCGTTGAAATCCGACGTCGTCGTCACAGCGATCGCATCGACGACCGCGCTTGCGCCCGATGCCGAAGGCACGTGGCAGCAGCTGCTGGCGGGCGGCAGCGGCATCCGTGAGCTCGAGAAGCCCTTCGTCACCAAGTTCGAATCGCCGGTAAGAATCGGCGGTGAACTGCGCGAAAACATCGAAGAGCACCTCACCCGCATCGAGCTTCGCAGGCTGTCGTTTATGCAGCAGATGTCGACGGTGCTCGGCCGCCGGCTGTGGGAGGCCGCTGGGTCGCCCGAGGTCGACACCCGACGGCTGCTGGTGTCGATCGCCCATGGCTTCGCCAGCACCGAGCCGCTCATCCTCCAATACGACATCTGGGTGTCGAAAGGCATGAAGGGCGCCAGTCCACTGGCAGTGCAGATGCACATGCCGAACGCGCCGGCTGCTGCCGTCGGTCTGGATCGCGGCGCCAAAGCCGGCGTCATCTCGCCCGAGATGGCCGATGCATCGGGTGCCGCGGGGATCGCACAGGCTTTGAGGAGCATCCTTCTGGACGACGCCGACATCGCGATCTGCGGCGGCGTGGAGGCGCAGATCGAAGCCGTGCCCATCGCCGCGCTCACGGGGCTGGGCATGCTGACGACCAACAACGACGACCCGGCGGGCGCGTGCCGCCCGTTCGACGCGGACCGCGACGGCATGGTGTTCGCCGAAGGCGGTGCACTGATGCTCATCGAGACCGAGGAGCACGCCAAAGCCCGCGGCGCGCCGATCCTGGCCCGGCTCATGGGCTCGGCGATCAGGTCTGACTCCTACGACCCGATTGAGCCCGATCCCGGCGGCGAGGAGGACGGCAACACCATCGCCCGCGCGATCGAACTGGCAGGTCTGGACCCGAGCGACATCGACCTGTTCAACGCGCACGCCACCGGGACGAAATCCGGCGACCTTGCCGAAGCCCACGCGATCCACCGCGCCTTCGGGGCTCACACGCCCGCGGTCTACGCACCGAAGGCGGCGCTGGGTCATTCCTGGGGCGCCGCCGGGGCTGTGGAGGCGGTGCTCACAGTCCAGTCGCTGCGCGACGGCGTCATCCCGCCCACGCTCAACCTGAAAAACCCCGACCCCGAGATCGACCTCGACGTGGTGGCGGGCGGGCCTCGCCGCGGCCACTACCGCTATGGGGTCTCCAACTCGAGCGCTCTGGGCGGGCATCACGTCGCCCTCGTGTTCGGCGCAAGCTGACGATCGGGCTAGCCGGAGTCGTCGGACTCCGGCAGGCCTGGGCAAACGTCGATGTAGGGAATCGCCGACGAGATCCACGAGTTCCACTGCTCGCGGCTCATGTTGTGGGTCATTTTGGCGCACAACGCTTCTCGCTGCGGCTTCAACACCGGCCACATTTGCACGCTGCCGTCGCCGCTGCCGACCAGCAGTTTCGTACTATCCGGGCTGAAGGTCAGCGTCCATGCGCTTGCCGCATGACTGAACGGAGATCCCAGCTGGGACTTGCTGTCCACATCCCACAGCCGAATGTTGCCGTCGGCGTTCGACGATGCGACGGTGTGTCCGTCGGGACTGAATGCCAGGGTCAGCACAGTTCCGTCCGCCTGCAGCGGCTCGGTGACCGGTGCGGTGGTGTCAACGGCCCAGACTTGAATCGTCTTGTTCGAACCGCCGACTGCGACCAGGCGTCCGTCGGCGCTGAACGCGATGCTGTTGGCCACCCCTTGGCCCTCCATAGGGTGACCGATCATCTTGCCGCTGTCGGTGCTGAACAAACGGAGAGTTCCGTCGACGGCAGACGTGGCCACGATCTTCCCGTCAGGGCTGAGCGAGAGGTCAAAGGCCGTCTCGTCCTGCTTGATGGTCGTGATTTGCGCCATCGTTGTGGCATCCCAAATCTGCACGACGCCGCCTGAGGTCTGCGCGGCGATCCTGCCGCCATCGTAATGAGTCTGCCGTAGCGCCGTTTGCGGTCCGAGGCGCAGCGGTTCGCCGAGTGGCGCGCCAGTGTGCGCGTCCCACAACCTGACAGTGTTCACGGTGCCGAACGAGACCACCCGATCGCGGTCGACGGGGAAAACCGACGTCGCGTCGTCGTCGACGATGCGCACCGGCTCGCCGATCTGACGCGCTGTGGCCGCATCCCAGTAGCGCACGATCTTGTCCTCGCCGCCCGAGGCGATTCGGCGGCCGTCGTCGACGAATATCGCGTTGGCGATGCCGGTGTGGCCGATCATCGGCTGCCAGGTGCCATCCCATACCCGGACTGTGTCGTCGTCGCTGCACGACACCAGCCGCAGACCGTCTTTGCTGAATGCCACGCCGTTGATCGGAGCCCGATGCCCGTTGAGGACGCCGATCTCACGGTGAGAAGCGCGATCCCAGATCTTGATCTTGTTGTCGACACCACCGGAGGCAAGGCGCTGGCCGTCGGGGCTGAAAGCCACGGTCTGGACCTGATTGTCATGACGCATCGGTTCGCCGTTCTGCCGACCGGTCGCAGCGTCCCAAAGCCTGACGGTGGAATCGGTACTCGCCGAGGCCAACTCGGTTCCATCGGGGCTGAACGCCACGGCGAACACCAGTCCTTCGTGACCGCGGATCGGCGGTCCTGCCTGCTGGCCGGTTGTGGCGTCCCACACCTGGATCGTCTTGTCCCCGGCAGTGGCGATGCGATGCCCGTCCGGGCTGAATGCGATCTTGCCGACATAGCTCTGGGCGTCTAGATGCGACTGGGTGATTTGATCTCCAGTCGCCGCGTCCAACACGCGCAACACTCCACCCGCGGAGACCGCTGCGAGACGAGTGCTGTCGGGGCTGTACGCCAAACCGACGAAACCATTCGGATCGCGAAACGGCTGACCGATCGGGTGCCCCGTGGCAGCGTCCCAGATCCGTACGGTGCCGTCTATTGAGCACGACGCGATCCGGGTGCCATCGGTGTTGAACGCCACGCTCATGATCCCCTTGTCGTGGCCGTGAAACGCCTTCACAACGGGCTGGCCTGACGCGGCGTCCCAGATCCTGAGCATTCCGTCTTCGCCCCCGGAGACGATCCGCGTCCCGTCAGGACTGAGCGCTGTGGTGAACACCATTGCCGACGTGTCGATGACCTTGAGCAGGTCCTTCTGCTGACGCAGCGCTGTCACGAGTGAGTATTGATTGTTCTGGTGCCCCGACGGAATTTCCAGTGCCGCCAACAGCATCTGCATTCCGGCCACGTCGTCGCTGACACCAGCGCGCAGTCCGGCCAGCATCAGCTGCGAGTCTCCGTACAGCCGCAGGGCAGTGGCATCCCTGAACCGAGCGTCGGCATCCCTGCGCGCTTTGAATGCCCACCCAAAACCGACTATCGCCGCGAGCGCGACGACTATCACCAGCGCGAGGACGGCGCGCAACAGCCGAGTTCGCTTGAGGAGAGCCGCCGCGTGTTCCTGTGCCGCGCGGAGCTCGGCTTCCTGGCGCTGTCGTTCGGTCTCGGCCTCGGCGTCCTGGCGCTCCCTCGACGCACGCAGGAACTCCGACGCGGGCGCGACGCGGGCCCGGAACATCGGGGACGCGGCCAATTCCTCGGCGGCGGCCAGCCGCACGCCTTCGATCAGCCATTCTGGGCTTCGTCCATTACGTTCCCACTCGCCGGTGGCCCGATCGAGGATGTCCGCCTCTTTGAGGTCGGTGGCCTGCTCGCGTAACCAGTCCACAAGCGGATCCCATTGCCGGAGAAGGCTTTCCAGCGCTACCTCGACCACGGTATCGCCATCGCGCTCGTCTTTGACGAGCAGCCGATGGGCCACCATGGCATTGATGAGATCGTGGCTGGCAGGCGGGAGCTCGGCCCATCGGGCCACCCTTCGCAAGGGCTGATCACTGTCGGGATTGACCGTGGCAAGCCACGGGATGAACGCCGAACGCAGGATGTCGAGCTGTTGCGCACGTGTGTCGGGGTCCGATGAGAGCAGCCTGTCGATCTCGGTGTCCACGATCTGCGCCATGCCGCCCATCGACAGATAGTGGGCGAGGCTGATCTGACCCGTGCTGCCGTAGTCGGCGTAGAGGCTCGACAGGGTCAGCGCGAGCAGCGGAAGACTGTCGCCGCCTTTTGTGGCGACGGAGAGAAGTTCCTCGATGAGCGCGGGCTCGAGGGTCAACGGCTGACCGGCCGCGGTGGCCCGCTGCGCCGGCCCGGTGATCACCTCTCTGAACTCGGTGAGCGGCATCGGTTTGAGGTCGCCGAATTCCCGGGCATGCACGTCGGCGAGTTCGGGCGCCGCCTGCAGGGCTTCGTAGCGGTCTGCCCGGATCGTCACCACCGCGACCATTGGCAGCTCCCCGGCCGGGCCTGACCGCTGCAGCAAGGCGCCAAGAAGCGTGAGGAACCGTCCGGCTTCCTGCCCTGATTCCGCGGTGAACAGCTCCTCGGCCTGATCGATCGGCAGTATCAGCGTTGGTTCGCCGTCGTCCGAAAGGCGTTGCAGCGCTTCGCTCATCCACTGGGTGATCGCACCAGCGTCGGCGGCAAGGCATGAGGATTTGATGTCGCCGAGCGCGGGCTCGTTCAGCCCGGCCCGTGCTCTGAGGTTCAGGATCGCCCGCGCCAGCCCTTGCTCGCCGGTCAGCGCCGCACGCTCGGGCCGGACGATGTCGCAGAGCACAAAATTGGAATGGTCGCGGCGCAAGCGCGGCAGAAGCCCCGCACGCAGGAACGAGCTCTTTCCGACTCCGGAGGGCCCGAGCACCACGAACATTCCCTCGACGCCCGTCGCGCGCATGCCTCGCAGCGCGTCGAGTCCGCGGACGATCTGCGCGTCCCGGCCAAAGTAGACCGCGGCGTCGATGTCTTCCATCGGCTGCCACCCGCGGTACGGCGCCCGCTTGGGGTCGTCGGGCGGCGGCCACGGGAAGTGCTCTGCGCCGATACCGGATTCCCGGATGCCCCGCAGCAGACGCTCCAAGCCCTCGGTCGAGAACTCGACGGGCGCTTGGCCGTCGACGGACACCGCCGTGACAGGACCCGACCCGGAAAACAGGTCGCAGTACTGCCACTCGTGCGTCTTGTCGCCTACCGCTTCCGGGTCGAGCCGCGCACAGAAGATGCGCTTGTTGAGCGATTCGGCGTAGCGGTATTCAACGAGGCACTCTGACGACTGCTCCCAGTTGGGGGTCAGAAGGCACAGGACCGCCTCGCATCGATCGACCGCCCGAAACAGCTCTTCTTTCCACCGGGTGCCAGGCGAAAGGCCGGTGTGCGGATCGACGTCGAGGAAGATCCCCCCGCGCAAACTGGGCTGGTTGTCGGTCAGCCATTGGATCAGTGCCACCGCGGCCGGGGTGTCGCGGCTCGAGTGGCTCACGAAGATCCGGTACATACCACCGATCATCTCTTCCACGCTTTAAATCGACGCGGGTATTTCAATACTCGATATGTGGTGTGAACCGGCGCGTCAACACCTGATGACAGCGTTTGGGATCGACTTCCCCACGGAAAGCCGCCCGTTAGGGCATTGTTAGCGCCGTGAACGTCGAAGCCTGGCTGCAATCGGTGCCGCCGGTGGCCGTCTATCTCATCGTCGGCGTGGTCATCGGCATCGAAAGTCTCGGTATTCCGCTGCCGGGAGAAATCGCCCTCGTCAGCGCGGCACTGCTGGCGTCGCGCCATACGCTCGACATCGACCCGGTCGCCGTCGCCGCGGCAGCGACGGCCGGCGCGATCATCGGCGACACCATCGGCTATTCCATCGGTCGACGGTTCGGGATGTCCCTGTTCGAGCGGTTGGGCAAGAAGTTTCCCAAACACTTCGGGCCCGGGCACGTGGCATTGGCCAAGCAGTTGTTCGCGCGCTGGGGCGTGTGGGCTGTCTTCTTCGGCCGTTTCATCGCGCTGCTGCGCATCTTCGCTGGCCCGCTCGCCGGCGCACTGCACATGAAGTACTGGAAATTCTTGGCCGCCAACGCGAGCGGCGGATTGTGCTGGGCCGGCGGCACCACCGCGGTGGTCTACTACCTGGGTTTGGCCGCCGAGCGGTGGATGTCGCGTTTCTCGTGGATCGCGCTGGTGGTCGCCGTCGCCATCGGGATCGTTGTCACTCTGCTTCTGCGCGAACGCACTTCACGGATGATCCGCGAACTCGAAGACCAGCACAGCTGGGACTCGCTGCGCGGCAAAGAGGCTAGCTCTTCGTCAGGGTGAACTGCCCGAGTTCGCTGATACCGCGGTTGAAGAAATCGGAGCAACCGGTCAAATACCGCATGTAGCGCTCGTACACCTCAGCCGAGGTCGCGGCGATGGCCTCGTCGCGGCGGGCTTCGAGGTTCGCCGCCCAGGTGTCCAGAGTCCGCACGTAGTGCTCGTCGAGCAGTTGGGTGTCATCCACCGAAAAGCCTGCCGCGCCTGAATATTCGACGATGTCCTCATCGCAGGGCACGGCCCCGCCCGGGAAAATCTCCTTGGCGATGAACCGCATGAACTTCAGGTCGCTCATCACGATCGGGATGCCCATCTCCGGCCAGCGCTTCAGCGGGTGCCCCAATATCGTCTGCAACACCATGCGGCCGCCGCTCGGGAGCATCCGGTGGCACGTGTCGAAGAATGCCGCGTACCGGTCTTTGGGGAAAGCCTCGAACGCCTCGATGGACACGATGCGGTCGACGGGCTCGTCGAACTGCTCCCAGCCGCGCAGATACACCCGCCGGGACAGGTCGGTGTCGATGTCATCGAGCAGATGCTGGCAGTAGACGCACTGGTTCTTGCTCAGCGTCAGGCCAATCACGTTGACGCCGTAGTTCTCGACCGCGCGTTTCATGACCGATCCCCAGCCGCAGCCGACGTCGAGCAGGGTCATCCCGGGCTGCAGGTCGAGCTTGCCGAGCGCGAGGTCGATCTTTGCCATCTGAGCTTGTTCGAGCGTCATGTCCTCACGCTCGAAGAACGCGCAGCTATACGTCCGCGAAGGATCCTGGAAGACGCCGAAGAAGTCGTCTGAGAGGTCGTAATGCGCCTGGATCTCTTCGAAGTGGGGACGCATCTCCGTCGAGCTCACGTATCACCCCTTCTCGCAGGTGAATTGGCATACGTCGGTGTAGCCCTGACGGAATAGATCGGCGCAGCCCGTCAAGTATCTCATGAACCGCTCGTAAATCTCTTCTGACGTGACCGCGATGGCCTCGTCTTTCTTGGACTCCAGGTTTGACGCCCAGGTGTCCAGCGTGCGCGCATAGTGCGGCTGCAGATACTGCTTGCGGGTCACGGAGTATCCGGCCTTGACGGCGTGCTCCTCGACCATCGCGCCGAGCGGCAGACGCCCGCCGGGGTAGATCTCGTCCATGATGAACTTGATGAAGCGCACCCGCGACATCGTCAGCGGCAGCTTCTTCGCTTTGATCTCTTCGTCGCTCGGAATGATGATCGTGTGTAGCAGCATTACGCCGTCGTCAGGCAGCCAGTTGAAGGTCTTCTTGAAATAGTCGTCGTATTTGTTGAAGCCGAAGTGCTCGAAGGCGCCGATCGACACGACGCGGTCGACCTGACCGTCGAATTCCTCCCACGGCTGCAGCCGCACCTCCATGTGGCGCTTGCTCGTGGAGTTGGCGAACCAGTGGTCCTCGATGTGCTGCTTCTGGTTCTCCGACAGCGTCAGGCCGATGACGTTGACGTCGTAGCGGTCGACAGCGCGCATGATCGTGGAGCCCCAGCCACAGCCGATGTCCAGCAGCGTCATCCCGGGCTGCAGGCCCAGCTTGCCGAGAGCCAGGTCGACCTTGGCCATCTGTGCTTCTTCGAGCGTCATGTCGTCGCGCTCGAAGTAGGCGCAGCTGTACGTCTGCGTCGGGTCCTGCCAGAGCCTGAAGAAGTCGTTGGAGATGTCGTAGTGGAACTGGACTTCCTTTTTGTCCGACCCTTTGGTCTGCGCCGCGGACTTCGACAGCCACTTGGACTCTGCGCGCGGTGCGGTGCTTTGCGTGTCGTTTGAACTTGTTGCCATGGTCTGTCCTACTGACCCCCGACGTCGGTCTTCCCCAGGTAACTCCGCCGCAGCGTGCTCCTGACTTGATCAATGACCCTACATCGGCACGCCAACTCGACGCAGAACCCCTCGTTCCCGTTCCCGTGTCGCGCTAAACTGCGCAGCCGTCAATTCGGCAGAGCCCGTGACCATTCGAGGTGATCTTGCCGACCACGTCGTCGCGCAGGCATCACGTGCGCAACTTATGGTCGAACGGTGACGCGCCTCGATCGCTTCTTCGAGATCTCTGACCGGGGGTCGACGGTCGCCACCGAGTTGCGGGGCGGCGTCGTGACGTTCATCGCGATGGCCTACATCATCGTGCTGAACCCGATCATCCTGTCGGCCACGTCCGACGTCACCGGCCACAAGCTCGCCTTCGCGCAGGTTTCGGCCGTGACCTCGCTTGCCGCCGGCGTGATGACGATCCTGTTCGCTGTCGTCGCGCGGTTGCCGTTCGCGTTCGCCGCGGGGTTGGGGATCAACTCGTTTCTGGCCAGCTCCGTCGTCGGCACGCTGTCCTGGCCGGAGGCGATGGGGCTGGTGGTCATCGACGGCTTGATCATCGTCGCGCTGGCCGCGACGGGGCTGCGTCGGCTGATCTTCGATGCCGTGCCGATGCCGTTGAAGCTCGCGATCACCGCAGGTATCGGGCTGTTCATCCTGTTCATTGGCCTCGTCGACGCCGGATTCGTCGGGTCGACGAAGATGCCGTCGCCGCCCGTGGGTCTCGGGTCCGACGGCCACGGGTCGATCAACTCGGTCCCGACGCTGATTTTCGTGCTGACGCTGCTGGTGACAGGCATCCTGGTAGCGCGAAAAGTGCGGGGAGCCATACTCATCGGCCTCATCATCGGAACCATCGTCGCCGTCATCGTCGAAGCGGTCTGGCATCTCGGGTCCGCGACGCAAAAGCCGGGCGGCTGGAGCCTGTCGGTGCCGACCCTGTCGGGTTCGCCGTTCGCGATACCCGACCTTTCGCTGGTGGGCCAGTTCACCCTCTACGGCAGCTTCGTCCGGATCGGCATTCTGGCGGCCGTCATGCTCGTGTTCAC
>NZ_JAVHWM010000195.1:0-3001 GCF_032159765.1 Mycobacterium sp. | reverse complement strand
GGCGATCCCTCCGAGCCGGGGACCATGCTCGTCACTTTGACCGGCGGACCAACGACGGGCTCGGTCTTGGAAGTCCCGACGGGAACGCGATTGACCGACCTCGTCGGGCACACCGGTGACCCCGGCGCGCTTCGCGCCGTACTGCTGGGCGGCTACCACGGCAGTTGGATTCCCGGCGCAATGCTCACCGACGCCCGACTGTCGCGTGCCGGCCTGGCCCACCTCGGCGCCAGCCCCGGTGCCGGCATCATCCACGCGCTACCAGCCGACCAGTGTGGACTCGCCCGCACCGCAGACATTCTCGACTACCTCGCAGGGCAGAGCGCCCGCCAATGCGGGCCGTGTCTCAACGGCTTGCCCCAATTGGCCCGGCTCTTCGACGACCTCGCCTACGGCCGCGTCGACGAGCGACTCCTTGAGGAGGTGAGCCGGATGATCGACGTCATCGACGGCCGGGGCTCGTGTCGCCACCCCGACGGCACCGCCCGCCTGGCCCGCAGTGCCCTCGACACGTTCGCCTCCGACATCGAGCACCATCGCCACGGCCGATGCGAAGCCGCCCTGGCGCCGATGCACGCCACCGGGCGCCCACCACAACACATCTCGGGAACACGATGAGAAACCCATCCAAACCAGCCACGCGACTGCACATCGACTGGACGCGCTGTCACGGCCGCGGGCTGTGCACCGAACTCCTGCCACGTCTGCTTGGCCGCGACGACTGGGGCTACCCCATCGCTCGCGATGGCTCCCGCGAGCCCGCCGTACCACCGTCTGCGCTGTCCGAGGCACGCACCGCAGTCGACCTGTGCCCTCGGCTTGCACTCTCATTGCTCACCGACGCGAACCACGGACCCGGTAACCGAAAGGCAGGCACGAGTTTGTAATTGGTGTCAGATCGTTGTCCCGAATCCCTGCGTCATTTCGAGGAGTGACAGTTGTCGACGTTCAATGGGCTGCCCGCCCACGTCTTGCTCGTGCATTTCATCGTTATCTTGGCTCCGCTCACCGCCGTCCTCGCGATCATCTGCGCGTTTTGGCCGGCGGCACGCCAACGATTGGTATGGCTGGTGCTCGCGCTGGCGGTGATTACCGCAGTTCTCACACCACTGACGACGGACGCAGGTGAATGGCTAGCGAAACGTAAAGGCCGATCCCCACTACTGCATGCGCACACACACCTGGGTGACACGATGGTGTATTTCTCCATCGCATTGGTGGCCGCGGCCGCGCTGATCGTCTTCGTCCACCTTCGGGAAGCACGTGGCAAATCACTGAAACCCATTGCGCGGTGGCTCATTGCGGCCGTCGTGGTCATCGCGAGCGTGGCGTCAACAGTCCAGGTCTATCGCATCGGAGATTCAGGGGCCAAAGCGACATGGAGCAAACAGTCGGCTGTGGGATCGTCTGCGCCGTGACCCTTCGGTTATGCAGTTCGGTAGTCGGCGAGGAAGCGGGCGATTAGCCGGCAGTGCACCTGTCGGCGCTCGCTTCGCGGTCACGATGCGTGGTGCCTTCGACCCAGGAATGTAGTTCGTCGTCCGGCTCGCGGATAGGCTTAGGTGATCGCTGCGCCCACGAGATGTCCGATGGCATAGGTGATGCCCAGCGCCAGCCAGCACCGTCTCACTCACCGCTGCAGGCGAAGAGAAGATTCGTGGCGCGGCTCCTGATCATGTGCGCCTAGTCCAAGAGTTGGTCGTTCGATCATTGAGTCCTGCCCAGCTCCAGCAACTGGGCGAGGCTGCCGCCACGGTCGTCCAAGCCATCGAGAAGGCGAATCGCGCGCGAAGCCATTTTTCGAAATTGACGGAGAGAGAGCGGACTCTGGCCTTCGAGGCGCGGCGTTCAGTCCGAAGGGGGCACCCCCCACCCTCCGTCGGCTAAGCGGTCGTGTCAGTAGCGCCCAGCCGCAGGTGCTCGATGTGGTAGACGGCCTCGTCGAGTAGCTGTGCGACGTGGTTGTCGTAGAGGCGGTAAACGATGCTCCGACCGTTTCTGTCACCCGCCACTAGGTCGAGCGCCCGTAGGAGCCGCAACTGGTGAGACACCGCCGGTTGCTCCATCCCTACCGCAGTGGACAGTTCTCCCACTGAGCACGGTGACTGGCGCAATCGGGTCAGGATCATGAGGCGGTTGGGCGAAGCCAAGGCTTGCAACGTTTCTGCGATCTTGACCGCTGACACCGGGTCGAGAGTTGCCGGTGGCGTTGCGCGGCCTTCCACTCCGTGTCCCACGCCTCAATTGAAGCACGCTGCCGTCGGTGGATATGACACATGTAGAGTTCTACACGTATACATGTACGAACTGTGTTGATATGGAGACGGGAGAACATTGATGAGCACCGTCACGGTACAGCCGACCCTCCCCAGAGCGGCGACAGCAGAGCGTCGGTTGGGCGTCTCGGGGCTGTGGTCTGTCGCATCGGTGCGGTGGGCGGTCGTTGCCTTGTGCCTATTCCTAGTCGGACTTGCTGCCCAACTGCTCAACGCTCCATCTGCAATTTGGTGGACGCTCTATCTGGCGTGCTACCTCACCGGCGGGTGGTCACCGGCCTGGGAAGGCATTCAGGCGTTGCGTTCTCGAACGCTCGACGTCGATCTGCTCATGGTGGTGGCCGCTATCGGCGCAGCCGCCATTGGACAGATATTCGATGGGGCCTTGCTGATCGTCATCTTCGCGACTTCCGGCGCGTTGGAGGATGCAGCGACCAAGCGCACCGAGGATTCGGTGAAAGGTCTGCTCGACTTGGCACCTGAGCGGGCAACGCGGATCGACGCCGACGGAGTCGAACACTCAGTCAATCCGCAAGACCTTCGGGTGGGTGAACTTGTCATCGTCCGACCCGGTGAGCGAGTCTCAGCAGACGGAGTCGTCGTCGGCGGCGCATCCGACGTCGATCAATCATCGGTCACCGGAGAGCCGCTACCTGTCAACAAGAACATCGACGACCATGTCTTCGCAGGCACACAAAACGGCGGAGGCGTACTACGCATCCGTG
>NZ_JAVHWM010000189.1:0-45234 GCF_032159765.1 Mycobacterium sp. | reverse complement strand
TCGGGTGCGCTCATGTCGAGGTGCTCGACGAGCGTGCAGCTTGGCACCGTACCTGAGCCGATGACGTCTCCCGGGTTCAGCACCACCCCGCGCGACGCGTACGAGATGACTTCGGCGAACGTCCAATCCATGTCGCCCGTCGACCCGCTGCCGATCTCCTTATCGTTGACGAGGGCTGTCGCGGCCAGGCTCAGCCGGCCGTGGTGGCGGTATGGCGCGAGTTCGTCGGGGGTCACCAGGAACGGCCCCAGCGTTATCCCGCTGTCCTTACCCTTGGCCTGACCGATGCCAAGCTGGCTCTCGAGGTTTTGCAGGTCCCTGGCCGACCAGTCGTTGAAGATCGTGTAGCCGATGATCGCGTTTTCGGCCTGCTCGACAGACAAGTCCTGTCCGCCGCTGCCGATCACCGCCGCGATCTCCAATTCGAAGTCCTGCCAGGCGCTTCCGGGAGCGATCGGAGCGTCGTCGTAGGGTCCGAGAACCGTTGACGGGCAGGCGAAGTAGAACGCGGGGATCCGGTACCAGGTGTCCTTGAGCACGCGTCCTCCGCCCAGTGCCTGCTGACAGTTGCGCATGTGGTCGAGGAAGCAGAGGCTGTCGCGGATGGCGGGCGGCCGGGGAATCGGCGCCGCCAGCACCACCTCGGGTAGCCGCGCGAGGGCTGCCGGTTCGCGCAACGCCTGCTCTCCGGCCGCGCGCAGTCCGTCGGCGCCTCGTGCGACGAGGTCGATGAGCGTTGGGCCCGGCGGTACGGCATGAATGATGTCTTCGGATAAGACCCCGATGCGGTCACCTTGATCGGTCCGGTAGGTCACCCACTTCATGCCGTCGACGCTAGTGCGCGGGCACCATCCAGGACAGGACGTCCGAGGACTGCAATGCCGACAACGCGCACATCACCACAAGGAAGCCCAGACTCCACACAATGACGCGGCGGAAGATGTCGCCTTCCTTGCCGTCCATCTTCACCGCTGCCGCGGCGATAGCGAGGTTCTGCGGGGAGATCATCTTGCCGAGCACTCCGCCCGAGCTGTTCGAGGCTGCCATCAGCACCGGCGACAGTCCTGCCTGGTTGGCGGCAGTCACCTGCAGCGCGCCGAAGAGAGAGTTGGACGATGTGTCCGAACCGGTGACCGCGACGCCGAGCCAGCCCAGAATCGGTGACAGCACCGCGAATGCCCCGCCCGCGGCGGCCATCCACGTGCCGAGCGTGATGGTCTGAGCCGACGCATTCATCACGAAAGCCAGTGCGAGCACCGCCATTACGGTAATAATTGCCCAGCGCAACTGGTGCAGCGTCGCGCCGTATGCCTTCACAGCGTTCGGAATCGACAAGCGCAAAACGACCATCGTCAGCAGCCCCGCCACGAGCATCTGCGTGCCGGGCGTCGTCAACAGGTCGAGTTTGAACTCGGTCAGCGACAAGGGCTTTCCCTTCGGATTGACGAGATGAAGGCCGGGCCACTGGATTTTGAAGGTGGCCTTGGTGAGCAGGGTCTTGACCGCCGGGATCTGACAGATGACGAACACCGCGATGATGATCGCGTAGGGCGCGTAGGCCTTCGCTACCTCGCCACGGGTATCGCGTTGGGTTGTGGTTGTGTCGCTCCTCGCGTCCGCGGCGGCCTTTTCGCTCCTCACGTCCGCGGTGGCCTTTTCGCTCCTCGCGTCCGCGACGCGCGATTCGAACTCCGGCGCCGGCTCGTCGGCCGCCCCGCCGGCGACAGGCGCTGGTTCGGTGTAGATCCGTCGTGGACGCCACACACGCACCATCGCGACTACGGCGCCGGCGGACAGCAACGACGCAACCACGTCGGCGAGAGGCACGGAGAGGAAGTTCGACGTCGCGTACTGGGCGAGGGCGAAGACGATCCCGCAGACCACCGCGACCGGCCATGTCTCGCGAATGCCACGCCAGCCGTCGACGATCGCGACGAGCGCCAACGGTACGAACAGCGCCAGTATCGGGGTCTGTCGCCCGACCATCGCGCCGAGCGTGTCGCTGTGGAGGTTCGTCACCGTGCCGAGCGTGATGATCGGGGTGGCCATGGCGCCGAACGCCACGGGTGCGGTGTTGGCGACCAACGCGAGCACAGCCGCCTTGAGCGGCTTGAATCCCAGCGCGATCAACATGACCGAGGTGACCGCCACCGGAGTGCCGAAGCCGGCCAGCGCTTCTATCATCGCCCCGAACGAAAACGCGATCAGGATGGCCTGCACCCGCTGGTCGTCGCTCACTTGGGAGAACGAGCGCCGCAACACGTCGAAGTGTCCGGTTCGCACGGTCATCTCGTACACCCAGATCGCGTTGATGACGATCCACAGGATCGGGAAGAACCCGAATGCCGCGCCTTCGGTGCCGGCCAGCAACGCCTGCCCGGTCGGCATCCCGTAGACAAAGATGGCGATCAGCAGGGCGACTGCCAGGGATATCAACGAAGCGATCCAAGCGGTGATCCGCAGGACGCCGAGCATGACGAACAGCAACAGCAACGGCACCGCAGCGACAAGTGAACTCCATGCCAGGGAGTGGGCGACGGGATCAAGGACCTGCTGGTACATGGCAACCGCCTCTCGCTGGAGAGTGTTACCCGCGTCGCACACTGCTTACACAGGTGAAACTGTTTTCCAGGCCCGCAGGTTCGATGCCCGTGCGTTCGTCGACTTCACGTCCGGATGTTCGCCCGACCGGAGGCCAAGAGTGCGACGATTCCGCACGGAGGAGTCAGATGTTCGATCTCGACGAAACGATCCGCGAGCGGCGTTCGACGCGCATGTTCCTGCCTGACCCGGTCCCTCGAATCCTTGTCGAGGAGTCGCTCGCGCTCGCGATGTGCGCGCCGTCGAACTCCAATATCCAGCCCTGGGAGCTCGTCTTCACGTCGGGCGCCGCCCGCGACCGGCTGGTCGCGGCGATGCTGGCCGAGGCGCGGGCCAAGCCGCCTATCGTGCCGCGGCTTACCGACTCGCATGCGCATCTACGCCGTGAGCTCGGCGCCGTGGTCTACGGCGCGATGGGAATCGAGCGCCACGACACCGAAGCCCGGCAGAACGCTGTGCTGCGCAACTGGGAGTTCTTCCGCGCGCCGCTGGGCGGAGTCGTCTGCATGCACCGCGATCTGGGCCCCGCCGACTGCGTGGGCGTCGGAATGTTCCTGCAGACACTGCTTTTGGCGCTCACCGCGCGCGGTCTCGGCACGTGCGTGCAGGTGTCGATCGCCGGGTACCCCGACATCGTCCGCGCGCAGCTCGACCTGCCGCAGGAATGGACAATCCTGTGCGGACTCGCGGTCGGTTACCCGGACCCCGACTTCCCCGCGAACACGCTGCGGGTGAGCCGCGACAGCGTCGAGAAGCACGTCACGTTTCTCGAGGAGTGAGGACCTTCAGGCGGTGACCGGTGCCGCCGCGAGCCGTGGGAACAGTGCCAACGCATTCGTCCGGTTCACGGCGTCGAGAGTGGCCGGGTCGTCGGCGCCTGACTGAAGAGCGGCGGCCCTCACCGCACCGTGGCAAAGAACGTGCGTAGGTCGCCGACCAACAAGTCGGGTTGCTCGAACGCGGCGAAATGGCCGCCGCGAGGCATGTCGGTCCAATGGGTGATGTTGTAATTCGGCTCGCACCAGCTGCGCGGTGCCCGAAGGACTTCCTTCGGGAAAGACGCGATACCAGTGGGGGTTTCGACGCGCGTGAACGCGCCGAAGGACTGGAAGCTTTCCCAATACATTCGCGCTGACGACGCACCGGACGCGGTCAGCCAGTACAGCATCACGTTGTCGAGCATCTCGTCCTTTGTCAGCACGTTCTCGGGGTGCCCGTCACAATCCGTCCACGCCCAGAATTTCTCGACGATCCAGGCCAGTTGCCCCACAGGGGAATCGACGAGGCCATACCCGAGGGTCTGGGGACGCGTCGCCTGCTGCTTGCTGTAGCCCGAGTCCCACTGCTGGTAATGCTTGCCGCTCTTCAGCGCGTCCTGCTCTTCGGGCGTCGGATCCTTCAGTCCGGCCGGCGGAAAGCCGAGGGGCATGTTGAGGTGGATGGCCTCGCAGTGGTTGCTCTCGCCGTTGCGGCCGATCGCTGTGGTCACCGCCGCACCCCAGTCACCGCCCTGCGCGCCGTAGCGCTGGTAACCGAGTCCGGTCATCAGCGACTCCCACGCCTCGGCGACCTTGTCGACGCCCCATCCCGTCTGCGTGGGCTTGCCGGAGAACCCGTACCCCGGCAGTGACGGGCACACCACGTGGAACGCGTCGTCGGCCGTGCCGCCGTGCGCCGTCGGGTTCGTGAGCGGCTCGATCACCTTCTGGAACTCGACCACCGAACCGGGCCAGCCGTGCGTGATGACCAACGGATACGCGTCGTCATGAGGCGAGCGCTGATGGATGAAATGGATGTCCAGGCCGTCGATCTCGGTCGTGAACTGGTCGAAGCGGTTGAGCAGGGCCTCACGTGCGCGCCAGTCGTAGTCGGCGGCCCAGTACGCGGCGAGTTCCCGGGTGTAACTCAACGGGATGCCCTGGGTCCAGTCGTCGACGCATTCGCGCTCCGGCCATCGCGTTCGTTCCAGTCGTTGGCTCAGGTCATCAAGATCAGCGTCGGCAATATCGATGCGGAATGGGTTGATGGCGGCCATGGTTCCCATTTGACCTCACCCCATGGACCAATTGCTATGGTCCGGCGTAATGGCCGACATCGAAACCGACTACCTCGTGGTGGGTGCAGGCGCCATGGGCATGGCGTTCACGGACACCCTCGTATCCGAGACCGACGCCAGCGCCGTCGTCGTCGACCGCGGCCACCAACCGGGCGGGCATTGGACCACTGCGTATCCGTTCGTCCGCCTGCACCAACCGTCGGCGTTCTACGGAGTGAACTCGCGGCCCCTCGGCAGCGGCGCGGTGGACGCCGCCGGTTGGAACAAGGGGCTGTACGAACTCGCCACCGGCGGCGAGGTCTGCGCGTATTTCGATCAGGTCATGCAGCAGCAACTGCTGCCGACGGGCCGCGTGGCGTACTACCCGATGAGTGAATACCACGGCGACTGCCGGTTCAGCACGCTCGGCGGCCAGACGTACACCGTCACGGCACGACGAGCGGTCGTCGACGCCACCTACATGGGCACGGTCGTGCCGTCGATGCGGCCGCCGGAATATGCAGTGGCTGAAGCCATTGCCTGCATACCGCCCAACGCTCTCCCGATCCGAGCGCGCGGCTTTGACCGCTATGTGATCGTCGGCGCGGGGAAAACCGGCATCGATACGTGCTTGTGGCTTCTGGGCCATGGTGTGGCACCGGACAGGCTCACATGGATCGTGCCGCGCGACGCGTGGCTCTTGGACCGGGCACAGCTGCAACCAGGACCCACGTTCGCGGGCAACAGCCAGGGCGCAATCGGGGCGCGTATCGAGGCGAGCAGGGACGCGACGTCGGTCGACGACCTGTTCGCCCGGCTCGAGGCCGCCGGGAACCTGCTTCGTCTCGATCCGATGGTCCGGCCCACGATGTATCGCTGCGCCACGGTGACGGTCGCCGAACTCGACCAGCTCCGTCGGATCGCCGATGTCGCCCGGCTGGGCCACGTGACACAGATCGAGCCGGGCAAGATACTGCTCGAGTTCGGCGAAATCCACACGGGCCCGTCGACATTGCACATCGACTGCACGGCGGACGGGGCAGTGCGCGGCCCGGCGACCGCGGTATTCGATACCGACCGCATCACCTTGCAGAGCGTGCGCGGCTGCCAGCAGGTGTTCAGCGCCGCGATGATCGCCCACGTCGGCGCGACGCGAGACGACGACGCGGTCAAGAACGACCTGTGCACGCCGGTGCCGCATCCAGATTCGGATCTGGACTGGTTACGGCTGGCGATCGCGGACAACCGCAATCAGATGCGCTGGCTCGACGACCCGGAACTTTCGGCGTGGCTCGCCGTGTCCCGGCTCGACGTGGTCGGTCAGCTGAATCCACCGATGCCCGACAATCCGCGCGTGCGAGAGAAGGTGCGGGGACTCATCGGGCTGGCAGTCGACGCCGCCACTAAAAATCTCGAAAGACTGCTGTCGGTGCCGTTGAGCTAACCGGTTGTCTTCACCTTCGCCGCGGCGTGCTCCGGCATCGGTTCATACCTGGTGAACGACCGGGTGAAGGATCCGGCGCCGTGCGACAGCGAGCGCAGGTCGATCGCATACCGGGTCAGTTCCACTTCTGGCACTTCAGCTTTCACCATCGTGCGGCCCTCGCCGACCTGCTCGGTGCCCAGGACGCGGCCGCGGCGGCTCGAGAGATCGCTCATCACCGCGCCGACGAGGTCGTCGGGCACTACCACCGATGCCGTGTCGACGGGTTCCAGCAGGCTGATCTTGGACGCCGACGCCGCTTCGCGCAACGCCAGCGCGCCCGCCATCTGGAAAGCCATGTCCGAGGAATCGACGCTGTGGGCCTTGCCGTCGAACAACGTCACCCGGATGTCGACGAGCGGATAGCCGGCGTAGACACCCTTCTCCATCTGCGCGCGAACACCCTTCTCAACGCTGGGGATGAATTGGCGCGGCACCGCGCCACCGACGACCTTGTCGACGAACTCAAAACCCGACCCCTCCGGCAGCGGCTCGACTTCGATTTCGCAGACCCCATACTGACCATGACCGCCCGATTGCTTGACGTGTCGCCCGAGTCCTCTTGTCTTCTGGCCGAACGTTTCTCGCAGCGGGACCCGCAGCTCGATGGTGTCGACCGACACCCCGAACCGGTTGGAGAGCCCGTCGAGGACCACGCCGGTGTGTGCTTCACCCATGCACCACAGCACGATCTGATGCGTCTCCTGGTTCTGTTCGATGCGCAGCGTCGGGTCTTCGGCAGTCAGCCGCTGAAGACCTTGCGACAACTTGTCCTCATCGGTTTTCGCGTGGGCCTGGACCGCGACGGGCAGCAGTGGTTCTGGCATCGACCACGGTCGCAGCACCAGCGGTTCGGCCTTGTCCGACAACGTGTCCCCGGTCTCCGCGCGGGTCAGTCGCCCGATGGCGCAGATGTCGCCGGCCAACACCGTCGAGGCCGGCCGCTGCTGCTTTCCCAGCGGAAACGACAGCGGGCCGATGCGCTCGTCCTCGTCGTGGTCGACGTGGCTTGCACCGCTGCTGAAGCCGTCGCCGAAGAACTGCGAGAAATGACCGGACACGTGCACCGTCGCGTCGGGCCTTATCGTGCCCGAAAACACCCGCACCAGACTGACTCTGCCGACGTACGGGTCCGACGTCGTCTTCACCACCTCGGCCAGAAGCGGGCCATTCGGATCGCAGACGAGGCCGTTGCGGTCGGCGCCGGCGGGGGTGAACACCTCCGGCAGCGGATGCTCCAGGGGCGACGGGAACCCGCTGGTGGCGACCTCAAGAAGTTCGAACGTGCCGACGCCGGTTGCGCTGCACACGGGAATGACGGGGAAGAACGACCCCCGGGCGACGGCCTTCTCCAAGTCCTTGATCAAGACCGCCTGGTCGATCGCCTCGCCGCCGAGATAACGCTCCATCAGCGATTCGTCCTCGGACTCCTCGATGATGCCCTCGATGAGGTTTCCGCGGTGCTCTTCGATTTCGTCCGCATACGACGCGTCCGGTTCCTCGGAGCTGCGCTTGCCGTCGGAATAGACGAAGTGCGTTTGAGAAAGCAGCCCGATGAGGCCGCCACTTGTGGGCAGGTAGAGAGGTAAAACCTTGTCGCCAAAGGCATCCTGCGCCGCCGCCAGCGCACTGGTGTAGTTCGCGCGTGCATGATCGAGCTTGGTGACGATCACCGCGCGCGGCATGCCGACGCGGTCGCACTCCTGCCACAGCGATTTGGTGGGTTCGTCGACACCCTCGTTGGCGGCGATGACGAACAGCGCGCAATCCGCGGCGCGCAGCCCCGCGCGCAGCTCGCCGACGAAATCGGCGTAGCCGGGTGTGTCGATCAGGTTGACCTTGACGCCGTCGTGCAGCAGTGGCGCCACCGCCAGCCCCACCGAGCGCTGCTGGCGGATCTCCGCGTCGTCGAAGTCACAGGTGGTGGTGCCGTCGACAACGCTGCCGGCCCGCGGCAAGACACCGGAGGCGACCAGCAGGCCATCGACGAGGGTGGTCTTTCCGGCCCCCGACGGTCCGACCAGGACCACATTGCGGATGGCCGAAGGCGTGTCCGCTGTGGGCGCGGCACCACCCCCTTTAACCGAATTCGTCTTGTCTGCCACGCGTGCCTCCGTGTCGCTGCGTCGTTGCCGGTCTCCGGATGTAGTGATCCACAATTCCCCTAGCTCCGGCCGAGCACAAGGATCAGAGATGAAGAGCAGATAATGTCAGACGTGCCGCCGCAGCGCGACCGTGACGAGTCCGGCAACGCCCGTAACGCGCGGCCGCGCGACGAGCTGGGCAGGCCCCTCCCGCACGGCAGCGACGGGGTGCCCCGCATCCCCGACGACCTCGACCTGCCGCCCGCCGAATCCCTGAGCTACGCACAGGATCTGATCGACCGTGGGCTGGCGTTCAACGCCCACGAGGTGCTCGAGGCGGCGTGGAAGAACGGCCCACCGCAGGAGCGCACGCTGTGGCAGGGCCTCGCACAGCTCGCCGTCGGTATCACCCACGTCCAGCGCGGCAATGTGGCAGGCGGGATCGCAGTGCTGCAGCGCGCAGCCGGCAAGCTGGCGGACAACCGGGCGGCGCCGCACCGGATCGACGCCGAGGGTCTGGTGCGCTACGCCGAAATCCTGATCGACGATCTGCGTTCGGGCGTCACGCCGGCGCGGAGTCGGATGCAGCCGCGGCTGATGCTCATCGAGCCGGATCGCCGCGCCAGGTAAAGCTGTTGACGTATTTCGACATGTCCAGCGCCAGTTCGAGATTCGCCCCTGACGGCTGACCGAGGCCGAAGTCGGGAGTGAACTCGTGGTATGGGCCGATACCCGCCGCGACCAACGCGAGGTCGTTCTTGACGGCGACCAACACCACGATCCGCAATCGGGTGTACTTCCCGGCGGGGTCGTGCGGATAGACGTCGTCGACTTCCCCATACCCAAGGTGGTAACCGACCATCGCATTGGGGATTTCGTAGTCCTTGACGGCGTCGGGGTAGTCCTCGTTCAGCAGTGACTTAAGGACGTCTCGGGGCGAGCGGCCCCCGGCGGGTTTACTGAACAACTGCAGGGTGCCGCCATCGCCGCCGGTGTAATCCGCGGTGACCCCGTTGGGCTGCTTCGTCACTCGATATGCCGTGCCCTCACCGGGGTAAGCCACCGTGAACTCGCCGTTTTCGGGAGTGAAGCGCGGGAGGCGTTCCACCGGCTTCCCGAAGGGCGGCTGCCCACAATCCGGTGGGCACACATAGCGCGGGGGGTTCGGAGTGAACATGGTGAACACCAGCACCAGCGCCGCGATCAGAAGCCCGGCCCCGGCAGCCAGCCGGAGGAACAGCCTTCGGTGTGAGGTCCTGCGAAGGGGTGGCGCCGTGTACGACTCGCCGGGTAGCGCGTACCCGCGGCGGACTTCATGATCCGCTGATGCGGTTGCGGTCACGAGGTCTCCGGCGGCGGCTCGACCCGCACCGGCCGGGTCTCGCGGCGCGCGCTGCGCGACACTCGAGACGACGCGCGGGTGGCCACGCCGCAGGCCGGGCAGAACGCCATGTCGGGAACCACGGTCCCGCAGTGCTCGCAGAGCAGCGGCTCGCCGGGGGTGATCGGGTCGTGTTCTTCGCGCAGCAAGGCGATGTGCAGCACCACCCGCAGCCAAAGCACCATCAACACCGCGACGATCAGGTATGCCGCGAACTCCCAGCTCTGGGTCGCCGGCGACGCGTCGACCACACCGAGCACGGCGTACGCGACCAGAACCACAGCCAAAGATGTCAGCGGACTCGCGAGTTTCTCTCCGCCGTGCTTGTGGGCGGGGTCGGGTTTGAACCAGAGCGCCGCACCGACCGCGCCGCCGGTGGCCGCGGCGATCAGCGACATGAGCAGACCGCGGATGGCCGCCTCGGTCATCAAGACCGACACCGGCAGGTCGCTTGCGGTCAGCCCGGTTTCGAACTGAGGCGCCAACCGGGTCAGAGTCGCAGCGGCGACGAAGCTCAGCGCCGCCACCGTGCCGATCAGAAAGCCGTCCAAGGTCTCTTGCGTGCCCACCCGAAGCAGGCGTGCCGCGACGGTCGGCAGGAGCAGCAGGACGGCCCCGGCCACGGGGATGACCAGTCCTTCCCACAGCGGTTGCTTGAACTCCATGCCGGCACCGAACGCGACATCGTAGCTGTCAGCGATGATTCCGCCGGTGAACCAGGCCCATCCGATGCCGAGTCCCACCGAAACTATCGCGACGATGACGAGATCACGCCGCGGGAGGACCTGGTAAGCGTCCGACTCCTGCAGGTAGAGATGAAACAGCAGTGGCAATCCGAGCGCGCTCACAGCGATCAGCGGGGCCTGCCATTTCAGAATGGCGAACACAATGAGAGCGACCACCAGCACGACGACACCTAGCCGGAACGGCCTTCGGGAGTGCTTGCCAAGGTGCGGGAACAGCGAACTGGCCACCGACGGCACCAGCACGTGTTCGCCGGGTCCCGCCGCGAAAGTGCGCAGGCGCAACCACGGTCGTCCGTCCCCGCGCCGCGGCGACAGGTGGGTTCCGCAGTAACCGCAGAACTTTCCAGCCGGCACGTCCATCTCGCAGACGCTGCACGACGTGGTCGGGACTTCTTCAGGCGCGCTCATTGCGAATTCTGCTGTATTTCAAGGATATTCCGCGCCAGATTTTCCGTGTGCGGCGAGCCCAGCCCCGTGATGACGTCGTAGCCGGGGGTAACCGTGTCCACCGCATTCGCACCGAGCCGCACATCGCGAAACGCCGGGCGAGGCGACCCCGACGCGATCTGGTACATCAGCGGGTTCAGCCCACCGATTGCATGGCCACCCGAGGCGATCAGGAACTGGTTCATCACGGCGGTCAGCGCGGCCCAAATCGGCGCGGACTGCGAAGTTCCCCCGCCCACCAGCACCTGCTGCTTGAACACGATGCGCGCTCCGGTGAGGGGGTCGGCGGCCGCCGCGACGTCGGGCGAGAGGCGGTGCGACTTGTCGGGATCGCGCACCGCCGAGAGGCTGTGCTGCCATGGGGGACGCGGGAACAATGCCGACACCCCGCCACTGCTGCCCGTGGAGAGCGGTGAATTGAACCAGGCCTGTTCGGCAAGCCACACTCCGACCTCGTCCAGCGACAACGCCGTGCCGCCCACCGCGGTCATCTCGGGCACGGAGGAGACGGCGTCGAGTCCGATGTCGGACGGGCCGGGTGGCGCCGACCAATCGTCGCCACCCTTGCATTGCAGCCCGGCGTTGTCTCCGCTCGCCGCGAAAGCTGTCGTGCCATGCGACTCCGCCTTCGTCAGTGCAGACCGGATCGGCGCCAGATCCGCAGCGGTCAGGAGCTTGTCGCACGCCCAGCCGACCGACAAGCTCCAGACGGCGCCCGGAAATTGCCGATCGGCGTCTTCGAACATGCGGGCGATCTTCTCGAAATTGCCGTCGCCCTGAAGCGTGGGAACGGCGTTGACCACGACGAGGCGGGCATCAGGCGCGATCGCATGGGCGACTTCGAGGTCCATGGTGGTCTCGCCAGTCGGCACGTCTGGTTGCCCGCCGACCAGAATCGGCCTGAAGAGTGGCAATCCCGACAAGTCGGCGAAGGAGTCGAGGTCGTCCTGGTCGAAACCGTCGAACTCGAAGAAGACGATCGTGGTTCCTTTGCCCGTGAACCCTGCTGCGGCAAGTCCATTGGCGTTATATGCGGACAACAGTTCGGCCGGGGTCAAGCCTGATCGGCGAGGTTCGGTCCGAGGGAACCGGGGGAGCTCCAGATGATGCGGGGTGTATCCGAGAATCCGGCCGAGTTCGCTGATTTCCCTGCGCAACCCAGACGGAATCGACGGCTGCTCGGACGACGCATAGAAGACCTGGCCGCGACGACCGCGGTAGTCATGCACCGGCACCCCGAACGAATCGGCGACGTCTGCCGGCGCACCCTCGAGGATTGCCCAATCGTCTCCAGGGCGCCAGCGCACCAAGAGTCCATTGTTCTGCGCCCAATCGATCAGCGCGTCCGGCCGGTGCGCGTCGTGCAATGCGGCGGTGATTTGCACCCGATTCGACTGCGCGGGACCGAGATCGGCCGAACTCGCGAGTAGATAGGCGTACGGGCCGTCGATCACGTGCGATTGGTCGCCCTGCCGTGACCGCAGATCCGAGGCGGCCACCAGCAGCACAAAGACCGTGAGCAGTGCCGAGATCCGGAACATGTGCTCACGCGGGGGGACAGTACGACGCAAAATCTCCGGTTCCCTACCAATCCCGATCAAACGCAAATAGCCATTCCCGATCAGACGTGAACAGCCTCATCGACGCTACAAGAAAATGCGCATTCCGGCAGCTACGACGACGTGGGGCGAAGGGTTTGCTACTCGTCACCCCGGCCGCCCGTGACCGTAGCCGCGTCACCCTAGGGTGAACCCCATGACGAAATATCCATCCTCGCCACGCGAGGCAGCGCGCCGTTTCACCCCCGAACTCACGGCGCTCGTCAACAACCCGCTGTATTCGGATGTCTGGACCGACGAGCGCCTCAGTCCCAGAGATCGCAGCATCGCGACCCTGGCCGCGCTGATCGTCCTCTACCGTCCAGAGGAGCTGCCCGCGCACCTGCGTCGTGGCGTCGACAACGGCCTCACGCTCGACGAGATCTCAGCCCTCATCACGCATGTCGCGTTCTACGGCGGATTCCCCGCCGCGATCTCCGCGTCAATGCTGGCCGCCGACGTCCTTATTGGTCCTGAGAGCAATGAAGGGACGCCCTGACGGACGTCCCTTCATTCCACGGTGTCTGATTATGTGACGCCCAACTATCGGACGTCGACGTACACGGTGGTGTAGAGAACCTTGTCGTACGAATCGCCGCCGGATCCGGTGACCCGCTGGGTGATCTCTCGTCCCGGCCGCACCGAGACGACCTTCGCCTGATCCAGCGGAGCGTCGCTCAGCTTGTTCAGGATCACCTTGTAGCCATTGGCCTGAAGCTCGTTGATCGTGTCCTGCGCTGACCCCGAACCCGTGGGTGCGGCGTCGGCAGGTGTGGCTAACCCGATGGTGACCGCCGCCAGACCTGCCGCGGCCGTCGCCACAATTGAAAACTCCTTCACTTTCTTCCTTCTCCCTCTTACGTCTTGCCGATCCGCTCCAATAACCATGCGACGGAGAAGGATTAGTTCCTGTTGGCAGGATCTTGGTCAAGCTTGGCTGTTTCGAACCAGCTGAAATGCGCGGGCCCGAGAGGGCCACCAGTTTGCCCGCCGGTGATACCTTCCTATTGGAAATGGACGAGACACCCCGCGAGAAGCTGATCGATGTTGGCTTGGGTCTCTTTGTGCAGCAAGGATTTTCGGTGACCACGCTGGCTCAGATCTGTGAGGCGGCCAGGGTCGCGCCACACGTGACGGCCGGCTTGCTAGAGATGACGTCCGACATCATTGTTGTTTGGGTGCACGCAGCGATTCTCGACGATGTTGCCAACGCCCTGCCCGAACTGACGCAGGACGACAACCTCGTCGAGGCTTTGTTGGTGGCAAGCATCAACGTGATCGACGGCATCATCGGCGGCTCGGGAGTCGTGACCCGCGACCGGTTGGCGGCGCTGGCACACGTGCTCAATGCCGAGCCGGAGCTGCAAGCGCTTTCGTCGGCCTATCGCAAGCAAACGCTGGCGCCCGTGTTGGCTCGAAAGCTCGGAGTCACAGCGGATCCGCGCCGGGTGCGGCGGGTCGTGACTACCTGGTCGGCGGTCGTCGCCGGCGCTCACAACCCGCATCCCGGACTACGCCTGAGGGTCGATCCATCACGCGATTGCCGGGTGCCCGAACTGATGAGTCGCTGTCTGAGCGAGAGCTATCGGCGCATCACTGGCCAGCTGCCACCGCCCCTCGTCTAGCGAACCGCGAGCTGCCACGGGTTAAAGGGGCCAGCTCTGCGCCTGATCGCGTATCAGGTGATTAGCAGGGTTCTAATAATTGTGTGCCCGAAAATAGCTTGTTACCATACTTTCGGTATTCACTACTTTGTGAGGACCTTGGGGATGTCACTGGTCATTGCGACCGCGCCGCCGGTCGAAACGAGCTGCTCAGGCGCCGCGCCGACGCCGCTCGCCGGTTTTTCGGACCTTTTCGACCCCTCGGGCCACGATGTGGCGGCGGATATAGAGACGTCGGGCGTTGCCTGCTTGCGCGGCGTCGTCGCCGACCACTGGCTCAGCGAGGCGCGCAATGCCATCGCAACTCAATTCCCTATGCGTGGTGCCCACGAGTTGCTGGTCGCGCGGGTCGCCAACGGCCGTGGCCACACGTTCGCAGATCGCCTCATCGGAGACATGCGCCTGCGGACGCTGCTGGAATCGGTGGTAGCCGCGGCGGGCATGTCGCAACGGGCTGATGCCGGCCTGCAGGCAGATCTGCGACTCGTGAACGGCCCCGGCCCGGCCAACAAGCCGCCCGGCTTTCACTACGACGGGTCGGTGCTCACAATGGTCGTTCCGATTGTGATCCCCGACGCTGAACCTGGGCGGCGCGGCGAGCTGGTCCTGTGCCCGAACCGCAGACCCTACCGGCGTTCAGTCATCACCAATGTGCTGGAGAAGTTCGCCGCGCAAAATGACCTGAGCCGCAGGCGATTCCTGAGTAGAGCCCCGGGGAACCACCGCGTTGAGATGGTCGACCTCGAACCCGGCAACGCATACTTTTTCTGGGGATATCGCTCCTACCACGCGACCATGCCGTGCCCTGAAAACGCATCGCGGGCGACGCTGATCGTCCACTTCGCAAACTTTCATCGCGACAGCGCGCTGCTCATGGGTGCGATGGCGCTGGGAAGGAAGGTCCGGGAGTTCAGTCGAACGCTGAGCACGCCCCCGGGTAGTTACCAGGTCCTGGCCGGCACGCCCTGAGGGTTTGAAATCATCCGGCAAACCAGCCACACCGCGCGCGTTCTACCTCGCCACGCGACTGCGCGTGGGACAATCGGCGACACCAGACACCTATTCCCCCCACCAGCAGTCATACCAACGCACGCGTAAGGATTCGGGGCCCGCCGTGACAGAACCCAGCGAGAGAAGAGCCGACGTAACGCGCCAGCATATTCTCGCTGCCGCGGCGCATCAGTTCGCCCACCGCCCGTACAGCCAGGTCAGCCTTGACGATATTCTCGCCGAAGCGCGAGTTACCAAGGGCGCGATGTACTTTCATTTCCGGTCCAAGCATGCGTTGGCGACCGCGATCATCGACGAGCAGGGCGAGCTCGCCAAGCGCGCGGCGAACGAGGTGTTCGGGCGGAGGCTGTCGGGTTTCGAGACAGTGGTCGACCTGTGGTATCTGATTGCGGTCCAGGACGTCAGTGACGTGATGGCACGAGCCGGGATGAACCTGCTTGAAGAGATCGGGCGGGCCGGCGTGATGAAGGCCAAGCTGCTGAATCAATGGCTGGACGGCTTCGCGCTGATCCTGCGACAGGCAGTCGACGAGGGCGACGTGATTGACCAAGTCAGCCCCGATGCCGCATCACGGCTTCTGGTATCGCTGTACATGGGTTTACGGCAGACGAGCGAGTTGGGTGACCCGCACAGGTTCTTCGGAGACCTCGAACAGGCCCTGTTGCTGCTGTTGCCGAGCCTGGTGTCGAGTGAGCAGATCGGCTACATGACTCAGTTCATCAAGCGACGTACGAACCTGGCGTCCAGCACTCCGCCGCTTCCTCCATTCGATTCCGCTTGAGTCAACACGTCTGCGAGCAGAGCCGCGCAGAGGTGCGCCGCTGTTAGTCTGGTGAAGCCGGCGAGCCCGTCCCGGTCACACCAGATGCCTTGGAGGTACGCAGCCGTTGGCGCGTCAGGCAAGATCTGAGGCCACCCGGAGGAAGATCATCGATGCCGCGGTGGATCTCTTCAACGAGCGCGGTTACGCGGCGAGCGGGCTCGGCGAAATCATCGATCGCGTCGAGAAGACCAAGGGCGCGCTGTACTACCACTTCGACTCCAAGGAGTCGCTGGCCTGCGCGATCATCGACGAGAGCGCAGCGTCCGTCTTCGCCGCGTTCGACTCCGTCTCCGCTTCGCCTGCGCCCGCCCTGGAAAGCATGATCCATGGGGTGTTCGTCGTTGCCGATCTCCTTCGCACCGACAAGCGCGCGCGCACCGGGGTCCAGTTGGCCCGCACGATGGGCGATTTCGCCGACGCGGCGTCACGGGCGTACCGCAGCTGGCTCACCGCGATGAGCACGAAGGCGGTTCTGGCGCAACAACAAACAGATCTGCGCGAGGACGTTGATCCCGACGCGATCTCTGAATTGGTGATCTCATCGTTACTCGGCGCCGAGATGATCTCGACGCCGCTGTCGGGGGGCACCGATCTGACCGAACGGTTGACCCGGCTGTGGCAGGTGCTGTTGCCGGCTATCGCCTCCGAGGCATCGCTACCGTACTTCCGCGAGTACCTCGCGCGCGAGTCGATGCGGCATCGTCAACCAGCATTGACCATCTAGTTACGATTCGAAGGCGTTGAGCTACAACCGAATCAGAGTTCTTCGGTCCAGAGTTGCTCGGTCAGGTCGTGGAACGCCGCAAGCGCCACGGGATCGTCGCCGCGCAGCAGCGCCGACTTGCTCATCCGGGCGCGGACAATGGATCCGTCCTTGTGAGCCAGCTCGACCACCAGGTTGGCGTGCGCACGTACAGCTCTGACCGCCGAGTTATCGGCGGGCATCGCATGGAAGATGTCGCTAAACCGAAGTTCCGCCAGGCTGCCGTTGACGTAGCCAAGCATGTCGGCGCAGGCCTTGTTCGCGAACACAATCGCACCGTCTTCTGCCACCGCCATCGTGGCAACGGGCAGGCGTTCGAGCACCACCAATGCCGGTAGGGTCCGCAGCATCTCGATCGGGTCCTGCGCATTATGCTCAGTGCGCCGGCGTTCCATGCGCTGATTATCTCCGACTTCGCCCGCTGGCTGCTCACTTGACGCCATCTCACAGCCCCCTGGTATCTGTGTTTCGGCCATGCGCCGGCTGCCTACCGAAGAGCCAACGCGCGATCGGTGCGCGGCAAGTCGGCGCTCTCGGTGATGATCTTGGCGGCCTGTCCCGGTTGGGCGTACCGGATGAAATCGCACCGGTCCCACCAGATCATCTTGGTTTGATAGCGATGATCTGGATAGGCGGCGGCGGGAATCGGCGCCACCACGCCGCCCGACGAACGCCAACGGTTGAGCACGTATGCCGCCGCGGTGGCCATGCAGAACTGAACGCCGAGCAGCGCCATCATGGAGAATCCGCTGCGGGCGAGAGCATCGGTGACCGCCTTGCCCCCGCGCGCGTCATCTGCGACCCAGGCCGACTTCATCTCCAGCACGCCGTACGGCACGCGGTCGGCGATCATCTTTGTGACAGCTCGCTCGCCGGGCTGGCCGGCCCATTCGACGACGGCGTGAGAGTCTTCGGGTGCCGTCAGCGGACCGATAGCTCGCACCCCGCCGAGCATGTCGTCGTTCGTGTCCAGAACAGCCATGAACATCGCGGTGTCCGCGCCACTTCGAAGGGCCTCGACGTCGAGGGCACACTCGACGCCATGGCTGCGGTAACTCTCTTCGGCGCCGGCCCCGTATCGCGACCACAAGTCCGGTTCGAGACTTGGTTGTGACACGACGAGCGTGCACTCAGCGTCGGTTTCCCACCAGCGCAGACTCCAATCGAGACTGACGTCGAGGGTGCTGGCCGGAGGCGATAGGACAGTCATCGAACTCCCTTCCCAACGGCGTCAGCGCCGTAACGCTCCGTCCGACCGCATGTTCGCGTCGGTTGCTACGCGGAACCAGAACAGTTCGACGATATCAAATTTTTCACAATCAGTATGTTTCCAGCCCCTGTGGAGAGGAGGAAGTTTGTCAAGGCTCAGTTAACTGGACCGTCAGCTAACACCTAGCAAACCTCGCACTGTTGCCCAGCTCACACCTGAATCGCCCTGAGCTGCAGGAACGAGTTTTCAGACCTTAACTAACATCAATTTTTACGCAACCCTAAATACTTTTAGTCGGTTTTGGGGCTGACAAAAGACTGATTCCCCTTTACACTCAGATCGTGGTCACATCGGTCCTTGAACTCGTCGCAACGGCGGTTATCGCGGTCGCCGTCGGCATCTGCATTGGTAAACGTTGGCCGGGGCGGCGTCGCACCGAGGAATCAGTCGATCGACAGCCCGCTCGCTGTCGCGACGAGTCGTCTGCCGGCAGCCCGGCAGGAGACCAGGACACCGAACTGGATAGCTGCTGCCAAGAGGAGTTGCCCAACTACCGCCAACAGGTGGTACCGCTGGTCCGGCCGGAGCGTTGGCGATTCTCCGAGAACTTCACCCCCGCCGGTCGCAGAGTGATCTCGGACGCCCACCTGCAGGCCTATCTGCACCACAGCGACCATGTAGGCACCGAGCACCTGCTCATCGCCGTCATCGACGACTGCCCGGAACTTGTGACCGAGGTGCTCTGCGAGAGCCACGTCACTGGGGCGGATGTCCGTCAGCACGTCGAGGCAGTGATCGGGCCGGCCATGACCCCGCGAGCCGCCCACCTGCCCTATTCGCCGCACGTGAAACGTGCGCTCACTGTCTGCGTCCGTGAGGCGCAGCGTGAGGGAGACCAACTGATAGACGTCCGGCACATCCTGCGGGGACTGCTCTGCGAGGACGGTTCGGCTGCCGCCAGGTTCCTCACCGACCTCGGTGTCGACCCCGGGCGGGTCGCACCTCGCCGTCCCGCCTGGTCTGAGTTCCGAAGGGAACGTAATGTGAGCTAGCGGTGACCCAGGGTACGACGGGTATACCGACACGGGTTCTGCGTTACACCCCCACCCACGACCCTTACTCCTCACCGAAGCCAGCCGTGACGAACGCAATACCTTCCGCGCACCGCAGTGCGCGTGTGTTGGACCCCGCCGACGCTGACGACAGCGCCGCGTTGGAGAGACTTCGGTCCGACCCCGGGATCGAAGTCATCGACGCGCTCGCGGCGCAGCAGGCTTGTCTGGCGCGTCTGACGCCGTCGCCGGCGGCGGAACTGCTGCAAGAATCGCCGCGATGGGTGCACTACCCGTGGCGCCGCAGCATCGTGGCCGTTCTCGGGCCTCGCGCCTTTCGGCACACGCGGCTGGACCGCAATCGTCACCTGATCACGGCCGAAGAACAGGATCGCCTTGCCGGACTGTGCGTCGGGGTCGTCGGGTTGAGTGTCGGGCACACCGTGGCGTATGCCCTTGCCGCGGAAGGCTTGTGCGGAAAGCTGCGGCTCGCGGATTTCGATGATCTCGAGCTGACGAATCTGAACAGGGTGCCGGCGGCGGTCTCCGATCTCGGGATCAACAAAGCGGTGGTGGCGGCGCGCAGGATCGCCGAGATCGACCCTTACCTGCCCGTGGAGGTGACGACGCAGGCTCTGTCGAGAGATACCGTCGAGGGGTTCCTCGACGGCCTCGACCTGGTTGTCGAGGAATGCGATTCGCTGGACGTAAAGGTTCTGCTGCGGGAATCCGCTCGCAAGCAACGGATTCCCGTTCTGATGGCTACCAGCGATCGCGGGATCCTGGACGTGGAGCGTTACGACCTGGAGCCGAACCGGCCCGTGCTGCACGGCTTGCTCGGCAACGTGGACGCTCACATGCTGTCCGGCCTGACTAGCGCCGAGAAGATTCCCCACGTCCTGCGGGTCGTCGACGCCGAGCGGCTGACCGCGCGCGGGGCGGCATCGCTGGTCGAGATCGGGCAGACCGTGGCGACGTGGCCGCAGCTCGCGGGCAATGTCGCCGTCGGCGGCGCGGCCGTAGCAGAAGCCGTCCGGCGGTTCGGGCTCGGCGAGCCGCTTCCGTCGGGGAGAGTGAGTATCGACGTCGCCGCGGCGCTCGATGGGCTCGCGGAGCCGGACGTGGCCGACGATCCCCCCGCGACGTGTTCTGCCGAGCCGGATCCGGCACGAGAGTTCGAGACCGCTGCCGAAGCGATAGCGGCCGCCGCGGTACGGGCGCCCTCTGGCGGCAATGCGCAGCCGTGGCGGGTGGTCGCCGGACCGGATTCGGTCAGCATTGCGCTGCAGGCGGGCCGTGGGTCCGCGATGGACGTGGCTTTTCGCGGTAGCGCCGTCGCGGTCGGCGCGGCTGCCTTCAACGCGCGCGTGGCCGCTGCTGCCCACGATGTGCTCGGCGACGTCAAAGTGATTGCGAATGAGGGAGGTTCGCCGCTGAAGGTGGTCCTCTCGCTCGACGGCCACAAAGGCGATGGCCAACTCGCAGACTTGTATCAGGCAATGCTGGAGCGGGAGACGAACCGCCACCACGGCACCGCGCGATCAATCGACGCCGAGACGATCGCCGCGCTGCAATCCGCAGCTGTGGGCGAGGGCGCCGTACTCCGGTTGCTCACCGAAGCCGACGACGTGTGTGCGGCTGCGGAGATCCTGGCTGAGGCGGACCGAATCCGGTACCTGACGCCCCAGCTGCATGCCGATATGGCGGCAGAGATGGTCTGGAGTGACGACGCCGATACCGGCATCGACGTGCGCAGCCTGGAATTGAGTAATGGCGAACTGGCGATGCTCGACATCGTCCGCCGACCAGAAGTGATGGCTCAACTCGTCGCCCTTGGCGGCGGCGTGGCACTGGGCGCCCCCACCTATTCGCGCGTGCAGGCCAGCTCAGCGCTTGGTGTGGTGGGCGTGCGAGGCGGTTCCCTGGCGGACTATGCCCGCGGCGGATCCGCAGCAGAAGCGGTGTGGGTCACCGCACACCGACGGGGATTGGCAGTTCAGCCGATTTCGCCCGTCTTCTTGTACGCTCAGCGGCAAATCGAACTTGCTGAGCTCTCTCCCTCCCACGCCACCGTCCTGGAAAGGCTGTACACCGATTTCCGGAAATTGTTCGGTACCCCCGGCGACGAGACATTGGTGCTGGTGATCAGACTGTTCACCGGTCCGCAGGCGTCGGTGCGCAGCCGCCGCCGCGGCGATACTGTTCACAAATCAACGTAATGACCACACAGCCCGGAGTTTGAGCTGACAATCAGTCTCGACCTGCTCGTTACGTCGGTGGCCACCCAGCTGATGGCGGCGACCGCTGAAAACGCGGTCGTCGTGAGCCAGCAGGTGCTCGCGAGCCTGGTCGAGTACTTCGACGTCGACGTCAGCTTTCTGCGCCACAACGACCATGACAGACGTGCGTCGGTGCTGGTGACTGAGTGGCCGCCGCGCCCGGACGTGCCGGACCCCGACCCCTTGTCGGTCGTGTATTTCGCCGACGCCGATCCCGTCTTCGCGCAGTCAGAACACGGCAAGAAACCGATGGTCTTTCGGCCCGAGCCCGCTACCGAGGAGTATCAGCGCCGCATCGAGGACGGCAGACAGATTCCCACCACGTCGATGTCGGCGGCGCCGTTGATTTCCGGTGACATGACCACAGGCGTTCTCGGTTTCGTCAAATTCGGGGACCGCGAGTGGACCGGTGCCGAACTCAATGCCCTCGAGGCGATCGCCACCTTGTTCGCTCAATTGCGCGGCCGTATCGACGCCGAACAACGACTGCGCCATCTCGCCGAACACGACGATCTCACCGGCGTGTACAACCGCCGGGCGCTGGTGGCGCACCTGACCGCGCGGCTTCAGCCTGGCCGGCCCGGGCCGGTTGCGCTGCTGTTCGTCGATCTGGACCGGCTGAAAGTCATCAACGACTACCTCGGGCACACCGCTGGAGACTGGTTCATCCGGGTGTTCGCCGACCGATTGTGCGACGACGCGGGCGATTCGATGTTCATCGCCCGGTTCGGCGGGGACGAATTCGTTGTGGTCCCGACCGCGACGATGACCGTCACGGGTGCGGAGCGACTGGCGCGCCGCCTGCAGGACAGGCTCCGCCAGCATGTCGATGTGGGCGGCGAAACCCTCGCGCGCACGGTCAGCATCGGCGTCGCGCTCGGAACTCCGGGGCGCGACAGCGCGTCAGATCTGCTCAGCCACGCCGACCAGGCCGTGATTTCGGCCAAAAACACGGGCGGCAATACGGTGGCGATGTTCACCGACGAGATCTCGCTGCACAGCGAGTTCCGAAACGATATCGAGCTACACCTGCAGGGCGTGATCGAAAGCGACGCATTGACGCTGCACTATCTGCCCGAAGTGGACATGCGCACGGGACGGATCCTCGCGATGGAGGCCCTGGTGCGCTGGCAGCATCCGACGTGGGGGATGTTGTCACCGGATGCGTTCATCAGCGTTGCGGAATCCATCAATCTCGCAGGGGAATTGGGTCGATGGGTGATACGGAACGCCTGCGCTCAATTCGCCGTCTGGCGGGCTCGCGGCCTGGGCGAGGACACACTGCTGCGGTTGAACGTCTCGCCGGTGCAGCTTGTCGCCGACGGCTTCGTCGAAGCCGTCGCCGCCACGATTGACGAGTTCGGTCTCGATGGTGAATCCATATGTCTCGAGATCACCGAAAGCGTTATGGTGCAAGATATCGAGACCACGCGGATCACCCTGACCGGGCTGAAGGAGGCGGGCGTTCAGATCGCCATCGACGACTTCGGCACGGGATACAGTGTGCTCTCGCACCTGAAGTCGCTGCCCGTCGACGCACTCAAGATCGACAAGGGCTTCGTGCGTGACTTGGGCACCAATGCCGGCGATCTGGCGATCATCCGGGCAATCATCGCGCTGGCCGAAGCGTTCAACCTCGAGGTGATCGCCGAGGGTGTCGAAACCGAAGCCGCGGCGAAGACCCTGCTCGACCACGGGTGTTGGCGGGCGCAAGGCTTCCTGCTGTCCCGCCCGCTACCCAGTGACGAGATGGAAACACTGCTGACCCACGGCCGGATAGCCCTCGCGCTGGCATAGCCGGCGCCGCCTACTCGCCTTCGTTCCAGAAATCCTCGGTGAGGTCGTGAAACGCGGCGAGCGCGACCACGTCATCGTTGCGCTGAAGCGCGGACTTACTCATCCGTGCCCGGACGGTCGAACCGTCCTTGTGAGCGAGTTCGACGACGAGGTCGGCGCTCTCACGCACGGCGACGATAGGCGACTCATCGAGGGGGGTGGATTGAAAGACTTCCAGAAAGCGAAGCGATGCAAGCTCGTCCTGGTCGTACCCAAGCATTTTAGCGCACGCCGAGTTCGCAAACGCGATCGCGCCGTCCTCGGTGATCGCCATCGTGGCGACGGGAAGGCGCTCGAGCACGACCAGTGCTGGCATCTGGCGCAATGTCTCCAGCGGAGACAGTGCTTGTTGTCGGCGCCGACGTTCCATGGGGCGATTATGCCCACCAGACTCATTGCACGGCGTGTCGGGGTCTGTCCAGCAACAATCCAGCGTGGGCGAGGATGGCCCGTGTCTCGACCCGGATTTTCGCGGCCTGTCCAGGCTCGGCGTGCCGGGCGAAGGTCTGCCGGTCCCACCACATCATCTTGGTCTGGTAACGCTCGTCGGGATACGGGGTGGCCGGGATCGGTGCGACGTTGCCGCCGGATGACCGCCATCGATTGAGCACATAGGCTGCCGCTGTTGCCATGCAGAACTGAATGTCGAGCAGCGCCATCATATGAAAACCGCTGCGTGCAAGGGCGTTGGTCAGCAGCGGCCCGCGCTCTTTGTCGTCGGTAACCCATGCGGACTTCATTTCGAGGATGCCGAACGGCAGGCGGTCGGTGATCATCTTGCGCACCGCTGCCTGGCCGGGTTGACCGTCCCACTCCACTACCGCGTGCGACTCGTCGGCCGAGCGTAGCGGACCCTTGGCGCGCACTCCCGCGACCATCGCGCCCGATCGGTCCCGGGCACTGAAGAACATCGCTGTGTCGGCGCCCGTCTCCATGGCATCTACGTCGATAGCGCACTCGACGCCGTGGCGACGATAACTTTTCACCGCGCCGCGGCCGTATTCCGACCACAAGTCGGGATCAAGGTGCGGTAGGGAGACCATGAGCACGCATTGGCTGTCCTCGTCGAACCATTCCACCTTTTTATGGAGGTATGGCCGGGGGCTGGTATTGACGTCGAACAAATCGCTCATTTGCCCTCCGTGGCCCATACTCATGGTTTTCTATTGACGCGCGTGTTGATTAATTGACGGAAAACTGACACCGCCAAATACCAATGCACTCGTTTTACGCCAGTGTAAGCAAAATACAATGAATGCCGAACCGGTGAAATGCCCCGCATTTTCCGCACAACCGCCCGGAATCTTTGCTAAGCAAATGCAGACGGGCGATAGCCACGAACTCCAATATCAAGATCGATTATCCGGGCGCCGCATAATGGGCGGTTGCAGGCTTCGCAAGTAAGCCATCGTCCCAGCTGACATTGCGTTTTGTAGGGGTGTGGTCGTAGTTATCCGCATGTCTCAGAACAAGATTCGGTCACCGAACAACGCTGGCACGACGCTGCGAGCGAACACCGCCGAGTTGCTGATACGCGGCGCTAAACCGGCAAGTATTTTTCGGCCGGATCGCTGGGCCTCACCCGCGCGCAAGTCCGCGAGTAGCTGTAGGAAATCAGGAGAAATTGCTGTCACCGACAATTATTGACGACGTGGCAAACGTTATTCGTGGTACCGCAAATCCATTTATCAATCGCATCAATCCGCCACGGTCGCGCCGTGGCGTCTCGCACGCCCGACTCATCCGCGTTCTCGCACCACTGTTTGCAATGGGTGCGTGTGAATTCTCTCCAGTGATTCGCTGGGTGCACCCACCCCGCTCCCAGTGGCTGCCCGGGCGTGCACAGTCGAAGGGGACAGACACGACGTGTCGGCGCGCAGGACCGCGTGAGCCACGATCGCCCCTGCATGTGCCCGGGGCAGTAGCTCCACGAGCCCCTGTGGCCGCCAGCGAGGTCGACACGGGTGCATGGCGAGCCAGTCCGAATATCCCGTCCAAAGACGAATCAATCGTCAGAGAGTGTGACCAGTCCCGGCGGACGTCGTTCCCGGGTACTCGTCGTTGCCCGCCTAGGTCTTCAGCAGGGCCGCCTGATGGCTCACTCTGACGACAGTTGCTTGCATCAGCAAATTAATCGGCTAAGTCTTCGGCCACCCCGGGGACCGCCTCATCCGGCCGATCCGGGCCGCTAGGATCACCGTCGTGTGCAGTGCGTCCTCGGCTCGACGATCATCCCGCGGTATCGAGCTGCTCCCTGGCACGCAACTCTTCGACCCGGCCCGCGATCTCGTCCACGGCGCGAGGTGACAGTCCGGCAACGCGGACGGCGACCCGGCGAACTCCCTCGTTACGCATCGCGGCGAGGAGATCCAGCTCCTCGTCGACGAGGCGCCGGTAGTAGTCGTCAGAGAAATAGTCGGGATCGACGCGGAAGAAATCGGCAATGCCCTCGACAGCGGTCTTGGAGGGACGGGTCCGCGCCCCCGAACGCAGCTGAGAGACATACGGGGCGGAGATCCGTATCCCCTGGGACCGCAGCGCTGCGACCAGCTCCGCGGAGGTGTGGGGCCCTCGGCCCGGCGGGTAGACGGTCTGGAACAGGCGGTTCAACAGCACCGCGAACGGCTCGGTCACGAGATCACCGAGAGGTCTGTCGTCGTGATGAGGGTCATTTCGATCACCGTGTTTGCTATGTCGGACCGTTTTGTGCACGGCGCTCGTTGCTGAACGGCCTGGGACCGGACGAAACAAAGAGTATCACAACGGCAAGCATTACATACCTTTGATCTAAAAATCGACCACTACATGTAGTATCGGTTTGCTATGACCGCAACCGTCGACAAGAACTGCGCATCGAACGGTCGGCCGGCCACGACCGGGGGTTCAGTGCCGCAGACGCCGTCCCGTTCGTTCGCCGGATCGAACGCGATGCAGGCGCGCCTGCATGAGCTCGTCCCCGGAGGGGCGCACACCTATGCCCGCGGCGATGACCAGTACCCCGTCGACATGGCGCCGGTTCTCGTCAGAGGTGATGGCGCGCGCGTGTGGGACGTCGACGACAACGAGTACATCGAATACGGCATGGGACTGCGTTCGGTGGTGTTGGGTCACGGATATCGTCCCGTCGTCGAGGCGGTGTCCGCCGCCATCGCTGACGGCGTCAACTTCACGCGCCCAACGCAATTGGAGCTTGCGGCCGCCGAGGACTTCCTCAATCTCGTTCCCGGTGCGGAGATGGTCAAGTTCGCCAAGAACGGATCGGACGTGACCACGGCCGCAATTCGGTTGGCGCGCGCCGCAACTGGCCGCGACGCCATCGCTGTGTGCAACCACCCGTTCTTCGCCGTCGACGACTGGTTCATCGTCACTACGGAAATGTCCAGCGGTATCCCGCGAGCTGCTGCGGGACAGAGTCTGCGTTTCGAATACAACCAGTTGAACTCCCTCGAGTCGCTGTTCGCCGACCACCCGGACTCGATCGCGGCGGTGATCATGGAGGCAGCCACCGCGATGGCCGAGCCTGCTCCAGGATTCCTGGAGGGCGTGCGAGCAGTGTGTGACCATCACGGAGCGGTGCTGATCTTCGACGAGATCATCACCGGCTTCCGATGGTCGATGCACGGGGCCCAAACGATGTATGGCGTCACGCCGGATTTGTCGTGCTGGGGCAAGGCGATGGGCAACGGCTTTCCGATATCGGCGCTTGCGGGGCGCCGCGAGCTCATGGAACTTGGCGGCCTGAACACCGACCGCGACCGGGTGTTTTTGCTCTCCACCACCTTCGGCGCGGAAACCGCAGGGCTGGCGGCATTTCGTGCGGTGGCTGGGGCCTACCGGGACGGCGACCCGATCGGCCGGATGGAGGCGTCCGGCACCCGTCTTGCCGCCGGCGTCAACGAGATCGCCCGTGCGATGGGCCTAAAGGATCACTTCCAGGTTCTCGGCCGGCCGTCCTGCCTGGTGTTTGCAACCCGCGACGCGCAAGGTCACCCGTCGCAGGCCTTCCGCACGCTGTTTCTGCAAGAGCTCCTGCAGCGCGGCGTGCTCGGCCAGTCGTTTGTCGTGTCGGCCGCCCACACCGCCGCCGAGATCGAGGAGACAATCGACGGGGTTGGGCAGGCACTTCACGTCTACGCTCGCGCCATCGATGCGGGCTCCACGGACGGGTTTCTGACCGGCGCCCCAGTGGCGCCTGCCCTGAGGCGATCCGCGCACCCGCGCCGGCTCGGCTCCTAGCCCACGACGTCGTCCATCACCTGCTGCATGCGGGCACGGAAATTCGCGTGGGAGAAATTCTCGGCCCACTGCCGAATCTGACTCGGATCAAAGCGCGACGAGTCGAAACCCTTGATGGCTGAATCGAATCCGTCGACGACATCCGGGTCACCGCCGGGTGGCACAAGTACCCCGGTCTTGTCCGGTATGACGGAATCGAGCGCGCCGCCGGAACCGAGAGCGATGACCGGCGTGCCGGTGGCCATCGCCTCGACCGGAACGATGCCGAAATCCTCGATGCCCGGCATCAGCAACGCCCGCGCGCGTCGGTGCAGACTGAGCAGCTCGTCGTGGGAAACCCGGCCGAGGAAGGTCGTGTCGTCCCCGGCCATCTCCTGGCACAGTTTCATCGAACGTCCCGCGCCTGCGACAACCAGCCGCACTCCGGCCTTACGCGCAGCCGCGATCGCGAGGTCTGGACGTTTGTAGGGCACAAGCCGGCCCGCCAGGAGGAAGAAATCCTCTCGCTCGACAGACGAGTCGGGGGTGAAACCCTCGGTGTCCACCGGTGGATGGACGACCACCGCATCGCGCTTCCACCACTGCTCGATGCGGCGCGCCACAGCGGTCGAATTCGCGACGACCTGTGAAATGCGTTGAACCGCAGAAAGTTCGCCTTTGCGCGCCATCCGGGAGAGGCCGACGAGGACGGCTCGACCTGCCATCCCGCCGGCCTCCTGAGTGCGCAGGGATCGGTCCCAGGCCCAGCGCGCCGGGCTGTGCACGTAGGCGATCACGGGAGCGTCGGTGGCGAATACGGCCTGTGTGGCGAAGGCGTGATGGCTCACCACGACGACGTCGAACGCCTGCAGATCCATCCGGCGGAAGGCGCGTGGGAAAAACGGAGTCAGCGGCGCGTAGGACTTTTCCCGGATGAGTCGGTAGGCGGATTCGAGCCACGTGGTCCGAGGAGGGGACGATAAGCCCGCCGGCACCCCAGATGGCCGGGCCAATGTGGCGTAGACGGGGGCCGAAGGCCACTGCAGCGACAACTGCTCGACGACCTGCTCGGAACCCGCGACCTCTGTGAACCGTTCATGCACGATCGCGATTCGCGTATCGGTCATCGCCTCCGCCTCCGCCTTCGACTTGCGTTGCGTTTGCTGTACTGACAGTTCGCTCAGTCAGCGGTACTTGGGAATTCGATACGAGGGCGGCAGGGGAGTGGGCTTGTGCGTCATCCTCCGCACTGCACGCCAGGCGCTGCGGAGCCACCTCTTCTTGAACAGAAACATCACTGGTGGCCACCAATTCGCGACGCGTCGACGTGCAGCGGCGAACTCGAAACCCTCTCTCGCATCGGGCTTGCCGCAGATGAACCGCCACAGCGCCCACCAGTAGACATAGTCGCCCATCTTACGGCGCGACATCGCCTCCAGGGTGCCGGCCGTGGGGAGTTCGGCGCCCTCGTGCGCGAAGAAAGAAGTGAATGCCAGCTCGTGCTCGATGAAGTCGCGCAGTGGTTGCTCGGTGTACGGCGTCGATAGCTGGGCCGCGTGCACCCTGCGAACGCCAAGCACACGGTTCGTGCTCGCTACGGCGCCGACGGTGGCCAGCCGCAGGTACATCTCGAAGTCGAACGTGCGTACCAGGCTCTCGCGGAAGTAGCCTGCCTTCTTCTGGGCTTCGGTGCGGACGATCACCGCGGGCGCACCGATGTCGCAGAACGAATCCCAACACGTCCTGCGGATGAACTCTGTACCCGTGACGATGTTCCACCGCGGATGCGGAGCATCACATCGGCCGGGATCCAGCAGCCCGTCGGTCAACCTGGCTTCGACGCCGTAGAGCATCCCGACATCGGGATGGTCGTCGAGGTAGGCCACGCCCGCCGCCAACCCGCCTGCGGCGAGCAGATCGTCGGCGTCCAGAAGCACGAAGTAGTCAGCATCGGCCCAGTCGACGGCGCGATTGCACGAGTCGTGCAGGCCACGATTGTGATCGTTGAGGATCGCCGTGACGCGCGGGTCTGCCGCCGCGAGGTCCTCTGCGATCTGCGCGCTGCCATCAGTGGACGCATTATCGATGATCAACACGCGCAGTTCGGCTACCTCTTGGGACAGCACGCTCATCACGCAATCACGAAGAAACGGGGCGTATTGATAGGACGGAATGGCAACGTCAACGCTTGCCACGACGCCGATAGTCCTTTCTTTCGATAGGTCCGCTGAAACGCTGCTCTCCGCATGGGTGCGCGACGATTCCGAGCCATTCGACAGGACCCGAAACAGTTTATCGGATTCGTCGCTATCCAGCTAACTCCCTTCCGGCGCGGCCTATCTGCGCCAGGGTCGGGGCGGTGTGCGGGGCCATTTGCTGCGCTGGGATATGCTGTGTGATCGCGAGCACGACTTTGATCTAGAACAGCTGGTTCGAGTGTTACAGTGCGCGATGATTACGCGCTGAGGCTCGGGCCGGGTGCGACGCGGCTTCTTGGCAAGGCTGCGGGTCTGGCCGAGGATGTGAAACCGAAGATTTGGAGCCGAGATGCGCAAAACCCTACGGACGGTCGTGTCGCGATTGACGACGCCGTTGTGGAAGCCCACTGTGGCGGGGATTTGCTTGGGTGCGGTAATCGGGGGCCTCGCCCTAAACGCCGGCACGACTCGCGAGGCGAGCGCGCTGATACGGATCTATCCACCGGTCGACGTCATGCAGACGATGACTGCCAGCAGTCCTTCACCCGACCCGCAGCAAAGCTACATCTCTGGCGAGATCACGTACTTGAACTCTGCGGGCTTTGGCCAAGCAGTGGCGAAAGAGCTCAACGAATCTGATCCACCACAATTGTCGGCAACGCAGGACGCACAGTCGTCCATTGTCACTTTGTCAGCTTCCGACGCAAATTTTGATGGCGCCGCGCGAATTGTCAACGCGGCGTTGAAAGTCTATGACGGTCACGCCCGGCAGCTGATTAGCGAGCGTGGGAAGGCCGCCATCGACGGCATCAACGCGATTCTCGTGCGGGAGAAGACTTCGCCCACTGACCCTGCACCGCCTCCCGGCGACACAAGGACGGATCGACAGACTCCGACGGACCAACTCCAGGCGCAGCTCTACTGGATCGAGGTCCAAACGCAACGGCTGACCCCGTTTCAGGTCGTCTCGCCTCCGAGCGAAACGAACACAGGTGGCGTGCCGAAGTGGCAGCTGGGCGTGGTCGGTGGCGCCTTATTGGGCGGGCTCGCGCTGCTCGGCGGTGCGCTGGTTTGGCGCAGGCGAGTCGGGGTCGTGACATCACCTTCGGCGCTCGATCCCGTAGTGCAGCGTGTGCTTGTGCCGACTGTCGCCCTCGGCAGATTGGCACCCGGGTCCGCCGCGCACACGGCGCTTGCGCGCACGCTCAACAACCAGCTGTCGGCCGCTCGAGCCGGGACCATTCTCGTCGTCGGAGCATCCGCCGAATCTGGCACGTCGGACATCGCTCGCCTGATCGCGGCCGCCGGCAAAGAGCACTCCGAGGTGCGGCTCGTGGACCTTTCCGGCAGTCCTGACAGCGTCGAGGCGTTTCGCGCAGGCCTTGCCTCCGGAACTGCCAGCGTGATCGACGGCGGCTCGATCGACACCTCGCCCCTGCTGCCGCAGGCGGCAGACGTCGCCGGTCAGGTCGTCGTCGTGGCCCGAATCGGCAGCGACGTCATCGACGAGGTCCGCACGACGGCGTTGCTGGCCACCGACCGGGATCTGCCCGTCTGTGCCGTGTGCACGAGGGGGTCAAGCCGGCGCGATAGCAACACCAAACACCGAACCCCTCTGCAGGCCAAGCGAACACGGCGCTCCTCGGTGGTCCCCACCGGAGACGACCAAACCGATAAAACCGAGCGTCTGTCTATTCCGAGTAAATAGCCGGGATGCGCCGGAGCCGTCGCCGTTACGAGACCCTGCGCCGTACGTGCTCGATGACTTTCTGCGCCGACGAACTCCACGAATACCGCTGAGAATTGGCAGATCCGCGACTCCGCAACTCGTCAGCAATACCCTCTTGCGACTCAAGTCGATCGAGTTGCGACACAAGCGATTCAGTGTCATCGGGGTCGAAATACAGCGCACCGTCGCCGCACACCTCGGGTAGAGATGCCGCGTCTGAGCAGACGACGGGACAGCCCAGAGTCTGTGCCTCCAGCGGAGGCAGGCCGAATCCCTCGTATTTCGAAGGGAAGACGAGCGCGCGGCAATTGCGATACAACCACGCGAGCTCGGCATCGGTAAGGCGCCCACAAATCACTGCGTTGTGCTCCAGCACAGGCATGGCGCTGAAGACCTGCTGACTACCGGCGACGCCGACGACCACGACTTTGCGTCCAGATGCCGCGATGGCAGCCAAGGGGGCAGCGAGATTCTTGTGGTGCGCCTGGGTACCGACGACGAGATACTCATCCCCGTTGAGGGACAGGTCCGGCCGACTTGGCGCAAGTGAGCGCAGCGAGTCGGCCGCGCACCCGGCCACGATGAAGCGGTCTACGTTGATGCGCAACGTCTGTGACAACTCACCCGCGCTGAAATGGGATACGGTCGAGAGCATTTGGGCGGTGCGGCCGAGCAGCCCGTACATCGCGAAATAGAACGCGACGAATGCGCGGCGGTAGGTTCGCGGGTACCGGAAAGGCGTGGCGTCGTGCATGGTGACCAGCTGCCGGCGTTTGAGCATCGGCGCCGGACCGGCGAAGTTCAACAGCAGCTTGCCTGCGGTGGCGAACGGAAGATACAGCTGCTCGAACACGACGCCCGAAAACCGCGAGCGACGGATCGTCACCCGTGGATCGTTCGCCCATAGCGGTATCTCAGCGTCCGCGGGGACGTGGATCACGAGGTCGAAACAGTTCGCGGCGACGATCGCCTGCACCATTTCCCCCGCATACCGTTGAGTTCCGGTCAGCTTCTGCGCCAACCACTTTCCGTTGACGTATACGGGCTGCACGGTCGCTCAGCCGACCGTGATGGGGTTCGAGTCCAGCGTCCATCCCGAGGTCGCGTAGCTGCCCGCCGGCGCATTCGTGAAAAAGGGGGGCAACGACGATTCTCTAATGTTGATGTCGCGCAATGACACAGCGCCGATTGATCCCTTACCGACAAGCACCGCGACGTTTCTCTGGGCAGACGGATCGGTGGCAGTGACGGTCAGGCCGGATATCTGGATGTTCCGCGCGCCCGTGCCTGCATTTCCGGCATACACCAGGACCGCACCCTGAACGATGTGGGGGTCGTAGTTGACGCGGTCCACGCTGCCGCCCGCGATGGTCACGTCATCGACGCTTGCGGTGTGGAAGTCACCGGCTTCAGTGGCGACGTAGACGCCCGCCGCGCTGGTATTAGCGACGGAGAAATTGTCGACGTTCACATTGCGGGCGCCCACAATTGCGATGCCGCGGCCGAACCTGGTGCTGGCGACGTGTACGCCGCTGATGCGGATGTCGCTGCACCGCTGGCGATCCGACTCGTAGGACACCACCGCCACGCCGTCGTCGCCGGTGGCGTCCGTGTCAACGCCCTCGACCACCCCGTTTTCGCTCCCTTTGGTCATGTGAATGCCGTCGGCGCGGGTGCCGGTGATGCGCACATCGCGGATCGTGAAGCCCTGCGCGCCGTTGACGAAGATCCCTGCTGCAGCCGAGCCGGCGATGGTGACCTTCTCGACGACGTCTCCCGCCCCGGACAGGACGAGCTTGTGCTGATCGAGGTCTTCGTATCGTTTGCCCTGGGTGGGCGCGGTGAGTGTGACGTTAGTCAATTGCACACGGTCAGCGGTGATTTGGACCGCCGATGTCGCGTCGTTGGTCGATTCGAATGTGGCCCCGCCGCCGTCGATGCGCACCCCGGGAACGCGGAGTTTAAGGACGCCATGATGCTGGTAGACCTGCGGATCGAGCTTGACGTATCCCCCTGGAGGTGCCGCGTCCAGACGAGCTTGCAGCGCGCCTGTGCTGTCTGCGCCTGCCAAGCTGTTGGACACGGCGCACAACGCCCACGGCACGAATACGACAGCACAAGCTGCAGCGACGGGTGGCAGCGCCTTGCTCCGCCCACCTTTACGGAGCTGCCGGAACTTCATGTCTTCTCTCTCTTGCTTCGGTCCTGGACATCAGCGCGGCGACGATGACGAGGCCGATCCAGGCGTACGTCGCTCTTCCCTGAGACCAGTAGAAGTAGCGCGGGATTTCGAGCAGTCCGGTGAAAATCACGGGGTACATCAACAGCCCGAACGGAGACCCTTGGCGGAACCCGCGATACAGCAGGCCGGCCACGATACCGATGAGCAGGAACGTGAGCAGGCCGCCGAATGTCCCGTAATCGAGAAAGGGACCGACGTAGCCGCTTCCGTTGTTGAACTCGGGGTTGCCGAAGTGGGCGAGCATCGCGTCGTACAGCGGGTCGGCCGCGCCGCGAGTGTGAGGCGGCACATGCCCGCTGAGTTTCTCGTACAGATCCATCTTCTCGATCCCCGGTGCCACCCAGAAGGCCTCGATGGTGTCGTAGGGCAACCGGCCGGGCCATTGCATGTGTTGCAGCTGAAGGTGGCCGTTGTTCAGAGCCGTGGAGTAATAGCCCGCCAACCGGGTGAGTACAAAGTCGGTATACGACGTCCCGCCGTGATTGCGGTAGTAGGTCCACGAGCGGAAGTATTCGAACACACCGAACGTCAGCACGACGACGACCAACGCCACCAGCGGGACCAGTTGAACCAGGCCGCGTCTGGCGCCGACAGCCAGCTTTGCCACGAAGATGACGGCGACGGGACCCACGAGCTCGAGAATCGCAAGCCGCTCTGACAACACGTAGGCGCGAACGAGTGCAAGCGCCAGCACTGTGAGCAGCCTGGCAAGCTCTGCGCGCGAAAACTGCCGCGTGAGAAGGACAGCGGAGATGACCGCCGCTGCGATGCCGAACTGCGTCAGCGTCGTGACGCCCGGGATGGTGCCGATGAGGTCTCTGACCTGGATGCCCTCCCCGTAGCCCGAAACAAAGCTGAAGGGGTTGATTCCGGCACGCACCATCAGCACCGCGAATCCCGCGTAGCCGATCACGGTCGCGGTCGTCAGGATGATGCTTGCCCGGCGCAGCATCAGGCTGGTCTGGTCGCTGAAACCGGGCCACGGCCTCGCGAGGGTCCGGATGTGAGGCGTCGCGGCGATTGCGATCAGGGCACCGAAGGCTATTGCCGCTGCCCCGCAACCGAATAGCAGAAGTGTGTGCGTGGTGATCGCCTTCGGGCTTCTCCACAGCGCGCGGAACTCTGCGTCCGTCAGCATGGCCGTCGGGATGATCGAGACAACCGCGACGATCAGCGAAACCGCGATCGGCGAGAGCCACCACACGCGGGGAGCCGGCGCCGTCGTCGTGCTCACGGCATCGCGTTCGATCACCACCATCTGGACACACCCACCAGTCCCACCAAAGCCGCACTTGCCAAATGCATTTGGGTGCAGCAGCTCGTGGTGTCAGTGGCGTTACGCCGCCCGGCTCGATGTGGCACCGCCATCACCGGAGTCGGCATCGGAAGCCTCGCCATCGCGGTCACTGGCGAGTTCTCTTGCCGCCCGAAGCACATGGAAGTGAGCATTCGGAGCGCGGCCCAGGATCACCCGGGCGGTAAGCCACTGGAACAACGAGGTTGCTGCGACACTCACGGAGGTTACCACCGCGAGCGCGAATGGCCCGCTCAGCAAGACTGCCGCCACGGCGGCGCCGATAGCAGCCACGGTGACCAGCGTTGCTGTGCGTGCGGCCGCACCGAGGTGACCGCTGACCATCAGGTAGATCATGCTGCTCTTGCAGAACGCCTGGCAGATGCCGCCGATGGCGATGATCAACAGCATGGTTGCTGCCGGGCGCATTCCCGGGCCGTAGGCGAGTTCCAGAGCGTACGGGCCGAAAACCGCCAGCAGTGCGACGAAGACGAGCACCACGACGGTGCTCAGTGTCGAGGCGTTGGACAGCATGCGGACCACTTGATCCTTCTTGCCCGCCGCCCACAGCCGCGCCGCAGGAGCGCTGGCAGCGAGCGCGGCGAGACTTTCCAGCACTGTCACCTGCATCGCCAGCGTGACCGCAGCCGCGTACTGTGTCGCCGCGACCGGGTTCAGAGTCGCAGTGGCCAGCCAGATTGTCCCCTGCATGACGAGGAATTCCGAAAGGTCCAGGCTCGCCAGTTGAGCGCCCTGGCCGATCGCCTGCTGCATGGTCGACCAGGTGAAGGACCCGCCGAAAACCGCAACATGGTGGCGCGAAGCCACGAGCGCGAACACGAACTGCACCAGAGCCACAACGAGATATACCGACACCACCCACAGCAACGACGACCGGCCCATGACCACCAGCACGAGCGTCACAAACGGCAGTACCAACATGCTGCGGACGTAGTGCATGGTGGCCACCGAGGCGCGCACCCGCCCCACTGCGGCAAAGATGTCGCTCAGCATCAACCGAAGCGATTCGATGACGATCAGGACGGTGGCCAGCACGAAGACCGGCAGGAAGTCCGAATGACCGATCAACGCATTGCATCCGACGAACGCGATCAACGGCGCGCTCACTGCCGACAGAAGAAGCGAGGCCCTCAGATGCGTGCCTGCGAGCTGTCGCCGCAGCAATGGATCCGGCTCTGAGGGAAGCAGCCTGATGATGTTGGGCCCCATGCCCAGGCACCCGATCTTGGGCCCGAACGCCAGCGCGGCCAGAATGGCGAAGAACGTCGCGGCTTCTGCTGGGTCGAGATTCCGGACGACCACCACGGAAAGCAGAAGAGTCGAGACCATGCCGCCCGCCGCGGCCAGCGTTCGCCAGGTGAAGCTGTGGCGTAACTCCCTGTTCGCACTCGCCTTGCCGCGCGGGCGACCAGGACGGGAAAACCGGTGGCATGCGGCACCATTCGACTGCGCAGGCGCCTCCGGAAACGGCATCCGCTTGGCCTCTTCGGGGAAGCTGTAACCGGCCGTCCGACTAGCCGTCCACGGTCTGGGTTTCGGCATCCGCACGGGCCCGGTCTCCGCGCAGAGGTTGCCGCGCTGCGCGTCGATCGCTTCGCGTGCAACGCTGACCGGAATCCGCAGTGGGATGGTGGCGTCGGCCGGGAACTGGGAGCAACCCTGCTCTACCGGACCGCTATGGCGTTCCACGCCGATCGCCTCCCCTGCTCCTCGTCTAGTGCGTGATCAGTCAGTGCCGCGGTGTCTTCGGGCCAACTGTCGACGACCCACCGCTGGTCCAGCTGCGGATATTGCTGCCGGACTTCTTCGTACAGGTCCGGGAGCGTCAGCAGCACCCGGTCCGGCTCGGCGGCGAGCAATTGTTCGGGTGAGATTATCGGGACGTCGGTCCCCGGCATCCTGCGGCCCTGCTTGGCCGGCGACGCGTCGGCGACCGCCGCGAGGAGCCGCCGGTCGACTCCGGCTCGGCTGAACAACGCCACCGCGCGTGACGCGGCACCGTAGGCGTACACCCTGCGGTTGGCGTCGGCCTGGGTTTCGAGCCAGCTGCGAAGCCACTGGGTGTGTCCATCAGTCGCGCGCTGCAACTCGGCGACGACGTCGGCGTGGCCGATCCCGAACCTGGCCTCGGAGTCCAAGATGGCCCGGACACGCTCGTCGGGAGCAACGGGCTTATGCACCGCGGCGACCAACACCGTGCCACCGTACAAATCGAATTCCCATGCCGTTGCCACGCTCATTCCGGCGCCCTCGATGAGTCGCTTCAGCGCGGTCAGCGAGTAATACGCGAAGTGACCGTGCCGCAAAGCATTCCACTGGCACTGGCTGACGATGGACACCAGCGAGTGGAACTGCAGCAGCAGCACCCCTTTCGGCGCGGTCACCGCCGCACGCCGCTGGAATGCTGCCCGCTGGGCAGGTTCGTGCATGATGCCGAAGGAGTCCAGCACCACGTCGGCGACCTTCTCTTCTCGGTATCCGCGCTGCGTCAGCAGCGGCAACCACGTTCCGCCGTGCGGACTGCCGAATTCCCTGACGGTGCAACCACGCAGCCAGCCGCCCGCGGCGATTCGCGACACCGCGTCGTGCGCCTGGTCGCGCAGCGCCTGCGGCTCGATGCCGCGCGGCTCCTCGGCTGTGGTGTCGTCGTCTGCCAGCTGGGCGAGGGCACACTCCTCACACAGATCCATCGCGAGCGGATGCGACGCCTCCGACGTGCTCTTCGGCGCAGTGGCCCAGGGGAAGTGGTCGGCGGCCGGCACCGTCCCCAGGTCCAATACTCGACGCAGGCGCTGACTTCCGCACCCTCTGCAGCCCCTCATGCGAGCATGGTCCCGTGCGCATCGAAGCGAGCGAACTCCACGGAGTATTCGTGCTGGTGCCCCGTCCCGCCCGCGATGACCGCGGACTGTTCACCAGGACGTTCGACGCCGAGCTGTTCGACGAATATCTCGGCGCGCCTGGCGTTTCTGCGACGTTCGTGCAGGACTCGCAGTCGAGATCCGCACAGGGCGTGGTTCGCGGCATGCACGGACGCAGCGGCCGTGGCGAGGCCAAGTTGGTGCGTTGCGCCCACGGCGCCATCTACGACGTCGTCGTCGATATCCGGGCCGACTCTCCGACTTTCGGCGCGCAGCAGGCATTCATGCTCGACGACAACGATTTTCGCCATCTGTACATCCCCCCGGGGTTCCTGCACGGGTTTCAGGCCCTCACGCCGGTCAGCGACGTGTGCTATCGAATCGACCGCCCGCACGACCCGGCCGAAGACATCGCGGTGGCCTACGACGATCCCGATCTCGCGATCCCGTGGCCGCAGCCCGTGACCGTGGTGTCGCCGCGGGACGCCGGCGCGGCGAGTTGGAACGACCTGTTGACCACCCTGCGCTGACCGATCCTTCTTCGCTCCTCGCGTCCGCAATTCCTTCTTCGCTCCTCGCGTCCGCAATTCCTTCTCTGCTCCTCGCGTCCGCAATTCCTTCTTCGCTCCTCGCGTCCGCAAGCTCATCGGGTTTCCCACACCATCCAGGGCCGGTCACCGCGGCCGTATTGGGCGTCGAGGTCGGCGCGTTCCTTGAAAGTGTCGGCGGCATGCCAGAACCCGTGATGGTCGTAACCGTACAACTCCCCCCGTCGCGCCAATGTCCTCAGGGCGCCGGTCATCAGGTCTGCCCCTGGCTCCAAGACATCGAACACGGCCTGGGAGAACACGAAATAACCGCCGTTCTCCCGAATGGCGAGTTCGGCCACGGGGGTGATCGCCTTGATCTCGCCGCTCTCGCTGACCTCCACGCAGTGAAATGACTGCTGGGGCCGCACGACCATCAGGGCGCCCGCGGCACCCGATGTGTAAAAGGCCGCGATCATCTGGTCGAGCGGGGCGTCCGTCAACACGTCTGCGTAGTTGGCGAGGAAGTACTCGTCGCCGCCGAGATAGTCGCGGACGCGCTGAAGCCGTTCTCCCAGACCGGATTCCAGGCCCGTGTCGACGAACGTGATCGACCAGTCGTAGAGATCCGATCGCAGCAGATCCACCTCGGTACCGCGCATCACGAAGTTGTTCGACGCCGACTCCTGATAGGACAGGAAGTAGTCCTTGATATGCGATGCGCCGTGGCCCAGGCACAGGATGAACTCCTTGTGCCCGTAGTGCGCGTAGTAACGCATGATGTGCCACAGCAGCGGCCGGGGACCGACCATCTGCAACGGTTTGGGAATGGTGTCACCGATGCTGAGCCCCGTGCGCATCCCGTGGCCACCGCAGAACAACACAACTTTCATTCGTCTGCCCTACTCCTACGGCCCCGGCATGGTGGCCGTATGGAGGTCCGGGAGAGGAAACACGAGTTGGCCGCCCCACTCGGTGATGTAGCTCAGCTGCGCGGTCAACTCGGCTTCAAGATTCCAGGGCAACGCCAACACGACATCGGGCCGGTCTTTGGCGATCATCTCGGGGTCGTAAATCGGGATCCGGGTACCAGGCGTGAATCGCCCGTGCTTGTACGGATTGCGGTCCACGGTGTACTCGAGCAGATCGCTGCGGATCCCGCAGTAGTTCAGCAGAGTGTTGCCCTTGCCCGGAGCGCCGTAGCCGACGACCTGCTTGCCCTGGGCGCGGCAATCGAGCAGGAACCGCAGCAGATTGTGGCGGATCGCCTCGGCCCGGGGCCGCAGCCCCAGATACCCGTCGACCTGGTGTAAGCCCATCGCGTCTTCGATCGCAAGGACTTCGGTCACCCGCTCACTCGGAGGCTCGGCAATCTCATGCGGACGCGCCCAGATCCGAACCGACCCACCATGCGTCGGTAGCAATTCGACGTCGCAGACCGACAATCCGCCGGTTGCGAGCGCACGCATCGCCGACAGCACCGTGTAGTACTGGAAGTGCTCGTGGTAGATCGTGTCGAACTGCCCGAGCCCGACCAGGTTCAGCGCGTGATGCACCTCGATGCTCAGCCAGCCGTCATCGGCGAGCAGCGCCCGCAGCGATCGCGTGAACCCGATCAGGTCGGGGATGTGGGCGTAAACATTGTTTGCGACAACAAGTTTTGCGGCACCGTGCTTGGCTCGCACAATGTCAGCAGAAGACTCGTTGAGGAACGTGGTCACCGTAGGCACACCGCGGTCCCGAGCCGCTGCGCCCACGTTCACGGATGGCTCGATTCCTATGCACGGTATGCCGGCGGCCACCACGTGCTGCAGCAGATAACCGTCGTTGCTCGCGACCTCGACCACCAGCGTCTCGCCGCCCAGGCCGAGCCGTTCGACGGCGTCGTCGACGAACGTCTTTGCGTGATTCACCCAGCTGTCGGAGACGGACGAGAAGTAGGCGTACTCCGTGAAGGTGTCCTCCGGCTCGATCAACGCCGGGATCTGCAGCAGAAGGCAGTCCTGGCACAGCCGAAGATGCAACGGGTACGTCTTCTCAGGAAGATCGATTGTCTCTGCGGTGAGGAACAACTCACACGGCGGGGTTGCTCCCAGGTCGAGGACGCTCACCAGTCGATTCGAACTGCAAAGTCTGCAAAGCAATTTCAACTCTCCGTCGGGTCGAGGCCGGCTTCTGACGCCGGGGTTAGCACGCACCATCACGCTTCAGCACGGCACGCGCGGTGCGCCAGACGATGTGCAGGTCCTGGATGCACGACCAGTTGTCGACGTAGGAGTGGTCGAGCCTGATCCTTTCCTCCTCCGAGACGTCGGAACGTCCCGAGATCTGCCACAGCCCGGTGATTCCCGGCTTGACGAGGCCCCGTCGCTCCACGAAGTGCTCGACCGAGTCGCCTTCACCGGGCACCAATGGGCGCGGCCCGACCATGCTCATGGATCCGCCGACGACATTGAACAGCTGCGGCAGCTCGTCGATGCTGGTTGCCCGAAGGAACCTGCCCACCCGCGTGATCCGGGAATCGCACGCAGATTTGTAGAACACCCCGTTGTGTCCCGTGGCCTCTCTCTCGGCTACTTCGCATGCCTCAGCGTCCGCCCGCATTGTTCTGAACTTGTAGATGCGGAAATGCTTACCCCGGTGGCCAACTCGCGATTGCCGGAATATGACGGGACCGCCGTCGTCAAGCTTGATGGTGACGGCGACCAGCGCCATGATAGGTAGTGCGGCCATCAGTGCCGCCATGGCGAAGGACAGGTCGAACAGCCTCTTGGCGATCAACGCCGGGCCGTCCTGCCGTGGCGCGGCAATGTGCATGAGCGGCAGGTTGTCGATCGGCCGCATACGCAGCCGGTGCCCGGCGATGTCGGTCACGCCTGGAACGACGATCAGCTCGGCGTCCAGCGATTGCAGGCGCCACACGAGCTTCCGCATGTTGTGGGCGCCGAGGTGCTCCACCGACGTGACCGCGACCGCGTCCGCACCTGTGACCTCCAGTGCGCTCTCCACCGCGCAGTGGTCTCCCAGCACGGGCACCGGACCCGTCGGCATCAGGAGTTCCCCGCCGACCTGACCGTCGTAGCCTGGCACGCATGCGCCAACGACGCGGAATCCACCTGCGGCGGAACGCCGAAAGCTTTCGCACAGCATGCGGACCGACTCGGGCTGGCCGAGTACGACAACCCTGGTGATGAACTTGCCCGCGGTACGCCGCCTCGCGAGATCGAGATGGAGGACATGCCTGCCCGCCACCAGGCCGACCAACCCGAGGGTCAACGCGATGATCAGATAGCCGCGCGGCATCTGCACTTCGGCCAAAGCTGCAGTCACGGCGGCCAGACCGAAGACCCAGGCTGTCGCCGATACGACCCTGCGGTACTCCTCAGGTCCGATTCCGATCAGGGACATGTCCCGTGACTTCTGCAGTCCCAGCGCGACGAGCCAGCAGACCGCAAGCACGATCGAGATCACGGTCAACTGACCGGAGCTCGACCGGCCAATCGCGCTATCCGTGGGAAGGATTCGGTAGCAACCGATTTGGGCCAGAACTAGCACGGCAACGATCACAGCCGTATCGACGGCTAGTACGCGCCACCGGTGAGCCCGGTCCCAGCGTCGCCGTTGCGCCTTGGCCTCGGTGCCGTCGCTGAGCAGGCGGTCGAGGTACACGGGATCGTAGCGCTTGCGCCATTGCCGGGCGGTGCGGCTCGCAGGCCGACCGGAAGCTGGCGGAGTTGTGTTGGGCACCACGGAGATCGACATATCAGGCTCCTATCCGGCCACTGTGTTCGATCACTCTCGGGCTCGGCGCCGACGGGGCAGTTGTCCAGAACAGCTGCCCGTCGATCTGGCCGGTTTTGAGCAGATACTCGATCTGCCGCAGCCGGGTGTGGCCCCGGCCGTAGAACGTTTCGGAATCCAGCGCGATGCTCTCGAAGACACGGTGCAGTTGGGCGGCACCCGCGGCCACATCCCACTGGGCGGCGAAGTCCGGGAACACCTCCCGAATCTTCTCGAACCCGACCCGGTAGCTGCGCTGGTCGCCGCTTGCCGGCCCGAAAGTGACTTCGCATCCCGGGAATTCGCGACCCACCGCCCCGGCGATCTCGCGGATGGTGCAGTTGTTCTCGTCGGCACCGACGTTGACCACCAGGGAGTGCACCGTCTCACGGTCGGCGCCCAGCGCACACCGAATTGCCGCAGCGATATCGAGCGCGTGGACCATTGGCCGCCATGGGGTCCCGTCACTGGACATCGCGATCGTGTTCTCGACCCACGCGAGCCCGCACAAGTTGTTCAGGACGATGTCGAACCGCATCCGTGGCGACGCGCCGAATGCAGTTGCGTTACGCAGGAACGTCGGCGAGAAATTGTCGTCGGCCATCGCCGAGAGATCCCGCTCGACGAGCGCCTTGCATATCGCGTACGGAGTCAGCGGATTGATTGGGCTCGTCTCGTCAACGGTGCCGTCGGCGACGCCGTACACGCTGCATGACGACATGTAGACGAACCGGCTCACCCCCGCCCGCTTGGCGCATTTGGCCAGCTGCACGCTGCCCAGGTGATTCACCTCGTAGGTCACCTCGCCGACCAGCGAGCCCAGTGGGTCGTTGCTCATCTCGGCCATGTGCACCACGGCATCGAAGCCGCGTAGATCGGCGACGGTCACGTCGCGGATGTCGCGCGAAAGCATTTGCGGCACAACGTCGTATCCCGGCGGCGTCGCTGCGATCACGCTGGGCGAGCACAACCAGCCCGACTTGTAGTAGCCGGTGTCGAGCGCGACCACGTCGTGCCCGTCGGCCATCAGTTGTGGCGTCAGCAGGCAACCGAGGTAGCCGTCGGCTCCGGTGACAAGAATGCGCATCGGTATGTCCTTGTCTTTCGGGCTAGTTGGCCGACACGGCGCCGAAGCGGAGGACGGTCTTTTCCGCGACGAACGCTTCGGCGTAAGGGTTGTGTGACTGAACACCGCGCAGGCGCAAGAGGGCCGTGAACGTCTCGTGGTCGAACCAGTCGCGGTCGGTCTGCGACCGGTAGCACTCGTGCAGCAACTCGGCCTTTTGTGCTGCGGTGGGCCGGTCGATGGGCACGTACACGTTGGCGTCGGGGAGATCGGACTCCCACTTCGGGATCTCGTAGCCGAGGATGAGGTGATCGCGGAACTCGGTGGGGGCGAGTTCGGCCAGCATCCGGTGATCCTGGTGGCGGTCGGCGCGCTGCGGTGCGAACACCACGTCGGGATCACAGCTACGCCGGAATTCGGCCAGCCGGCGCTTCACCAGCGCCCAGTGTCCGGGCAGGCGGCCGTCGGGCAGATCATGTACGGCCAGCCGGACCTCGGCATTGCGGCAGAAGGCGACGAATGCGTCCTTCTCCTCGACCTCGCGCTCGGTGCCGCCGCCGGTGAGCACCAGTGCGTGCACGATCACGTCGGGGTTGTGCTCGGTCAAGTGCAGCAGCGTTGCGCCCATCCCGATCGCGATGTCGTCGCAGTGCGCGCCGATCACCGCCACGTTCGCGAGCGCTCCCGTCGAGAGCCCGATCATGATGTCGCTCCGACTGATTCGGGCGACTCCCACACGGCCCATGGCCGAACGCCACGGTTGTAGTCGGCGTCGAGCTCGGCGCGTTCCTTGAACGTGTCCGCGGGCTTCCAGAATCCGTCGTGGCGGTAGCCGATGAGCCTGCCGGTGCCGGCGAGGGACATGCAGGCGTCGCCGACCAGATCCCCGTTGGGCGGGATGAAGTCGATGACTTCCTGGTTCAGGACGAAGTACCCGCCGTTGACTCCGACCGGGAACTGGCTGATCGGAGCGATCTCCTTGACCTCGCCGGTGCTCGCGACATCGACGCAGTGGAAGGTCGACTGCGGGGGAACGATCAGCATCGAGGCCGTTGCCCCGACGCTGACCGCGCGATCGATCATGGTGTCGAGGGGAGCGTCGGTCAGCACGTCGGTGTAGTTCGCGAGGAAGTACGGGTCGGACCCCAAGTGCTCGCGGACGCGTCGCAACCGCTCACCGATGGGCGACTCCAACCCGGTGTCGACGAACGTGATGGTCCAGTCCGAGATGTCGGAGCCGAGCAGCTCGATGTGAGTGCCCCGCATGACGAAGTCGTTCGACTCGGTCTCGCGATAGGTCAGGAAGAAGTCCTTGATCTTGTCAGCGCCATAGCCCAGGCAGAGGATGAAGTCCTTATGGCCGAAGTGGGCGTAATACCGCATGACGTGCCATAACAGCGGGCGAGGGCCGACCATCTGCAGCGGCTTGGGGATGACGTCGCTTCCGGTGGTCCGCATCCGCATGCCGTAGCCACCGCAGAACAGAACCACCTTCATGGCCTGGCCCCCTCAGGACGCCGGCGTGGCACCAAGAGGCTGTGGGTTAACTGGGTCTCCATGAAGCGGCTCCGTGAACTCGTGACGAGCATTAGGTAAATGGGCGTCAACGTCGACCGTTGGTCGCCCGATGACAGATGTACCAGACATATAGTTTCTTTGCTCGGCTATTTTGTCAACTTTTAGTATGTTTTCGCGATTGCAACAAACTTCTAGTACTGTGACCAATCGCCGTCGAACCCTCGCTTCGACGCATGCGATGAGCTGGGAAAAGTTGCCAGCTGGAAGTTAGAACCGACGATTCGCCCGTAGCGAACGTCCGACCTGGAGGTACGTGGATATGGTGCGCCAGGCGAGGTCTGAGGCCACGCGGCAGACGATTCTGTCGGCCGCCGCGGACGTGTTCAGCCGGATCGGCTATGCCACGGCCACGATGCGCGACATCGTGGCCGGCTCAAAGCTGACGAAGGGTGCGTTTTACTACCATTTCGACTCCAAGGAGTCGGTGGCCTCGGCGATCATGGAACAGACCAGCGCCAAGCTGCTGCGCGGCTTTCGCACCGCTGCCCGACCTGACGAGCGTGCGCTGCAGAGAACGATCGACGGCTTGGTCGCGGTTGCGGAGATCGTTGCCACCGATAATCTGGCGCGCACCGGAGCGCTCCTGATCCAGACGCTCGGCGACAGCAACACGGTCGCCTCACGTGTCCACGACGACTGGATCGACGCGATCGCCGGGCAGGCCGAACTGGCGAGTTGCGAGGGCGATCTTCGCAGGGACATCGAACCAA
>NZ_JAVHWM010000166.1:0-7471 GCF_032159765.1 Mycobacterium sp. | reverse complement strand
CTGAACCGGAGGACACCGTAGCTCGTCTGATTAAGGAAAGAAGCTTAGGACGAGCGCAGGGGGACGCGATGAGGGGCGAAACCAGCAACTGGTTGAAACCGATGGTCAAGGCCCTCGATGAACGCGACGACATCGACATCAAACAGTTGATGACACAGGCGACGATGCCGGCAGCGGAAGCGGACGACACATTCCTGGACTCGCTTGCCGAGTCCCTGACGAGAGGCACCTGGCTCAGGGGCTTTGATTGGGTTCGGTTCGGTTGTCTATTGCGCCACGAGTTGGGCTGGGATGACGCCTACCCCGCCTATCCGGATTTTCCGGAGTCCAGAGACAACGCCTGATAGCGGGAGCCTCTGGCGTGCTGCCAGCACCGATTGCGCTACGTACCCCCGGGCGGGTTCAGAAAAAGGCGGCCCGGATTTCTCCGAAACCGCCTCTCACCTGCTAGTTCTCTAGTCGGGGCTGACAGGATTTGAACCGGCGGCCATTGACCCCCAGAAAATGGGGGGAACGCGTTTCCGCAGGTCACCGCAAGTAGGTGCCCATCTGTGGTCGTGCAAGACGCGCGCAGACGCGCAGGTCGTTTCACCATCGCGCATAACGTGGGGTCCCAAGCTGGTCCCCAACATGCTGTCCGATCCGCGCCCGCGCCACAAAGAATCAGCGGCCGGGTTACTCTCGACGACATCGGTGCAGGATCAAATCCGGACGGGGAATCGCTCTCATCTGCATGTCTGCCACACGGCCAGAAGCACGTGCGACTACGAACGGGGAGTCGATTGGACACAAGGCGCATTGCGTGACTTACTGCATCAGCGTAATGCTCGACAAGGGCATTATTTTCGCCTCGGACTCTCGTACGAATGCGGGCGTGGATAACTTCGCCAAATTCTGCAAGATGACGGTATTCGAGCGTCGCGGCAACCGTGTTGTCGTTCTGCTGAGTTCGGGAAACCTGGCCGGAACCCAAGCCGTCATCAGCCTATTGACACAGCGTTGTGCTGACGCTGACGCGGCAACCAATATCTTGGGTGCCCGGACGATGTTCGACGTCGTGAGGCTGGTCTCCGACGCGACGCGCGATATCGAGAAACGCGACGCCGGATACCTAGAAGAGAACGACATCCGCTTCAATGCCTCCTTCATCGTCGGTGGGCAGATCGTCGGCGAGCCGATACGGCTGTTCCGAACCTATGCCGAAGGCAATTTCATCGAAGCGGGGACCGACACGCCCTTCCTTCAGACCGGTGAAACCAAGTACGGAAAACCAATCCTCGACCGCGTAATCACGCAACACACGCCCCTCGCAGACGCCACGAAGTGTGTGCTGGTGTCTTTCGATTCGACCATGCGTAGCAATTTGTCGGTCGGTATGCCGATCGACCTGATTTGCTACGAACGGGACAGCCTCGAGGTGCAGTGGCGGCGGCGATTCGATGAGGGGGACCCCTATTTCACCGCCCTCAGCGACGAGTGGGGCGAAGGTGTGCGGCAGGTGTTTCGCCATTTGCCCGAGTTGCGCTGGTGACGGATTGTCACGACGATGGATGCCTTCATCATCACCTGTGAACACGGCGGCAACCGGATACCTGCGCCCTACCGCCGGCTGTTTCGGGGACAATGGGCGCTGCTGAATTCCCACCGCGGCTATGACCCCGGTTCTTTGGTCTTGGCGAAGGCACTCGCCACTGCCTTCGCGGCGCCGCTGGTGGCTTCAACTGTCAGCCGTCTGGTTATCGATCTCAATCGCTCGATCGGGCACCCACAACTCTTTTCGGCGGTGACCCGCGCCGCGCCGGCGCAAACCCGGGCGCAGATCGTCGACGAGCATTACCGGCCCTATCGCATGCAAGTGGAGCGTCTCGTCAGGCAAGCGGTAGCGCGCGGGCATCGCGTGATCCACATTTCGGCGCACAGCTTTACCGCGGAGCTAGATGGCAGGGTGCGCGGCGCCGATGTAGGTTTGCTCTACCACCCCGGGCGGCGCGGGGAGACCGAAATCTGTGCCCGCTGGAAGGAAACGCTCGTGGCATCTGCTCCGGAACTTCGCGTACGCCGCAATTACCCCTATGCCGGCAAAGGAGACGGGTTGACTTCGCACTTGCGTCTGCGCTTCGCGGAGTGCGACTACGTCGGAATCGAACTGGAAGTCAATCAGGGCATCGTTTTTGCCGCGGGCTGCCGCTGGACGGCGTTGCGGCGCATGCTGATCGATTCGTTTCGCACGGCATCTGCGGCGTGAGCGCGGTGATTCACGTCCTGCGCTAAGGAGCACACACGAGAACCTTTCCACCACTTACGTTGGTGGTCATGCGCGAGCCTCACCTGCCGGATACCGGAGAGAACTAATGCAGATTCACGTCGGCTTCGAAATGATCTACGACTGCCCGCAGCCCACCCCGATAATTTTCAACCTCAACGTCCACTTCACCCGCGTGTCCGATCTGATCGGCCGTGACGACCTGGTGGTCGATCCGCCAGTCCCGATGGCGGCCTATCGTGACGGTTTCGGCAACTGGTGTACCCGCATTGTCGCGCCCGCGGGCCGCACGCGCGTCTGGGCCGATGCGTTCGTCAACGACACTGGACTCCCCGACGTCATTGTTCCTCAGGCACAACAGATTCCCGTGCCGGACCTGCCCGAGGACACCCTTGTCTTCCTGCTCGGGAGCCGGTATTGCGAAACCGATCGGCTATCGGAGACGGGGTGGAATCTCTTTGAGCAGACGCCACCGGGATGGGGCCGCGTTCAGGCAATCTGCGACTACGTTCACCGACATCTCACATTCGGCTACGAGCACGCGCGCATGACACGGACGGCGCTCGAAGCTTTCTACGACCGGACCGGCGTCTGCCGCGATTTCACGCATCTTGCCGTGGCCTTCTGTCGCTGCATGAACATCCCCGCGCGCTACTGCACCGGATACCTCGGCGACATCGGTGTGCCCCCAGTGGACGATCCGATGGATTTCGCTGCTTGGTTCGAGGTGTTCCTCGGCGGGCAATGGCATATCTTCGACGCCCGCAACAACACGCCGCGCATCGGCAGGGTGCTGATCGCGCGTGGCCGCGACGCCGCCGACGTCGCACTCAGCAACACGTTCGGCCCCAACACATTGACGAGCTTCAGGGTATGGGCCGACGAAGTACCCGCCGATTGAGTAACCAGCCATCGACTGCGCGCAGTCTGCCAGGCCGCGGAGCAACAGCTGGCGGCGATACCGCCGCATGCAGCTCGAGAGGCTTCTTATTGTTCAGGTGCGGGCGGTGGCGCCGGCGTGGGAACCTGCGCCGAGCGCCGGACTGCTTGCCCGTCTGCTGGCCGCCGTAGATCGTCGTCAGGATGCCAGCACTTGGCGTCGGCGTTGATGGAAGGTTCCTATCGAACGAAACGATCCCGAATGCTTCCTTGTAGTAAGTGGTCATGAGGTCGGGTCTCCTCTCGGGCAAGCGGCTCAGACGCTCGAACGGGCAGCGTGCCGTCACCTCAGCGCGACGGTCTCGGCGTCGGCATATAGCCGCTTGTCGATCCGGGCGCGGCCCTTCGTGCCATGAGGTCGCGGCAACGCGTCTGCATCTCTTCGACCGCGTCCGCGGGGATGGGGTAAAAATCGACGCTGTAAAGCACGTCGGTCCCGATGCCGGTCGAGCCGGGGCAGTCGACCCACCTCTCGGTGTCAGGGCTCCAGAATTTCGCGTCGGCGTTGATGTCGTGGTGCGGGTCGGTCTGAAACGAGACGACCCCGAAGAAACCTTCCGTGTAGTAGGTGGTCATTGGACTCCTCTCGACGAGCAAACGGCACGGCGGGCCCTGCTGATGATCGGAATTTCGAGGATCACAGCGGGCGTGGTCGCCGCTGACCTGCGGTTCTATCCTAGCAGGTGACCAGGGTCAGACCTCCTATACAGGTTGCGGTAGAGGAGGATCTCTGGCTGATCGGCAAATTTGTACACGAATCGCTTGAATTGGCCGCGTCCGCGTTCACCGCGCAAATTCGGGGTGCGCCGCTAACGACTATGAGGTCGCTTTTGGCGTGGTCGAGAGCTCACCGGGGGTTGGCGTCGCGACGATGGGGTGGTCCCGGACTGGTCCCCCGCGATGAGCGATAGAACTCAATGCCGCAGATCGCAGCACTTGACGATCGGACAAGTGCGCCACAGCCAGTCGCAGAGCTGGGTCCTGTAGTCCCCAGCGATGCGAAGCTGAACTATGGTCGAGGTATCGCGGGCGCATCACCGCAGTTCAAGGCCTGCGTTTCTGTGTCGGGCTGACCGGATTTGAACCGGTCAGTTGCCGAATACCGGGGCAGTGACCGGTCGAGGCGGTTTGCGTAGCCGACTACATCCCGAAGTACTCGTGGACTTGGCGGATCGCTATCGATCCCTCGCCGACCGCGGAGGCCACCCGTTTGACCGAGCCGCTACGCACGTCCCCCACCGCGAACACACCGGGTTGGCTGGTTTCCAGCATCATCGGCTGGCGCTGGGTGCTGCGCCGGGCACCGTCGGCGTCCGAGTACAGCGCTGCCGGGCCGGTCGGCACGAAGCCGCGGTCGTCGAGTTCGATGGCTCCGGCGAGCCATGAGGTATTGGGATCCGCGCCGATGAAGACGAACAGGGCGCGGGTCTGGATCGAGTGCCGCTCGCCGGTTCGTTTGTCCTCGGTCACCACCGCGCTGAGTGCACCGTTTCCGTGTACCTCCCGGATCTCGGTGCACGACCGGACAGTCACTCTGGGGTGCCGGTTGATCTGGTCGACGAGATATCGGGACATGCTCTTGTTCAGGTCGTCGCCCCGGATCACCAAGTACACCCGGGAAACCCGCCCGGCGAGGAAGATCGCCGCCTGGCCGGCGGAGTTACCACCGCCGACGATGACGACCGGCCCCGTTCCGCACATCAACGCTTCTTGAAAGGTGGCGGCGTAGTACACGCCGTTGCCTGCGAATGAGTCGATTCCCGGGACGGCGAGCCTTCGATACCTGGCTCCCGTGGCCAGCACCACGGCCCTGGCCGCCACCGACCCACCGTCCGCGAGCGTTAGCCGGTGCTGGCCGCCGCCGGATTCCAGCTGAGTGATCTCCGCGGAGACGATGATCCGCGCTCCGAACTTGCCGGCCTGCAGCACTGCCCGTTCGGAAAGGTCGGCTCCTGAGATTCCGCCGGGGAATCCGAGATAGTTCTCGATCTTCGACGACGTCCCGGCCTGCCCGCCGGTTGCGATCCGCTCCATCGCCGCCGTGGTCAGGCCGTCCGACGCGGCATACACCGCGGCGCCCAGTCCCGCCGGACCGGCGCCCACCACGACGACGTCGCATTCGTCGGGCACCGTATCGGGTACCTGCAGTCCCACCCGGCGCGCCAGCTCGGTGTTGGTCGGGTTACGCAGCACCTCACCGCCCCAGATCACCACCGGGGCGTCTTGGGGCGATACTCCGAACCGCTGCAGCAGCCGTTCGGCGTGCTTGTCACGTTCCAGGTCAATCCATCTGTGCGGCAATCGGTTTCGCGCTGCGAATTCCCGCAACCGGGTGGTGTCCGGCGAATAGCAGGAGCCGATGATCCGGAATCCGGATTCTTCCTGGATGAGCAGCGAGCGGCGTAACAGGTATGCGCGCAGGATGAGGTCACTGAGCACCGGATCGTGGGCGACCAGGGCCCGCACCCGCTCGGTCGGTACCACGAGTACTTCGCCGGGTTCCACCACTTCGGCGGTGTAGAAGGCGGCTTGGCCTTCGAGGTCGCCCAGCTCCCCGAGGAACCGCCCGGGGCCATGTACCCGGATCACGTGCCGATTGCCCGCGTCGTCGGTCGTGGTGACGGCGACTTTGCCGGACAGAATGACGAAGAAGTAGTCGGATCGCTCACCCTCGCGGACAAGCGTTTCGCCCGTGTCGACGGCGCGCCGAGCGCCGCCCGCCTCGAGGGTGCCAATCTGATCGTCGGACAGTCGCGGATACGCGCCGTAGATGTCGGGGGTTTCCGCCATCGACGGCGATTCGCGCCGGTCCATGGCGAGCTCAGACATAGTTCTCATGGACGTAGCACCAGCGCCACTTCTCGCCGGGCTCCATGGACTGCACGATCGGGTGGTCCACAGTGTGCGCGTGCGCTCGGGCATGCCGCATCGGTGACGAGTCGCAGCAGCCGACGTGTCCGCACGTCAGGCACAGCCGCAAGTGGACCCACGGTGTGCCGAGCCGGAGACATTCCTCGCAGCCGTTCGTGCGCGGCCGCACCTGGCGGATCGCCGCCACGTGTGGATCTATATACACGGATGTCATGACCGTACGTCCTTCCCGCTGCCGGTCGACAACGCCTGGTCCAGCCAATTGCGCAGCGCCGCAACGGGAGCGGCGCCCGCTTGCCGCGCCAGTATTTGCCCGTGGTCAAGCAGCAGCAGTGTCGGCACTGCCTGCACAGTGAACCGCTGCGAAATCGCCGGTGCCTTGTCCACGTCGACCTTGACGAGTTTGAGTTGTCCGGCGCGTTCGGTGGCGAGCTGCTCCAGCGCCGGACTCACCATGCGGCACGGTCCACACCAGCTCGCCCACAGGTCGACAAGTACTGGAACCGAGGACTTTTCGGCGACGTCGGCAAAGTCCCCGTCGCCAGCCGCCGCGATCCACGGCAACCACTGGTGACAGTTGGCGCACCGGGGCTTCCCCGCAGCCGCCGCGGGTACCCGGTTGCGTTTTCCGCAGTGCGGGCACGTCACGATGTCAGTTTCCATGGCGCCTCCTCGGTCAGGCCGCCAGGGCCGGTTCCGAATAGTCCACGGCGAGTTCGCCATTCTCAACGGTGATGCGGATCTTGCCACCGCCCGCGATGTCGCCGCGTAGCAACGCCCGGCCGATCTTGGTCTCCACCTCGTGCGCGATATAGCGGCGCAGCGGCCGCGCCCCGTACACCGGATCGTAGCCGTGTTCGGCGATCATCCGGCGGGCGTCCGGGGTGATGTCGAGCTCGATTTGCCTTTCCACCAACCGATCCCGCAGCTCGGCCAGCTGCAGCTCGACGATCCGTTCGAGCTGCGGCATCGACAGCGGGGTGAACAACACGATGTCGTCGACGCGGTTGAGGAACTCGGGCCGGAAGTGTCCGCGCAGCTCGGCCATCACCCGGTCGCGCGCGTCGGGCTTGATCTCGCCGTCCGCGGTGACGCCGTCGAGTAGGTAGTGCGATCCGATGTTGGAGGTCATGATGACCACCGTGTTGCGGAAGTCGACCTGACGTCCCTGGGCATCGGTGAGCCGGCCGTCGTCGAGCACCTGCAGCAGGGTGTTGAACACATCGGCGTGCGCCTTTTCGATCTCGTCGAGCAGCACCACCGAGTAGGGTTTGCGACGCACCGCTTCGGTGAGCTGGCCGCCCTCCTCGTAGCCGACGTATCCCGGTGGCGCACCGACCAACCGGCTCACTGTGTGCCGCTCCTGGTACTCGCTCATGTCAAGCCGGACCGTGTTGT
>NZ_JAVHWM010000157.1:0-15578 GCF_032159765.1 Mycobacterium sp. | reverse complement strand
CTTATTGCGGCCACAACAATGACCTGGATTGCTCGGACGAGAATCGAGTTCATCAAGCACGTACCCCTCGGTGACAAAATCTTTCAAGTTCGTCCGCCCCTAGTTGTCGACGTTAGCTGTCACGGCGAGCCTGTGACGCCGGTTTTCTCGAGTTGTCTCGGCTGAGCAGTACCACCAGCGCAGGAACAGAAGCGTGAAGTGGCTGTTCAACGCGGCGACGGCCGAACTCGCTGGCCACCTCAACAATTGGGCCTGCCCTTTCGCGCGAAAGGTAGAACGCAGGCCGACACCGCGCCGCAGCATGGACGTCACCCCGCGAACGCTGCCGCGGCGCGGTTCTGGTCGCCGCGTACTTGGGCGGCACGCTCAGCCTTGCGCACCAACTGCTCGTAGATGGGCTGAGCGACTGCGGCAGCCTCGGACTTGTGGGGAACCACAACGTGTTTCGTTTGAGCTGCTTCGGCTTCTGCTTTGCGGACGTGTCGCGGCTTCCAGATATCGGGCCCGTCATCCTCCGGGGTGGCGGGCCGACTTGACGTTCGCGGCAGCGGTCGGCCGACTAATTGGGCCTGCTGCTGTTAATGGGTTCAATAAGGCGCCACCGCGGTTGCAGTCGGATAAGTTCTGGAACTGTGGCTGACGGACTTAGCGAGGATTCTCGACTTGAGCAGGCGTTGGCTGGTGGCACACCGCACCCCACCGGCTGGTTTCGGCTGTACTTCGACGACGAACGGTGGGAATGGTCACCCGAGGTCGAACGCCTGCACGGCTATGAACCCGGCACCGCCGAACCCACAACCAGCATGGTGCTGTCGCATAAACATCCCGAGGACTACGAACAGGTCGCGGCCACACTCGCCGACATCCGCCGAACCCACAAACCGTTTAGCACCCGCCATCGCATCATCGATGTCCAAGGACATACCCACGATGTCATCGTGGTTGCCGAACTCCTGCACGGCGAGGGCGGCGAGGTCATCGGCACGACCGGTTTCTATGTGGATGTCACCTTTCCGCCCGAGGAACGCGAAACCTTCATCTCCGAAGCGGTCGCCGAGATCGCCGACAACCGCGCGGTCATCGAACAGGTCAAGGGCATCCTGATGGTGGTCTATCGCATCGACGCCGACGCGGCGTTCGACCTCTTGAGATGGCGGTCGCAGGAGGCCAACATCAAACTGCGGGCGATTGCGGAACAGCTGTTGGCCGATTTCCGGGCACTCGATTACGACGAAGTCCTGCCCTTACGCTCGACGTTCGACGAACTCCTCCTCACGGCGCACAACCGCGTGCAGCGAACCGGCACGGGTGGCGGCCCTGGTTTGCGGGTGTAGCTCATCAACCTTGTTGGTAGCCAACACATAGCGGGGGCCACAAAAGAATCGGTTGCGTTCTGCCCCTGTCAAGGGAGCGACTGCGGCGTTAAGCAGTCAGCGCCGCCCCGTCATCCTCCGGGGTGGCGGGGCGACCGCTAACGGAGGGTCAACCGAGGCACGTGACGGATTTGGCAAGCTGCCAACCTGTTACGAGTGCCGCCACGATCAGCCCAAATGCCAGCGTCGGCCAAATCCACATGACAAAGCCGCGGATGGCCGCGGCGGTGATGCCAGCGACCGCGACGATCACCGCGGCCGCGGCGCCACCCCACACAACCAATATTGGCGTGTCGCTGTAGTGCGCACACTCGCCCATCCCAAACACGAAAAGCGCTGTAAACCCGAAGCAACCAAACCCCGCCGCCGCAGCGAGGACGGACATCACGGCCGTTATCACTATGTCGGTCTGCGAGCGCCGCGCCCGCGGCGGCGGGATGTTTGGGTACTGCGGCGGCGTCATCGTCCAACCATGCCCCATCGCAGCCATCAGCGGCGCACAAATTCGGCGGGTCGCTGTCGGTGCCCCCGCATAGAGTTCGCGCCCATGGGCGACGCATCCGTCTGGGCTTCCACCGCCAGCAACAAATTCCGTGAGGTGCAAAGGACCTCCACCAACCCCACAACGAAGCTACTGGCAGAGGGGTTGACGGCACTCGCCGCGGCCGTCAGGGAGTTGGGCCAGCAAGTAGACAACTGTCAGCAGCACAGCGCGTCTGAGTAGTTGTTCCGTCCAGAACACTCGGCCGCCATCCTGCTTGGTGGCGGGCCGACTGCTGGGCGGGCAGCCGATGGCCACACGATAAATGGCGCTGCGGGGAGGCGAGCCCTAGCCGAAGTTACCCGGATTCGCTGGGGCAGTCGGATTCACCGGTGGCGGTTGCTGCTGCACGGGTCGTGATCCCACCAGTGGTGGTATCGGCCCCTGCGGTTGGCCCGCCCCTTCCGCAGCCGGCGCCGTGCATTTGCCGCCGGAACTCCACACTCCGCCCGTCGAAGCGCAGCACTGGATGTAGTGGTCCAACTTGTCGGAGTCAGAGTAATAGGGCGGATGGTTTCTTAGGCAGCTGTCGTACGCCCCGATGTCCCATTCGCCGCCGCCAGTGCCGCCCCCGTTGTTGGGGTCGGCACCGGCGATAGCCGGGTATCCGAGCGCGATGGCACCCGCGGCAATGAGGGTTGTCAGAACGGAACGATAGCTGAGAGCTGTCATGTCGCGCGTCCTTCGGCTCGGTAGTGGCCGTGACGCCGGTCCCCGCGGCTGACGAAGGGTCGCTACTAGATTGCTGTAGGCACTCTACTACTCGACGCCCGTACGCGGGCCGACTACCGCTTATTCGGTTGCCAGCATATCCACAGCAGCCTTCCAGGCTGGGCTTAAAGGATTGTCCCAGTTTGCTCCAAGGCTTACCTTTGCCACACAACGACATACCGGCAGCAAACCTCCAGCATCGGTGGCGGCGGGTCGGGTGCCACCCAGCACCGACAAGGAGAAATCATGACTACTGACTCGATACAACGCAGCCTCGCACCACCACCACGGCGGCGTGTGGTCGCGGCTGCCGCCGCCTCGGCCATAACGGTCGGCGCGATCGGGTTCGCCGCGCCGCCAGGCTATGCCGATGTTGGTGACTCTTTCCTCGGGATCGCCTACAACACGGAGACAATGGGATTCGGTCTTTTCACGGGGGTCCGATATCAAATCTATGATTTGTCCCCTCAGGACCAGATACGGAATGACGTCGAAAGCCAGTGCAACAAGAGCAACGGAAATTCGGGTGTCATCTGCGCCACAATGATCCTCGAAAGAGCCACCAACAACGCAAACACGTGCGGCGCAATCGCAGCAACCGGGCCAGGGCCATTGGCGCCGCGCAGGACGTGGAACTACGCGGTCGGCTCTACCAAGTTTGGCGCAGAGGAGAAGGCCCGACAAAATCTGATGACGGGTACCGGCGGGCCCGTGCCGCAGGTTGGGGCAATCCACATCGTGGTATCGGCGTGCTCGCGAGACGGAATGCCGCCGCCTCCCACACAGCCCAAGCCACCACCAAATGCGACAGTGGCTCCGCACCCCGGCGGCCCACCGCAATCGGCACAGCACTGAACAGGGCCCCGGAACAGCGCGCACCGTCTAGCGGGGCTCCGGCCCCGTCATCCTCCCGGGGTGGCGGGCCAAGACCGCACCGGGCCGCACGTCCCCCGTCCGGCCTAGACCTGCCCTAGCGGCCGGCAAAGGTTCGAGACCGGATTCCAGTATTCTCCGGGCGCGCAGTTCAGCGGCACCAGCGCCTTTTGGCAGGTATTGGACACCGGTTCCCAATACTCCCCGTTCGGGCAGTTGAGAGGGTCCGCCGAGCCAGCTGCCGACATCACGACCGACAACGCGGCGACCGGAGCAGCAGCCGCGGCCAGAATGACCGAGCGACGAATGATCCTGTGCATTCGTCCAGCTTGCCCCAGTCCCGAGAATCTCAAACCGTCGTTTGTCGGGGCCCGAAGCTACCCTCGCCGCTCATGGGCGACGCCGCCGTTTGGGCATCCACCGCGAGCAACAAATTCCGTGAGGTGCAGCGGACATCCACCAACCCCACCACGAAGCTGCTGGCGGAGGGACTGGAGGCGCTCGCCGCCGCAGTGAGGGAGTTGGATCAACAACTCGAAAAACGGCAGAAGCACATCGGCCAATGACGGCTGAACCGTCGACCGTCCACGGGCGCCGAAGCGCAACCGGCTCAATGCTTTCGGACGACAGAGGAAGCGCGCGACCCTGAATGCCCCAGTCCGCGTGCGTGATTCAGTCAGCCGATGGTTAGTCGGGTGCGATGGGCAACTCCGGGCACACCTTGATGTAGTCGATGTCGGGTGAAACCCACTCGTTCCACTGTTTGTGACTCATATTGATAGTGACCTTGGCGCAAAGGTCGGCGGGCTTCGCTGCCGTCGGCCACGAGCGAACCGTCCCATGGTCTCCCACGCTTATAGCAACGACCCGCTGACCGTCCGCGTTAAAACCAACCCGGTCGACTCCCCTGCCGGACCGATCGAAGCCGACGAACGGATCCGCCAGTGTTCGATGTGTATCGACGTCCCACAACAGCACGTTCCCGTCTGTACCGCCAGACGCCAGCATTCGACTGTCGGGGCTGAACGCAACAGCGTTCACCGCACCTGAATGTCCAGTAAGCGGGGTCCCAATTGGCTTACCTGTCGAGGCGTCCCAGATGCGTACCGTGGTGTCATCGCTGGCAGTTGCGAAGTAGTGGCCATCGGGGCTGACGGCCACTGCCGTTATTTCGGCGGTATGGCCGATAACGGGCGCTGTCGGGGGCTGGCCCGCTTCCAAATTCCATAATCGAATTGTGCCGCGAATAGTGGCGAGGATCAGTTGACGGCCACGGTTAAAGGCGACTACTGACGTCAATTCGCGCGGAACCGAACGGACGGGCGCGTGGTGGTCGACATCGTAAAGTTGGACGCTATCCCCGACCAGCACGGCCAACATGTGCCCATCATCGCTGAAGGTTGGGGAAGATCCGTTGGCGCCTATGGGAATTGGTGCGCCATCGAGCTGTCCGGTGTCAGCATTCCTTACTTGAATCTCGGTCGGGGCGTTTCCGCCCGTGTGCGACGGGATAGAAACCAGTCGCCGTCCGTCGCCGCTGTAGTCTAAAGTAAACAAATCATCGTCGGTCGAGATGCTCCCGACCTTCGCGCCGTCGGTTGTATTCCAGAAGCCGACGGCGCATTGGCGGACGCCGTTTCCTGGAAAGGAGCAGTAGAAGCTTGCGACGCGATCGGCATCGCCGCGTAGCGCCGACTCGACTACACTTTCACTATCGCGCATTGTGATCTTCGGCATATCCGCCTCGAAGTCCCATATCCTCACGCTGCTTTCGTCGGTGGCGAGGATACGGTCGGACTCTCTGACAAAGGCAATGCTGCTGACATTGCTGGTGTGGCCTTTTAATGGCTCAAGCATCGGCTTTCCGGAATCTGCGTTGATGACGTGAACAGTATTGTCGTCGCCCACGTAGGCAAGAGTGCTGCCGTCGTGGCTCAGAGCGAGGGTCTGAACGTAATCAACATCGATGGGATCATGGCGCGGGGTGCGGGTTGCGGTATCCCAGACCTGCACTGTCATTCCGGTGCTCTCGCCATGTACGGCAATGGCGACCCGATTACCGTCCTCGCTGAACTCCACCTGATGGACGAGCCCTCGCCCTACCTTTGACGCGAATGGCGTACCCGCCAGCTGACCGGTGCGGGCGTCCCACAACTGGACACGGTCGTCGCCGACGCCTGGGTGGTCGCGGAAGTAGACCTGCCCTGCTGCCCAACGGCCGTCCGGGCTAGTCGCGAGGGCGACCACGATCCCGTCCGCGTGCTCACGCCACGGGCCGGCGAGGGTGACCTGATGTGTTACTTGGCCTGTACTCGTATTCCAGACTCGGATCATTCCGCGCTCGCTCCCTGAAATCAGCCACGCGCCGTCTTGGCTGAAATTGAGGGAGACAACGGGCTCAGTATGACCGACCATAGGCCCGACTGATTCGCGTCCGGTCGCTACGTCCCAAATTTGAATAGTTCCGTGCAGATCATCGTTATTATTTGCAAACGCGATACGTTTTCCGTCCGGACTCAGCGTGAATTCCGGCGTCGTCAGACAATCGCCATCAGGACTCAAAGTGCAAGCCCCCCAGTCGGGCGGCTTTAGCCATTGCCCTACAGGTTGTCCGGTGCTCGTGCTCCAGACCCGCAGTCGCTTCTGGTTATCCTTACTGATGAAGTACTTACCGTCCAGACTGGCAGCTTTCGGTGTGCTGCCCGGGATGTCGATGATCTTTTCTTTTACGCGGTTCTGTACCACGGCGCTGAGCACACGCACCGAAAGGACACGGAACCAGAACGCACCGCAGCGCGTCTAACGTCGTATGAACCGCACGACCTCGGCCCGTCATCCTCTCCGGGGTGGCGGGCCGAGTCATGTCAGTGAGGCGCCGCTACAGCGACGCGAGAAGGCTTTGCATGGTGTTGATTTCCTGTTGCTGGCTCGTCGCGATTGATTGGCCCAGTGTGACGGCCTGTGGGTATTGACCGGACTTAATTTCGTCTTGTGCCATCGCGATTGCCCCTTGATGATGCTGGATCATCTGATTCAGATAGAGCTTGCTCGCTTCCACACCCTGCGCGTTCTGCAGAGCCGCCATGTCTTGTTCGGACATCGTCCCGGTCATCCCGCCCGGCGCCGGCGCACCGCGGTGGGTCGGCATCACGCTCTCGCTGGGCATCCCGCCCGGCATCGTCGTCGGTTGTCCCCACTGGCTAAGCCAGCTCTGCATCTGTTGAATCTCCGGCCCCTGTGCGGCTTTGATCTTGTTTGCCAGCGCGACGACACGTGGGTCGATGCCCTGTTTGGCGAGGATGACGTCGCTCATCTGAATAGCCTGCTGATGGTGGGGAATCATGTGCTGGGCAAAGGTGACGTCGGCCTGGTTATGCGCCCCTGTGGCCGACACCGAGCTGGACGGACCGGGAACGCCCGTTGACGTGCTGCCGCTGCTATCGGCCCGGTCCGTGCTGCCACATGCGGTCACGGTGAGCAGCGCCGCGATTGCCGATGCACCGATCATAAGCAATCTGCGCTTGGTCACTTGCCGTTCCTTTCGCCCCTACCTACTAAGCGCCCCACGCCGACTCATTGGAGCCCCGTTCTCGAACGGTACCCCTCAGGGGTATTACCGGCCGCCGCGGCCGCGACTGTAGGTAACGAACGGCCCGTAGCTGGAGTACCCACCGGCCAGGGTGGCGGGCCGATGTAGGTGCCTTGTCACCGTTGCCGCCACCACCCCAGGGCCATTGCGGCCAGCACAGCAATGTAGAAGCCGAGAATGATCACACTGCCGGTGACGGCCTCCGGGTGCGAATACACGGGCAGACTTGCCAAAACGACGCCCTCCCCCGCTTGCTGACTCCGTGCGATGACTTGCGATAGCTCTACTGCCAGAGTGGCGCTCCCAGCGAAGCTATGTCGTCACTGCTGACCCCCCATCAATGCCCCCCGCCAGCAGGTGTCGATCCCGTCATCCTCCGGGGTGGCGGCCCGACTCGTGTCGCTGCAAAGCAACCGCACCAACGTTTGAGAAGACGTACGGTCGCACCATGATCTACCGGTGGTTTGTGCGCAAGCAGGCACTCACGCTGTGGGAGCGGCTATCTGATCAACGTTTCGACGAAATCCCACTTGCCGGCGACGTCCACTTCATCTACCTGGGCGACCACCCGCTGGCAACCGAAATCCGCGGCGCCGACGCGTTCCGGGCATGGCTGCGTGATGAGCTGTTCCGTCGCCTTCCCGGCCTGCGCTTCAAGATTGAGGAAATCATCGTTGAGGGTGGCCCGTGGTCGACGCGGACAGCCACCCGTTATGTCGCGACCCGGGAGGGCAAGACGATCTATTGGGGCGTCCAGTTCACCCGCATCGTCTGGGGCAAGGTCGTCGAGGAGCGCGTTCTACCCGACACTCAAGCCTTGGCGGCCGTCCTCCGCTGACAGGCGACACGAGTCGCGGTACAGGCACGCCATCCAACCCCACGGGTGGCGGGCCGATTTACGGGTGTGGCTCAATCAACTCCGTTGGTACCCAATACACAGCGGGGGCTACGAAGAGAATCGGTTGCGTTCTGCCCCTGTTAAGGGAGCGACTGCGGCGTTAAGCAGTCAGCGCCGCCCGTCATTCTCCGGGGTGGCCGCAGGGAATACAGTGAGGGTGAGGTCAGTGTGCCCGTAGCAGCGGTTATCGCATGCTCGCCCTGGAGCACACAATGAATAATGACCTGCCGGAACCGTTGACCCGGCTCGCTACCACTGCGGATGCGATCGAGGGCCTACGAGACCTCTTCGCCGCCGAAGAGCCATTGGACGATATCGCGGCGCGGGTCGCGGTCACCGCAGCCGCCGCGATCGGGCATGCCGACGCAGTTAGCATCACCGTGCTGACGTGGCCTAATGCCCGCACCGCGGGGTACACAGACGAGCTGGCGCTAGAACTCGATCACCAGCAGTACGCGTCAGGCCGGGGGCCGTGCCTGGAAGCCGCGTGGGAGCGCACCCCGGTCCGCGGGGTAATCAGCGCAGACCATCAGCGGTGGCCGGAATTCGCCGCCGCCGCAAAGGAGGTCGGGATTCGCACCAGTTTGTCAGTGCCCCTGCTCATCGACGGAGTGGACGACGACCAGGAAATGGTCGGCTCGCTCAACATCTACAGCTATACGGCATCCGCGTTCGACCCGTTCAACGAGGAACTCGTCCGCCTGTACACCGTTGCCGCCGGCCAGGCGATCACCAACGCTCGCCGCTGGCAGCACTCCCGAGAAAAGGTCACCCAGCTCGAGCAAGCCCTCACCTCGCGGCCAGACATCGACATGGCCAAAGGCGCGCTAATCGCCAAGCACGGCTGCAATCCAGACGAGGCATTCGCCCGACTGGTCGACCAATCTCAACGGCGCAACATCAAAGTGCGCGACGTCGCCATCGAAATGCTCGCCCATCTTCAAGGGGCGCCGAACCCGCCGGAAACGCAGTCAATTTAAGGCGCGGTTTCGTTGCCGGGCCGCAACAGCTAGTTGTGGGCCCGTCATCCTCCGGGGTGGCGGGCCGAACCTACTCGTCTCGCTTCACGGCGCCGAGACGGCGCTGCATCACTGAGAGTCGCTGTTCCAGTTCGATAACCGCTGCGCCGACAAGCGCATGAAACATCCGCTGTTTTCTTTCGGTGTCGAGGTCGCCAGCGGCCGCCATGAATCCTTTGAGCATCGCGGCACCGTCCAACCCGGGAGGTATGTAGACGCCGAGGATGTCCACACACTCAAAGGTAGACCTTGGCAGGTGCGGCGGCCCGGCGAAAGTTGCGAACCGTCTAGCTTCGGTCCGTCATCCTCCGGGATGGCGGGCCGCCCGCTTCTTAGGGCGTGAAGCTAGGCTCTCACCGGCTGTGCCGGCTTCCATTGGCCGTTCAGCGCTTCTTCTTCGGGCCAGTAAAGCCGCTCCACGAGGCGGAATGGGCCTTGCGGTGCGGGCAGCCAATTGGATTCCTTATCCGCGCCCGGTGAGGCGTTCTGGATGTAGAGGGTGATGCCACCGTCGGGGTCGTTGGTGAGGGTGTTGAGCATCGGGGAGTTGATCAGGTAGCGGTTGATCGGGTTGGCCACCAGCAGGATGGAAGGCAACTTGTACATCGTCATCGACCAGAACGCATTGGCCGGGGGTAGCTGTCCGGGCGCGAATCGGTAGGTGTAGTTGTTGGCCCCGGTCAGCGGTGCGCCGGTGGAATCGTTGGAAAACATCGGGTACATCGCCTCTTGCTTGGAATTGCCGTAGATCCCAAGCACCGCGGCTGCCATCCGGTAAAGGTAGTTGTCTCCCAGAAACTGCCGGTTACCGAAAACATCACCCGAGGTCAGCTGGCCGGTGTCGATCTTGTCTTTCTGCAGCGTGGCGAGTTCCGCCCAGGCGTCGGCGATCCCGCCTTCGAGCGCGGCACCCATTTCCGGTGTCATTGTGTCGGCGTCGAAGGTGCCGTTGCCTCCGATGCCGATGGTGGCGAACCGGTTCCGCAGATCCTTCTCCGACGAGAGCGTCGGGGCGTAGCGCAGTGCAACGTCCAAGATGTTGAAGAAATCCGGTGATGTTTTTTCCTCGTCCGGTGTCAGGGGTTTGACGAAGTCGATCGCGGGAGGTGCGACCGGTGCCGGCTTACCTAGGTATGCAGAGAGTGGTTCGAGCTGGTAGCCGGCCTGGATGTTTTTGACGTTGTCGAGGTCGTCGGGACCGAACAGCTGGGTGCGGTAGACGGCGAGAACCAGCTCGGTGTCGGACTGGATGACTTTGTCGATGCCTTCGGGTTTCTCACCGCGCCAGCCCGGACCGGCGAGCAGATACTTGCCGCCGCCGTTGCCGGTCGTTCGGGTGCCGGTGTAGGCGAAGTTGTAGGTGTAGGCGTCGATGAACTGGACGGAGTAATAGCGGTCCGCCTCTATCGGCGGGATGGTCACCACCAGCGGTTCTGCCCGCAAGTCGCCGCCAAAGAACGAGTACGGCGTGTCGGAGTTGGGCGTCTGGACCGCAGTGTCAGCGGGCGTATAAACCTGGGCGGTGTTGTGCATCTGGTTCCAGGCGCCTCGGTATGCCGGATCCTGCTCATCAACGAAATACGAGTACGTGATGCGGTAATTGTCGACCATTGGGAAGCCGTAGATGTAGGCGTCCTTGGCGATCTCGCGGGCCTCGGTCGGGCTGACACTGCCTGCAGCAGCAGTCGTCGCTGTCGATGTCATTTTGAGTTTTCCTTAGCGTGGTTGCCGCAGCCGGCGAGTACCGCGACAGGGCGACGGCGACACTGACGTCAGGTGTAGGCCCGAGGCTGGACGAGTTTCACTGTAGACCTGCTAATGGCGGCTTATTGCGCTTCGGTCAATAAATCACTGTCAGTGGGGAGTGCCGAGCCAGCTCGACTTCCAAAAAGCTATGTGCCCGATAGGACTTCATCCGGCACGCATCCGAGCACGCGCCGCCGGGGCGGCCCGTCATCCTGCTTGGGTGGCGGGCCGATCATCAACGGTCGGCTGGTGTGTTTGTTTCCCGGCAGACTAGGGTGAGCACGGTAAGTCACGGTTCTGCGGACGACCGCAGTCGGGCCGTATTCAGCGGTGCTTAACGCGCCGACTCTGCGTGCTACGCGTTGGGCCAACAGCGTGTGCACACCAAGGTTGACCATGTTGGACCGCCGCCGTTCTCGGCTGCCACGCAATCCTGCGATGGTAACGCCGCAGGCGATATCTGCTCTCGGGATACTTGAGCGGTTCCCGGTCCCGACTGTGGCCGTAGCCGACGACGGCGCAGTCCTGTTCACGAACACGGCATTCGCAGGCGCGCTGGGCTGCTCCCGGAATGCAGTCATGTCGATGACATATGACGACGTCGTCAACGTGTTGCCGCCGGAAGAAGCACTTGTAGCGGTCGCTCGCTTTCACGCTGACACGATCGTGAAATTGCGGCACCTAGCCGGGGCAACCCTGTACGCCAAGGTAGGCAAGTCGGTCACGATGGGCGGCGATGACGCGGTTGTCCTCGCAACCTTCGCAATGCTGACGGACCTTCCCTCCATTCCACTCCTACAGGAAGGGGGTCGCCTCATGAGTGTTGCGTCCCTGAGCCAAGATCTGTACGGCTTCGCCATCGAGCTGCGCCAGCTGGCCTACACCATGCCCGGCGGCCACGAGGACCCGCTCGTTCGGCTCAGCGAGCGGATGGTCCGCCACGCTAGACAACAGGCGCCTGTCGGCGCGTCGCCGCGGCCGTGGTCGCTCGATACTGCCTCATAGCCGCCAGGGTGTAACTCGCCCTTCCCCAGTTGGCGCCGGGCGAATGACACGCGAATAGAACTTCGAGACAGCCATTTTCGTGGAAAATTGGTCAAGTGGGGTTGCGGCGAGGCTTCCTTTAGGAGCCGCCAAGACGGGGCCGCCGACCAACCCTACTCACCAGTCATCTGGCAACTGCCGACCTGCGACGCTGTCGTTTACGGGCCGCCGCCCGGCCCTCACTGCACAGCCCTCAAAGGGCCATAAACAGTACGAACCGTCTAGCAGGGTTCGGCCCGTCATCCTCCGGGGTGGCGGGCCGACCGCTGCGCGGCGGCAACAGGAGGTTTACGACTCTAGGACTTGGCGGGGACTGCATACCTTTGCCGTGAGCGGCATCACAGATCCCCGCCACACCTGAGCGCGGTCACATCGAGTAGCGCTGGCGCACAGTGTTTTTCAGCGACCTTTACGTTGGTGGCCAGGTTGATACGAGGCCGCTATGGGGATGCTCTTTGGCATGAAACGAAGAATCATAGGGTTTGCAACGACAATGTTTGTTTCCGGAGGTTTGGGGTTGGCCGGTTTGGGGCTGGCGTCGGGTAGCGCCCAAGCCGAGCCTCTTGCCCCTGCGCCGCTGTATCACTGGTGCCCCGGCGAGGATTGGCACCCCGAGTGGGGATTCAACTTCGACTGGTTTACCTGCCACGACGACTTTCACCGCGATATCGACGGCAATAACCACGACCACGACTTCCGCCCGGACCAACGTGGCGACCAGGGCCCCCGACAGCCGTGGTGGCCAGGACAGCGTTAGCCCTTGGCGGCGCGCTCACAAGACCGGCACTGGTCCAGTGCTGACCACCTGAATAGGTTTAGAGAAGCCCTGCGAGGCCCATCTCGTCCGGGCTCGCAGGGCTTCTTGCCGCGGGAAGTGACGACCACAGAGTTGTTCGGCTGGCGTTAGCGCCGGGCCCGCATCCTGCTTGGGCGGCGGGTTGACATCACGTCCTAGTCCGGCGCGGGCCTGACTTTAGGTAGGCGATTCTCCGTTTACGCACAGCGGTGTCAGTTACGCAGCATGACCCCGCACGGTCGTTGACCGCTACCGGTATCCGAGCCAGGGCCACCAGTTATTGCCCCAGCCACGATCGCCGTGCCAGCCGCCGCGGTAACCGCCGCCATGAAAGCCGCCACCATGACCGCCGCCGCCGCCATGACCGCCGCCGCCATGACCGGCGATCTGGACGATGTTGGGGCTCACGGCCGCCGGCGCAATGGCGATCGTTGCCGGCTGAACCGGCGGGGATGCGGCCAGGGCCGTTGGTGCGGCGGCGATAGCCACCGCGGCAGCGCCCGCCGCCAACACTGGTGTGATGTATTTCAGTCCGACTCGCATGGTGCTACTCCTCCTTTAATGGTCCAATCTGGACTCATTCCAAGAATTGCGCTCCAGCGAACCCATGTCGTCGGCGCTGACACCCATCCATGCCCCCCAACCAACTGGAATCCTTGCTTACCTTGTCAGCAGCCAGCTGCGCTGCAGGTGATTGCCAGATGGCAGGGGCACAATGATGCGCGACCCACGCGGCTTCTACGGCCGATACACGCAGCAGTCTGAACGTTTCCGACGTCGGCCCGTCGTCCTCCGGGGTGGCGGGCCGACTGCTGTCAGGAAGCTGGCCAGGGGAACTTGCTGCCGAGGCTTCAGGCGGCTTCTAGCTTCATCACCTGATCGTTGTCGTTTGGGTAGCCGACTTCGCCGAAGTACACGCTGCCGGCGTTGTCCACCGCCAGACCTGCGGGGTTGATCTGGGTGAGCACCACGGTCGGGGTGCTCGATCCGGCCGCCAGTTTCACCACCCGGTTGTTGTTCACGTCGCTGACGTAGACGGCACCATCCAGGAAGTGCTGCCCTTCACAGGCCTTAAACCATCCTGAGTCTTGCTCGATCCGGCCAACAGCTTCACCACCCGATTGTTGTAGTAGTCGGTGACGTGCAACGTGCCGGCGGCGTCCAGCGCCACACCAGAAGGATTGGTGAGGCCGGCGCGTCTGAGTAGTTGTTCCGTCCAGATTGGCCCGCCCTCCAACCCCACGGGTGGCGGGCCAATCCCTCTTCCAGAGAGTTCATACCCGGGCAGCAGGAACCGCTGTTGGGTGGCAACAGTGATGTTGCGGCGTGCTGTGTACGCAATCCTGCAATAAGGAACGCTTGCTCCTCTGGCTGATGCGACAGCAGCGCCCAACGGGGCCCGGCGCCCCTCCAAATATCAGGCAATCGAGGAAGGAAAGATTATGCGTCTACGATCACGTTATTTGCTAGCCGCAGGGGTTGCGGCGGCGATCCTGAGTGCGCCAACGGCGGTGGCCGATCCCGGTGCGGCCTGCACCACTGCCGGCTCCGACACGGAATGCTCCAGCCCAGGCAACGTGCAGATCAACGACTCAGTTCCGGTACAGGCATCCCCCAATGGTGTCTACGGTGGGCCATATCCAGTGCCGTGGGACGAAGGCGGCCGCGGCCGCTAGTGCTGCGGTCCGAGTAGTTGTCCTGTCCATTCGGCCCGTCATCCTCCGGGGTGGCGGGCCGAGTTCGCGTCGAGCCCGTATCGCCCGCATCAGTTGGCCGGAATTGCGTGCCGAACTGCTGCTGATTTATCGCTTGCCCCGTGTTGCTCTGCGCGTTGACGACCAGGTTTGTGGCTCGTGCGTCTCCCCCCAAAGGGGGGTTGTCCAGCGGGCCAGACGGTAGTAGGAAATTAATGCTGCTCCGTACACCCCTGGTTTTCCGGAGGTTGCCGAGCGCACGAGTGGCAGAGGGTATTCCGCAAAAGGGGTATTGCGATGCATCAAGAATGTCTGGGAAATGAGAGTCCGCTCGCCGTTGTGACAACCAGCGGTGATGGCGAGCAAGGCGTCGAGGAGGCGTTAGCCGCCGGCGGACCCCAGCGGGTCGGCTGGTTCCGCTTCTACTTTGACGACGACCGCTGGGAGTGGTCGCCCCAAGTCGAGAAGATGCACGGCTACCCCCCAGGCTCGGTCACCCCGACCACCGAAATGGTGCTGTCCCATAAGCATCCCGACGATTACCGGCAGATCGCCGACACCCTGCATCTGATCCGCCAAACCCGCCAAGCGTTCAGCAGCCGACACCGCATCATCGATGCCGAAGGCCGAGTCCATCACGTCGTCGTTGTCGGCGACCTTCTGCACGACGACAACGGCATCGTGATCGGCACCCGGGGGTTCTATGTCGACGTCACACCGGCCGAACGGGCACGCCAGGACCAGGTGACGGCGGCGGTGACCAGAATCAGCGCGCGCCGGGCAGGCATCGAGCAGACCAAGGGCATGCTGATGCTGATCTACGGGATCGATGACACGGCCGCCTTCGACCTACTCAAGTGGCGATCCCAGGAGACCAACGTCAAGTTAAGAGCCTTGGCCGAGCAGATCGGGGCCGACTTCCTCGCCCTGAGCGGAAGCGAAACGCTCCCAATCGTTCCGGCTTCGACAACCTGCTCCTGAGCGCACACCTTCGGATGGCCGAAAGCCAGTCGCAGGGCCCTACCGTCCCGCCCATATCAGAGGACACAGGATAGGGCGCCGACGATCGCCGATCTAGGTACCGCTGGGGTAGGCAAACAGGCAAAGGCCGCGTAGCGCACACCTCGTGAATGTGAGTTCGAATCTCACCCTCAGCACTGCCAGCCCGCTTGGTCGCGGCCCGTGTTAAACGTTGTGTAACTCATCAAATCGCGTGGTACTCAACGAAGAGCGGGGGCAATCAAACGGACCGGCCGCGTTCTGTCCCTGTTAGGGAGCGACTGTGGCGTTAAAA
>NZ_JAVHWM010000146.1:0-25006 GCF_032159765.1 Mycobacterium sp. | reverse complement strand
CCCGCGAGCCGTTGCCAGGTCGCGGGGCGCTGTGAGTAGGAACGAAGATCAGGCTCGGTTAATTCAAGTCGAACCGATCGTTGTTCATCACCTTGACCCACGCCTTGACGAAGTCGGCGACGAACTTGTCCTTCGCGTCGTCGGAGGCATATACCTCAGCGAGGGATCGCAGGATCGAGTTCGAACCGAAGACCAGATCGGCGCCGGTGGCAGTCCACTTGGGATCGCCGGTGGCGCGGTCGCTGCCCTCGTACACGTTCTCCGCCGACTCCGACACCTTCCACGCCGTGCCCATGTCGAGCAGGTTCACGAAGAAGTCATTGGTCAACGCGCCGGGTCGATCGGTGAAGACGCCGTGCTTGCTCCCGCCGTTGCCCAACGCCCGCAGGCCGCCGACGAGAACCGTCATCTCGGGTGCGGTCAGGTTCAACATGTAGGCCCGGTCCACCAGCAGGTGCTCCGCCGGCGTCTTATCGCCGCTGCGCTGATAGTTGCGGAAGCCGTCGGCTCGTGGTTCGAGGACCTCGAACGTCTCTACATCGGTCTGCTCCTGCGAGGCGTCTGTGCGTCCCGGTGCGAACGGCACCGTGATGTCATGCCCGACATCCTTGGCCGCTTTCTCGATGGCCGCGGAACCTCCCAGCACGATCAGGTCGGCGAGCGAGATCTTCGTCCCACCGGCCGCCGAACCGTTGAAGTCGGACTGGATATTCTCCAGAGCCGGCAACACGGTACCCAGGTCGGCAGACTTGTTGACCTCCCAATCCTTCTGAGGCGCAAGGCGAATGCGCGCTCCGTTGGCACCGCCCCGCAGGTCGGTGCCGCGGAAGCTGGCCGCCGACGCCCACGCCGCCGAGACCAACTGGGAGACCGACAGACCCGAGTCGAGGATCTTGGCCTTCAACGCCGCGACGTCGTCGTCGGTAACCAGCTCGTGGTCGACGGCAGGAACGGGGTCCTGCCACAGCTGCGGCTCGGCAATCCACGGACCCAGATAGCGGGAAAGCGGTCCCATGTCGCGGTGCAGCAGCTTGTACCACGCCTTCCCGAACGCCTCGGTGAGCTCCTCGGGGTGATCCAGCCAGCGCCGGGTGATCTCCCCGTACGTCGGGTCCAGGCGCATCGTGAGGTCCGTGACCAGCATCGTCGGTTTGCGGTTCGGGCCGCCGAAGGGGTCGGGAATGGTGGCCTCGGCGTTCTTTGCCTCGAACTGCCACGCACCGGCGGGGCTCTTGGTCAGCTCCCACTCGTTGCCGTAGAGGGTCTCAAGGAACGAGTTGTCCCACTTGGTGGGGGTAGACGTCCAGACGACTTCGAGCCCGCTGGTGATCGCGTCCTTGCCCACGCCGGTTCCGAACGAACTCTTCCAGCCGAGGCCCTGCAGTTCGAGGGGGCAGCCCTCGGGTTCGGGACCGACGAGGTCGCCGTCGCCGGCGCCGTGGGTCTTCCCGACCGTGTGGCCACCGACGATGAGCGCGGCCGTCTCCTCGTCGTTCATCGCCATCCGACCGAACGTCTCGCGAATGTCCTTGGCGGCAGCCAGTGGATCCGGTTGCCCTTCAGGGCCTTCCGGGTTCACGTAGATCAGGCCCATGGTCGTCGCGCCAAAGGGATTGGCCAGTTCCCGGTCGCCGGAATAGCGCTTGTCGGTGCCCAGCCAGGCTTCCTCTTCACCGAAGAGAATCTCCTCGGGTTCCCAGATGTCCTCGCGCCCGAAGCCGAAGCCGAACGTCTCCAGGCCCATGGATTCGTAGGCACAGTTGCCCGCGAAGATGATGAGGTCCGCCCAGGAGATCTTTTTGCCGTACTTCTGCTTGACCGGCCAGAGCAACCGGCGCGCTTTGTCGAGGCTGACGTTGTCGGGCCAGCTGTTCAGCGGGGCGAAGCGCTGTGCGCCTTCACCGCCGCCACCGCGGCCGTCTGAAATGCGATAGGTACCGGCGGCATGCCAGCTCATCCGGATGAAAAGCCCTCCGTAATGGCCGTAGTCAGCCGGCCACCAGTCCTGAGAACTCGTCATCAGCTCCATGAGGTCGCCCTTGAGAGCCTCGACGTCGAGCTTCTTGAACTCCTCGACGTATTTGAAGTCGCTATCGAGTGGGCTGGCTTGCGGCGCATGCTTTTTGAGAGGCGACAAGTCGACCTGGTTGGGCCACCAGTCTTGGTTGGTCCTAGGCTGATGCGCCTTCGGGGTGGGGGAGGAGATTACCGGGTTTTCGCTTTCGCTCTGGGTGTCAGTCGGTGTTTCCGGTTGCGGCGGCTTGCTATCGGGCACAACATTCCTTCCGGGAGTGGGTGTTTCGGGCGGTGATCACGGGTGTGATCGCGAGATGTCTGATGCCGAACAGTCGGGGCACAGGCCCCAGTAGATGACCTCGGCCTCGTCGACGCGGAAGCCGTTGTCGTCGGCCGGGGTCAGGCACGGGACGTCGCCGACAGCGCAGTCGACGTCTTCGATGACGCCGCAGGATCGACAGACCACGTGGTGATGGTTGTCGCCGACGCGCGACTCGTAGCGGGCGACGGAGTTGGACGGCTGGATCCGCCGGACCAAACCAGCGGTGGTCAATGCTGCGAGCACGTCGTAGACGGCCTGTCGCGAGACGTCGGGCAAGGCCGAGCGCACCGCTGAATAGATGGTGTCGGTGTCGGAGTGCGGATGTGCGTGCACTGCCTCGAGGACTGCGAGCCGGGGGCGGGTCACTCGGAGCTCAGCTTCACGCAACTGCTCCGCGTAGTCCGGGACCGGCGTCACACCAACAGGCTTACGCCCTTTTCTGGAATGAGTCAAGTCTTGAGTTCGGTGTAACGAGAGGATTTTGAACACTCAGTGAACGCCGTACGATCACCACGTGTCGACGGAGCACGACCTCGACCATCGGTTCGACTACCTCTTCGAGCCGTTGACAGTCGTCGACGGCGACCTCGCGGACGAGGACACTCCGCAGCAGCGTGCGGGCGGCGGGAGCAGCAAGGTCGTGCCGGTCGCGCTCGTCGCCTCGGCGGTCACCGCGGCCGTGGCGATCGTGGCGCTCTTGCAGTGGCCCGCACGGTCAAACCCGGCCATTGCCCCCACCGCCGGCGACACGCAGTCGACTCCGTCATCGACGCAATCCGTCGCGCCTGATTCACCTCTTGTCGAAACTCCCGTGGCATCGGCCGTCGAATCCCGGCCCCAGCCGCAGATCGCGCCATCGGCAGGAGCCGCGCCCGGCGCGGGGCCTCAGCCCCCGGCGACCGCACCCAGCGTGGCCGCCTCCCGTTCACCCGCATTGCCGAGCACCCGTGCACCGATCAGCGTTGCGCCGTCAAGTCGTGCCCCACTCCCGTATCCGAACCCGAACCGCGATCCGAGCCGGCCGCATGGCGGGTTACTGGGTGGCGGCGGTGTGTTGTGACGGTCCCGTACCGTCTTTATTTGTTCGTGACCCGGGGGCCTCAGCGCGGAGGTGGAAGACGCCGATGACATCGACGGTGCACGTCGACGACCGGGTCGTCGGATTGGCGCGCGGCATGCGTGACCTGGTGCGTGCCGAGGCAGCTGAGGCAGAGTCGATGCGCACTCTCACGCCAGCGGTGGTGAAGGAGATGTGGACCTCCGGACTGATGTCGGCGTTCAATCCTGTCGCAGCCGCCGGAATGGAGCCCTCGTTCGCCGAGATGATCTCGACATGGATTGAAATGTCTTGGCAGGACGGCTCTTTCGGTTGGATCGGCATCGCGAACCTGCCGTCGTCATTCGCCGCCGCGGCGTATTTGCCGGATGAAGGTTTCGCGGAAGTATTCACTGCCCATGACAATCGCGTCACGATGGGAGGCCAGTTCTTCCCGAATGGGCAGGGTGCTGCGGTGGACGGCGGCTACCGGTTGAGCGGGTCGTGGAGTTTCGGCTCAGGCACCGGGCACTCAGAGTACATCGCTGCCGGGTTCATGCCGATGGACGACGGCGAAGTGCGCTGGGCCGCAGAGGGTCTCCCGGACATGCAGGTGGCAATCGTTCCGCGGAAGGACATCACATTCCTTGACGGCTGGTTCGTGCAGGGGCTCAAGGGAACTGGATCCTACGATTACCGCGCGGACGACGTGTTCGTTCCGAACAGTCGCACATTTCCACTGTTCGTCCGCGAGCCGCGCCGAGGCTCGTCGCCAGCCACCCGAATGGGCCTCATGCCCGTCACCGCCGCAGGTCACGCGTCGTGGGCGCTCGGCGTCGCCAAGAGCATGCTCGACGATGTCCAAGAGCTTGCCGCCACGAAGTTCCGCATGAGCGATATGGCCGCATTGGCCAGTCGACCGACCTTTCAGAAAGGCCTTGCGCACCACGTCGCGGCCTGGCGTGCCGCGCGCCTGCTGGTGCTCGACGCGTTCACCACGGCCGAGGCGGCGGTCGCGTCCGGCGAAGACCTCACGCCGCTTTTGCGCGCGGACATGCGTGCCGCCGCTGTCTACGCGACGGATGTTGCTCGGGGATGCGCCGAGTGGGCCCATCTGGTCGCGGGCACCAGCGCCATTCGTGAGGGGAGCCGCCTCGAACGAGCGTTCCGCGACATCTACACCGGCACCCAGCACGCATTCATCAGCGAGAAGGTGGCCATCGACGTCGCCCAGATCTGGCTCGGCATCATCGAGGACCAGCCGGGCCTGTGATGCGACTTTTCTCCCGTCGCTTCGCTCGCCCTGGACCTTTCTCCCGTCGCTTCGCTCGCCCTGGCTAGCTGTCTTCCTTGCGGATCAGCTTCCACAGCGCTTCGCGGTCGGGAGCCAGCAGCTCGTCGATCCGTGGCTGGTTCACATCGGCGACGATGATCTCGCCGACCTCCTGATACACATCGCTGAAGATGCCGTGCGCCTTCATCTTCTCGGTCTGATAGATGTTGTCCTCGGTCGGCGTGACGTAGTAGACGATCTCGGCTTTGAACCGGTGGATCAGCCACACATGGATCAAATCCATCAAGCGCTTCTGCCGAAGTTTCTCGGCGAACGTGTTCTGGTCGCGCACCGTCAGGATGCTGCGGCCGTGGCGGTCCTTGATCGGATCGACGACCACATTGGCCAGCGGCTCATCACCGTCACCGTAGATACCGAGGTCGAGAACGTCGGATCCCGCGCGCCGCGGCCGGAGCTGGACATGCAGCTTCTCGCCGAGCTCGTTGTAATCGCTCCACATCGCGAGCCACTCCTCGAGCAGCTTCTTCGGCACCTCGGTCTGGACGAGGTGCTGGCTCTGGGTCGAGCCTTCACCCATCGCCTTGGTGGTCGCCGTGCGGCCCGAGGACGCCGCGAGCGCAGCATCGCTGCGCGGGCCGCCAACGAGAGTTTGCGGTGTGCGGTAAGGGGATTCGACGAGGCGCATCTTGCGCTGAAGGCGCGCCAGCGCGAGCATGCCGTCCTGTTTGAGCGACGTTGCGAACTCCTCGGAGGCGACGCCGTCGACCTGGTGGCCGCCGTAGGTGATGAAGTTGAAGACGAATCCCATCTTGCCGATCTCTTCGGGGAAGGCCTTCATCTCCTCGTCAGTCATGCCGGTGGTGTCCCAGTTGAACGAGGGCGAGAGGTTGTACGCCAGCATCTTGTCCGGGTAGACGGCATGGATCGCGTCGGCGAACTGTTTCGCGTCAGCGAGGTCCGCGGTCTTGGTCTCCATCCAGAGAATGTCCGCAAACGGCGCCGCGGCAAGTGATTTCGCGATCGCGTACGGGATCCCGCCGCGGACCTGGTAATAGCCTTCCGGCGTCTTGGCGCGTTCGGCGTCCCACGCCACGTCGGCGCCCAGCTCCTTTGCCTTTTCGCGCGCGGTGGACGTCGGCGCGCTCTTCGCGAACTCCCGCCATTCGGCGGCGCTCATGTCGCCGGGCTCGCCCTCCCTCGCACGGAATTCGAGCAACTCGGCAACGGCCTCGCTGTACGTCTCCAGGCCGCCGTCGACCTGCCACACGTCGACGAACTGGGACTCGATCTTGTCGTAGCTGACATCGATCGGCTCGTCCGCGCCGTCCTTCCACGCCGAGACGGCCTCGGCGATCTTTTGCATCAGACCTTGACGATCGAGCCACGCATCGGCCGCGGCGTACTCGCCATCAGGCAGCGCATAGAGAAGGTGGCCGTTGATCTCCGTCGCGCCGAGGTCGTAGAAGCGTCGCGTCAGCGCCAGGAAGCAGGCCTTGTACGACGGGATTCTCAGGTTGGTGACGCCCAGGATGAACGGTTGGTCGCGTTCGTCGGCACGGCTGTCGAGCAGGTTCGCCGCCTCGGCGTCGGTGCGCGCCACGATGATGCCGGGCACGCGCATGATGTCGAGCTGGAAGCGGGCGGTGTTGAGGCGCTTGATCTGCTCGTCGGAGGGAACCAGAACCTTGCCGCCCTGGTGTCCGCATTTCTTCGTCCCCGGGCGCTGGTCCTCAATGTGGTATCCGGGCACACCCGCTTCGACGAAGCGCCGAATCAGGTTGCGCACGTGCGGATCCCCGCCGTGTCCCGTGTCGGCGTCGGCGATGATGAACGGCCGGTAGTCGATCGGCGGCGTCGCCGCGCGCTGCTGGTCGGTCATGTGCAGCCGCAGATACTGCTGGTTGCGGTCCGCGGTGAGCAGCGCGCGAACAAGGCCGGCGGCCTCGTCGGGCACCTGGCTCAGCGGATAGCTGGCGAGATCGGGCCCGGGATCCTCGCTGATCGAGCCCTTGGCCGAGGTGGCCCACCCGCCGAGGTAGATGCCCTCGATGCCGATGCGCTTCATCACCACGGCCTGACCCGGCGAGTACGGACCGAATGTGGTGATGCTTTTCTTCTCGGCAAACAACTCGCGCAGCCGGGGATAGAACGCCTCGGCGGCCTCGCGGGCCACCGGGTAGTCAGAGGGGATCGTGCCGCGCTGCTCGGCGACTTGGCGGGCCGTGTAAAGACGGATGATGCCGTCGTACCGCGGGCTGTCGATATAGCGCTGAGTTGCGGCGACGTCCTGCTCGAACGGTGTCGGGGCCTGTAGATCCGCATCGATGATGGCCATGGGTTTTGCTCCTGTCCAGCGCGGTTGCCGGTCCGAACGTGGACCCAGTACCAGACAATACGACGCGGTTACCGCCGAGTACACGAGTGGGCGTAGGCAACGCGGGCCCCTAGTCGCTCAGAGCGGTCACCGTTGCGTCACAGAACGAAAAAATCCTGGTCAGCGACGTGCGCTCGGCATCTAGGCCCTGGCACCATTGTTGCTGTAGTGACTGCTGTGAATGAGAGAGTGAAAACGAATGAAACGCATCGTGCGGACGCGAGGAGCGATACGGGGCTTGGCCTTCGCGATCGGTCTTGTCCTGTTGATGGCCGCTCCGGGCGTCGCGGCCGCTGACTCGCCGCCGACGTCGAGTCGCCAGCAGTACATCGACTTCGTGATCCAGCGTGCGCTGTCCCAGCGCGGCGTGCCGTTCCTCTACGGCGGAGGCAACATGGCGGGCCCGACGCGCGGCACGGGGCCCGACGCCAACATCGTCGGTTTCGACGCCTCGGGCCTGATGGTGTACGCGTTCGGCGGCGTCGGCATCAAGATGCCGCGCAAATCGGGGGACCAGTACCTCGCCGGCCGCAAGATCGCCCCGGCCCAGGCCAGGCGTGGCGACTTGCTCTTCTTCGGGCCCAACGGCACTCAGAGCGTGGCGATGTATCTGGGCAACGGACAGATGATCGAAGCCACCGAGCCCGCGGTCGTCGTCACCCCCGTGCGCACCACGAACATGGCGCCGTACCTGTCCCGCATGATCGATTGGTGATCAGCGACGGCCCTCAGAGCCGGCGGTGCCTTCGCGAACGCGGTGGTACGCGCGCGGCCCGCCCAGCGCCGAAATTCACGTTATGCAGAAAAAGTTCGAGTAGGCGTCTGCATAACGTGAATCTCGTTGAGCCGCAAGATGCACCTCGGCACTAGCCGCTGTTCACCACTCGGCCGGAGAGCGTGACGAAGTCCCACCCCGCTGCCCGCAGCGCAGTGATCGCGTCGCCGACGCCCGCGGCGGTACCTGACTCGGGATGATTCATGTGCGCAAGGACGACGGATCCTGGCGCTGCCCTGGTGATCGCAGAACGAACTTGTGCCGCAGACGATTTCGCTCCGTTGTCGGCGTTCACGGCAAAGCCGACGGGGCGTAGACCGAGGTCGTCGACGATCGAGACCCCGACATCGTCGTAATAGGCGGTGCCGGGACGAAACCACGCAGGGGGTGTTCCTGTCAGCGCCGTGAGTCTCACCTGGTTGGTCCAGACTTCGGTCGCCGCCTCGTCGGCCGAGCGTGTTCCTGCTATTCCGTACGCCGAGCGCCCGGTGACGGACAACGGGACATGGCGCGTTCCGTGGTTGCCGATTTCGAACAGTGGATTCGCCGCCAACTGCTGAGCGCGACCGGGGTGTGCGTCAAGCCATTTCGAGCACAAGAAGAGCGTCGCGGGCACGGAATTGTGGATCAGCGTGCCGAGCAGCGACTCGTCGCACCCTCCGGAGCAGGCATCGAAGGTCAGCGCGAGCTGCTTGCCGGACGCAGCGAACGTTGACATAACCCCTGGCAACGACGTACCCCACGACGTCGGCCTCACACCACGAAAGCGAGCCGCCACCGTGGCCGGGTCCGGTGAAGCGGACGCAACTGGCGCGGCGAACGCGGCGCCGACGACGGCAGCCGACCCGGCCAATGCCGCCAGGAATCTCCGACGGGATACCACGCGGGCACGCTAGCCGCGGTTGCTGACAACTGAACGAGGACTAGATGGCAACTAGGTGTCAATAACTTGATCAGCCGCCTAGTCTTTGACGACGCGCAGAACCGCCCGATATTCGGAGGAGGGGATGGCCTCCGGGGTCTCCGGATACGGATCGAGTGACAGCAGACGGATCGTGAACGGGCCCGTCTTTGCTTCGAGTCTGGTTTGGCCGGGGGCAGGGTTTGTGTTGAATTCGACGGCCGTCGGCGCGTGGCCGTCCATCGCGTCGACGAGCACGCGCAGGCGCGCCTCGCCCGTCCAGACGCAGCTGACCTTTCGTGGACATCGCGAGTCTTCTAACACCTGGTCGAACTTCACCCGCAGCGGTTCACCGGCGATGGTCGCGTCTTGTCCAAGCCCTAACGTGAACGCCTCGCCCAACTTCACCTGGGCAGGATTCGGCGGATCCGCGGTCGCCGACCGGCATCCACTCACGACGAGAATAGCTGCGAGACAGAGCAATACACGATGCAGATACCGCATGGTTGTCACCGCCCGTGCCATTCAGGCTTGCGCTTGTCGCGCCACGCCCGGGGTCCTTCGGCGGCGTCCTCGGTGACGGCGGCGACCTTGCGCATGGTCTCGCCGAATCGGACCGATTCGATCCAGCCCATGTCGGCGGTTCGCCACGCCACCTCCTTGGTAGCCCGCTGCGCCAAGGGCGCTGCGGCTGTGAGCGTGCGGGCCCACGCCGTCGCTTCAGCGTGCAGTTCGTCCGGCTCGACGAGCTTCCACACCAGACCGATCTCCTTTGCCCGCTGGGCGTTCATCGGTTTTCCTGTCAGCAGCAGCTCCATCGCGTTGGCCCATCCCACCCGCGGTGGAAGCCGGATCGCCCCGACGATCGTGGGCACTCCGATCGTCACCTCCGGGTAGCAGAATGTGGCGTCGGTACTCGCAATCACGAAGTCGCAGAACAATACTCCGGTCAACCCGTATCCGATACATGGCCCCTGCACGGCGGCGATCGTGGGCTTGAACAGCTCCATGCCGCTCTCGAAAGAGTTGATCGTCGGCTTCTCCCAGAATGTGCCAGCGAACGTGCCCACTGCGCCTTCACCGTCCTTGAGATCGGCGCCGGCACAGAACACGCTGCCCTCGCCCTTCAGTATCCCGACCCAGGCGTCTTCCTCACCCCGGAACCGCTCCCAGGCCGCGTTCAACTCGTTGCGCAGCGCGCCGTTGATGGCGTTGCGAGCCTCGGGCCGGTTCAAGGAGATGGTCGCGATGTGATCCCGCAGGTCATAGGTGACGAGGCTCATAGCCCAACCCTAGTTACGTCTCGCTCGTCAGCCGACGTTGATAAACGGACTCATTGCGTCGCGCGCGAATTGAGCGACGTTGGTCGAGGGGTTTCCGTCCGGATAACTCACCGTGGCCAACACGTTGGCGCCCGCATCGGCGAAATCACCGTCGGCTCGTCCCTGATGGGTCGTGGAGGTCACCAGGATGACGCCCGACGTGCCCGCCTGCTTTGCGAGAGGTACCGAGAACTGGGCGTTCTGCACAGTGCTGTTGGCTCTGTCCTCCACGATGATTCTGTCGTTCGGAATGCCGAGGAGCAGCAACATCTTTCGCATCTGCTCGGCTTCCGTGACACCGTTCTGCGGATTGCCGCCGGTCACGATGATCGGCGATTGGGGAAAGAACTGCGCGACCGCGAGCCCGGTGAGGACCCGCCGGCGAAGGATCGTGCGCATCGTGCCGTTCTGGTTCAGTCCGTAGCCCAGGATGACGATGGCGGGTCGTGAGAAGTCCTTCACCGCGGCGGGTTCTGCGTGTGAGACCGCTTGAGGGAACCCACCCAGCGCGACGGCCGCGCACAGTGTCACTGCACCCACTCCGGCCTTGAATCGCCTGCGCATGCGGCCTCCGAACACCTGTGACGGCTGGTTTTGACGTGACTCCGGTATTTCGCTGCATTCAGGTTTGGCGTTACGGGCATTAGCTGCGGGGGAGCAGCGAGATCTTCTGCCAGATCTTGTTGGACAGCTCGGTGGTCAGCGTCTCGATGTAGGAGATCGTCTCGAGCACGACGTCGTCGGCGCTGTGTTCGGCACACAGCGCCGCGGCCTTGGCGTCCAGGCTGAGCATCTCCGAGCAGTAGTTGAGGTAGTAGTGGAGCTGGTCGGCGTCGAGCCCGTGCCGGATGCTCTCCGCGGTCGGCGTATATCCCGGACTGACCTGTTCCGGATCCTTCGACAGCTGGTGCATGTCGATGACGTGCGCGAACGACCGCAACCGGTGGAGCACACGCAGCAGTGCACGACGTTCCAAGCGCTCGGGAAACGCCCATAGGAACACCAGAGCGATACCCGCGAAGACGAGATCGTTGACGGTACTTTCGACGAGCGGGACCCAATCTGCGGTCCGGGCAAGCCCGTTGACGATAACCGAGCGCAATGAGAACGCCAGCGCGATCAGCGTCGCGGCGACGATCGTGATCCCAGCGACGCGAGCGGCCATCGCCCGGCGCCGAAGACGGTCGCGCGAGTTGGCGGCTTCGCTTTCCACGAGCACGACCAGGCCACCGAGATCGCGTACCGCCTTGGTCAGCCCACGCTCACCGAACCGTGCGGATATGCGCCGTTCGAGCTGCGCGACAGTCTGACCTACGTGGTCGGCAGAGAGCTGAACCTTGTCTCCGGCCGGGCTCGTATTCGCCGCGCGCTGATTCACAACAACTTCATCTCCGAAAGCCGTTGCGGCAACGCGTCAACGTGTTCCGCGAGCGCAGCGCGGCGGTCCGCGTCAATCGGAACCTGCGTGCCGTGCTTCTCGATCGGAATCGGGTTTTCACGGTCCAGAGCCACCAACGCGGCAACGAGTGCGTCGCGGTCACGGGTGCCGTCCAGCAAGGGCAGAAGGTAGCTCTCGACCGGAGACAGACTCAGCGTCTCGTGCCAGCGGTTGAAGGTCGATGCGGAGCCGTCCTCTCGCGTCACCTCCGCCATGCGTCTGGCTACCTCATCCACCCGAACCGGGTCGACCGCGGGTTCCGGCACCACCGGGTCGAGACGAAACCGCGCCTGGCCCTGAAGAATCAAGACGCTCATGAGGTTGTCGACGTGTTGCGAAAGGTTGTCGCCGGGCGTGAGACCCACGGCGACGAGCCGCGCACGCGCCGCCTCGATGAGTTCCTGCCGCGACAGCGTCCACGGCCAGCGCGCACTCAGTGCGTCCAGCGCCGCCTTGATACCTGGATCGTTCGTGAACAGCGTCGCGCCATCGGACTGCACGTATTCCTGGCGAGAATGATCCACGCGCGTCTGCCCGTCGGCAGGCGGCAGCGACGCGGCAATGTGCAACCGAGCGTATCGACTGCCGTCCGGGTTGTAGTGGATGTGGGGGGCGCGGTCAGCCTGCACCAAAAGAGATTCGCGATACATGCGGTTGGCCACGAAATCCAGGTATTGCTCGGCCAGCACTTGAACGCCTTTGGATTTCTCGTGCACGTATTCGGCAACCCGTGGACCGTAGTTGCCTGGCATCATCACCTCGGGACTGGCTTCGGCCAAATATGCCAACCCGTGCGCACCGGCGCGCTCCACCATCGCGTAGAAGTAGCACGGTGTGTTGACCGGCTCCAGCTCGTCGTGCAGCACGTAGGAGTCCCCGAATTGCTCTGCGAATGCCTTAGATTCGGTCACCACTCTGGCCAGCACACTGTCGGGCGGGGCAACATCGCCGAGGAAATCCGCCATACTGCGTGCGCTGCGGATCCTCTCGTCCGGGGTTACCCCGCCACCACTGGCGAGCATCATGGCGTCTCGGAGAACCTCTTTGGACTTCCAGCCCGGATACACGTTGTAACTGACGTAGGCGACCCCATCCGGGGACAGCATCGTGCGGATCCCGGACAACAGCGCGTCCTGCACCCCGGGGGGTACCCAGCTGTACACGCCGTGGGCGATGATGAAATCGAACTGCCCGAGCGCAGCGAGATCCAAGCGAGCGACATCACCCTCGACGAGCTCGACATTCTCAAGGCCCAAGGCCTGCACGTGGGCGTTGGCCGTCTCGATCTGGACCGGCGACAGATCGATACCGACAACGCGGGCCCGGGGGTGCGCCGCAGCGAACGGGATCAGATTGGCCCCGGAAGCACAACCGATTTCGAGTACGCGCGCGGTTGACACCTGGGGCGTCTCCAGCCCGAACAGGTATGCGATAGCGGCAAGCTGTCCCGGCGCCGACTGCGGGAATGAAACCGCTGCATACGGCGTCGCGTCGTAGTCGGCGCGCAGCTGGTCGACCACGTCGTTCAGAGTCACTACCTGCTCCCATGCGTTTGACCGGACCATTCGATCACAGCCCTGAGGGCTCGCAGGAAGCTGGCATGGCAATGCGCTTGGCGGCGCATCACATCAGCGGCGAATTGGTTTGCCAATCAGCCTGATTGGCCGGGCCTGAGATCATCGGAGCGACCGGCTTCGAGTCGCGACCATTGAGCTATCGGGCGGCCGTCCATCCGGGTGTTGGAGCCGTCGACCGGCCACTCCTGCGGCCATCCCGGCGGGGAGTCCTCCCACGGCTCCTGTCGTCCGTACATGGTGAGGTCCATCAGCGCGTAGCTGTAGTCCATGACCTCTACGCCGCGCCGGGTGGTCCAATACGTCTCGAAAACCCGGTCGCCATCGCGCAGGTAGCAGACGAGATGCATCAAGCCGACGTGGCGACCGACAAGAAGCGTGTCCAGGGAGGGGAGTGCGGAGTACCAGGGTGTCGTCCAGCCCATGAACTCGCGGTATCGATTGCTCTCATCGAAGGGACCCTGGCAGAACACGGCATAGGTGATTTCGCGCGAGTGAAGGTAGGCGAGCTCCTGGACGTGGGTGGTGCACCACGTGCAGCCTTCGCACTGTTGCGGTGCGGGCCGGCCGGGGTACCACATGAAGTAGTAGGCGATGAGTTGCCGGCGTCCTTCGAACGCATCGAGAAGGGTGAGCGGCCCGTCGGGTCCTGTTAGGCCGAGATTCGCGTCGACCTCCACCATGGGGAGTTGTCGTCGCGCCGCGGCTATCGCGTCGCCCTCGCGGACGTGCGCTTTCTCCCGCACCCTCAATCTGTCCACTTCGGCTTCGAAGGTGCTCCGGTCGACGACCGACGGTATGTCGTTCATTCGACGACGTCCACGTCGGCCGGACCGAACAGGCACAGGTGATCGAGCACTGCGGCGGGGTCACCCGACCACTCCATGGCGGCCAGCTGGGCGCGGCTTCGGCGTCCCGTCCGCCAGCGCAACGCGTCGAATCGCGTAGTGCGAAGGGTCAATTCGGGCTCATCGTCCGGTCCGCTCCGGTACTGCTCGTCTTCCACGATCACCTGCAGAGGCACAGGTGTCCGCAGGCTGTCCAGAAGACGATCCGACGTGAACCACACCGCCCCGGAATCGCGGGCCCCTGGCCGGCCGATCGCGCTGCGGATGTCGTGCTCATGGCATGCGATATCCCCGAGAGGAGGTTCCACACCGGCAGATTCGGCCATCTGGTCCAGCTGTGCGGCAGCGGCGGCCCACACCGCCAGAATCTCGGCGATGTGACAGCCGTTGAATCGGGCGACGTGCATGGCTGTCTGCTCGTCGGTGGGCGGCCCGGTCAGGCGTCGGCTCGCCCAATCCTCCGCGACGGCCGTCACATGGGCCACCACGTCGCGGACCGACCACCCTGGACACGCCCCGACGGATGTGCTCAACGCGGTCTCGTCGAGCGAAGTCACCAGCCCGGCAATTCGGCCCCTTGTCTCCTGATAGAGGCGTGCCACCTCGGGCGGAGTGTTGATCGAGCGACGCGCCGTGGGTGTTTCCATTGCTTCCCTTCTACTTTCGCAAATGCAAATATTCAACGTGTTTGTTTAATTTCTGTCTCCAGCAGACCACGAGCGGCCGCTATAGTCAACAAGATGGTTGAAGATCAGGTGTTGGACCGGGCCTACGCCGCGCTCGCCGATCCGACTCGACGCCAGCTCCTGGAGGCGCTTCGAGGAGGCGATGCCCGCATTACCGACTTGGCTGCACCGCTGCCGATGACGTTCGCCGGCGTGTCACGTCACATCGGCGTGCTGGAAGCCGCCGGACTCGTCGCACGGGAGATCCGCGGACGTGAGCACTGGCTGTCTCTGCGCCCGGAAGGGTTGTCGATCGCACAGAGGTGGATCAACGACCAGACAGACTTTTGGTCGACGCGAGCTGACGCGCTCTCCGCGCGCCTGCGCCGAAAGGGACGCGGACGATGACCGATGCGCCAGTTGTTCGCGTTCAACGCGTCATGCCTGCCACTCCGGACGTCGTGTTCGACCAATGGCTCGATCCAGAGTCGTTGGAGGAGTGGATGTGTCCGCGCCCGGCCCGTTGTGTTGCGATCACGGTCGAACCCCGCGTCGGGGGCGTCGTGCGCTTCGACGTCGACGACCTGGGCTCCAGCGTCCTGATCACGGGCCAGTTCCTGGCGATCGACCGCCCGCACCTTCTGCGCTTCACCTGGAGCAATTCGAATTGGGAGGACCCGACGTCCGTCAGCGTCGTCACCGTATCCTTCGAGCCGTTCAACGCCGAACAGACGCTCATGTCCATCGAGCATTCCCTCATGCCGCCAAAGGAATTCGACAACTTCCACAACGGATGGACGAAGACGTCAGATCAGCTCGCGGCATTTCTTCGCAACGGGTGACGCCGGCTACGTGTGCCTACCGCAAGCGAAGATGTTCAGGCCGAGCACCTTCGACAAGTACGCGGTCGCATACTGGCCCCTGACGGTGTTGCCCGCGAAATCCAGTCGCGGCGAGAACACGCCGATACCGGCCTTGCCCGGCGCCACAGTCACGATTCCACCGGATACTCCGGACTTGCCCGGAAGCCCGATCTCGAAAAGCCATTCGCCGGACCGCTCGTACAGCCCGTTCGCCGCGAGGATCGCGAGCGTGTCCCGACACATCTGGCCCGACACAACCCGTTCACCGGTGCGCGGATTGACACCGCCATTGGCGAGGGTCGCACCCATCACCGCAAGGTCGCTCGCGGTTACTCGAAGCGAACACTGCTTGGTGTACGTGTCGACCACCGAGAGCGGATCGACGTCGAGCCGCCCGTAGCCTTCCAGAAGGCGCGCGATGGCGCGATTGCGCTGATTCGTCTCCGATTCTGACTTGTACACAACATCGTCGAGTTCGAGTGGGCGCCCGGCGAATTGGGACAGACCACGGTGTATCCGCTCCCACCGCTCGGCCGCTGTGGGTCCGGGTATTAGTGCCGTGGTGGCAATTGCTCCGGCATTCACCATCGGGTTCATCGGATGTCCGTCGTTGAGCTCGATGGCCATGACGGAGTTGAACGGCAGGCCGGTGTTGTTGACTCCGATGCGTCGACGGATCGCCTCATGGCCGATCTTCTCGCACACCAGCGCATAGACGAAGGCCTTCGAGATCGACTGGATCGAGAACTCCGCGTCCACATCACCTGCGGAATGCAGCTCTCCGTTCACCTCGGCCACGCAGATTCCGAAGAGGTCCGGATTTGCCTGGGCGAGCACCGGTATGTAATCGGCGACAGCGCCATCCTGTTGGGGCGAGTAGCGTCGATGTGCCTCCTGGACCAGTGACTCGACCTGATTCCAATCGGGGAGACATCACGTCGAAACCCACTGGACGGCGCCGTCAACGTCCACGCGATCAGGGTATGCGGTCTGCTGTCGACAGCGACGAAATCAAGGAAGCTAGACCCATGAGTTTCACAGTGGAGCGGATCGACCACGTGGTGTTGAACTGTCGGGATGTCGAAGCCACGGCGGCCTGGTACGAGCGTGTTCTAGGAATGACGCGGCAGACGTTTGGGCCGTCGAACCGAACAGCGCTGTCCTTCGGGCACCAGAAGATCAACCTGCGACCCGTGGGCGCCCAAGCCGATGATCCAGCGTGGGTGACCGGGGCGGTCGAGGCCGCAGGGTCCGAAGACCTGTGCTTCATCACCGAATGCACGCCGGAGGAGGTCCGCACCCACCTCGATGAGTGCGGCGTCGAGATCACCGAGGGCCCGGTGCCCAAGACTGGGGCTCTCGGGCCGATGACGTCGCACTACTGCCGCGACCTCGACGGAAATCTCATCGAGATCGCGGTCTACTGAGGCACTACCTTCGGTGCTGTGCGGTGGATCGTCGACGCCATGAACGTGATCGGGATCCGGCCTGACGGCTGGTGGAAGAACCGGCGCGGCGCGATGGTCCACCTGGTGGAAAACCTCGAACGCTGGGCGTCGGCGGAAGGTCAGCACGTGACCGTCGTATTCGAGCATCCGATGTCTCCGCCCATTCGCTCGTCTGTGGTCGAGATACGACATGCGCCACAGGCCGCGGCCAACTCCGGCGATGACGAGATCGTCCGGCGCGTGCAGGTTGACGCCAATCCTCAGCAGCTCACAATCGTGACTTCTGACGTGACGTTGGCTGATCGGGTCCGGGGACTAGGGGCATCCGTCTATCCGGCGGCGAAGTTCCGCAATCTCATTGACCCCGTTCGCTAGAGAGGACGCATACACGGTTCGAGCGTCATCGAATCGTGTAGGGGTAACCCTCCCAGCATGAGCATGGATTCGTTACTGGACCGCGTGGATCTGGACGGCTTTCCGGAGTGGCAACCGTCGCCGAGGCCGTCGAGCGCCGACGTCCCGAGGCCGGCACCTGGTGCGAGGCATGGACAGTGCGCGACATCGTCATTCATCAAACCGGCAACGCAGAAGAATTGGCACGCGTGCTCGGCGGCCACCTCGGCGGCGAGCCCGTGCCAACTCGGGGTTTCGAAGAACGTGAGGCTCCGTTTCGGGCGCTGGCCAACGCTGACTTGTGGTCGGCGTTCGTCGAGCGGATGGCGCGGCTCGATGAAGTCGCCGCGGCAGCCGAGGAACTACCTGACGACACCGACGTCGCCTGGACAGGACGGACCATGAAGGTGCCGTGGTTCGCAGAGCACATGCGCGAGGAGTTGGTGCTGCACGGCTGGGACATCACCGGCGATGACGAGGCAGCGCAGCAGCGGCTCGGCCAGTGGTGGATGACCGAGCACAGCGTGCAGGCCGTCGGGCAACCGCTGCTCATGCGAGGCGCCAAGGCGCTCGGGCTCGACACTGGCGAGCGCGTCGAGGCGCGGCTACGGGTTCAAGATTCCGACGACGTCGTCGTGACAGCCGAGACAGAGAGCACATCCATCCAGCTTGCGCTCGGCCGGCTACGCGCGCTGCTCAGCGGCTACTGAGAATCGGGCCGCTTCACCGGCGTCGGGGGCGAACCTGCACCCTCGCTCCACGCGACGGCGCGATGGCAACCCCCCGCGACAGCCACCGTTCGTCTCGAGCGCGCGACGGCAGGATTACGTAGTCGCGCAACAGAGTTCGTAACACGACGCGCAGCTCCATGGTGGCGAATGCCGCGCCGATGCAGCGACGAACTCCACCGCCGTATGGGATCCATTGCACGGGATCGGGGCGTTGATCGATGAAGCGATCGGGATTGAAGCGGCGAGCGTCGGGGAAGACGGCTTCGTCTTCGTGCAGCAAACCGATGCTGGCAGCGATCAGTTGGCCCTGCGGCATCGTCCACGGACCGATGTCCAGGGTGGGGGCCTTGACCTGACGGAACGTGATGTCGATGACGGGACGCGTGCGCAGGATCTCGGACACGGTGGCGTCCAACAGATTTTCGGACCCGGCATCGAGTTCGGCGACGAGGCGGTCAAGCAGTTGCGGGTGTCGCTGTAGACGTTCGACCGCCCAGGCAAGCGAGGTCGCGGTCGTCTCGTGACCGGCCGCGAGCATGGTGATCAGTTCGTCGGCGATCTCGGCCCGGCTCATCGATGTGCCGTCTTCGTAGGTGCTCTGCAGCATCAGCGCCAGCATGTCGTCACGGGACGCAAGGTCGGGGTCGGCCTCGGCCTTGTCGATCAACTGGTGAACGAGCACGTCGTAGTCGCGGCGGTATTGGTAGAACCGGCCCCATGGACTCCATCGTCCCCAATCCCATTGCGGCACAGGGATCAGCGCGAGTTTCGAACCGAGTTTAATCCCGGGCGGCAGTATCTTGCGCAGACGCTCCAGCTCCTCGCCGTCCGCCCCGAACACCGCGCGCAGGATGACGTTGAGAGTGATACGGACCATCGACGGCATTGCCGGGAAGATCTGATCGTGTGGCCAGGAGGCGAACTCATCGACCGCCTCGCGTTCCACGATCGCTTCGTAGGAGGCCAGGCGCCGTCCATTGAACGTGGGTGTCAGTAACTTGCGTCGGGTTCGGTGCTGGTCGCCCATCAGCGCGAACATGGAATTTGGTCCCATGATCCGGCCAAGATTCGCGTCGGTCGTGTCGACGACGCTGGGAGGTGTCTTGAACAGCTGGCGGATATGGGTGGGATCGCTGATGACGACCATTTGTCCGAAGATCGGCAGATCGAGGGTAAAGGCCGAACCGTAGCGACGGCGCAACATCTGTATCCCTCGTCTGCGATTGGCCACTGCCAACGCGCCTTGGATGGCCCGGGGGAAAGGGGGAGCGGGAGGCAGCTTCACGACAGCAGTGGATGCCTCGTGATCAGTTGTGGTCATTACGTCCCAACTCGGTGCATGGTGTAGTCCGGCAAACGGCCCGGCGACGATAGTAGGCCGAGGCGTCGAGTCTATGCACAGAGAGCGAAATGTCTGGCGCAAACGTGCTTCCTGGGCCGATCACGTCGCGACCTGATCAGCGGGCAGGTGGTTTATCCGCGATACTCCGCAACCGTGGCGGCGTACTCATCGAGTACTCGCAGGGATTCGTCCGTCGGTAACGTCGGGAGCAGCAGTGCCACCTGGTCGAAACCCAGAGCCTCGACGCCACGCCAGTAATCGGGCTCGGGCGGCGTGCCGAACATAGCCAACGGAACGTCGTGACCCGCGCCGTCGCGCAGTTGGTCGATTCTTTCCTTAAGATGCTCGACCGGGAATGGGTTGGATATCCAGCCCGCCTTGTGCCTGATGATCCGTTTTACCGTGGCATCGGAGTCGCCGCCGACGAAGATGGGCGGATACGGCTTCTGAACTGGCTTGGGCCTCATGTAGGTCGATTCGAACTCGACGTATTTGCCGTGATATTCGGCGGGTTCGTCGGTCCAGAGGGCCTTGATGGCGTCAATGCGCTCGTCGAGTAGCGCACCGCGGGTCTTCGGGTCCGTGCCGTGGTTGCGCATCTCCTCGAGATTCCAGCCGGCGCCGACACCCAGACTGAACCTGCCGCCAGAGATCAAGTCGATGCTCGCAGCTTCCTTCGCAGTGATGATGGGGTCACGCTGAATGAGTAGCGCAATCCCGGTCATCAGCTCGATCCGCGACGTCACGGCCGCCGCCGCGGCGAGCGTGACGAAAGGGTCGAGAGTTCGGTAGTACTGCGCAGGCAGCTCGCCGCCCATGGGGTAGGTGGTCTGGCGGCTGGCCGGAATTTGCGTGTGCTCGGCAATGACCAGCGAGTCGAAGCCTCGCTCTTCGATCGCCCGCGCCAGCGTCACTGTGTCGATGCCGTCGTCGGTGACGAACGTGGAGATTCCAATCTTCATCGCGATCCTCGTCTCTCGGCTTTGCCGGTACCGACGCTCGGCAGCGCAGGCTTATTCCCCACCCGCTGATCTCCGTCGTCGAGGCGGCGAAGACACGAGAATCTGGGCATGAGCATCGAACGGATCAATCCCGACGCGTTGCATCGGCCGCCCGGGTACCACCATGTGACCATAGCCGCCGTTGACCGGTTGGTGTTCCTGGCCGGGCAGTGCCCGGTTCGTCACGACGGCGGTGTTCCTGACGAGGGTGACCTCGATGAGCAGGTTCGGGTGACTGTGAGCAACTGCATGATCGCCCTGACCGCGGCCGGGGCCACGCCTAGCAACGTGGTTCGCGCGGTGGTCTACGTTGTCAGTTCGGACCGTGAGGTGCTCTCGAAGGTGTGGGCCGACTTGTTGGATTCCGAACTCCGCGAGGCGTTTTCATCTGCCTGCACTCTGTTGGGTGTCGCCCGATTGGGTTTTCCCGGCCAACGGGTCGAAATCGACCTCACGGCCGCGCTGTCGTGACGCGGCGAGCTCATCAGGGCAACGATTCGTGGCGTCGCGCCGTCCGCACCCACGGCCAGGTCATCAGCGCCCACACCGTCAGGACCAGCGCGATCTCGACGAAGACATACACGGGCCACGGCCCGAAGTAATCCAGCAGGCTCCCGGTGCCCGGCTTGCCGTTGAGGAAGCCGTAATTCGTTCCCGCGATCCGATTGAACGTGAACGTGAAGGCCGCCCAGGCCAACGTGACCACTACCGTGAAGCGGTAGCTCCGCCACGTCGGCCGCATCCCTCGGCCCCACGTGAAGTAGATCGCCGCCCACACGACCAGGATGTGTATCGACCAGAAGACGATGAACTGAAGGCTGGGGAAGTCCGGCCCCGTCAGCGCCGGCGTGATCAATGCCTGGGTGCTCAGCACCAGGCCCCAGTAGTACGTCAGTACATATGCCCACCGTCGCTGGGACCAGAATGCGTACGCGCCAACGACGGTGGCGAGGTCGGTCAGATGCAGTGGTACCGAATCAACGAGCGGTTGCGTACTCACCAAATAGATTTGCGCAGCGAGATATATCGCTGCCGTCACCGCGCCAAGGACACGACCAAGCCAGCGGGACTGCGCGTCGGACTGCCTGCGCCCCAACCACACAAGATGGACCCCGCCTACCGCGAAGACAGCTAGGGCACTCCAGTGCGAAGGTCCGTACGCCACGAACTCTCGGGACACGGTCGCACTGTAATGGCCCCGGCCCGCCGCGCAAGGCCAGCGCGGGGATGCCTGTCGGGCTACCCGGTCTCTGATGGCTCCGCCGGCGGGTACAACTCAGGCGAAAGATGTTGTGCCGGAAAACATCTGACGCGCGCCACCTCCCGAGGGCAATCCTGTCCTTGCCAGTACCAGGATCACCGGGGCATCCCCAGCTAGTCCACAGTTCGCGCATCGTCCTACTAGCCGCTGGGGGAGAGCTACCTCAGCTAACCGGCCAAGCGGCGGCACCACACGAAAACCCCATTTGAAAAGGAATATCTCATGACAGACACAAAACAACACCCGGCCAGCCTCGTTTCGCGGATCTGGAAATCGAAGCTGCTCGCGGGTGTACTCACCGCGGCGTTGGGCGCTGCTGTGCTGGCTTGGCCTGGCCCGTCAGTCCTTGTCGCCGCGACCTTGTTCGGCGTCTATCTGCTCGTCAGTGGAATCGCCGACGTCTTTCTGGCCGTCGCGCTGCCACGATCGGCGACAACTCGCGTGATGCTGTTCATCAGCGGCGCGCTGTCGGTGGTGTTGGCGATCCTGTCGTTCCGGCACTTCGGCGATAGCTATGCCGTGCTTCTGTTGTCGCTGTGGATCGGAATCGGCTTTGTTTTCCAGGGCGTTTCGGCGACCGTCGTGGGCGTCAGCGTCCCCGAGCTGCCCGAGCGCGGCTGGTACATCGTGTCCGGCATCGTCTCGGTGATCGGCGGCGCGGTCATGCTCGTCTGGCCGTTCGACTCCATCGCCGTGCTCACGCTTGCCGCTGGCATCTGGCTCGTGATCATGGGCGTCGTCGAGATCGTGTACTCGCTCGTGCTCCGCAAGGACATGAACAAGGCACGCGACACCATCGAAGCCGTTGCCTACCCGGCAGCAGCCTGACGTTTCAGCTCAATCGCTCATGCAGCCTGACTGCGTGGGCGATTGAGTTGTGCACTGGACTGTTCGGCGCGGCCCCAGACCACCCAGCGTTACATGTAACATGGAAACATGGCGGTGAGGCACAGAGTCGGCGAGTATCGACGACGGATGCGCGAGCGTGGCCTCCGGCCACTGCAGGTCTGGGTGCCTGACGTGCGAACCGAGACTTTCGCGGCCGAGGCGCACAGGCAAGCCTCGCTGGTCGCAGGAGCGGACGAAAACAGCGATGACCAAGACTTCGTTGAGGCAGTCTCGACGCGGTAGGACGAGGAGTGAACCGAGGGGAGATTTGGACCGTGGCCGGGAGGGTTTCCGCGGAGAAACCGCGTCCGGCAGTGATCGTTCAGGATGACCTCTTCGATGCCACGAGTTCGGTGACTGTTGCTCCGATAACCGGCACGCTGTTGGATGCTCCGCTGGTGCGCATTCGCGTCAGCGGCGGAGCCGAGAGGCAGTCGGGACTCGATCAAGACAGTGATGTGATGATCGACAAGCTCACGACGGTCAGACGTTCGAATGTCCATGCCCGGGTTGGCCGGCTGACAGCGGAGCAACTCGTCGAAGTCGAACGGGCAATGATGGCATTCCTGGGGCTTGCTCGGTAAGTGACAGTTGGGCTAATGAGTGGGAGGGCGTCCCCGGCTTACTTGACATAATGTCGCTTATCGGCAAATAGGCTGTTTTGAACAAACGGCCCTGCACCCTCGGATAGCCGCTCTGACCACCTCACAACGCCGACCGGGCCTTCGATTCCAAACGGAACCCCTCACGCCGCGCATAGGCCGTAGTTGCGTCGGGTTCAACCAGCTGAGTTGTGTGAGGTGATGGCCATGGTGTGCTTGAGTGTGCGGGCCGCGGGCCCATAACTGGCGACCGATCACCCGCCCCTCCTCGCGGCTTCGCCCGCCACCAAAACGTCACAGTGACGAATTCACCAGTGGGCGCGGAGCTGGTCTAACTCGCCAGCCTGCTCACGACATGATCCTTAAAGAAATGATGTTGTCCAGCTGTCGCGAGCGACGCCGCCGACTGTTCGCAGCGGATCCCGTTTGTGAATTGCTACAAGCGCTTGCGAACAGATGTCACTCGACTGGACCTCATCCTCTGTCAAGGTCCGACCCGGACGCAGCCGCGAGCCGGGTCAAGTCCAGGGACGTGGTGTACGAGGTCGTCGTGTGATTCTTCGAGTTGATGGTTCAGGCGGTCAGTGCCGCCGGGGTGGCCTCCTGTTCGGTCGGGTTGTCGTTGGTGGTGCGTGATTTGCTGAGAACTTCGAGGCCGAGGTAGCGGCGGGACTCGGCCCATTCGTCGTGTTGTTCAGCCAGGACAGCTCCCACAAGACGGATCAGGGCGCTCCGGTCGGGGAAGATCCCGACGACGTCGGTGCGGCGGCGGATTTCCTTGTTCAGCCGCTCCTGAGGGTTGTTGGACCAGATTTGGCGCCAGATTTGTTTGGGGAATACGGTGAACGCCAAGAGGTCGGCGCGGGCGTTCTCTAGGTGATCAGCCACCTGGGGTAGCTTTTCGGTGAGAGCATCGATGATTCGGTCGTATTGTGCGGCAACGGAATTAGCGTCCGGTTGGTCATAGACCGAATGGAGCAGCGTGCGTACCCACGGCCACGACGCCTTCGGGGTGATCGCCATCAGGTTGGTCGCGTAGTGCGTTCTGCAGCGCTGCCAGGACGCGCCGGGCAGGGTCGCGCCGATCGCGCTGATCAGCCCGGCGTGGGCATCGGAGGTGACCAGTTTGACTCCGGACAGCCCGCGGGCGGTCAGCGACCGCAGGAAGGTCAGCCAGCCGGCGCCGTCCTCGGCGGTGGTGACGTCGATGCCCAGGATCTCGCGGTAGCCCTCCGCGTTGACCCCGACCGCGATCAGCGCGTGCACGTTGACCACCCGGCCGGCTTCGCGGACCTTGAGGACCAAGGCGTCGGCAGCGACAAACGTATAGGGGCCGGCGTCCAGCGGCCGGGTGCGGAATGCCTCCACGGCGGTGTCGAGTTCCTTGGCCATCACCGACACCTGCGACTTCGACAACGACGTGATACCCAGCGTCTCGACGAGGCGGTCCATCCGCCGTGTCGACACCCCCAGCAGATAGCAGGTCGCCACCACGGTAGTCAACGCCCGTTCGGCGCGTTTGCGCCGTTCTAGCAGCCAGTCCGGGAAATAGGATCCGTGCCGCAATTTAGGGATCGCCAGGTCCAATGACCCTGTCCGGGTGTCGAATTGACGATTGCGGTAGCCGTTGCGCTGATTGGTCCGCTCATTGCTGCGCTCACCGTATCCGGCGCCGCACAACGCGTCGGCTTCCGCGCCCATCAAGGTGTGGATGAACGTGGCCAGCAGTTCGCGCAGTACATCAGGGTGGGTGGTGGTGAGTCGTTCGGCCAGCACAGCGGGCAGGTCGATATCGTGGGCAGTGGTCATCGCGTTGGTTCCTTTGCTCGAGTGACTTTGGCGGTCTCTCGAAGAATCACGCGATGACCTTCAATCACTCGGCTACGACACGCCGCACCTCAAAAGCCGGTCC
>NZ_JAVHWM010000131.1:0-27803 GCF_032159765.1 Mycobacterium sp. | reverse complement strand
TCGTGTTCTCGCGCACCCTGGAGTCCGTCGACTGGAACTCCCGCCTGGAACGCGGCGACCCGGTCGAGGTGGTAACGAAGCTGAAAGCCGAAACCGACGGCAGGCTGGAGGTGGCCGGCGCGACGCTGGCCGCACCGATCGTGCAGGCCGGACTGGTGGATGAGTACCGGATCGTGGTCACGCCCACCGTCGTGGGCGGCGGCACACCGTTTTTCCCGACACTGCCGTCATGGATCTCGCTGCGACTGTTGGAGAACCGCACCTTCCCGGGCGGCACGGTCCTGCTGCGCTACGAGGCGAAACACGACTGATCGGACATGCACAGCCAGGTGACGTGCGGATGCACTACGAGGTACACGACTCGAGCGGCTCCCGCCTCGACGTCCGCTGGGTGAACTACGGATCGACCGGCTGGGCGAGTCGCGTCGGCTCGTCGCGGCCCCGCAGAACTGTTTCTCCGTCGAACGTCCAACGCTGGCGCTCACTTTCACTTGCGCCCTCGACGGCCGGCCCCGACGCCAGGACACGCTCGTCTCGTGACTTCGCTTCCTCGGACAGCCGGGCGGCCTCGTTGACCGGGTCCCCGATCACGGTGTACTCGAAGCGCTCGTAGGCGCCGACGTTGCCGGCGACGACCTGACCTGCGCTCACGCCTATCCCCGCCGACATGTCCGGGACCTCATCGTGAAGCCTGCGCGCGATCGCGCGCGCGGCCGCGAGCGCCTCGTCCTCGGGACACTCCAGTTCGATCGGGGCGCCGAAAATCGCCAGTGCCGCATCGCCCTCGAACTTGTTCAGCAGGCCGTGGTGCCGGTCGACCTCGTCGACGATGACCGCGAAAAATCGGTTCAGCAGCTCGACGACCTCCTTCGGCGAGCGCTGGGTCGCGAGCTGGGTCGACCCGATGATGTCGACGAAGAGCACCGCAGCGTGCCGTTCCTCCCCGCCCAGGCTCAGCTTCTTCTGTTCCGCCGCGGCGGCCACCTCCCGGCCGACATGTCGGCCGAAAAGGTCACGGATACGCTCTCTTTCGCGCAACCCGTGCACCATCTCGTTGAACCCGCGCTGCAGCTGGCCGAGTTCGGTGCCGTCGAACACGACGAGGTTGGTGTCCAGATCGCCTTGTTCGACCCGGCTCAGCGCCGCGCGGACCACCCGTACCGGCGTGGCCGTGAGCCAGGACAGGATCCACATCAGGATGAAACCGAAGACCAAGGCGAACACCGCGAGAACCGCGATGGCGATCGAGAACTGCGTGGGGGTGACGTTCTGCAGGCTCAGGGTGATCACCGCCGCAAGAAGGATGCCGAGCACGGGCACCCCTGAGCCGAGCGCCCACACCAGCATCGTGCGGCCCATGATGCCTTGCGCCAGCCGCTCGGGGGGCCTGCCGGCTTCCAGTGCCTGCGCAGCGACCGGCCGCAACGCGAACTCGGTCAATAGATAGCAGCTGGCCGACACGACGATCCCCGGAAAGCTGATGCCCAGCAGCGTTTTCGGTAGGTAATGAATGTCGGCGAGCCCGTAGAGCGTGGACAGCAGGACGGTGCCGAAGCCCCAGAGGATCAGCAGGACCCGCGTCAGCCGCCACGGGGCGAAGAATGCGTTGCGCTGGTCTTCGCGGGTGGGCGGCCGTTCCTCGATGGCCCAGCGCACGTTGTTCATGACCCGGTGGGTGGCCCAGAACACGCCGACGACCAGCGCGGCCACGATGTAGGCGGGCGCGATCAGCCAGGTGATCCACCGGACGTCTGGATCGAACACGCTTGGCGTCGGGAACACCAGCAGCACCACCAGCGCGGCGATCCCGATCCCGATCAGGTTCGCGGAGACAACGAAGACGGTCAAGATGGTCTGAATTCGGACTCGCCGGCGAGACTGGCTCTCACTGGCCCGACCTAGCAGCCACGACCCGTAGTCGGGAGTGTCAGGCAGCCGTCCGCTCTGCTGCGTTACCCGCTCGAGCAGCCGACCCAGCCGCTGCGGAACCGACTCGCCAACCATGGTGGCGCAACATTAACCCGGGGCCGCCCCTAAGGTGTACGCGTGCGTCTCGTGATCGCCCGGTGCACCGTCGACTACTTGGGACGCCTCACGGCGCACCTTCCGTCGGCGCGACGGCTGCTGTTGGTCAAGGCCGACGGATCAGTGAGCGTGCACGCCGACGACCGCGCGTACAAGCCCCTGAACTGGATGAGCCCACCGTGCTGGCTGACGGAGGAAACGGACGGCCCGACGCCGGTGTGGGTCGTTGAGAACAAGGCCGGCGAACAGCTCCGGATCGCGATCGAGGAGATCGAGCACGACTCCTCCCATGAGCTCGGTGTCGATCCCGGCTTGGTGAAAGACGGCGTGGAGGCTCACCTGCAGGAGCTGTTGGCCGAGCACGTCGAATTGCTGGGCAGCGGATACACGCTGGTTCGCCGCGAGTACATGACACCGATCGGCCCTGTCGATCTTCTGTGTCGCGACGAGAACGGGCGATCGGTAGCGGTGGAGATCAAGCGCCGCGGCGAAATCGACGGTGTCGAGCAATTGACCCGTTACCTCGACTTGCTCAACCGCGACAGCCTGCTCGCCCCAGTGAGCGGGGTGTTCGCCGCCCAGCAGATCAAGCCGCAAGCCCGCACGTTAGCGGTGGATCGTGGAATCCGTTGTTTAACACTGGATTACGACGAGATGCGTGGTCTGGAGAGCGACGCGTACCGGCTGTTCTGACGTTCGCCCGATAGACTGGCGCCATGGCACGACGGAGCAGGCGCGCGCCTCGCAGTGCCCCGTTGCCGCCGCTGCCAGGTCCTCGTCGCATCGAGACGGGCACCGACGGATACGACTACGAGGTGCGCCCCGTCACGGCTGCGCGCGCCACCAAGCCGTACCGGTGCCCCGGCTGTGATCACGAAATACGTTCGGGTACACCGCATCTTGTCGTGTGGCCTGCCGACGCCGGCGAGCATGGCGTCGAGGATCGGCGGCATTGGCACACTGCGTGCTGGACGCACCGGGCGACGCGGCGCCCGACGCGAAAGTGGTCCTAACGGATCAGTGTTCGGCTGCGGGCTCGACCAGTTCGATCAGCACTCCGCCGGCATCCTTGGGGTGGATGAAGTTGATCCGGGAATTCGAGGTGCCACGGCGGGGCGCTTCGTAGAGCAGTCGGACCCCCTGGTCATGGAGGCGGCGGCTGAGCTGGTCGAGATTGCTGACACGGTAGGCCAGCTGCTGCAGACCGGGCCCGCGCTTGTCGATGAACTTGGCGATCGTCGACGACTCGTCGAGCGGCGCCATCAGCTGAATCTGGGCGCTGCCGACCGGTGCGCCGCGCACCGAGAGCATGGCCTCGCGGATACCCTGATCCTCGTTGACCTCCTCGTGCAGCACGATCATGCCGAGGTGGTTGTGGTACCACGCGATCGCGGCGTCGAGGTCGGGAACGGCGATGCCGACGTGGTCGAGCGCCGTCACCAACGCGCTGGCGAGGACAGGACGGGCATCAACCTGCTCGGTGGTCATAACGTAACGGTAACCTGACGGGCAAGATTTCGCGTCTGGACTGCTAAGACAGGGGCGCTGAAGCAAACGCTGGAGGTACGGATGACTACGTCGGTGATCGTTGCTGGGGCGCGCACGCCAATTGGCAAGCTGATGGGTGCGCTGAAGGACTTCTCGGGCACCGACCTCGGCGCGATCGCGATCAAGGCCGCGCTGGAGAAGGCGAACGTACCGGCGTCGCTGGTCGAGTACGTGATCATGGGCCAGGTGCTGACCGCCGGGGCGGGGCAGATGCCCGCGCGGCAGTCGGCGGTCGCGGCGGGCATCGGCTGGGACGTGCCTGCGCTGACGATCAACAAGATGTGCCTGTCCGGAATCGACTCCATCGCCCTGGCCGATCAGCTGATCCGGGCGGGCGAGTTCGACGTGGTGGTGGCCGGCGGCCAGGAGTCGATGACGGCCGCGCCGCACATGTTGATGAAGAGCCGCGCGGGGTACAAGTACGGCGATGTGACGGTCCTCGATCACATGGCCTACGACGGTCTGCACGACGTCTTCACCGATCAGCCGATGGGTGCACTGACCGAGCAGCGCAATGACGTCGACAAGTTCACCCGCACCGAGCAGGACGCCTACGCAGCGGGTTCCCACCAGAAGGCCGCCGCCGCGTGGAAGGACGGCGTGTTCGCCGATGAAGTGGTTGCAGTGAAAATCCCGCAGCGCAAGGGCGATCCGATCGAGTTCACCGAGGATGAGGGCATCCGCGCCAACACCACGGTCGAGTCGCTATCTGGGCTCAAGCCCTCGTTCCGGCCCGACGGCACCATCACCGCGGGGTCCGCGTCGCAGATCTCCGACGGCGGCGCAGCCGTGGTGGTGATGAACAAGCAGAAGGCGCAGGAGCTGGGGCTGAGCTGGCTCGTGGAGATCGGCGCGCACGGCGTCGTGGCCGGCCCGGACTCGACCTTGCAGTCGCAGCCCGCCAACGCGATCAAGAAGGCGATCGCGCGCGAGGGCATCTCGGTCGACGCGCTGGACGTCATCGAGATCAACGAGGCGTTCGCCGCTGTGGCCCTGGCCTCCACCAGAGAACTCGGTGTGGATCCGGAGAATGTCAATGTCAACGGCGGAGCCATCGCCGTCGGCCACCCGATCGGAATGTCGGGGGCCCGGATCACGCTGCACGCCGCACTCGAGCTCGCTCGCCGCGGCTCGGGCTACGGCGTCGCCGCGTTGTGCGGCGCCGGCGGTCAGGGCGATGCCCTGATCCTGCGCGCAGGGTAGTCGTCGAGCGTTTGCTGGGCGCGGCATCCTGGAGCAGCAAAATGCGTGCCGTGATATTGGTCATAACCAATAACTGAATCGATACGGTATTTGCTGCCGGGTATCGCGGCCCGATCGCGCAACCGGCTTTCGCGAGCCTGTCGGCGGCGTGACAGACTTACGTCGTGACCCGTCCGCGTCCCACCGTCGGGCCCGCCCTCGCGGGTGCCGTCGACCTCTCGGCACTCAAGCAGCGCGCCACACAGAACGACGGCGGAGCACCTCCCGGTGGCGCGGGCGCCGTCGAGGTCACCGAGGCCAATTTCGAGGCCGAGGTCATCGCCCGGTCCAACCAGATGCCGGTCGTGGTGGCGTTGTGGTCGCCGCGCAGCGACGCTTCCATCCAACTGGCCGACGCCCTTGGCGGACTGGCATCAGCAGATGCCGGCAAGTGGTCGTTGGCGACGGTAAACGTCGACGCTGCCCCGACGATCGCGCAGATCTTCGGCGTTCAGGCGGTGCCGACGGTGGTGGCAGTGGCTGCAGGGCAACCGATTTCCAGTTTCCAAGGCGTTCAGCCGCCCGAGCAGCTGCGCCGGTGGGCCGACTCCCTGGTATCTGCGACATCCGGAAAGCTCAGCGAGGGAATGGATTCCGAGCCAGAGCAGGTCGACCCCGGTGTGGCGAAGGCGCGCGAGCTGCTCGATGCGGGCAATCTCGACGCTGCGCTGGGCGCATACCAGGCAATTCTCAACGGTGATCCTGCCCACCCGGAGGCGAAGGCCGCGGTCCGGCAGATCTCGTTCTTGAGCAGGGCCACCAAGCATCGCCCGGACGCGACGCGGGCGGCCGATGCCGCACCCGACGACGTCGATGCGGCGTTCGCGGCCGCCGATGTCGAGATCCTCAACCAGCAGGTCGATGCCGCGTTCAACCGCCTGATCGATCTCGTCCGGCGCACCACCGGCGATGACAAGACCAAGGTCAGAACCAGGCTCATCGAGCTGTTCGACCTCTTCGATCCCGCCGATCCCGCGGTCATCGCCGCTCGGCGGAATCTCGCGAACGCGTTGTACTGAACGGCTATTCGGCGTCGTGGAAGATGATGCCGAGTGTGTGGCGCGTGCCTGAGCGCACGCGGCTGACACCGTGCCGGACCTTGGCGCGGTAGTAGCCGCGCTGGCCCGCCATCGGGCGTTGCTGGTTGGGAAAGATCAGCATGTGCCCCTGCTCGAGGCGCATCGCCTCGCCGACCGATTGCGCACGCGGACGTTGCGTGACCAACAGGAACTCACCGCCCGTGTAGTCGCGATCCGGACGGCTGAGCGCGACAAGCGCCTGGAAGGGGAATCCGATGGCGCCGTACACGTCCTGATGCAGAGCGTTGTAGTCGTCTTCCTCGTAGCGAAAGATCAACGGAGTCGGCCGGTTCTGGCCTTTCTGATGACAGAGCGCAAGGAACTCGTCGAGGGATCCCGGATACCCGCCGTCGATCCGAAGTTTGGCCGCCCAGTCGTTGGCGACGTGTGCAAGCGGCGTATAGAGCGCGCCGCGAAGCTGCTGGACCGGCGCTGGCAGTGGATAGCCGAAATACTTGTACGTGCCTGCGCCGTAACGGTATCGGCGCATGTCGATGATTTTGCGGAAGCCCTCGTCGCGGTCGAACAGGGCGGTCAGTTCATCGCACTCACCGGTATCGAAAATCGCTGGCGTGACGGCATAACCGCGCTCGTCGAGCGATTCGCGCATCCCGTCCCAATTTAGGCCGGTGATGCGGTCGGCTAGTTGTGACATCTCTGCCATACAACCGCACCCGCTGGATGACGCGCTGGCGGTTTTCCGACATCGCGCGCGACCGAGTTACTCCGGTGCCAGCCAGAGCGCCGAGAGCGGCGGCAGCACCATCGTCGCCGAGGCCGGCCTGCCGTGCCACGGCTCGTCGAGCGCCTCCACCGCACCGAAGTTGCCCACCCCGGCGCCGTTGTAGATGTCGGCGTCGGTGTTGAGCACCTCGCGCCAGCGTCCTGCTCTTGGCAAACCGAGCCGGTAGCGGCTGTGCTCGCTGCCGGAGAAGTTGAACACGCACGCCATCACCGAGCCGTCGCTGCCGAAACGCAGGAAGCTCAGGACGTTGTTCGCCGAGTCGTTCGCGTCGATCCACGAATAGCCCTCGGGGCTGCTGTCGCGCGACCAGAGTGCTGAACTGTCCCGGTAGATCGCATTGATGTCGTGCACGAATCGCAGAATGCCGTTGGAGAAGCCGCCCTCGTCGAGCTGGAACCAGTCGAGGCCGCGCTCTTCGGACCATTCGGCGCGCTGGCCGAAGTCCTGCCCCATGAACAGCAGCTGCTTGCCGGGGTGCGCCCACTGGTATGCCAGCAGGCTACGCAGCCCGGCGGCCTTCATGTGATCGTTGCCCGGCATCCGGCTCCACAGTGTGCCCTTGCCGTGCACCACCTCGTCGTGGCTGACGGGCAGCACGAAATTCTCGCTGAACGCGTACAGCAGCGAAAACGTCATCTCGTGGTGGTGGTAGGAGCGGTGGATGGGATCGCGGCTGATGTAGTCCAGCGTGTCGTTCATCCAGCCCATGTTCCACTTCATCGAAAAGCCAAGACCGCCAAGGCTAGTCGGGCGGCTGACCCCGGGCCATGACGTCGACTCCTCGGCGATGGTGACGATGCCAGGGGCCGCCTTGTGCACGGTGGCGTTCATCTCCTGCAGGAACTGCACGGCCTCGAGGTTCTCGCGGCCGCCGTAGATGTTCGGCGTCCAGCCGCCTTCCGGGCGCGAGTAGTCGAGGTACAGCATCGAGGCGACGGCATCGACGCGCAGGCCGTCGATGTGGTACTGCTCGAGCCAGTACAGCGCGTTGGCGACGAGGAAGTTGCGGACCTCCGGTCGTCCGAAGTCGAAAACATATGTGCCCCAGTCGAGTTGTTCACCGCGGCGAGGGTCGGAGTGCTCGTAGAGCGCAGTCCCGTCGAAGCGGCCCAGCGCCCACGAGTCCTTCGGGAAGTGGGCGGGCACCCAGTCCACGATCACGCCAATCCCCGCCTGGTGCAGGGCGTCCACCAGGTAGCGGAAGTCGTCTGGGGCGCCCAGCCGCGACGTCGGCGCGTAGTACGACGTGACCTGGTAGCCCCACGATCCGCCGAACGGGTGCTCTGCCACCGGCAGCATCTCGACATGGGTGTAGCCCTGTGCCACAACGTATTCAGTCAGTTGGTCGGCCAGCTGGCGGTAGGACAGGCCCGGCCGCCAGGACGCCAGGTGCACCTCATAGGTGCTCATCGGCGCGAACACGGGATTGGTCCCAGCGCGCCGGGACATCCATTCCTGGTCGCGCCATTCATAGCGGCTCAACGTCACTTTGGACGCGGTCTGCGGCGGCACCTCGGTGGCGAATGCGAAGGGATCGGCGCGGTCGGTGACCACATTATCGGCGCCGTGCACCCGGAACTTGTACAACCCGCCCTCGGGAAAGCCCGGCCAGAACAGCTCCCAGACCCCTGACGAGCCCATCACCCGCATCGGGGCCTCGTTGCCGTCCCAGTGATTGAACTCGCCGACCAGGCTGACCCCCCTGGCGTTGGGCGCCCACACCGCGAACGAGACTCCGTCGACCTCGCCGTCGGGGGTGTGGTAGGTGCGCGGATGCGCACCGAGAATTTCCCACAGCCGCTCGTGGCGGCCCTCGCTGAAAAGGTGCACGTCCATCTCGCCGAGCGTGGGCAGGAAGCGGTAGGCGTCGGCGACCGTGTGCGGGTAGACGGTCCCGTTGGCCCCGGGATAGCTCACCTCCAACCGGTAGTCGACGAGGTTGACGAACGGCAGCGCCACCGCGAACAGCCCGCCTGCGACGTGTTGCAGCGGGAACCGCTCGGCGCCCACGAGGGCGACGACGTCGACCGCATGCGGGCGGTACGCCCGGATCACCGTGTGATCACCGTATTCATGGGCGCCCAGGATGCTGTGCGGGTCATGGTGCTCACCGGCCAGCAGCCGGTCGAGGTCCGCGTCGCTCGGCGCGAGATGATCGCTGCCGACTTGCTTCGATTGAGTCATTCGTCACTCCCTGCGCAGTAGCTTTAGGCGCGCATCCTCGGGCACCAGCGGCAGATTCAGAATGTGCGCGACAGCCTTGGCCGGGTCGAGGCGGATGTAGTTGGACTGTCCCCAGTGATATTCCTCGCCCGTGACCTCATCGCGGACCCAGAACCGCTCGTACCAGTTCATACCCAGAGCTGGCAGGTCCAACCACAACGTCGCCTCCTCGGGCAGGAACGGGTTCAGCGTCACGACCACCAGCACGGCGTCGCCAGTCGACGGGTCGAACTTGCTGTACGCCATGACTGCGTCGTTGTCGACGTGGTGGAAATGGATCGTGCGCAGCTGGCGAAGCGCGGGATGAACCCGTCGCAGCTCGTTGAGCCGGGCAATGAACGGCTCGAGGGAATCGCCGCGCTTGAGCGCGGTCTCGAAGTCGCGCGGTCGCAGCTGGTATTTCTCCGAGTCCAGGTACTCCTCGCTGCCCTCGCGGACCGCGCGGTGCTCGAAGAGTTCGTAGCCCGAGTACACGCCCCATGCCGGGCTCATGGTCGACGCGAGCACCGCACGGATGGCGAACATGCCCGGGCCCCCCGTCTGCAGTGTCTCGTGCAGGATGTCCGGCGTGTTGACGAACAGGTTCGGCCGGGCGCAGTCGGCGTGCTGGGCGATTTGGCTGCCGAACTCGGTGAGCTCCCACTTGGCCGTTCGCCACGTGAAGTAGGTGTAGGACTGGGTGAATCCCAGCTTGGCGAGGCCGTAGAGCCGGGCCGGGCGGGTGAACGCCTCGGCCAGGAACAGCACATCCGGGTCGACGTTCTTGACCTGCTCGATCAGCCAGGCCCAGAAGTTCGGCGGTTTGGTGTGCGGATTGTCGACCCGAAAGATCTTGACGCCGTGCTCGACCCAGTGCAGGACCACCCGCAGCACTTCGGAGTACAACCCGTCAGGCTCGTTGTCGAAGTTGATCGGATAGATGTCCTGGTACTTCTTCGGCGGGTTCTCCGCGTAGGCGATCGTGCCGTCGGGCAGCACCGTGAACCACTCGGGGTGCTCACGAGCCCACGGGTGGTCGGGTGCGCACTGCAACGCAAGATCCAGCGCCACCTCCATCCCGTGATTGCGCACCTCGTCGACGAAGATGTCGAAGTCCTCGATGGTGCCCAGATCGGGATGCACAGCGTCGTGGCCGCCCTCGTCGCTGCCGATCGCCCACGGCGACCCGACGTCGCCGGGCGTCGCGGTGACCGAGTTGTTGCGGCCCTTGCGATGCACTTTCCCGATCGGATGGATGGGCGGTAGGTAGACAACGTCGAAGCCCATCTTCGCGATCCGCGGCAGCTCCTCGGCCGCGGTGGCGAACGTGCCGTGCACCGGCTTGCCGGTGCCGTCGCGCCCGCCCGTCGACCGGGGGAACATCTCGTACCACGAGCCGAACCGCGCCAGCGGCCGGTCCACCCACACGCCGTACTGGTCCCCGCGGGTCAGCAGCTCCCGCAACGGGTACTGCGCCAGCAGTTCGATGACCTCGTCAGTGGTCGCGGCGCCGACGCGCGTCGACGGTTCTCCGGGCTTGCGCAGCGCCGCCGCAGCCTCCAGCAGCGGGTCACGCAGTTTACGCGGCAGACCCGTCGCGGCGCGGTCGAACAGTTTCGCGCCGATCAACAGGTCGTTGGTCAGCTCGGGCTCGCTCTGGCCCGCCTCGAGTTTCGCGGTGATCCCACGCAGCCACGTCGCGATCGGGTCACCCCAGCCGTCGACCCGGAACGTCCACAGCCCGACACCGTCCGGCGTGAACTGGCTGTGGAAGACGTCCGGCTCTACGCCCAGCGACATCGGGATCAGCATCGGCTTGACCCGCGGCGCCCGCGTAGTGGCCGCGCCGGGTGTGGCCGCGATCGTGCGGCCCGCGGAGCTGGACAGCGGTGGATACCCCACGCCCATGTAGCGCACGACCAGCGTCGCGGCCACCGCGTCATGGCCCTCGCGCCAGACCGTCGCGCTGACGGGCACGATCTCGCCCACGACCGCCTTGGCGGGATACCTTCCGCAAGAGACGACCGGTTGCACGTCGTCGATGCCAATACGCCCGGGCACGGATCACTCCTTCGATGCGCGGCATGCGTCGCGCTCTTTGGTCTCTGCTGCCGTTCTCAGACTCATTCCCACCGTAGTGTCGGTCCCAAACGCGGGCATGCCGAAGCGCCATTTGCCCGGGGATTGTTGGGACTGCACGCTGGCGATTTCTGCGTAAGGTAATGCCGCGTGAAGGCACTGCGTCGGTTCACGGTCCGTGCTCATCTCCCTGACCGGTTGGCCGCCTTGGAACAGCTGTCGGTCAACCTGCGATGGTCATGGGACAAGCCCACTCAGGACCTGTTCGCGTCGATCGATCCGGCGCTGTGGGAGCGTTGCAGCGCCGATCCGGTCGCGCTGCTGGGCGCGGTGACGCCGCAGCGCCTGGACGAGCTTGCCGTGCATCAGCAGTTCCTCGAACGGCTGGACCGCCTGGCCGACGATTTGCGGGACTATCTGACGCGCCCGCTGTGGTACCAGGAGCGGGTCGCCGACGGGTCTCTGGGGACGTCTCCGCCGACGCGAATCGCCTACTTCTCGATGGAGTTCGGCGTATCCGAGGTGCTTCCGAACTACTCCGGAGGCCTCGGCATTCTCGCCGGTGACCATCTCAAGGCCGCCTCGGACCTCGGTGTGCCGTTGATCGGCGTCGGCCTGTACTACCGGTCCGGGTATTTCCGACAATCGCTGACCGCCGACGGCTGGCAGCAGGAGACCTACCCGTCGATCGATCCCCAGGGATTGCCGCTGAGGCTGTTGACGTCGGCGGCCGGCGAACCTGCGCTGGTGTCGCTGGTGCTGCCCGACGACCATCAGCTCTTCGCGCGGGTCTGGGTGGCGCAGGTAGGCCGAATCCCGTTGCTGCTCCTTGATTCCGACATCCCCGAGAACGAACACGATCTGCGCAGCGTGACCGACCGGCTGTACGGAGGTGACCAGGATCACCGCATCAAGCAGGAGATCCTCGCCGGCGTCGGCGGCGTGCGGGCGATCCGCGCTTTCACCGCGATCGAGGACATCGGCGAGCCCGAGGTGTTCCACATGAACGAGGGCCACGCGGGGTTCCTTGGCCTGGAGCGCATCAGGGAGCTGATGACCGATCCAGGGCTGGATTTCGACACCGCGCTGACGGTCGTGCGGTCCAGCACGGTGTTCACGACGCACACGCCGGTGCCTGCGGGCATCGACCGCTTCCCGGTGGAGATGGTGCGCCACTACTTCGGCGGCGCGCAGGGCACGAAGAGCTCGCTGCTGGTCCCCGGCGTGCCGCTGGACCGGATCGTCGCGCTGGGCGCCGAGGACGACGCGACGAAGTTCAACATGGCGCACATGGGTCTTCGGCTGGCACAGCGGGCCAATGGCGTCTCGCTGTTGCACGGCCGGGTGAGCCGGGAGATGTTCAACGAGCTGTGGCCTGGGTTCGACCCCGAGGAGGTGCCGATCGGGTCGATCACCAACGGCGTGCATGCGCCCACGTGGGCGGCGCCTCAATGGCTGGAGTTGGGGCGCGAGCTTGCCGGTTCCGATTCGCTCAGCGAACCGGCCACCTGGGAGCGCCTTCAGCAGGTGGAACCCGGCCACCTGTGGTGGATCCGCTGCCAACTGCGTGAGCTGCTCGTCAACGACGTCCGGCGACGGCTGCGGATGTCGTGGCACGAGCGCGGTGCCCCGGAAGCGGAATTAGGTTGGATCGCAGACGCTTTCGATCCAGGCGTGTTGACGATCGGGTTCGCCCGCCGGGTACCCACCTACAAGCGGCTGACGCTGATGCTGCGCGACCCCGACCGGCTGCAACGCCTGCTGTTAGACAAGGAGCGGCCGATCCAGCTGATCGTGGCCGGCAAGTCACACCCCGCCGACGATGGCGGCAAGGCGCTGATCCAGCAGGTCGTCAGGTTCGCCGACCGGCCGGACGTCCGGCACCGGATCGCGTTCCTTCCCGACTACGACATGTCGATGGCCCGGCTGCTGTACTGGGGATGCGATGTGTGGCTGAACAACCCGTTGCGGCCATTGGAGGCGTGCGGCACGTCCGGCATGAAGAGCGCGCTGAACGGGGGGCTGAATCTCTCGATCCGCGACGGCTGGTGGGATGAGTGGTACGACGGCGAAAACGGTTGGGAGATACCGACTGCCGACGGCGTGTCCGACGAGCGGCGCGATGATCTCGAAGCCGCGGCCCTCTACAGCCTTCTCGAATCGACTGTGGCGCCGAAGTTCTACGAACGCGACTCGGCGGCCATTCCGCGGCGATGGGTCGAGATGGTGCGCCACACGTTGCAGGTGCTCGGCCCGAAAGTGCTGGCGTCGAGGATGGTTCGTGACTACACGGAGCGCTACTACGCGCCCGCAGCGGAATCGCGGCAACGCACGCTCACACCGGTGGACGGCGACGAGTTCGCGACGGCACGCCGGCTCGCCGAGTTCCGGCAACAGGTCTTCGACGGCTGGCAGAAGATCCAGATCACCGAGGTCGACAGCGCGGGGCTGCCGGACACCCCGATCCTCGGCTCGGAGATGACACTGACGGCGATGGTGCACCTGGCCGGCCTGTCACCCGACCAGGTGACCGTGCAGGCCTCGGTCGGCCGCGTCGACGCGAATGACACGTTGCTCGAGCCGGTCAGCGTGACGATGGCGCACACCGGCACGGCCGACAGCGGCGACGAGGTCTTCGCGACCACCACACCGCTGCCCGTCGCGGGCTCGGTGGGATACACGGTCCGCGTGCTCCCGCACAACCCGCTGCTGGCCGGCGACAGCGAGTTGGGTCTCGTCACGCTCGCGTGAGCTCGCAGTCGTCGAGTTCCCGGTCGGCCGCGCGGGCACGTGTGTCAAGCTTCCTCGCATGGTGATGCGTCGCGCCGTGACGGTGCTGGCTTGCCTGCTTTCATGGGCGTTGTTGGCCCCGCAGGCGATCGCCGAGCCAGGTCCTGACGTCCCACCAGGAACCGATGCAGCTCCCGGACCGCCCGCTGACGACGGGCGGATGCCGTCGGCGCCTCCGTCAACCACTCGGACACCAGACGGCTGGACGCTCACCATCTCGTCGAAGGACGAGATGGTGTTGCCGGTCCCGCCTCTGACCACCGCGCTGTCGTCGCGCGCCTACTTGGTGGGCGGGACGTTCATGGGCCAACTCGAAGGATCCGGCGAGGGCAAGGGAATCCTGGAGGTCGGCTATCAGATCGGCTGCGGCATCGACATGAGCACATCCAACGGCGTCACGCTGACGGGGTCGGCGGGCATGACGACGTCGCTGGGCACCACAGGCCCGTTCCTCGGCGCGCCGACCGGATTCCTGCCGATCCTGTCGTTCCCGGTGAGCGGCGGCATCGCCGTCGCGCTGAAGCCCGGCTACGTCAACATCGTCCCGGTGGACAAGCTGGAGTTCGAGGGCAACAAGCCGTGGGTGATGATCTCCAACTTCCAGGTCAAGATCGACGGCTGCGTCGGTCAATCGTTCATCCGCGCATTCGCGACGATGACCCACAAGACCAAGCAGTCGGACGCCATCCTGCAGTGGATGGGCGTGACCAAGGCTGTCTGAGGAGGCCTGGAAGCCGTGAGTTCGAACGAAAGTTACCGTATGAATCCGCCTCGCACTTCCTCTGCGTAGCGTCACTTTCGGCGCGGAGGCGATTAGGGGAAGCGCTGCACGCAGCGGCTTTCGTCGCCGAGCACTCCGGTGCGAAAGGCGTCGATACGCGAAAAGCCGGAGGGTACCGAGGCGCCGTTCACGTCGCTCGCCGCCCGGCCGTTGGTGAGCATCCCCGAGACGGCCTCGTCCAGATCGCCCGCCGCGAGCGCCACGGTTTCGCCGTCCACACGTATCTGCTTCGACATCGCCGTCGTGGCGACGCCGGTGAGGCACGCGGTGCGCAGGGCAGCGGCGGCGGAGTCGAGCACAAGGCCGCGCTGCTTCGCGAGCACCTGGACGTAGCGCGACACCAGCACCGAGTAGGCGGTGTTGTCGCCGACAGGAAGCACGAAGCGACCTTGCCTGCCTGTCGGCGTGCCCATTTCTGCGAGCGCTTGCAGGTCCACGGCGATCGTGTTCGTCGCCGGACAGTACGACGTCGGCGGGCTTGCTCGCGCATCAGGGCAGGACGCGGCTTGTGCCGCGTCGAACCGCAGGATGGGCGGATTGGCCGGGGAGAACGTCTGATTCATCGCGTCGACGATCGCTGTCACCGATTCGCTGCTGACCGGCCAGTCGCCCGTTGAATTCTGCATCAGCGCCACCGGGAGGTCGCCGCGGCGCTGGTCAACCTCATTCGCGTCGATACCCGCGCAAGCGGCGGCCCCGTCGGTGAAGCCCATCTGGAACGCCGAGATCCGCTCGAACGCCGAGCCGTGCTCTGCCGCGCCGGCCTCAGGGCTGCCCGCGATCTGCAGCTGATCGCGCGTCGAAATCACTGTTGCCAGCACGCTGTTGAGCCCGTCACCGGTGTTCAGAGTGAACCGGTGCGAATCGCCTTCGGCAACCCACCGCATGTACACGCCCGCGAAGCAGTCGGCCTGCTGCTCGGCCACCAGCGACGGCGTGTTCAGATCGGCGAGTCCGGCCCAGCGCTGGATCGCGTGCCCGTATTCGTGACTGAGTACTAGAGGAATAGCCATGTCTCCGAAGGTACTTCGCAGAGTCGGCAACAATTGTCCGCGGTCCCAGCCGATGGTGTTGTCATCCCAGCAGTACATCGCGTTGACGAGCCCGTACGTCTGGTTGCGGCAGAACGCTCCGCCCTCGTCGTCGGTGGAGTTCCACGCGACCGCGGCGGCCACGGGCTGGTATTGCCCGTGCAGCGACTGGTAGCCATCCTTCCAGAAGTCCTCGATGTCGCTGACGGCCTGGCCGGCGAGTACGCTCTCCCGATTCTTGTTGTCGTTGCTCACCTTCCGGGTGGGCGGGATCGCGTCGGGCCTCAGTCCCGACGGCCCGTCGGTTACCGGGAGTCCTGCCACCTGGAACGGGTCGGTGAAAACCGAGACGGCTTTGCCGTCCACTAGCCGGCTACAACCACTGACCAGCATAGCCACGATGCACGCCGCCGCCACGACGCGTCTCATCGCTGCGTTTCCGCCTTGGTCAGGCGGTCGAGCGCACCAAGAACGGTGTCTCGATCGGTGGTAAGCCAGTACGGCGGCAACGAGTTTCGCAGATATCCTCCATACCGCGCAGTGGCCATCCTGGAGTCGAGGACGGCAACGACGCCCCTGTCGTCGACACGCCGCAGCAGCCGCCCTGAACCCTGCGCGAGCAGAAGAGCGGCGTGGGTGGCGGCGACGGCCATGAAGCCGTTGCCGCCGCGGGCACTCACCGCCCGTTGGCGCGCGGCCATCAACGGATCGTCGGGCCGCGGGAACGGAATTCTGTCGATGATCACCAGCGACAGCGAGGGGCCGGGAACGTCGACACCCTGCCACAGCGAAAGCGTGCCGAACAGAGACGTTTCGGGCTCGTCCGCGAATTGCTGCACGAGTGCGGCAGTGGCGTCGTCGCCCTGGCAGAGCACGGGGGTATCCAGCCGTTCGCGCATTTCCTCGGCGGCGGCGACGGCCGCGCGCATCGACGAGAACAGGCCGAGCGTGCGTCCGCCGGCGGCGCCGATCAGTGCCGCGATCTCGGCGAGCTGCTCGGCGCTGCCCGCGCCGTCTCTGCCGGGCGGCGGCAGGTGGCGCGCGACGTACAGGATCCCCGATTTCGCATGCGAGAACGGAGATCCCACGTCGATGCCACGCCACCGAGGTTCGTCGGAATCAGTTGCGGTGAGTCCCCATTCGGAGGCCACCGCGTCGAACGAGCCACCGGGAGTCAGCGTGGCCGACGTCAGCACAGCAGTGGCGCGGCTGAATAATCCGCCACGCAGCAGCGCCGCGACCGACAGAGGTGCGACACGCAGATACACGTGACCACGGTTGTCGTCCCTGGTGATCCAGACGATGTCGGTGCGATCGGCAATCGCGAGGTGAAACGACTCGAGCACCCGTGAGCAGGTCTCGGCGATCTCGTCGAGCGCGGCGATCGCCTCCGTCCGTGTGCCGTTGGCCCGAGCGTCGGTGGTCGCTGTCGGGATCGCGCGGCGCGCGGCATTGGCCGCGTCGCGCAGGGCCGCGAGGTGGGTGGCGAGTCCATCGTCGAGGTGGTCGATCCTGCCCGCCGCCATGTCCCGGATCGCCGAGGTGAACGCGGTGGCCGCTGAGTCGAGCCGGTCGACGAGTTCAGTTTCCACCAGGCGACCGATACGCCGGGCGGCAACCGCCAATGGTGTCGACGAAAGCTCCTGTGTGGCAACGCTAGTCACTCTGTCGGCGAGTTCGTGTGCTTCGTCGATCACCAACAGGTCGTGCTCCGGAAGCACGGGCGCGTCGGACAGCGCGTCGATGGCCAGCAACGCATGGTTGGTCACGACGATATCGGCATGGCCCGCCACCGCCCTGGCTTTCTCCGCGAAGCACTCGGCGCCGAACGGGCATCGGGCCACGCCGAGGCATTCCCGTGCCGAGACACTGACCTGGGACCAGGACCGATCCGGCACACCTGGAGCCAGTTCGTCGCGGTCGCCGGTGCCGGTGGTCGACGCCCACGTGGTCAGCCGTTGTACGTCCCGGCCGAGCGACGTGGATGCGGTCGGCTCGAAGAGGGCCTCGGTGCTTTCGGCGCCGTCGGGATCAGCCGCCGAGCCGTTGTGAATCTTGTTAAGGCACAGGTAGTTACCGCGGCCCTTGAGGATGGCGAAGCGCGGACGGCGCGGCAGCGAGCCTTCCAGTGAATCGGCCAGCCGGGGAAGATCCCGCTCGACGAGCTGACGCTGCAGCGCAATCGTCGCGGTGGAAACGACGACGGCACAATCGGTTTCGACCGCCCGGGCGATGGCAGGAACCAGGTAAGCCAGCGACTTGCCGGTGCCGGTGCCCGCCTGAACGGCCAGGTGCTCACCGGTGTCGAACGCCTGCGCCACCGCTTCTGCCATCGCGACCTGGCCGCTGCGCCTGCTGCCGCCGAGCGCGTCGACGGCAGTGGCCAGCAGGTCGGTCACTGCGGTGGCCGGCGTGACCCCTCCTCGTCGCGATCCGCGGCCGACACCATCCGGGTGGGGATGGCCGGCTCGCCGGTAGACAGTTTCAGCCCTTCCCACGGAAGGCTTTTGAGTCCGGCGGCCGTTCGTGCGCGCATGTCTGCAAGGTCCTCGTCGAGGACCGGCTCGCCGCCACGAACCAGCGGCACGGTCAGCACGCGGCCCGCCATGGTCGATGAGCCGCTTGCGCGAAGAGCATTAAGCGTCGATGAGCCGCTTGCGCGAAGAGCATCAACCTCGGTGGCGGGTGGATCCCCGGCGGGATGGACGACCTCCTCGAGAACGGTTCCTGTGGACCGGGCCAGCCGTAACGCCTGCTTGTATCCACCGCGAGATTCCTTGTGGCTGCTGCGCTTTTCGACGGGCAGTCCGTCGACCTCGACGAGCTTGTAGACCATCTGCGCCGTTGGCGCCCCCGAGCCGGTGACCACCGAGGTGCCGACGCCGTAGCTGTCTACGGGTTCGACGCGCAGTGCGGCGATGGCGAACTCGTCGAGATCGCCCGACACGACGATGCGGGTGTGCGTGGCCCCGAGATCGTCGAGTTGACGCCGGACCTGCCGCGCCAGCACGCCGAGATCGCCCGAGTCGATGCGCACACCGCCCAGCCCCCTTCCGGCGACCGACACGGCGTTGCTCACCCCCGTCGTGATGTCGTAGGTGTCAACCAGCAGCGTCGTGTTGACGCCAAGGGCCTCCACCTGCGCGCGAAACGCCGCGCACTCGTCGGGCTTGCCGTCAGCCGTGGTGTGCAGCAACGTGAATGCGTGGGCGCTGGTACCCAGCGCCGGGACGCCGTAACGGCACTGGGCCGCGAGGTTCGAGGATCCGGCGAACCCGGCGATGTAGGCAGCTCGGGCCGCCGCGACCGCGGCCTGCTCGTGGGTGCGCCGGGAACCCATCTCGATGAGAGGCCGGCCGTCCGCAGCGGTGACCATGCGGGCCGCGGCGGACGCGATTGCGCTGTCGTGGTTGAGCATTGACAGAGCCAGCGTTTCCAGCAGGACGCACTCGGCAAAGGTGCCCCGCACGGTCAGCACTGGCGACCCGGGGAAGTACAACTCTCCCTCGGGGTAGCCGTCGACGTCTCCGCGGAAGCGATATCGGGCGAGGTAGGCGACGGTGTCAGGGTCCAAGAAACCGCGTACCGAACCGAGTGCGTCCCCGTCAAACTCGAACGACGCCAACGCTTCCACGAACCTCGCGGTGCCAGCGACCACGCCGTATCGCCGCCCGTTCGGCAACCGCCGGGCGAACAGCTCGAAGGTGGCTTTGCGGTGTGCTGTGCCGTCACGCAGAGCCGCGGACAGCATCGTCAGCTCGTACTTGTCGGTCAGCAGCGCGGTCGCCGGCTCGAAGGACCCCGCACGTGTGCTCACACCGGTAACCGTATCGGCTTTACGGGTGCCGGCGGACAGGAGAAAGGCCGTCGGTTGCCGTCGGTATCCTTATTGCATGGTTACGCCAGCGCGGACCCGCCCGGGGACTCGCGAGGAGGTCGACGCCGAAGTTCTCGACTCCGTGGACGTGCCATGGGTCACGATCGTGTGGGACGACCCCGTGAATCTGATGACCTACGTGACCTACGTGTTCCAGAAGCTGTTCGGTTACACCGAAACGCATGCCACCAAGCTGATGCTTCAGGTTCACAACGAGGGCAAAGCGGTGGTGTCGGCGGGCAGTCGCGAGAACATGGAGACCGACGTCTGCAAGCTTCACGCGGCCGGGCTGTGGGCCACGCTGCGGCAGGACCGCTGACCAGCACAGGAAGACGGATTGTTCTAGTGCGCAAATGGAAGCGTGTCGACTCTGCTGGCGGCGCGCGATTTCGTTCGTCGTTGGCCGCACACGAAGCCTCGATGCTGAAAAGCTTGGTCACCTCGATGCTGGAGATGCTCGACGACCGCCAAACATCTTCTCCGGCAGACGAATTGGAACAGATCACCGGTATCAGGGCAGGTAATCCGCAACGGCCGGAGGACGCGACCATGCGCCGGTTGCTTCCCGACTTCTTCCGGTCCGAGCATAGCCACCCCGCTGGGTCAGCCACCGCGGAAAGCCTCAACGGAGCGCTGCGCAGCCTCCACGAACCAGCGATCATCGAGGCGAAACGCGAAGCCGGTGAGCGACTGCTGCACACCATGCCGGCTGGCGGCGGCCGTTTCGAGTTGGACCGCGACGACGCCAACGCGTGGGTCGCCTCGATCAACGACATCAGGCTCGCGCTAGGCACGATGCTCGGGATCGGCCCGAGCGGTCCCGAGCAACTCGACGACGGACACCCGATGGCCGGCCATCTCGACGTCTACCAATGGCTGACGGTGATGCAGGAGTACCTGGTGCTGGCGCTGATGGACGGCAGGTGAGGGCGGTCACGGGCGCGATCACCGACGTCGGCGGCATCATGGTCGGTCACCACCATCGCCTCGACGACGTTGTCACCGAGAGTTCGGGATGGGCCACCGGCACCACCGTGGTGCTGACGCCCCCAGGCACGGTGGCCGCTGTCGAAGTCCGCGGTGGCGCGCCCGGAACGCGTGAGACCGACCTCCTCGACCCCGCCAACACCGTGCGCCACGTCGACGCGATTCTGCTGACCGGTGGCAGCGCCTACGGCTTGGCCGCCGCGGACGGTCTCATGCGGTGGCTGGAGGAGCACCGCCGCGGCGTGGTGATGGACGACGGGGTGGGAGAAGAGGTCGTGCCGATCGTGCCGGGGGCGGTCATCTTCGACCTCGCGGTGGGCGACTTCGGATGCCGCCCCACGGCTGACTTCGGGTACTCCGCCGCGCGCGACGCCGGACGGGAGGCGGCGCTCGGGTCGGTCGGCGCCGGGACCGGCGCGCGTGCCGGCGTGCTGAAGGGCGGCATCGGGACGGCATCCACCGTGCTGGATTCCGGCGTCACCGTCGGGGCGCTGGTGGTGGTCAACTGCGTCGGCGACGTGATCGACCCCGCCACCGGCCTGCCGTGGACCACGTTTCTGTCTGCCGAACTCGGCCTCAAGACGCCGCCGCCGGCGCAGGTGGCCGCGTTCGCCGAGCTTGCCGCCGAGCGGGACCGCTACGCGCAGGCGTTCAACAGCACGATCGGGGTCGTCGCCACCGATGCGGCGCTGGAGAAGGCGTCGTGTCGCCGGGTCGCGATCATGGCGGCCGACGGTTTCGCGCGAGCAATCCGCCCATCGCACTCGCCGCTCGACGGCGACTGTGTGTTCGTCCTGGCCACGGGCGCGGTCGAGGTGCCGCCCACCGGTAAGCTGGCGGCTTCGATGTCGGCCGAGGCCGACGTCACTGGTGCGGTCGGCGCCGCCGCCGCCGATTGCCTGGCCCGTGCGGTCGTGTCGGCGGTGATCTCGGCGAGCACGGTCGCCGGAATACCGACTTATCGTGACGTGTTGCCCGGGGCATTCGCGTGAAAGGGAGTCCGACGTGCTCGTGATCCGCGCCGACCTGGTCGACGCCATGGTGGCGCACGCCAGGGCCGATCACCCGGACGAAGCGTGCGGGGTGATCGCCGGGCCCGACGGCACGGACCGGCCGCAGCGCCACATCCCGATGCTGAATGCGGAGCGGTCGCCGACCTTCTACCGGTTCGACTCGGGTGAACAGCTCAAAGTGTGGCGCGAAATGGACGGGGCAGATGAGGCTCCGGTCGTCATCTACCACTCCCACACCGCCACCGAGGCGTACCCGAGCCGCACCGACGTGTCGTATGCGGCCGAGCCCGACGCCCACTACGTGCTGGTGTCCACCCGCGACCCCGAGCGTCATGAGTTACGCAGTTACCGCATCGTCGACGGCGTCGTCACCGAGGAGCCGGTGACCGTCGTCGAGGACTACGACAGCGTTCCCAAGGGAGAGTGAGCATGACCGTCAGCGTCTCGATACCGACCATCCTGCGGACACACACCGGCGGCGAGAAGCGGGTCAGCGCGACCGGCGACACGCTCGAGGCCGTGATCTCCGACTTGGAGGCCAACTACTCCGGCATCACAGAGCGGCTCGTCGATAACGGCAAGCTGCACCGGTTCGTCAACATCTACGTGAACGACGAGGATGTGCGGTTCTCCGGCGGGCTGGCCACCGAGATCAACGACGGCGACACGGTGACGATCCTGCCCGCCGTCGCCGGCGGGCGATGAGCCGCTACGACTCTCTGCTGCAGGCCCTCGGCAACACGCCGCTGGTCGGGCTGCAGCGGCTCTCGCCGCAATGGGACGGCCAGCCGCACGTGCGGTTGTGGGCCAAGCTCGAAGACCGCAACCCCACGGGCTCCATCAAGGACCGCCCGGCGCTGCGGATGATCGAGGACGCCGAGCGCGACGGGCTGCTGACGCCTGGCGCGACGATCCTGGAACCGACGAGCGGCAACACCGGGATATCGCTCGCGATGGCCGCGAAGATCAAGGGCTACACCATGATCTGCGTGATGCCGGAGAACACCTCAATCGAACGGCGTCAGCTTCTCGAGCTGTACGGCGCGCGGATCATCGACTCGCCCGCCGAGGGCGGCTCCAACACCGCTGTCGCGCGCGCGAAAGAGCTGGCCGCGCAGAACCCGTCCTGGGTGATGCTCTACCAGTACGGCAACCCGTCGAACAGCGCCGCGCACTATGACGGCACCGGCCCCGAGTTGCTCGCCGACCTGCCCGAGATCACCCATTTCGTTGCCGGTCTCGGCACCACGGGCACGCTGATGGGCACCGGACGATTTCTGCGTGAGCGCGTCGAAGGCATCCAGATCGTGGCCGCCGAGCCGCGCTACGGCGAAGGCGTGTATGCGCTGCGCAACATCGACGAGGGCTTCGTCCCCGAGTTGTACGACCCCGACGTGCTCACGACCCGCTACTCGGTCGGCTCCTTCGAGGCCGTGCGCCGCACGCGCGAGCTGGTGGCGCAGGAGGGCATCTTCGCGGGCATCTCCACGGGCGCGGTGCTGCACGCAGCACTGGGCATGGCGGCCAAAGCCGTCAAGGCCGGTGAGCGCGCGGACATCGCCTTCGTGGTCGCCGACGCCGGATGGAAGTATCTGTCGACGGGCGCGTACGCCGGTAGCCTGGACGAAGCGGAAGACGCTCTGGAAGGGCAGCTATGGGCATGATTGAGCCGGCCGGTTTGCCGGCGAAGGAACCCGCGCGACGGCCCCGGCCGGTGTACGTGACGGGCGGCATCACCGTGCTGTCGTTTGTCGGCCTGCTGTACGTCATCGAGGCCATCGACCACGGCATGGGCCAGCGGCTGGACCTTTACGGCATCTACCCGCGTCAGGCCGACGGGCTGATGGGCATCATCTGGGCGCCCTTCCTACACGGAGGCTGGGGCCACCTGATCGCCAACACGGTTCCGCTGCTGATCCTCGGGTTCCTCATGACGCTGCTCGGCGCGACGCGGTTTGTCACGGCCACCGCGATCATCTGGATCGTCGGCGGGTTCGGCACCTGGCTCATCGCGCCCAGCGGGCCGGTGATCGGCGCATCGGGCCTGATCATGGGATACCTCACGTTTTTGATCGTGTTCGGGTTCTTCACCCGCACCTTCTGGCAGATCGCCGTCGGAGTCGTGGTGTTCCTCTACTACGGCACACTTTTGTTGGGTGTCTTTCCCTTCTTGGTCGGACCGCACGTCTCATGGCAGGGCCATCTGTGCGGGGTGGTCGCCGGCGTCCTGGCGGCGTACACGCTGTCCACCCCGCAGCGCAAGCGACGCGAACTGCGCCGAGCGAAGTCAGCACCGCCATCGCTGACGTCGTGACCAACAGGCACGCTCCCGTCGGCATCTTCGATTCCGGTGTCGGCGGGCTGACTGTCGCGCGCGCGATCATCGATCAGCTGCCCGACGAGGACATCATCTACGTCGGCGATACCGCCAACGGCCCGTACGGTCCGCTGACCATTCCCGAGGTACGTGCGCATGCGCTGGCCATCGGCGACGACCTCGTCGGCCGGGGCGTGAAGGCGTTGGTGATCGCATGCAACACCGCGTCGTCGGCGTGCCTGCGGGATGCGAGGGAACGCTACGGCGTGCCCGTCGTGGAGGTGATCCTGCCCGCCGTGCGGCGCGCCGTGGCCACCACGCGCAACGGCCGCATCGGCGTCATCGGCACCGAGGCGACCATCGGCTCGGGTGCGTATCAGGACTCCTTCGCGGCTGCCAGGGACGTCGAGATCACCGCGGTGGCGTGTCCGCGGTTCGTGGACTTCGTCGAGCGCGGAGTAACCAGCGGACGTCAGGTCCTCGGGCTGGCCGAGGGGTATCTGGAGCCCATGCAGCGTGCTGGGGTCGACACCTTGGTGCTTGGGTGCACGCACTACCCGCTGCTGTCGGGGTTGATCCAGCTGGCGATGGGTGAGGCGGTGACGCTGGTGTCCAGCGCCGAGGAGACCGCGAAGGACCTTCTGCGAGTGCTCACCGAGCTGGATGCGCTGCGGCCGCACGACGCGCCGCGAGCCACCCGGGCCTTCGAAGCCACGGGTGATCCGGATGCCTTCACCCGGCTGGCATCACGGTTTCTCGGACCCGCGCTCGACGGTGTGCGACCCGTCCGGCGTCACGCCGGCGCCCAGTCATGAGGCCGCGCACGGCAATGCGCCGACTCTTCGTCAACGGCAACTTCGACGTGGCAAGCTAGGGCTGTGCGAGTCACCGTGCTGGGGTGTTCGGGCAGCGTTACCGGACCGGATTCGCCGGCGTCTGGTTACTTGCTAACGGCGCCGGGCGCACCGTCGTTGGTTCTCGACTTCGGCAACGGCGTACTCGGGTCGCTGCAGCGACACGCCGACCCCAACGGTGTGCACGTCCTTCTCAGTCATCTGCACGCCGACCACTGCATCGACCTGCCGTCGCTGTTCGTGTGGCGGCGCTATCACCCGATCCCGGCCGTCGGCAAGGCGATGATGTACGGACCCAGCGACACCTGGGCGCGGCTCGCTCAGGCCTCCTCGCCGTTCGGTGGGGAGCTCGACGATTTCTCGGACATCTTCGACGTGCGCCACTGGACCGACGGAGAAGAGGTCGAGTTCGGCTCGGTGCGGGTTCTGCCACGGTCGGTGGCGCATCCGACCGAGGCGTACGGGATGCGCATCACGGACGCGTCCGGGGCGGTGCTGACGTTCAGCGGCGATACCGGAGTGTGCGACGCGGTCGTCGATTTGGCTCAGGGCGCCGACGTGTTCTTGTGTGAGGCCTCGTGGACCCACGCGCCGGGCAAGCGTCCCGAACATCTGCACTTGTCCGGCACCGAGGCGGGGCAGATCGCGCAGCGCGCGCATGTCGGGGAGTTGCTGTTGACGCACATTCCGCCGTGGACGTCGCGCGAGGACGTCATCACCGAGGCCAAGGCCGAATTCGACGGCCCCGTGCGTGCCGTGGTGTGCCAGGAGACGTTCGACGTCACCCACTAGGGTTGACGGATGTCCAGTCGAGAGGACGGCCGCCTCGACGACGAGCTGCGGCCAGTGACGATCACCCGCGGATTCACATCTCATCCGGCCGGCTCGGTGCTAGTCGAGTTCGGCGGCACCCGCGTGATGTGCACCGCCAGCGTCACCGACGGTGTGCCCCGGTGGCGCAAGGGCAGTGGGCAGGGCTGGCTGACCGCCGAGTACGCGATGCTGCCCGCGGCCACGCACGAGCGCTCCGACCGGGAGTCGGTGAAGGGCCGCCCCGGTGGGCGCACCCAGGAGATCAGCAGGCTGGTTGGGCGGTCGCTGCGCGCGTGCATCGACCTGGGGGCGTTGGGGGAGAACACGATCGCCATCGACTGCGACGTGTTGCAGGCCGACGGCGGCACCCGCACGGCCGCGATCACCGGCGCCTACGTTGCGCTTGCCGACGCGGTCACGTACCTCTCGGCGGCAGGCAAACTGACTGACCCGCGACCGCTTTCGTGCATGATCTCCGCCGTCAGTGTGGGCGTGGTCGACGGCCGGGTGCGCGTGGACCTGCCTTACGAGGAGGACGCGCGTGCGGAGGTCGACATGAACGTCGTCGCCACCGACACCGGGACGTTGGTGGAAGTCCAGGGCACCGGCGAGGGCGCGACGTTCCCGCGCTCGACGCTGGACAAGCTGCTCGACGCGGCGTTGGGCGCGACCGAGAAGCTGTTCGAGATTCAGCGGGCCGCGTTGGACGAGCCGTATCCGGGTGTGCTGCCCGAGGGTCCGCCACCGAAGAAGGCGTTCGGCAGCTGAGGTGATCCGGCTGCTGGTGGCCAGTCGTAATCGCAAGAAGCTGGCCGAGATGCGGCGGGTGCTCGATGCCGCGGGGCTGTCCGGTATTTCGCTGGTGTCGCTGTTCGACGTCGAGCCCTTCGACGAGGCGCCGGAGACCGCAGCGACGTTCGAGGACAACGCGTTGAGCAAGGCCCGTGATGCGTTCGCGGCCACGGGCTTGCCGTCGGTAGCCGATGACTCGGGGCTGGAAGTCGATGCGCTCAACGGGATGCCGGGTGTGCTGTCGGCACGGTGGGCCGGGTCGCACGGCGACGACGGCGCCAACAATGCCTTGCTGCTGGCGCAGCTTCGCGATGTGCCCGACTTGCGGCGAGCGGCCGCGTTTGTGTCGGCGAGTGCGTTGGTGTGGGACGGCGGTGAAGTGGTGGTGCGGGGCCGCTGGCCCGGCAGGATCGCCCGGGAACCTTCGGGTGACGGCGGGTTTGGCTACGACCCGCTGTTCATCCCGGACGGGTTGGCGTGCAGCGCTGCGCAGCTCACTGGGGAGGAGAAGGACTTTCTGTCGCACCGCGGTCGGGCGCTGGCGCAGCTGCTTCCGGCGCTGCGGGAGTTGACAGGCCGAACTGCTCCTTGACCTGTTTGGTGCGGAAGTGCTCGAGAATGATGCCGAGCAGCGGGATGGTGCCCGCGAGCAGGGTGCCGAGTGTGGTCCACGCGTTCCAGCGGACTTTCACGGCGAGGTCCAAAGTGGCGAGCAAGTAAACGATGTAGATCACGCCGTGCACCTGGGGAATCCAATTGATCGGCCAGTCAACCTTGACGATGTACTTCAGCACCATCTCCACGCAGAGCGCGATCAACCAGATACCGGTGACCCACGCCATCACGCGGTAGCGGGTCAGCGCGGCCCGGATTCGGTTGGTATCGGAGGTGGTTTGCGTCATGAAGCAGTCCTGTCGTGTTTGTTGTCAGACTTGGAGAGCTCTGCGAGGTAGGCGTTGTACTCGGCGAGGGCGGGATCGTCGGGTTTTTCGAGCGCGGGTCTTGGGCGTTCGGGCAGCAACCCCTCGGGGATCTCGGTGACCGCATTCGGGTCGTGCAGCTGAGGCGGCTCTTCCTCGTAGCGGACGAACTTGCGGTACGCGTACACGACGAAGGCCGCGAATACCGGCCACTGCAGTGCATAGCCGAGGTTCTGGCCTGTACCCGTTGCCGACTCGTAGCGTTGCCACTGCCACCAGCCCAAAGCGATGCAGGTCAACGCCGCGACGATGACCAGCACGATGAGCGCTGGCCTCCTACGTCGCGTCGTGGACATGCATCGACGGTACCGCTCAGCGTTTAGGCCCGTTACGTGCCGCGAATCTGAAATCTGTGCGATCGCCCACGGCGTGTCGCCGCAGAGGATTCAGACTGGCGAGCGAGAAGCTTTCGCCAGGTAGGATTTGCACGCTTGCGGGCGTGATGAAATCAGGCAGACATGCGGGCTTTAGGTGCCCGTGCTCGAAAGAGCGTGAGGGTTCGAGTCCCTCCGCCCGCACTTTGTGATGTCTCGGGACATCGTGCACATGTGTCTTGGGACATCGTTCACGGTTTTGGTTGTGGTTGGTAGTTTTTCGTCGGATCGAGTTGGAGTTCTCGCAGTAGTTGGCCGTCGGTGGTCACGACTC
>NZ_JAVHWM010000122.1:0-23965 GCF_032159765.1 Mycobacterium sp. | reverse complement strand
CCGGTGAGTACACGCAGCTGACGGGCCGGGCGGGGCGCCGCGGCATCGACATCGAAGGCCACGCAGTGGTGCTGTGGACGCCGGACATCGATCCGGCCGAGGTCGCCGGGCTGGCCTCCACGCGTACATTCCCGCTGCGCAGCTCTTTCGTGCCGTCGTACAACATGACGATCAACCTGGTCCACCAGATGGGTCCCGAACTGGCGCATCAGCTGCTGGAGCGCTCGTTCGCCCAGTATCAGGCCGACCGGTCGGTGGTCGGGCTGGTCCGGGCGATCAGCCGCAACGAGCAGGCGATGAACGAGCTGGCGATCGAATTAGGTGACGAGGCCTTGCTCGAGTACGCGAGGCTGCGGGCAAAACTCTCCGGGCTGGAACGCGCGCAGTCGCGGTCGTCGCGGTTGCAACGCCGGCAAGCGGCCAAGGACGCGCTCGCGGCGCTGCGCCGCGGCGACATCATCTCGATCACGCACGGCCGACGCGGCGGCCTGGCCGTCGTGCTCGAACCCGACCGCGATTCCGACGAGCCGCGGCCTCTCGTGCTCAGCGAAAATCGTTGGGCGGGGCGGATTTCGTCTGCCGATTACGCCGACGCGCTGGCACCGCTGGGGTCGATGACGTTGCCAAAGCGTGTCGAGCACCGCCAGCCGCGCGTACGCCGCGACGTCGCGTCTGCTCTGCGAACGGCGGCGGCCGGGCTCAACGCCCCCGGCCGCGGCCGTCGAGACCACGAACCTGACGTCGACCCCGAGGTGCGGGCTCTGCGCGAGCAGATCCGAGCGCACCCCGTGCACGGCATTGCGGACCGCGAAACCCGGCTTCACGTCGCCGAACGGTATCTGCGGCTCGAGCGGGAGACAGATCAGCTGCGCGCAAAGGTCGCGGCGGCCACCAACTCATTGGCGCGCACCTTCGACCGGATCGTCGGGCTGCTCACAGAGCGCAAGTTCATCGCGAAGCAGTCCGACGGTGAATTGCGTGTCACCGACGACGGACGGCTGCTGGCCCGGATCTACTCGGAGAGCGACCTTTTGGTCGCCGAATGCCTGCGCGGGGACGTCTGGAGCGGGCTCGGCCCCGCCGAGCTCGCGGGCGTGGTGTCGGCGGTGGTCTACGAATCCCGTGGCGGCGACGGGCCGCCACAGAAGCCGGAGATTCCGACCGCGGCACTGCGGCGTGCGCTGGTGGCGACCCAACGACTGTCGGGCGCGTTGCGCGCCGACGAGCAACGGCATCGCCTCACCGCGACCCGCGAACCCGACGAGGGGTTCGTCACCGCTGTCTACCGCTGGGCCACCAGCGGTGACCTGGCCACGGCGCTTGCAGCGTCCGACGTCGGCACCGGGACTCCGCTGCCGGCGGGCGACTTCGTGCGCTGGTGCCGCCAGGTGCTCGACCTGCTCGACCAGATCCGCACCACGACGAGCGACCCAGCGCTGCGCAACTCCGCCAAACGCGCGATCGACGACGTCCGGCGCGGCGTCGTCGCAGTTGATGGCGGGTAAGGTGGGGCGAACGCTACGGTGGCAACCGCAGGTGGGGTAATCGCAGATCACAGCGAATGGAGACACGGATGACCGGACCGTCCGGACAGGATCCCAATCAGGCATGGTCATCGGGAGGCCAGCCGCCCACGGGTCCGGAGGAATCCTCCACCTGGCAGCAGCCGGCGTACCCGCAATCCGAGCCGTACGCGCCCGCCGAGCAGTACCCCGGCCCCGAGTTCCCAGCCACCGAGCAATACCCCGGCGCCGAGGCATACCCGGGCACCGCGCCGCAGCCTGAGGCCTATCCGGGCACCGCGCCGCAGCCTGAGGCCTATCCCGGCGCGGGCACGCCATACCCGTACGGGCAGCCAACGGGATATGACCCGTCAGGCGCGCAGTACCCGCTGCCAGGTGCCCCGTTCGGTGAGCCGCCTGCGGAAGCGCCGCCTCAGAAGGGCTCGAAGGGCAAAGTGGCGGTGCTGGCCGGCATCGGGGTGCTCGTCCTGGCACTGATTGCGGTGGGCGTCACCGGTTTCTGGAAGCCGGGCTATTTCGTCACGACGAAGCTCGACGTGGCCAAGGCACAGGAGGGCGTTGCGAAGATCCTGACCGACGATGTCAACGGTTACGGTCTCAAGGACGTCAAGGACGTCAAGTGCAACAGCGGACAGAACCCGACGGTGAAGAAGGACGGCACTTTCGAGTGTGACGCCACGATCGAGGGGCAGCACAGGAAGCTCACCGTCACGTTCCAGGACAACAGCGGCACCTACGAAGTCGGCCGTCCGAAGATCGTCTCGTAAGTAGTCACTTCCCTGGCAGGCCGTCCAGCGCTTTCTGCAGACGACCGATCGACGACGTGACACCATGGCGCTCGGCCAGGCCGGCGACCTTGCGCGGATGCGCGGCGGCCAGCGGCAGCGCGTCGGATTTCGTCGAGAGCTTCACGGGAGCGTCGGTGGCCACGAGTACTACGGGAGCTGCCGCGTCCAGATAGTCGCTGGCCGCGACGATCTTGGAGCGAAAAGCTTTGGACAACTTGGATTTCGGATTGCCGGCGGCCTCGCGGACGGCCTCCAGCGACCCGTACTGGCCGATCAGCGTCGTCGCCGACTTCTCGCCGATGCCGGGGACACCGGGTAGCCCGTCCGACGGATCGCCCCGCAGCACCGCGAGTTCGGCGTAGGCCGGTCCCGCGCGATCCAGGGGCACGCCGTAGCGTTCGGCCACTTCGGCCGGGCCAAACTTGGTCGCGTTGGACAGCCCGCGGCCGAGGTACAGCACCCGCACCGCAACGGGGTCGTCGGCCACGACTTGCAGCAGGTCGCGGTCTCCGCTGACGACGACCACCGGATCACGGCGTTCGCGCGCTGCCAACGTGCCGAGCACGTCGTCGGCTTCGTAGCCGCTGGCCCCCGCAACCGCGATGCCGAATGCGTCGAGCATCTCGAGGATCCACTCGACCTGCGGGGTCAGCTCGTCGGGTATTTCTTCGATGTCGGTCTCGCCGGCCGGCGCCGGCTCGGCCACGCGGTGCGCCTTGTACGACGGGATCAGATCCACCCGCCATTGCGGGCGCCAGTCCCAGTCGTCGCATACCACCAGCCGCCCCGGGCGTTCACGCGTAATGACCGTCGCCACGGCGTCAAGGAATCCGCGCAATGCGTTGACCGGCTTGCCGTCGGGGGAGGTGATCGACGACGGCACTCCGAAGAACGAGCGAAACCACATGCTGGCGCCGTCGAGCAGCACAAGGGGGGCGGGCATGTCGTCATCCTGCCATTCCGGCTGGGGCCGTTAGCCTGAGCGGGTGAGCCGATTCCCGTCTGAGGTCTACGCTCGCCGCTTGCACGAAGCCGGCAACGCCACGGCGGCGGCCAGGCTGGCCGGTCTCATCGTCACGCCGGGGTATGACCTGCGCTACCTCATCGGCTCGCGGGCGCAGACGTTCGAGCGGCTGACGGCGTTGGTCCTCCCGGTGGGCCGTGCCCCGACAATCGTGGTGCCGCGGTTGGAACTCGCGTCATTGAACGAATCGGCCGTCGGTGAGCTGGGTGTCACGGTGCGCGACTGGACGGACGGCGAGAACCCCTACAAGTTGGTGCTCGCCGCGTTGGGCCGGCCGCCGTTGACGGCTGCAGTGACGGATTCGATGCCGGCCCTGCACCTGTTGCCGCTGGCCGAGCTGCTGGGTGCCACGCCTGTGCTTGCGACGCCGGTGTTGCGGCAGCTGCGAATGATCAAGGACAACAGCGAGATGGACGCACTGCGCAAAGCGGGCGCGGCGATCGACCGAGTGCACGCGCGGGTGCCGGAGTTCCTCGTGCCCGGCCGTACCGAGGCTGACGTCGCCGCCGACATCGCCGAAGCGATTGTGGCAGAAGGTCATTCGGACGTAGCGTTCGTCATCGTCGGTTCGGGCCCGCACGGCGCGGATCCGCACCATGAATGCTCGGACCGAGCGTTGCAGGCCGGTGACATCGTGGTCGTCGACATCGGCGGCTCCTACGAGCCTGGCTACAACTCCGATTCCACCCGGACCTACAGCATCGGTGAGCCCGATTCCAAAGTGGCACAGCAGTATTCGGTGCTGCAGCGTGCGCAGCAGGCCGCCGTCGCCGCGGTGCGGCCCGGTGTCACGGCCGAACAGGTGGACGCGGTTGCCCGGGGTGTGCTTTCCCAGGCCGGGCTCGGTGAGTACTTCGTGCACCGCACCGGCCACGGCATCGGGCTGTCGGTGCACGAGGAGCCCTACATCGTCTCCGGCAACCGGATGCCGTTGAAGCAGGGCATGGCGTTCAGCGTGGAACCCGGCATCTACTTCGAGGGACGATGGGGTGCCCGCATCGAGGACATCGTGATCGTTACCCCGTACGGGGCCGAACCGGTCAATCACCGGCCGCACGAGCTGACAGTGGTGCCGATTCCTTCGGGCGCCTAGCCGGAACGGTCGAGCAGGTCCGACGAGCCGAGCACCCGTTCGATCTGCACTTCGATCACGACCCGCTTCGGGTTCTTCCGCGGGGTGCGGTAGCGCTGGGCGTAGCGGCGTTCTGCGTCGCGGACCGCGTCGGCGTCAGTGTTGACGCGCGATTGGCCCTCCAGCGAGAGCCACCGCGCCCCGTCGACCTGGCTGAGCACCGCCACGCCGCCGCGCTCGGCGTTGACCGCCTTCTGCGAGCCACCCGAGGTGATCACGCGGGCGATGTGGGTGGTCGGGTCGAACGTGAACCCGACGGCCACGACGTGCGGCGAGTTGTCGGCGCGCAACGTGGTCATCATCGCCAGATGTCGCTCGGTGAGGAACGCCAGCGCGTCGCTGCTCAGCCGCGTCGTCGAGGGATTCGCCATCGATGACCACGCTAGCGCAGGCGTTAGTCTCCACGGGTGGGCGACACAGGTAGCGGCCCGATCGTGGTCTTTGGCGGCCGCAGCGAGATCGGCATGGAGCTCGCTATGCGGCTGGCGCCGGGTGCGACGGTGCTGCTTGCGGCCCGTGACCCGCAGCGGCTCGGCGATCAGCGAGCTGTGCTTCTGGCCGCCGGCGCATCGGCTGTCCACGAGATCGCCTTCGACGCCGACGATGTGGCCGCACACGGCCCGCTGGTGGATTCTCTTGTGGCCGAGCACGGGCCGATCGGCACCGCGGTGCTGGCTTTCGGGATCCTCGGCGATCAAGGCCGCGCCGAGGCCGACGCCAGGCACGCCGTGCACATCGTGCACACCGATTACGTTGCGCAGGTGAGCCTGCTGACGCATCTGGCGCCGGCGATGCGGGCCGCCGGGCACGGCAGGTTGGTGGTGTTCTCGTCGGTGGCCGGCGCGCGGGTGCGTCGCGCCAACTACGTCTACGGATCGGCGAAGGCGGGATTGGACGGGTTCGCCAGCGGGCTGGGTGACGCGCTGCACGGCTCGGGTGTGCAGCTGCTGATCGTGCGGCCGGGCTTCGTGATCGGGCGGATGACGGAGGGGATGACGGCCGCGCCGTTCTCCAGCACGCCCGCGCAGGTCGCAGACGCGACGGCGCGCGCGTTGGCCAAGGGGCGCCGGGTCGTCTGGGTGCCGCGGATTCTGCTGCCGGTGGTGTTCGGGATGCGGCTGGCGCCGCAGTGGGTGTGGCGGAGAATGCCCAGATGATCACCGTCGTGGGCATTGGCGCCGACGGTTTCGCCGGTCTTTCGGACGAGGCTCGCGCGGAGCTGCGCAAGGCCCGCACGATCTACGGTTCGCGGCGGCAGCTGGATTTGCTTGACGACTCCGTGGGCGGGCAGCGCCACGAATGGTCCCGGCCTCTCATCGATGCGTTGCGCGCCTTGCCTGATGACGTGCACGTGCTCGCTAGCGGAGACCCGTTGCTGCACGGGGTCGGCGGCACGCTCGTCAGGCTGTTCGGGCCCGCGCGGGTGCGGGTGCTGCCGCATGTGTCGAGCGTGACGCTGGCGTGCGCCCGGTTGGGCTGGAGTGTGCAGGAGGTCGAGGTCATCAGCCTCGTGACCGCCCAGGCGCACACCGCGGTGCGTCGCGGCGGGCGCGCGGTGGTGCTTTCGCGCGACCATTCCACACCGGGCGCGCTGGCTCGCCTGCTTACCGAAACCGGTCGGGGCGCCTCGCGACTGTGTGTGCTCGAGCAGCTCGGCGGCCCGGGGGAGCGTCGCCGCGACGAGACCGCAGCGCAATGGGCGGCCGCACCGCCGACCGGTGTCGACGACCTGAATGTTGTGGCGGTGGAGTACCTTCCCGACGAGCGAGTGGTGGCCCTGCCGGACGACGCGTTCGACCATGACGGGCAGCTCACCAAGCAGAGCATCCGCGCGGTGACGCTGGCGGCGCTGGCGCCACGTCCTGGCAAGCTGTTGTGGGACGTCGGCGCGGGCGCAGGCAGCGTCGCCGTCGTCTGGGCGCTGGCCGCGCGTGGGTGCTCGGCCGTCGCGTTCGAGCGAGATGAGCGGCGCCGTGCACGAATCGCACACAACATGGTTACGTTCGGCGTGGCGATCGAGGTGCGAGGTGCCGCGCCCGACGCCTTCGACGGCGCCGCCGATCCAGCGGTCGTGTTCGTCGGGGGCGGCCTCACTCAGCCGGGGCTGCTGGAGGCATGCGTCGATCGGCTGCCGGTCAACGGTCGCCTCGTCGCGAATGCGGTCACGGCTGAATCGGAAGCTATTCTCGCGCAATGGTATTCGTCGATGGGCGGCGAACTGAGGAGGTTTCAGCACTACGCTGGCGAGCCGCTGGGCAAGCTCACCGGGTGGCGGCCCGCCATGCCGGTGACGCAATGGGCGGTGACGAAGCGATGACCGTCTACTTCATCGGTGCCGGGCCGGGCGCCCCCGATCTGATCACGGTGCGCGGCCAGCGATTGCTGCAGCGCTGCCGCGTCTGCCTCTACGCGGGATCGATCATGCCGAACGACCTGATTGCGCTGTGCCCAGACGACGCCCGCGTGATCGACACGGGGCCAATGACACTCGACCAGATCATCGGCGAGCTTGCCGCGGCAGACGCGGCAGGACATGACGTCGCCCGCCTGCACTCCGGAGACCCGTCGCTGTACAGCGCGCTCGCCGAGCAATGCCGTCGTCTCGACGGGCTGAGTATCGACTACGAGATCGTGCCTGGCGTACCGGCTTTCGCCGCGGCGGCCGCGGTGCTGCGCCGTGAGCTGACGGTCCCCGGTGTGGCGCAGACGGTCACGCTCACCAGGGTGGCGACGCTGTCGACGGCGATGCCGGAAGGGGAGGACCTCGCCACGCTCGCCCGCTCGGGCGGCACGCTGGTATTGCACCTGGCGGCGGCACAAATCGACGCCGTGGTGCCGGAGCTCTTTGCGGGCGGCTATCACGCCGAAACACCGTGTGCGGTGGTCGCATTCGCAACGTGGCCTCAGGAGAAGGTGCTGCATGGCACACTCGGCGACATCGCCGAGCAGATGAGCACCGCGGGGATCACCCGAACGGCGGTCATCGTGGTTGGTGACGTGCTCGCCGCCGACGGTTTCACCGATAGCTATCTGTACTCGGCGGCCAGGCCGCGACAAGCCGGTCATTGAAGCGGAGGCATTGATGAAGGTACTCGTGCTCGGAGGCAGCGCCGAAGCCCGTCAGCTTGCGGAACGCCTGCATCCCACCCACGACGTGGTGAGCTCCCTGGCCGGGCGGGTGCCGGATCCGGCTCTGCCCGCAGGCGAAGTGCGGGTCGGCGGGTTCGGCGGCGCCGAGCAGATGCGGCAGTGGCTCGTCGACAACGGCATCGAAGCGGTCGTCGATGCTACGCACCCGTTCGCCACCGTGATCACCAAACGGACAGCCGATCTGTGCGGCGACCTCGGGCTGCCCCATGTCGTGCTGGCGCGACCGGCGTGGGATTCCCGGGACGCCATCGCGGTGGCGTCGGCCAGCGCGGCCGCAGATGTCATTGACGACTTCGGGTATTCGCGGGTGTTCCTCACCAGCGGGCGCTCCACGATCGGCGCGTTCAAGCGTTCGCAGGCCTGGTATTTGGTGCGCGTGGTGATCGCACCCGACGCCGATGCGCTGCCTCTCAACTACACCCTGCTGACGTCGCGCGGGCCGTACCGCTATGACGACGAGGTGGCCTTGATGCGCAAGTACCGAACCCACGTGCTCGTCACCAAGAACAGCGGCGGCGACTACACCCGTGCGAAGCTGGATGCCGCTGCGGCCCTGTACATTCCGATCATCATGATCGACAGGCCAGCACTGCCGGCCGGAATCTCTTCGGTCGCAACCGTCGACGAGGCGGCGAGCTGGCTCGCCTGAACGGTGATCAACGCGTCGTCGGTGTCACGCCTGAGGGCAGGTCGCCTTCAATGCTCTTCACCCGAGTGATCAAGTCCTCCGGAGTCGACGTCATGGGCTGGAAAGGTTCGCCGTTGATGCGAACCGTCGGAACAGCATTGATGTTTTCCGCGTCCGCCAGACCCTTCACCATCGGGATGTAGCGGCCCGAGGTGATGCATGCACCGGCGTCGCCAGAGCCCGCCACTCTGGCGTCCTCGGTCAGCGCAGCGTCGTCGGGGAAGCTCGCCGCGGTCTCCGACGGCTGTCGCGCGAAGAGAAGGGCGTGGAACCTGCGAAACGCGTCGGCGGAATCGTCGGCGACGCAGTAGGCGGCCGCTGCCGACCGCGAAGAGTAGGTAGCAACGCGATCCAGAATGGTCACCATGTAGTAGTCGACGGCAACGGCGCCGGTATCGATCAGCGTGTCGATCGTCGGGCCGAACTTCTGCTCGAAGCTGCCGCACACCGGGCACAGGAAGTCCTCGTATACGGAGAGCAGGACTTTCGGCTGCGCTGAATCCGCACCCGTGACGAGACGAGGGGAAGCCACGCGAATTGCGTTGGGGCGATCCGACTTAGCGGAACTCGTGGAATTGCCGGCGGAGGATTTCGCATTGTCCGCGTCGGAATCGCGCAGTCCGAGCGTGACGACGACGGCGATGGCAGCGACCAGGGCAACGACACCCGTCGCCAACGCGATCACGGCGCCCCTGCTCATGCGGCGTCTGCCGGGCGGCACACCGTCGGCTATCCAGAACTGCCACCCTGCGGGCGCAGGAGGCCACGCCGGGTCGGGCGTCCACCCCTGCGGAGGTGCCCAGCTCGGTTCGATCGGCCAGCCGGGCGGCGGATTGAATCGCATCGGAGCCCTCCTCAGGACGGGTAACGCCGGGGCGTGAACACGGTGTTGTCGTACCACTGCGTCTGCGACGACCCGACGATGAGCAGGCATCGCATGTCGACGCTCGCGGGGTCGAGATCGGCCAGCCGCACCACGCGTACATCCTCGTCCGGGCCGGAAACGTCCTGGCCGATCACCACAGGCGTGCCTGGATCCCGTTCTGCCAGAAGCAGATCCCGCATCGCGGCGACCTGCCAGGTGCGGCTGCGCGACGCCGGGTTGTAGATGGCGAGCACCAGGTCCGCCTTCGCCGCCGCGGTCAACCGTGCGGCGATCACCTCCCACGGCTTGAGCCGGTCGGACAGGGACAGCACGGCGTAGTCGTGCCCGAGCGGTGCACCGACCCGGCTGGCCACCGCTTGGGCCGCCGTCATCGCCGGGATCACCCGGACCTGCACCCCCGGCCACTGTTTGGCCTCTTCGAGCACCGCCGTCGCCATCGCGAACACGCCAGGATCGCCCGACGACACGACCGCCACCGCGTGGCCCTGTTCGGCCAGCTGGCACGCCATCCGGGCGCGCGCCGGCTCGTCGGTGTTGTCGCTGGGATGTCGGCGTTGCCCATCGCGATTGGGCACCCGGTCCAAATACGGTCCGTAGCCGATCAAATCGGTGGCGGCATGCAATTCGCGGCGGCACTGCGGCGTCATCCACTCCAATGCGCCCGGACCCAGTCCCACGACGGCCACGCTGCCCGTCGATTCGCGACGTGGCCGGGTGCCGGGAACCAACGCCAGCGAGAAATACGGCACCGACGCCGCGTCGACGGCCGCGGCGGGCAGCACGCGCTCGCCGGGCATGCTGGCCCGCTCCACGTAGAACGCGTCGTCGAGGCGGCCCGCTAACGAAAGAGCTTCGCGCACAGCAGGATACGATCGGCCTAGCTTCAGCACGACGGCCGCGTCGGCGTCACAGAGGCGGGCGGCCAGCTCGGCGGGCGGCAGCGTCCCCGGCAGCACGGCCAGCACGTCGTCGCCCTCCACCAACGGCGTCGCGGTGGCCGCCGAGGCGGCGCTCACCGACGTCACACCCGGAATGATCACCGCGTCGAACCGTTCGGTCAGCCGCGTGTGCATGTGCATGTAGCTGCTGTAGAACAGCGGGTCGCCCTCCGCGAGCAGCGCGACGCTGCGGCCTGCGTCCAGATGGGCGGCGATTCGCGCGGCGCAGTCGGTGTAGAAATCCTCCATCGCCCCGGCGTAGCCGCCGGGATGGTCGACGGTCTCGGTGGTGACGGGGTAGACGAGGTGTTCCTCGACCTGGCCCGTCCGAAGATACGGTTCGGCGATGCCGCGCGCGATGCTACGTCCGTGCCGCGCACTGTGATACGCGACGACGTCGGCCTCGCCGATCACCCGCGCGGCCTTGACGGTGACGAGCTCGGGGTCACCCGGACCGAGCCCGACGCCCCACAGTGATCCTCGTGTCATTGCGGGCCGCCGGCAATCGCATTCACGGCGGCCGCGGCCATCGCGCTTCCGCCCCGCCGGCCGGTCACCAGCAGGTATGCGATGCCGCGCGGGCGGTCGATCAGCTCCTGCTTGGACTGTGCTGACCCCACGAAACCCACCGGCCCGCCGAGAATCGCCGCGGGTGGGGGTACGCCGTCGTCGAGGAGCTCCAGCAGCCGGAACAGCGCAGTGGGTGCGTTGCCGATCGCCATTACCGCGCCACCGATGCGGTCCGCCCACAACTCGACCGCTGCCGCGGACCGCGTGGTCTGCAGCCGGGCGGCGAGGTCAGCGGCACGCGCGTCGGCGACCAGCGAGACGACCTCGTTGCCGCCGCCGAGCCGGGTGACCCCCGCGGCCACCATCGACGAATCGCACAGCACCGGCGCCCCTGCGGCCAGCGCCTGACGCGTCCGTGCGACGACATCGTCGGTGTAGGCGACGTGGCCGGCCAGATCCACCTGACCGCAGGTGTGGATCAGGCGAACGACGACGTTCCCGACGTCCTCGGGGAATCCGGAAAGGTCGGCCTCATCGCGAATGGTCGCGAAGGACTGCCGGTAGATCTCGGCTGGGTCCCGGATGTAGTCGAGCACGCGCTTACCCTACGAGAATCCCCCCGAGTCGCTTCGCTCCTGCCCGCCGGACGAATTCTTGCGGCGGTAGCCCGCACCGGTGGCCACGAGCACCTCGTCGCCGGGCTGGGATCCGCACGCGCGTTCGCAACCGACATAGTGGCGGCGACCATCTGCCGCCTCGAGCAGTAGCGCGGCGTCGGCGCGCACGTCGGCTGCCGAATGCTCGCATCCAGGGCTGCCTGTGCACGCGCTCACGTCAAGCCACGGCGAGTTCTCGTCGAACACGAGGCCCAATGGAGCAAGCACCCGCAGTGACGTGTCGGCAGCACCCTCGTCGAGGTCGCAGATCAGCACGGACCGCCACGGCGTGATCACGATCGGCGCTGCAGTCGCAGCGAGGTATTCAGCGGTGCGCGCCTGAAGGAGTCCCAGCGGAACCGCCGCGCCCAGCGTGACGCGCCCGTCGTCCTGTGTGAGCCAGCCGACGGGCGGCCGGGTGATCGGCGCCCACATCGGGAGTGCGTCGGCGGATGCGGCCAGCTTCGCCAGTAGGGGACCCGTATCGTCCAATTCAGCTATCCGCCAAGCTTTTTCGCGCTGTTGTGCGAATCGCGCCGCTACCTCGACCACGGTCCTCGCCGCGTCTGCGAGGGGCATCCGGATACCGGTGTCACGCCCGGCCAACAGCAGCGCGGCGGAATCGCCGAAGACGTGCACGCCGACGTCAGCGGCCAGGCCGGACACGTCGCCGCGGCCGTCGTCGATGCCGAACCAGAACCGGGCAGGCAGCGTGGCGAGCAGTGGCTCGGCCTGGATTGCGGCATCGAGTTCGCCGACCAGCGGGCGGATGTCGCGGTGACCGCCGACCCGTCCGGACAGGGGCGAGGCGACGATGTTGCGCACGGTCTCGTGCGTCGGCGACGGCAGCAGCCCGGCAGCGGCCACCGCTTCGGCGACAGCGGGGGCATCGGAGACACCGCGGATCTGGACGTTTCCTCGTGAGGTGAGTTCCATCGCCGGTGAGCCCATATCGGTCGCGATGCCGGCAAGGGCCGCGAGCTCGTCTGCCGTGATCATCCCGCCGGGCAGCCGGATTCGCGCGAGCAGGCCGTCGGCTGCCTGGTGCAGCGTCAGGGCGCCCGGGCATCCGTCGTCCGCACGGGTCCTGGCCACGCTAAACACCGTACGGTGCGCCGGCTGTGATCGCCGCCACAGTGGCAGGGCAGGTGATCCATGCCGCACAAACAGGTCACACGCTGCGGTGATGGCTGTAGCGTCTGGTGCACTGGTACCGCCGGGTACCGCATCTGAACCGGAGGACTCCATGGTCACGTTCGTCATCTGCGCGGGTCTTGTGCTGCTCGTAGGAGTGGGTTTGCAGCCACGCCAGTCGTTGCAGGAAGACCTGCGAAACCACACCGTCCTCTAGCCGCGGTTGGTACGCGCATGTTGCCTGTTCACCCCAGGTGAGCGGCGTGCAACGATGAGTCATGGTGCCCGGTCTCCAAAGGGCAACACGACGAGTGGTCGCCCTGGGCGCGCTGCTAGCGCTCACCGGCGTCGCGCTGCGCGGATATCTGCCGGGGCATGATCGCGCGCCTGATCACCCTCACGGCAGCAACCCGGTAGCGGAGGTCGCGGTCCTCGCGCTGATCGGCGCCGCGATCGTCATCTTCACCATCGCGCTGGTCGCCACGCTGCGCGCGCCACGCTCTCCCCGTCCGACGTCCCAGCAGATCGACCGAAGGGACGGCCGCGACGGCACGAGACTGACGTGGCGAATGGCGTTGATACTCCTGGCCGTCCTGCTGACCTGGCTGATTGTCGTCGCGCTGCTGATGCAGGCGAGCACCGTCGTCGATTTCGGGCAGCGCCCGGCAGGCACGGATCCGAGCACCCCTGCGCCGACACCCACTGCACCGTCCCGACCACCGCCCCAGGACTCGCCGCAGCAGGAGAACAGGCCGTTCTTCTGGCTCCTGTTGACGGCGACGATCGTCATGATGCTGGTGTGGGCGGCCGGCCTGGTGCTCGCGCTGCGACGCCGGCAGCGCCCGGACACCACGCCGTCGCGACCGCGGGACGCCGCGGAGAACCCTCCACCCGGTCCGCAACCGCTCGAGGTCGCCGCCGAACGCGGGCTGGCCGCAATGGGCGACCTCAGCCGCGAGCCGCGCGAAGCGATCATCGCGTGCTACGCGGCGATGGAGGACGCATTGGTGGACGCACCGGGCGCAACGCCCCGGGACTCGGACACCCCGTCGGAGGTGCTGGCCAGGGCGGTGGAGCACCACGCGATTCATTCCGGAACTGCCACCGAGCTGGTGGATCTGTTCGCCGAGGCGCGCTTCAGCCCGCACGTGATGAACGAAGAGCATCGCGAAACCGCTGTCCGCGCACTAGAACTCGTTCTTGATGACTTGAGGAGCCCGGCATGAGCAAGCTCCTCATTCTCGGACTGGCACTCGTGGTGGCCGTAGAAGTGATCGCCCTCACGGCTGGGCAGCGCGACGTGGCGTTGTGGATGTCAGGTGCCGCCTTGGCAGTGGTGCTGCTGTCGGCCCGGCGGCTGCTCGGCCACGGCATCGCCGGCCAGACGGCCGAACCGCTCGCCGACGGGCCCGCGGAGTCGATCTCGCGGTGGATCTCACGAACACAGACCCTGATTCAATGGGCAGATGCCAGCCAGGCCGATTGGGATCGGCACCTGCGGCCAAGGCTGGCAAGGGAATTCATGACGGCCACCGGTGAGCGACAAGGTCGCGATCCCGCGGCGATGCAGGCCACCGGGCGGCTCGTGTTCGGTGACGATCACTGGCAGTGGGTCGACCCGTCGAATGTCTCCCGGGCCAGGGCCCGCGATCCTGCGCCCGGCCGGGCGGTGCTGTACACGATCTTGCAGAAACTGGAGAACATATGACGATGCCTGCCGCGACGACCACTGCTCACGCCGAGGCGGTGCTCGACGAGATCGAGCGGGCGGTGGTGGGAAAGCGCGCCGCGCTCACGTTGATCCTCACGACGGTGCTCGCCGGCGGCCACGTGCTAATCGAAGATCTGCCTGGGCTTGGCAAGACGCTGATCGCGCGGTCATTCGCTGCGGCCCTGGGACTGCAATTCACCCGGGTGCAGTTCACACCCGACCTGCTGCCGGCGGACCTTCTCGGCTCGACCATCTACGACATGCAGTCAGGGCGCTTCGAGTTCCGCCGGGGCCCCATCTTCGCTAACCTGCTGCTCGCCGACGAGATCAACAGGACCCCACCGAAGACACAGGCCGCACTGCTTGAGGCAATGGCAGAGCGCCAGGTCAGCATCGACGGCCAAACTCATCTGCTGCCTTCACCTTTCATCGTCCTGGCCACCGACAACCCGATCGAGTACGAAGGCACCTATCCGCTGCCAGAGGCACAGCTCGACCGCTTTGCGATCAAGCTGGAACTGAAGTACCTCTCGCCGGCCGACGAGTCCTCGATGCTGCGCCGGCGGCTGGAGCGCGGGTCTGCGCAGCCGACCGTCAACGAGGTGGTCGACGCGCACGATCTTCTCGCCATGCGTGAATCGGTGGAGCAGGTCACCGTTCACGACGACATCCTGAGTTACGTGGTGTCGCTGGCGAATGCGACTCGTAACCACCCGCAGGTCGCTGTTGGTGCCAGCCCGCGAGCGGAACTCGACCTGGTTCAGCTCGCCCGGGCGCGGGCGCTGCTGTGTGGCCGTGACTACGTCATACCCGAAGACGTCAAGTCCCTGGCTGTCCCCGCGATTGCGCACCGGATCAGCCTGCGCCCCGAGATGTGGGTGCGTAGCGTGCATGGTTCCGACGTCGTGGCGCAGGTGTTGCAGCGACTGCCGGTGCCACGGGCTCGGCAGACATGACCGACCCAGTTGCCGAAGAGACCGACGCTACCACTGTAGAAGCCGAATTCAGTTGGCGGCCATCGCCGTTGGCGTTAGCGCTGGTGACGTGTGCGATGGCCGCGTTCGCAGCTGCAGTCATATGGTCGCGCTGGCAACTGATCGCATTCGCGGCTCCGCTGGTGGGAGTGCTGGCCTCGATATCGTGGCAGCGCCCGGCGTCGAAGGTGCACGCACACGCGAAACCCGGCCTGATGCGCTGCTTCGAATCCGAGCAGGTGCAGGCATCGGTGTGGGTGAGCCCGGAATCCGCCGACATTGCAGTAACTTTCCAGCCCACTGTCCCGGCGGGAATGGAACTCGAGGTTGAAAAAGACAGCCCGGCGGAGACGAAAGAACTTGTCGCGCAGGCGCAGCGCTGGGGCAGGTACCCGGTCACCGTCCACCTGCGCGCGGTCACGTGCGGCGGCCTGCTCACGGGCACCGCCGAGGTTGAGGTTGCCGAGATCTTCGTATTCCCGGTGGCGCCTCCGCAAGCCACCGGGATCCCGCGCACCGAGTTGCCCGACCGGCTCGGCACGCATCTGACCCGCCACATCGGGCCCGGAGTCGAATACGCCGATATCCGGCAGTATCTGCCGGGCGATCAGCTGCGCACGGTCAACTGGGCGGTGAGTGCGCGTCGCGGCAGCCTTCACGTCACCGAGCGACTCACTGACCGAGCCGCCGACGTCGTCGTCGTGACGGACATGAGCGCGCAGGCTCCCGGCCCGGCCACTGAGGCCGCGGATCGCGTCGTTCGTGGCGCCACCCAGGTGGTGCAGACCGCACTGCGCCACGGCGACCGGGCCGGGATCGTCGGGCTGGGCGGCCGTCGTCCCCGATGGCTCGGCGCCGATATCGGCCGCCGCCAGTTCTACCGCGTGCTCGACGCGATCTTCGGCGCCGGCGGCCAATACGAGCTTCTCCCAGGCACATTGGCGCCCGGAGCCGCCGTTCCACCCGGTGCGATCGTTGTAGCGTTCTCGACCCTGCTCGACACCGAGTTCGCGCTGGCACTCATCGACCTGCGCAGGCGCGGACACACCGTCGTCGCGATCGACGTACTCCAGGGCGCGCCGTTCGCCGACCAGGACCCGGTCCTCACCCGGATGTGGGGCCTGCAGCGCTCGGCGATGTACCGGGACTTGGGCGTCGTCGGAATCGACGTCGTCGCGTGGCCGGAGAGCGTCACGCTGGAGCAGTCGATGCGACTCATTCCCGACCGGGTCAACCGTCCTGTTGGGCGGCGATGAGATGACGGCCTCGGGTCAACCTGCGCCGCTGGTGTTCTCGACGGGCTTCGGGCTGCTCATGGTGGCTGCCGCCGCGGTCAATGCTGACAGGCTCGGCCTCGCCTGCGCAGGGCTTGCCGTTCTCGCCATGCTGGTCGGCATCGGATATCGGTCGTGCGCAACGGTTTCCGTGGTGCTCGTCATTGTGGTGATTGTGATATCTGGGCCGCCGTTGTTGTTCAGCGCATTGGCAGGCTTGTCGGCGGCAGGCTACCTCGTGATCCGGCACGCCGCAGGGACCGGCATCGTCACGACCACCCGTCCGACCGTCGTCGCGATGGTCAGCTTCACGCTCGTGGGACTCGCGTGTGTCGTGGCGTCGGTTTCGCTGCCGTGGCTACCATTACTTGCGCCGCCGGCAGTCGTGGTGATGTTCGCTCTTGTCATGTTCCCGTTCTTGCGCACTCGGAAGGGTCAGGTGTGGAAGATCTGACGGCGGCTTGGGAGCAGCTGATCCGCCGCCACACCACAGACGCTGCGGCCACCAACACCGGCCGGGCGGTGCTCGAGAGCTGGGCGGAGCCTCACCGGCGGTATCACAGCATGGGACACCTGCGCGACGTGCTTTCTCGCGTCGAGCAGCTTGCCGACTTCGCGTCGGACCCGGATGCGGTTCGGTTGGCGGCCTGGTACCACGACGTCGTCTATCAAGGCCGCTCCGACGACGAGGAGCTCAGTGCGCAGCGCGCCGAAGACGACCTGGCGGCGCTGGGAATTGAGCCGACGCTGGTGGCCGAGGTTGGCCGGCTGGTGCGTTTGACGGTGACCCACCGGCCGGTGTCCGGCGACCGGAACGGCCAGGCGCTCTCCGACGCCGACCTTGGTGTGCTCGGGATCGAGCCGCAGCGTTACCGGGAGAACACGGCTGCGGTGCGGGCCGAGTACGCGCATGTGCCCGACGACGAATTCCGCGCTAGTCGAGCGCGTGTCATCGGTGATCTGTTGGCGAGCCCGCTGTTCTACACCCCGCTCGCCCGTAGCCAGTGGGAGTCGCAGGCCCGCGCGAATCTGACCGACGAGCTGGCCGGGCTGACGGAGGATTAGACGGTGGACGCGATATCGATCCAGGATCGGCTCTTTCCGGCCATGACCTGTTTCGGTTGTGGACCAGCGAACTCGCGAGGGCTCCGGCTCAAGAGCTACATCGGCGACGGGTGCGTCACCGCGACCTTTTCGCCGTGGCCCGAGCACGACAACGGAGTGGGCTTTCTCAACGGCGGCATCATCGCGACCGTGCTCGACTGCCACACTGCGGCGGGCGTTTTGAACGAGGCCGCGCTGCAGGGTTTTCAGGCTGCGCCGGGCGCTTTGCTTCCCTTCGTGACAGCCGGCATCGACGTCCGTTATCTGCGCCCGAGCCCGCTGGACAGTCCGGTTGAGCTTTCGGCCGTAATCGTCACGTCGAGCGAGGCCGAGATCATTTGCGATGCCGAGCTGCGATTCGACGGCAAGGTCCGTGCCTCTGGTCATGCGGTGTGGAAGCGCTGGCGAACTCGCTGATTCTGTTGTCGGACCGTTGTGGCATCATCGAATGTATGTTCGAAGATGATGGGTCTGCGCTGGTTGAGCGGATCGTATTGGCCTCACGCCAAGAGAACCAGGCCATCGCGCGCAAGTTCGTCGCAATCGGGGAGCTGTTCGAAATCCGTCGCGCCGAACACGGCGAGGAGAAGGATTGCGCGGTCGACACCTGGGCTGAGGTCAGTGGCGAGGTGTCGGCTGCGCTGCGCTGCAGTGCGGCGATGGCGAGCAGCTACATGCACTACGCCCGCACGATGCATGACCGGCTGCGACGAGTGGCCGCGGTGTTCGAGGCCGGTGACATCGACTTCGAGACGTTCGCGGCGATCGCCTATCGCACCGACCTGATCACAGAGCCCGAGTTGATCGCCAAAGCGGACCGCCAGCTCGCGCTCTACTCCCCCCGCTGGGGATCGCTGTCGCGCAGTCGCCGCGCCGCCAAGATCGACCGGGTCGTCCGCCGCGTCGACAAGGATGCGCTGCGCGTCAAGCGGGAGATCACCGATAACCGCAGCGTGGGGTTCTGGCTGGAAGGCGAAGGTGGCTTGACCCGGATGTCGGCCACGATGATGACGACCGACGCCAAGGTGCTCGAAGCCCGATTGGAGGCGATGGCGGCGACCGTGTGCGACGCCGATCCACGCCCCGAGGATGCCCGCCGGGTGGACGCGCTGGGTGCTCTGGGTGACTTGCAGCAACGACTGTCGTGCCAGTGCGGGCGGCCTGATTGTCCGGCGGGAGGGCGGATTCCGACTCCGGCGCAGGTGATCATTCACGTGGTGGCCGAACAGGCCACAGTGGACGGCCGCGGCGACACTCCCGGTGTTTCGGTTGCCGATGGTGAGCTGATTCCGGCCCAGGTAGTCGCCGAGTTGGCGAGAGAGGCGAAGCTGCGCCCGATTGTTCATCCGGCCGACGCGCCACCGGAACCCCGCTACACCCCGTCACGCGCGCTTGCCGACTTCGTCCGGGCCCGCGATCTGACCTGCCGCGCACCCGGGTGTGACCGTCCGGCGATCGAGTGCGACTTGGACCATACCGTCCCTTATCAGGACGGCGGCCTCACCCATGCGTCGAACATCAAGTGCTACTGCAGGTTTCATCATTTACTGAAGACGTTCTGGGGTTGGAAAGACGAACAGTTTACGGATGGCACGGTGATCTTCACGTTGCCGGGTGGGCAGCGCTATGTCACCCTGCCCGGCAGTGCGGTCCTGTTTCCCGAGTTGTGTGCCCCAACAGCCGAACTGGCCATACCGGACCCCAAACGCATGCAGCGGTGCGGGGATCGGAAAGCGATGATGCCTCGGCGCAAGACCACCCGTGCCCAGAACCGGGCCCGCTACGTCGAGACCGAACGCGCGCGCGGACGCACGATTCGCGAAGCCCGCCGAAAAGCACGCGGCGACGCGTTCGCCAAGCACTTTTCCGGTGCCGGGCCGCCACCCTCCGACGAGGACGACGACCCACCACCCTTCTAGTGAGACTCCGTGCGGTACGAATGACGGGTGCCCGAGCCGACGATCCTGCTGCTGTCGACCTCGGACACCGATCTGATCACTGCGCGCTCAAGCGGCGCTGCGTTTCGCTGGGCCAACCCTTCGCGCCTGCTCGTCGAGGACCTGCCGGAGCTATTGGCCGGCGCCGACATTGCGGTGGTGCGCATCCTGGGCGGATACCGTGCCTGGGAAGACGGCATTGATGCGGTAACCACCAGCGGCGTGCCGACGGTCGTGGTCAGCGGCGAGCAGACTCCCGACGCGCAGCTGATGGAACGGTCCACCGTCCCCGCCGGGATCGCGCTGCAGACACATCTCTACCTCGCGCACGGCGGCGTCGAGAACCTGCGCCAGTTGCACGCTTTCCTGTCCGACACCCTGCTGATGACCGGGTACGGCTTCCTTCCGCCCGCGCCGTCGCCGACCTGGGGGCTGCTGGACCGCCCCGCCCGATATACCGACGGCCCGACGATCGCGGTGCTCTACTACCGCGCGCAGCACCTCGCCGGCAACATCGCATACGTCCAAGCGCTGTGCGACGCGATCGAAAACCACGGCGGGCGAGCGCTTCCCGTGTATTGCGCATCCTTGCGTGCCGCCGAGCCGGAGCTCATCGAGCAATTGTGCACGGCGGAAGCCATGGTGGTGACCGTGTTGGCGGCGGGCGGGGCAACACCCGCTGCAGTGGCGGCGGGTGGTGACGACGACTCGTGGAATGTCGCGCACCTCGCCGCGCTCGACATCCCCATCCTCCAGGGGCTGTGCCTCACCAGCCCTCGCGCCACGTGGGAGGCCAACGACGACGGGATGTCACCGCTCGATGTCGCCACCCAGGTGGCGGTGCCGGAATTCGACGGGCGCATCATCACAGTCCCGTTCTCGTTCAAGGAGATTGACGACGACGGGCTGATTTCTTACGTACCGGATGCGGAGCGATGCGCGCGTGTCGCCGGCATCGCTCTGCGGCAGGCCCGGCTACGCCACGTCCAACCCGCCGAAAAGCGAGTCGCCCTCGTCTTCTCGGCATATCCGACCAAGCACGCGCGGATCGGCAACGCCGTCGGACTCGACACCCCGGCGAGCGCAATCGCACTGCTCGACGCACTGCGCGAGGCCGGATACGACCTCGGCGAGGTCCCCGGTCTCGACACCGGCGACGGCGACGCGCTGATGCACGCCCTGATCGAACGCGGCGGCCAGGATCCCGACTGGCTGACCGCAGACCAGTTGGCGGGCAACCCGATTCGTGTACCGGCGGGGGAGTACGGCGAGTGGTTCGCCACCCTTCCCGCCGCGCTCACCGATCGCGTGGAGCACCATTGGGGTCCGCCGCCCGGAAACTTGTTCGTCGACCGCACGACCGACCCCGACGGCGAAATCGTCATCGCCGCAATCCAGTCCGGCAACGTCGTGCTGATGGTCCAGCCACCTCGAGGCTTCGGAGATAACCCGGTCGCGATCTACCACGACCCCGATCTGCCACCCAGCCACCACTACCTCGCCGCCTACCACTGGCTGTACGCGACTTTCGGCGCACACGCCATCGTGCACCTCGGAAAGCACGGCAACCTGGAATGGCTGCCCGGCAAGACGCTAGGTATGTCCGCCGCCTGTGGACCGGATGCGGCACTGGGCGACCTGCCCTTGATCTACCCGTTCCTGGTCAACGACCCGGGCGAAGGCACGCAGGCCAAGCGCCGCGCACACGCCGTGCTCGTCGACCACCTCATTCCGCCGATGGCGCGCGCCGAAACCTACGGAGATATAGCGCGATTGGAGCAGTTGCTCGACGAGCACGCCACGATCGCGGCGCTGGATCCCGCCAAGCTGCCCGCCATCCGCCAGCAGATCTGGACGCTGATTCAGGCCGCGAAGATGGACCACGATCTCGGCTTGGACGAGCGCCCAGGTGAGGAACAGTTCGACGAACTGATACTGCACGTCGACGGCTGGCTCTGCGAGATCAAGGACGTCCAGATCCGCGACGGCCTGCACATCCTCGGTAGCGCGCCCGAGGGCGACCACCAACTCGACCTGGTGTTGGCGATACTGCGGGCGCGGCAGTTGTTTGCAGGCAGCCAATCGCTTCCGGGTCTGCGGGAGGCGCTCGGTCTCGACGAGAACGAAACCGACCGCGCCACCGTCGACGCCGCCGAAACCCGGGCGCGCGCCCTCGTGGCCGAGCTGCAGAAGACAGGCTGGGACACGGCGGCCGTCGACACACTGACCGACGACGCACAGATCGCAGCGATTCTTCGGTTCGCGGCCGCCGAGGTCGTCCCGCGCCTTGCCAAGACAAGCTGCGAGATCGACCAGGTTCTGCGGGCCTTGGACGGCCGCTTTATCGCAGCCGGGCCGTCGGGATCTCCACTGCGAGGTCTGGTCAACGTATTGCCCACCGGTCGTAATTTCTACTCGGTCGATCCCAAGGCCGTGCCGTCACGGCTGGCGTGGGAAACCGGTACGGCTCTTGCTGATTCGCTTCTCGCACGCTATCGCGATGACTACGGGCAATGGCCGCAGTCGGTGGGATTGTCCGTCTGGGGCACATCGGCAATGCGCACCGCCGGCGACGACATCGCCGAAGTTCTTGCGCTGCTGGGCATCCGGCCTCAGTGGGACGACGCGTCGCGGCGGGTGACCGGGCTAGAGCCGATCCCGCTGGACGAGCTGGGACGTCCGCGCATCGACGTCACTGTCCGGATCTCCGGCTTCTTCCGCGACGCGTTCCCGCACGTCGTCACGATGCTCGACGACGCCGTGCGCCTCGCAGCAGGTCTCGACGAGCCCGGCGAACACAACTACGTCCGCGCCCACACTCGAGCCGACGTCGTCGAGCACGGTGACGAGCGGCGCGCCACTACAAGGATTTTCGGCTCCAAGCCGGGCACGTACGGGGCGGGTCTGCTGCAGCTGATCGACAGCCGCGAATGGCGCAACGACGCCGACCTCGCGGAGGTGTACACGGCATGGGGCGGGTTCGCATATGGGCGCGGCCTTGACGGCGCCGCAGCGACCGACGACATGCGCCGGCAATACCGCCGAATCGCGGTGGCCGCCAAGAACACCGACACCCGTGAGCACGACATCGCCGACTCCGACGACTACTTCCAGTACCACGGCGGGATGGTGGCCACGGTCCGGTCGCTCACGGGTACCGACCCTGCGGCCTACATCGGCGATAACACCCGGCCCGACACCGTGCGCACCCGTAGCTTGTCCGAGGAGACCACCCGGGTCTTCCGCGCGCGAGTGGTCAACCCGCGGTGGATGGCGGCCATGCGCAGGCACGGCTACAAGGGCGCATTCGAGATGGCGGCCACCGTGGACTACCTGTTCGGATATGACGCCACCGCACACGTGATGGCCGACTGGATGTACGAGACGCTGACCGAGCAGTACCTGTTCGACGACGTCAACCGCAAGTTCATGGCCAAGTCCAATCCATGGGCGCTGCACGGAATGGCCGAGCGACTTCTCGAAGCGGTGAGCCGCGGCATGTGGGAGCAACCCGAAGCCGGCACCGTCGAGGCGCTCAAGCAGGTGCTGCTGGAGACCGAGGGTGAGCTGGAGTGACCGGCTAGCCTGAAGCAGTGCCGACATTCGAGGAGATCTCCCAAGCGCGCTACATCCTGCTGACGACATTCACGAAGGACGGCAGGCCCAAGCCGACGCCCATCTGGGCCGCACCCGACGGCAATCGACTACTCGTCATCACTGAAGGGGACTCGTGGAAGGTCAAGCGGATCCGCAACACCCCGCGGGTCACGCTCGCCGTCTGTGACATGAAAGGAAACCCCAAGAGCCAGCCGATCGAGGCCACCGCCGCGGTGCTGGACTCCTCGCAGACCGGGATGGTCTACGACGCGATTGGCAAGCAGTACGGGATCGTCGGGAAGGTGTTCAACCTGTTCAGCAAGACGCTGCGGGGAGGCATGCGGAAAAACGTCGGCCTCGAGCTGAAGGCCGCGTGATGCCGACGTTCGGCGAGGTGGCCGACAGCAAATACATCCTTCTGACCACCTTCACCAAGGACGGTAAGCCGAAGCCCGCGGCGGTGTGGGGCGTGCCTGAGGGCGATCGCCTCCTCGTGATCACCGACGACGGCTCGTGGAAGACCAAGCGGATTCGCAACACACCACGGGTGACGATCGCCAAATGCGGCGCCTTGGGCAAGCCTAAGAGCGAGCCGGTTGTGGCGACGGCTCGAATGTTGCCCGACTCGGAGACGCGAAAGGTCTATAACGCCGTACTCAGGCGCTATTGGAACCATGCCTGGTGGTTCTATCCGCATTCGTTGCTGCGCGGCGGCATCGACAAGGTCCACGCGGCCATCGAGATCACCGCACCCAGTACCGCACCCAGTTAGGAACCGTGGCGCGCCATGGCACGTTCAAGGGGCATGGTGTTCCGCTGGTTCCTGGTGTACGTCGTCGTCGAGATGGCGGCGATCGTCGCCCTGACATGGGCGGTCGGCCTGGGGTGGACGCTGCTCGTGCTGCTCGCGACGTTCGCCCTGGGAATCGCGCTGGCGGG
>NZ_JAVHWM010000119.1:0-36459 GCF_032159765.1 Mycobacterium sp. | reverse complement strand
CTCGTTGGGCCGCAGCCCGTCCTGCGCAAGGATGAATGGGTCGTTGAGATTGACTGGGGCAAACCAATGCTTGCGCACCGGGTCGAAGTCGACCACTTGTACCAATTCCCCGTCGGGCCCTGGCCTCAGGTCGGCCTCGAAAGGCACGCTGACGGTGAGGAACTGGCCAGACAGTCGGGTGGACATCGGGTCGAAGGCGTACGTCCGTAGTCGTCGCCGCCGCGGTGAGGCGAGCGGCGGCCCCAGAGTTGTCTCGGCTGTGGTCACGTATCCCTCCGTTTCGGTTATCTCAACGGTCGTTCGGGGTACGGCAGCGGCGTGGCGGGGACGCCGTGGAGCTTGTCCGGCATGAAGTAAGATCGCAGCCCCCCGTCACAGGCGACATAGCCCCAGTTGATAAGCCGTTCCTGCAGGGCGGGTTCGAGCGCGTCGAGTCGCGTCGGCACGTCGGCGAGATCCTTGGTCTGGTTCGGATCGGCAGGCAACTTGGCGCTTGGAAAGTCCTTCGCTACGGCGCTGCGGATGCCGACGTACATCCCGTCCCGAAACCCCTCCTTGATGGAGCCGACGACCTGGCGCTTACGCAATGATCGGACCTGGTTGTCGATGAGCTTCAGCACCCTGTACGTCTGACGTGCCCAGTCCGTCGCCGGATCAGGTTCTTCGGCGAAGTGGCCGCCTGCGTCGCTGACCAAGATCGATTTGTAATTCTTCCAGGCGGTCTCGAGGCCGAGGTTGTCGTATACGCCACCATCGGTAAGCGTGATCTCGTCGCGGAATTCCTTCGCGGTGAGGTCTGGCTCCTCCCCTTCCTTCTCGGTGATCCACTCCTGGCCTTTCAACCGCAGGACGAATGGCGAGAGGACGGGTGGAAAGGCCGACGACGCCGCGACGGCCACCGCGAGGTCCAGCTTCGGATTGGCGATTCGCCCGATGCGGTAGTCGGCGAGATAGGGCTTGCTGAATCGCATCAGAGCGCCGGACTCGAGGTTCGTTGCGTTGAAGACGAAGCGCGGTGGCTCGGGAAGATCTTGTAGCGTCGTGTGGCCGAACAGGTGCCGCCGGTACGCGTCCGCAACACGATCGGAGATCGATGTGCCTGGCAACACCGAGCCGGTGATGACCGCCGGGACGTCGACACGAGTACCTGCCATGCCGCGTAGGGGGTTGACGACTGCGCCAATGAAGTTGGACGCGACATTTCGGTCGTCGAAACCGAGCTGCGTCCAATTCATCGCGAGCACACCCGCTGTGATGGAGCCGCCGGAAACGCTGGAGAACCGCTTAATGGTGGGCAGCAAGCCGACTTCATTCAGCCGCCACAGCACACCGATGTGGAAGACCATGGCGCGGTACCCGCCGCCCGAAAGGCACAGTGCCAGACCGTCTTCTGGCTCTCTGCCCCGATCGGCTGGAATCGTGCGGACCGGGCTCAAGGCCTCGCCTAGTACCGAGTCCGTCATCGCCCACCCCTCCCGCGTCAGCGATGCATCTCACCGCACAGCCTACGTCGGGCCGATGCGTCGTGAGTGCGATTCGACTCGACTGAGCCGAACTTCGACGGGCATCGTCAGCCCGGTGTGGCACACACGGCGGGTGAGCCCAGGCGTCTAACCCGGCCCATCGCTGGCCGCCGCGAGCAGCGGCACGAGCACGTCGCTGATCGGCGTGGCCAGCCCGTGCGCGCGGGCCTTGCGCACGATCACGCCGTTGCGGATGTCCCACTCCAGCGGCCGGTTCGCCTCGCGGTCGAACAGCATCGACGTCCCCATGTCCTCCGGGGCTGATGCGAACATCTGCGCCATCTCGTCGATCACGTCGTCGGCGAGGTTGGCGCCCTCCGCGCGTGCAACCGCAAGGCATTCGGCGAGATAGCGCCGCGCCAGCGCAGCGACGTCGTCGCGCCGGAACATTCCGGAGCGGCGGCCGGACAGCACCATGAACCCGGCGAGCGCGTTGACGAGCAGCTTGCGCCATGCCTCGGTAGCGAAATCCGATGCGACCGTGACGGCAAAGCCGGATTTCGTCAGCACATCGATGACGAACTCGGCCGAGGCCGGCAGCGTCAGCCGCGGATCGCTGCGCAGTCGCACCCACCCGGCGGGCTGTGTCTCCGCGCCGAACCAGACGATCGCCGGCACGACCGTCGACCGCGGGCAGTGCGGCTGAACCAGCTCGATCTGCTCGACACCGTTCTGCAGCACGGCGACGGTGGTGGTCTCGTCAGCCAGCACGCTGAGAAATCGCGCCGCATCTTCGAGCTGGGTGGTCTTGACCGCCAGCGTCACAAGGTCAACCCGCCCACTGAGTTCGTCCGGATCGGTGTGCACCGGCCCTGGCACGATGATCGGCTCCGCGCCGTCGGGCCGCACCTCTACGTCGTCACGACGGGTGCGCCCGCACAGCACCACCGGGTACCCGGCCCTCTGCAGATAGGCCGCGACCGTCGCCCCGACGGCCCCGGGACCCACGACCGCGACGCGCACGCTCACGTCCGCCAAGCTACCGGGACATCGCCCACATCTAGACTGAGCACTCGTCTTTGCCACCTCTTTGACAGGAGCTTTCGTGCTGCGCACCCATGCTGCGGGGTTACTTCGCGTCGCCGACGCCGGGCAGACGGTGACGCTGGCCGGTTGGGTGGCGCGCCGTCGCGACCACGGCGGCGTGATCTTCATCGACTTGCGCGACGCGTCCGGGGTGTCGCAGGTGGTGTTCCGCGAGGGTGACGTGCTCGCGCAGGCACACCGGCTTCGCGCCGAATTCTGCATCGCGGTGCAGGGTGTCGTCGAGGTCCGTCCGGAGGGCAACGCCAACCCCGAAATCCCTACGGGCGAGGTCGAAGTCGACGCGACGTCGCTGACCGTTCTCGGCGAGAGCGCGCCGCTACCGTTCCAGCTCGACGAGCCGGCGGGGGAGGAGGCGCGGCTGAAGTACCGGTATCTCGACCTGCGCCGTGACGGCCCCGGTGGGGCAATCAGGTTGCGTTCCAAAGTGAATGCCGCTGCCCGCGAGGTACTGGCCCGCCACGACTTCGTCGAAGTCGAGACCCCGACGATGACGCGCTCCACACCGGAGGGAGCGCGCGACTTCGTCGTGCCGGCACGGCTACAACCCGGGAGCTTCTATGCGTTGCCGCAGAGCCCGCAGCTGTTCAAGCAGCTGCTGATGGTGGCGGGTATGGAACGCTACTACCAGATTGCCCGCTGCTACCGCGACGAGGACTTCCGAGCCGACCGGCAGCCGGAGTTCACCCAGCTCGACATGGAGATGAGCTTCGTCGACGCCGAGGACGTGATCGCGATCTCGGAGGAGATCCTGACGGCGCTGTGGGCGCTGGTCGGCTACCGGGTGCCGACGCCGTTGCCGCGGATCGCGTACGCCGACGCGATGCGCCGGTTCGGCTCCGACAAACCCGACATGCGATTCGGGCTGGAACTCGTCGAGTGCACAGAGTTCTTCCGCGACACGCCTTTTCGCGTCTTCCAAGCGCCGTACGTCGGGGCGGTCGTCATGCCGGGCGGCGCGTCGCAGCCACGGCGGACGCTGGACGGCTGGCAGGAGTGGGCCAAGCAGCGCGGTCACCGCGGGCTGGCGTACGTGCTCGTCGGCGACGACGGCACACTGAGCGGGCCGGTGGCCAAGAACCTTTCTGATGCCGAACGCGGGGGCGTGGCGGCCCACGTCGGCGCCTCGCCCGGCGACTGCGTGTTCTTCTCGGCCGGCCCGCCCAAGTCGTCGCGGGCGCTGCTGGGCGCTGCGCGCATCGAAATCGCGCGCAGGCTCACCATGATTGACCCGGACGCCTGGGCGTTCGTCTGGGTGGTGGACCCGCCGCTGTTCGAACCCGCGGACGAGGCCACCGCGGCTGGCGACGTCGCCGTCGGATCGGGAGCGTGGACGGCTGTGCACCACGCATTCACGTCACCCAAGCCGGAGTCGGTTGAGGAGATCGAGAGCGACCCGGGCGGGGTGCTCGCCGACGCGTACGACATCGTGTGCAACGGCCACGAAATCGGCGGGGGCTCAATCCGTATCCATCGCCGCGACGTCCAGGAGCGCGTGTTCGCGGTGATGGGCATCGACAAGGCGGAGGCCGAGGAGAAATTCGGGTTTCTGTTGGACGCGTTCTCCTTCGGCGCGCCGCCGCACGGCGGCATCGCTTTCGGGTGGGATCGCATCAACGCGTTGCTGTCCAGGATGGACTCGATCCGCGAGGTGATCGCATTCCCGAAGACGGGCGGCGGGGTCGACCCGTTGACAGAAGCGCCTGCGCCGATCACCGACCAGCAGCTCAAAGAGGTCGGGATCGCGGTCGTCAAACCGAAGGAAGAGAAGAAATGACCGAAAAGCCCGACGCCGCTGAATTGAAGAGCCTCAACACAGGCGTGGTCGATGAATTCCGCGCCAACAGTGGGAGGGTGGGCGGAGCGTTCGCCGCGGCCAACATGTTGCTGTTGACGACGACGGGCGCGAAGTCCGGACAGCTCCGCACCAGCCCGCTGATCTATGAGAACATCGACGGCAAAATGCTGATCATGGGGTCGTATCGCGGTGCGGACGTGCATCCATTGTGGGTGCACAACCTGCGGAAGAACCCGCAAGCGCACATCGAAGTCGGCGCCGAGTCGTATGACGTTGTCGCGCGCGAACTTCCACCTGACGAGCACGAGAAAGTGTGGCAGCAGCTGATCGCGGTAGCGCCCTGGTTCGGTGAGTACCAGAAGCTGACCAGCAGGGTGATCCCGCTGTTCGTGCTCACGCGCGCCTGACGCGCCCTCGATGCCGCCATTTCTGCGTGAGGGTCGTGGATTTCGCCCAAACACGACCCTCATGCAGATTTCGGCGCTAGGCGATGCCCCGCTACAGCTTTCCTTGCCGCTTGTCTTCGCCAATCTTGAGAATCGGCGCCCGGTTCTCCGGCTGAACCCGGTCCCACAGGCCGCCCTTGCCGAGCTCTCGCCCCCTCTGATCTTCTCGCCTGAACCACTCCTCGGCACTGCGGATCCGGTTCGGGTGGATCTCGTCGAGCAACGCATAGTCACGCTTGACGATTCCGTATTTCCAGAGGTTCCAGAAGCCCGTGAAATTGTCGCGGATTGTCATGGTGCTCTTGTCATTTGGATCCGCGTTGTACCCCGCGGGCCGATCTGCGCCCGCGCTGAGCGGACCGTTGCGCCAGTAGGTGTCCAAATCGGTGTCGACGTATAGCGCCGGATGCCCGGTGACCTTCTCGAACGCCGTTGCGAGATCGGTATAGGCAATGTGATCAACGGCGACTTCAAGATCCATACCATTAGCGCGCTCTGGATGGTCGAAAAGCCAACGAACGTAATATCCGCAATCCTCGAGCGACACATGCGGGACGGCTCCGTCGCCAAGCGGAACTCTCCACGTGACAACGCCGGTTTCGACGTTAGGTGTCATCGGTGTCCCAGGCGAAATCACCATCTCGATATACGGACCCGACGTGAAGAGCGCTGCTCCCATCCGATCGCTATTCACCTGGTTCTGAAACAAGATCCATTCGCCCACACGACCCTTGCCGTCGTAGTGGCCGGTGCGGAACCGAGAGTCATATCCTGATTTCTTGAGCCCGTAGTCCAGGTTTCCGTACACGAAGAATTTGATGCCCTCTTCGAGGGCTATCTCGTAAGCGCGCATCGCCCAGTAGATCTCGGCCTTCTCGCCGGTGTTGAACCCGTCGATGTTGATGAACGCTCCGTCGCAACCGCGGAATCCTTCACGCAGGACGGCCTCGTCAGCGAATGACCCTTCCACGACGGAAACGTTGTCGAGGGCGAGGAGCTCCCGGGCTCGTCGAGAGGTGGCATCGCGGCTGAGGAAGCGAACGGAGTACATCTTGTCGGCGACCAGAGCGCGGATGACCGGGATGCCCTGGGCCCCGGTGCCTCCGATGACAAAGATCTTGGACGTGGAGTGAGTGGTCATGGTCGGCAGTTTTCCTTTCATTTCGCGAAACGGAATTCCCTGTAGCTCGAAGGGGCCGGCAACTACATGGAATTCCATTTCGCGGCTGAGGGAACGTCAGAGACGCTCGATGATCGTCGCGTTGGCCATGCCGCCGCCCTCGCACATCGTCTGCAACCCGTAGCGCGCCCCGCGTTGTTCGAGCGCGTTGACCAGTGTCGTCATGATCCGCGCGCCGCTGGCGCCGAGCGGGTGCCCGATCGCGATCGCTCCGCCGTTGACGTTCGTCTTGGCCAGATCAGCGCCCGTATCGGCGGCCCATGCCATGACAACGGGTGCGAATGCCTCGTTGACCTCGAACAGATCGATGTCGGAGAGCGCCAATCCAGCCCGCCGCAGCACTTTCTCGGTCGCAGGGATCACGCCGGTGAGCATGTACAGCGGATCGGAGCCGACGACGGCCACCGAGTGGATCCGCGCCAGCGGCCGCAAGCCCAATCGCTTGGCCACGTCGCTGGAGGTGATCAGCAGCGCCGCACTGCCGTCGGACAGCGGCGACGAGTTGCCGGGCGTGATCGCCCAGTTGATCTGCGGGAACCGCGCCGAATACGCCTCGTTGAAGAACGCAGGCTTCAACCCCGCGAGGGTGTCCACAGTGGTACCGGGCCGGATGATCTCGTCGGCGGAGAAACCGCCGATCGGGGCGAGTTCGTTCTCGAACAGCCCGTCTTTGGTTGCGCGGGCTGCTTTCTCGTGGCTGCCAGCCGAGAACTCGTCGAGCTGCGTCCGGGAGAATCCCCATTTGGCGGCGATCAGCTCAGCGCTGATGCCCTGCGGGACAAGCCCTTCGGAATAGCGCCTCTTGAAATCCTCGCCGAACGGGTCGGTGCCGGGAAGAACGGACGATCCCATCGGAACGCGCGACATCGATTCGATGCCGGCAGCGACGACAATGTCATAGGCGCCGGAGATGACGCCCTGAGCGGCAAAGTGAATGGCCTGCTGGCTGCTTCCGCACTGCCGGTCGACGGTCGTTCCCGGTACCGACTCAGGGAAGCCCGCGCCCAGCAGAGCGTTGCGGGCGATGTTCACGGCCTGATCGCCCACCTGCGTGACTGCGCCGGCGATCACGTCGTCGACGAGCGCCGGGTCGATGCCCGTCCGCTCGACGAGCGTGCGCAGGCTGTGCGCGAGAAGGTCCGTCGGGTGTACGCCGTACAGCGCGCCGCTGGGCTTTCCCTTACCGATCGGCGTGCGAACCGCGCCGACGATCACCGCATCCCGACCTGAAAGTCCGGCCATAACTACCTCCTGGGTATAGTTGTATATACTCAACGTAACATCGGAAGGCAGGAGGTGATTCCATGGCGCTGCTGCAAGGTGCGCTCGAAGACCGAAACGCCTGGTCAGCGGCTGGGGAGTGCCCAATTGAGCGGACACTAGGGCTGGTAGGTACCAGATCGGCGCTGCTGATCCTGCGCGAGGCGTACTACGGCACGACCCGGTTCGGCGACTTCTGCCAACGCGTCGGCATCACCAGGGCAGCGGCGGCCGCGCGGCTCGACGAGCTTGTCGAGGCCGGGCTCCTGGCCCGGCGGCCTTACCAGAGCCCTGGCCAGCGCACCCGCAACGAATATGTCCTCACCTCGGCAGGCGTAGATTTCATGCCCGTCGTGTGGGCGCTCTTCCAATGGGGCCAGCGGCATCTGCCTGATCCGGTACCGCTTCGTCTGTCGCACGCCGAGTGCAATAGCGAGGTCGGTGTCGAAATGCGTTGCAATGAAGGGCATTTCGTGCCACCCGAGGAATTGGCCCTACGGTTGAACAGGGCATAAACAACAGTTTTCGTCAAATAGTCGGCGCCGGGCAAATTCCACCAGTACAGTGACTTCACCTTGAACAGCGAGCTTCTCGACAACCGTCGAGGCTCAGACAGGAAGTGTGGAGATGGCATCGATCGAATTCACAGCACGCCGAACCGCTTTCGCCGTGGCGCTTGGACTCGCGGTGGTTGTGGCACCTGCGGTCGCCACATTTGGGGGCTCGCCTGACGCGGGTGCTCCTCGCGTGGTCGCGGAGCCCCCGGGCTGCGCGGTGAGCACTGAACCAGGTGACGAGTCGCTCAACTGCGCGCCAGGCGACATCCCCGAGGTGGAAGCACCGAGCGAGATGGAGCTGACCGACACGAATCCAGGAGTCCATTCCCCAGCGCACGGCCGCTGATCCTCGCGGCGCCACCTGACGGCCGGGCTTGAGCGCAAATCTGCAGCACTTGCGCTCGTGTGATGGGATTCCCACCGTGGGCATCAAAGTGGCGCTGGAGCATCGCACCAGCTACACGTTCGACCGGCTGGTCCTGCCGGACCCGCATGTGGTGCGGTTGCGCCCCGCGCCGCACTCCCGGACCCCGATCGAGGCATACTCGCTGACCGTCGAGCCTGCCGACCACTTCATCAACTGGCAGCAGGACGCATTCGGCAACTACCAGGCCCGCGTCACCTTCACCAGCCGTACACAGCAGGTGGTCATCACAGTCGGCGTGATCGCCGACATGAAAGTGGTGAACCCGTTCGACTTCTTCGTCGAGGACTGGGCCGAGCACATGCCGTTCGGCTATCCCAAGGCGATGGCCGACGACCTTGGCCCCTACTTGCGACCGGTCGACGAAGACGCAGAGGGTTCCGGCCCGGGCGAGGTCGTGCAGGCGTGGGTTAGCGACTTCTCGATTCCGCAGAACTTCCGCACCATCGACTTCCTCGTCCAGCTGAACGCCGCGGTCAACGCCCAGGTCGGCTACACCGTGCGGATGGAGGCCGGTGTTCAGACCCCGGACACCACGCTGCGCACCCGGATCGGGTCGTGCCGCGACTCGGCGTGGCTGCTCGTGTCGATCCTGCGGCAATTGGGGCTGGCCGCGCGGTTCGTCTCGGGTTACCTGGTGCAGCTGGCATCCGATGTGCCCGCCCTGGACGGCCCGTCGGGGCCCGCCGCCGATTTCACCGACCTGCACGCGTGGGCCGAGGTCTACATTCCGGGTGCGGGGTGGATCGGCCTGGACGCGACGTCGGGGCTGTTCGCCGGCGAAGGCCACATCCCCCTTGCGGCCACCCCGCACCCGTCGACCGCGGGACCGATCGAAAAAGCCACCGAGCCGCTGGGCACGGTGCTCGATTTCTCCAACACCGTCACCCGCGTGCACGAAGACCCGCGCGTCACGCTGCCGTACACCCCGGAGGCGTGGACGGCGATCTGCGAGCTCGGGGCGAAAGTCGACGAGCGCCTCGCCTCCGCGGACGTCCGGTTGACGATGGGCGGGGAGCCGACGTTCGTCTCCATCGACAACCAGGTCGACGACGAATGGACGACGGCGGCCGACGGGCCCCTCAAGCGCAAGCGTGCCTCAGATTTGGCGACGCGGCTGAGGACCGTGTGGGCGCCACAGGGCCTGGTGCAACGCGGCCAAGGCAAGTGGTATCCCGGGGAACCGTTGCCGCGCTGGGAAATTGCGCTGCGCTGGCGCGCCGATGGCGTGCCGCTGTGGCACGACGACGCGCTGCTCGCCGATCCATGGTCCGACGAGTTCGAACACGAACACGACGCAGGCGCCGCGCAATCGCTGCTGAGCGCAATCGCATCCGGACTAGACCTGCCAGCGACCCAGGTGCGGGCGGCCTATGAGGATGCCCTGAGCCGGCTTGCCGCCGCGGCGCGACTGCCCGCCGGCGACGCGGTGATTCCGCCGGATGATCTTGCCGCCGACGGAATCCAAGCCCGTGCTGCGTTGCAGCGCCGGCTAGAAGCCTCCGTCACCGACCCGACCGCGTATGTGCTTCCGCTGCACTGGAGCGACGACGACAGCGGGTGGGCAAGCGCCGACTGGCAACTCCGCCGGGGCCGAATTGTGTTGGTGGACGGTGATTCTCCCGCGGGCCTGCGGTTGCCGTTGGACTCGATCAGCTGGCGCCCGCCGCCTCCGCCGACGGAGGCCGACCCGCTGGTGCGAAGGGGACCGTTGCCCACCACGCGGATAGCGCCCGCCGCAAAGCCTGCCGACGCCGATCCCGACGACGACGACGCCGTCCCTACCACCGCGATGGTCGCGGAGGTGCGAGACGGGCTGGTGCATGTCTTCATGCCGCCCACAGAGGAACTCGAGCACTACGTCGACCTGATCGGGCGGATCGAAACAGCGGCCGCGGAGACCAGGTGCCCCGTCGTCATCGAGGGCTACGGCCCGCCACCGGATGCGCGTGTGACATCGATGACGATCACCCCCGATCCTGGCGTGATCGAGGTCAACATTGCACCGACCGCCAGCTTTGCCGAGCAGAAGCAACAGCTGGAGACGCTGTACGAGCAGGCCCGACTGGCACGGTTGTCCACCGAGTCGTTCGACGTCGACGGGACCCACGGCGGCACCGGCGGCGGCAACCACATCACGCTCGGCGGCGTCACTCCCGCCGACTCCCCGCTGCTGCGTCGTCCCGACCTGCTCGTGTCGCTGTTGACGTATTGGCAGCGACATCCTTCGCTCTCTTACCTTTTCGCGGGAAGGTTCGTCGGCACCACGTCACAGGCGCCCCGGGTGGACGAGGGTCGCGCGGAGGCGCTCTACGAGTTGGAGATCGCGTTCGCCGAGATCGCGCGCCTCACGGAGGGCGGCGGTGGGCGCCCGTGGGTGGCCGACCGTGCCCTTCGGCATCTGCTCACCGACATCACCGGCAATACGCACCGCGCGGAGTTCTGCATCGACAAGCTCTACAGTCCCGACAGCCCGCGCGGCCGGCTGGGTTTGCTGGAGCTGCGCGGCTTCGAAATGCCCCCGCACGTCCAGATGGCGATGGTCCAGTCCCTGCTGGTGCGATCGCTGGTCGCGTGGTTCTGGGACGAGCCGCTGCGTGCGCCGCTGATCCGCCACGGTGATAACCTGCACGGACGGTATCTGTTGCCGCACTTCATTATTCATGACATTGCCGAGGTCGCCGCAGACCTGCGCGCCCACGGTGTCGACTTCGAGACGGCGTGGCTGGATCCGTTCACCGAGTTCCGGTTTCCCCGGATCGGCACCGCGGTCTTCGACGGTGTCGAAATCGAGCTGCGGGGCGCGATCGAGCCGTGGAACACGCTCGGGGAGCAAGCGACCGCAGGCGGCACCGCGCGATACGTCGACTCCTCCGTCGAACGCATCCAAGTCCGCGTCATCGGCGCGGAGCGGCAGCGCTACGTCATCACCTGCAACGGGTATCCGGTGCCGCTGCTGGCCACCGTGAACCCCGATATCCAGGTCGGGGCCGTCCGGTTCCGCGCGTGGCAGCCACCCAGTGCACTTCACCCGACGATCACCGTCGACGGGCCGCTGCGGTTCGAACTCATCGACACCTCCACAGGCATGTCGGCAGGAGGCTGCACGTACCACATCTCCCATCCCGGTGGCCGCGCCTACGACGCGCCGCCCGTGAACGCCGTCGAGGCCGAGTCGCGGCGCAGCCGGCGCTTCGAGGCCACCGGTTTCACGCCCGGCCGGATCGACATTGCAGGCATCCGGGAAAAGCAGGCACGCCTGTCCACCGACGTCGGCGCGCCTGGCATCCTCGACCTGCGACGTGTGCGTACCGTTCTTCGGTAATGGCCCCAAGGAGCGGCACCGATCCGGTCGAGGCGGCAGCCCCGGGCCGCCATGATCCCGATCGCCTGCTGGACGGCTACCGCGCGGCCCGCACTCAAGAGGCACTGTTCGAACTCCGTGGCGGACCGCGCGCCGGTTACGACGAGTTCATCGATGCCGCCGGAAATGTCCGTGCACCCTGGGCCGACCTGGCCGACGTGGTCGGCGACCGCGGGCGCGCCGGGCTCGACCAGCTGCGCTCGGTCGTGCAGGGCCTCGTCGATCACGACGGCATCACCTACATCCGCATCCACCAGAACGGCGACGCGGTCACGAACGGCAACGGCGCCCCGTCGCCCGGCCCCTGGCAGCTCGACGGAATCCCGCTGCTGATCTCCGCGCCCGACTGGGAGGCGCTGGAGGCCGGCCTGCTGCAGAGGTCGCGGCTGTTGGACGCCGTGCTCACCGACCTGTACGGGCAGCGGCGGGTGATCAGCAGCGGCCTGCTGCCGCCCCAGCTGGTGTTCGGCCATCCCGGCTACCTCCGGGCGGCTCGTGGCATCGACATCCCGGGCCGGCACCAGTTGTTCATGCACGCCTGCGATGTGAGCCGGGGCGCGGACGGGACGTTCCGGGCCAACGCTGACTGGGCGCAGGCGCCGTCCGGCGCGGGATACGCGCTCGCCGACCGCCGGGTGATCGCCCATGCGATGCCCGACCTCTACGAGCGGATCGCCCCGCGACCCACCTCGCCGTTCTCCCAGGCGCTGCGGCTGGCCTTGATCGACGCCGCCCCCGACGCCGCCGACGATCCTGTCGTCGTGGTGCTGAGCCCCGGCATTCACTCCGAGACCGCTTTCGACCAGGCCTACCTCGCCATGCTGCTGGGCTTCCCGTTGGTCGAGAGCGACGACCTGGTGGTCCGGGAGGGCAAGCTGTGGATGCGGTCGTTGGGCACGCTCAAACGTGTCGACGTGGTGTTGCGCCGGGTCGACGCCGCCTTCGTCGACCCGCTGGACCTGCGAGCCGATTCGCGCCTCGGTGTGGTGGGGCTGGTCGAGGTGCAGCGCCGGGGTGCGGTCACCGTGGTGAACACGCTTGGCAGCGGTATTCTGGAAAGCCCTGGGCTGCTTCGGTTTCTACCCGAACTGGCGCAGAAATACTTCGGCGAAATGCCGCTGTTGCAGACCGCGCCGATGTTCTGGGGCGGCATCGGCGTCGAGCTGTCGTACTTGAAGGCGCACCTGCCGTCGCTGCTGATCAAATCCACCACCGGGGGTTCCACGATGGTCGGGCCGGCGCTGTCGGCTCGGCAACTGACGGAGCTGGCCGCGCGTATCGACGCCGCGCCGTGGCAGTGGGTCGGCCAGGAACTCCCGGAGTTCTCGTCCGCGCCGTCCGGTCACGTGCGGGGCATGACAGCCGCAGGCGTGGGATTGCGCCTGTTCACCGTGGCGCAACGCGGCGGGTACGCGCCGATGATTGGCGGGCTGGGCTATGTCTTGGCCGCCGGTAACGCCGCATTCGCACTGAATACCGTTGCTGCCAAGGATGTTTGGGTTCGCCCCACTGAGCGGGCGCGGGCCGAGACGGTGACCGTGCCCTCCGTGGAGCTCTCGACGCTGGCAGGCGCCGGGACTCAAGGCGTCAGCTCGCCGCGCGTGCTGTCCGATCTGTTCTGGATGGGCCGCTACGGCGAGCGGGCAGAAAACCTGGCGCGCCTGTTGATTGTCACCCGCGAGCGCTACCACGAATTCCGCCACCGGCAGGACATCGAGGAAAGCGAATGCGTGCCGGTGCTGTTGTCGGCACTGGGACTGATCACCGGCACGGACACCGGCATCGACGCCGATCACCCGGAGATGATCGCGGTTGCCCCGTCGACGCTGTGGTCACTCACTGTGGACCGCCACCGGCCAGGCTCGCTGGCCCAATCGGTTGAGGGACTTGGGTTGTCAGCGCGCGCAGTGCGCGACCAATTGTCAACGGACACATGGAGTGTTCTGGCTGCGGTGGAACGTGCGGCGTCCAGGCGGTCGGACACCCCGCCCGAGTCGCTGGCAGAAGGCGATGCGCTGCTGGCGGCCGCGCAGCAGCAGACTCTGGCGGGAATGCTCGCCCTGGCCGGCGTCGCAGCAGAGTCGATGGTGCAGGACGTGGGCTGGACAATCATGGACATCGGCAAGAGGATCGAACGCGGGCTGGGGCTGACCGCGCTGCTGCGGTCCACGCTGACCGAAACCCGTTCGGCGGCCGCCGAGCTGGCGATCACCGAGGCGGCGTTGGTGGCCTGCGAGTCGTCGGTGATCTACCGCAGGCGCAATCTTGGCACGGTGAGTGTGGCCGCGGTCGCCGACCTCGTGCTGTTCGACGGAGCCAACCCCCGCTCACTGGTGTTCCAGCTCGAGCGCATCCGGGCCAACCTGAAAACGCTGCCCGGGTCGACGGGTTCGTCGCGGCCGGAGCGTCTGATCGACGAGATCAGCACCACGCTGCGTCGGCTCGACCCCAACGACCTCGAAGTCGTCGACGCCGACGGCCGGCGCGCTGAGTTGGACCGGCTGCTTGAGCGCATCCACACCGCACTGCGCGACCTCGCCGACGTCATCACGGACACCCAGATGTCGCTGCCCGGCGAGATGCAGCCGTTGTGGGGGCCCGACGAACGCCGGGTGGTGCCGTGAGCGCAGGGGGCGCGTTGCGGCGGTACCGGATCCTTCACCGCACCGAGTACAGCTACTCCGAGGTCGTCACGAGTTCATACGGCCGGGGTTTCCTGACGCCGCGGGACACGGCGCGGCAACGGTGCCTGCACCACGAGCTGCTCATCGCCCCCGAACCCGCGGACCGCTCCACGAGCCTCGACTCGTACGGCAACATCAGCACGTACTTCCACGTCACGACCCCGCATGAGGAATTGTCGGTGATCAGCGAGTCCGTCGTCGAACTGGCTCCGGTACCACACCAGCTGTATGTGACCGGCCCGGCGATCGCGGCCTGGGAGGAGTCGATACCGGTGGGCCACTCCGGTGCGCTCGCGAGCGAATTCAGCCTCGACCTGCAGCCGCCGGAGATCACCGATGCCGTGCGCGAATACGCGGCACCGAGTTTTCGCCAGGGACGCAGGCTTATTGACGCGCTGGCCGACCTGTCGTCGCGCATCCACGCAGACTTCACGTACCGGTCCGGCTCGACGACGGTCTCCACGCTCGTCGATGAGGTTTTGACGGCGCGCGAGGGGGTATGCCAGGACTTCGCAAGGCTGGCGATCGCCTGTCTGAGGGCGAACGGTCTTGCTTCAAGCTACGTCTCGGGATATCTAGCCACAGATCCGCCGGAGGGAAAAGAACGCATGGTCGGTGTCGACGCCACGCACGCGTGGGCCGCCGTGTGGACCCCCGGAGATCAATGGCTGGCATTCGACCCGACCAACGATCAGATGGCCGACGAGCGGTACATGGTCGTCGGCTGGGGCCGTGATTATGCAGACATCCCGCCGCTGCGGGGCGTCATCTACACCGACTCGGAGCGAAGCACGATCAAAGTATCCGTCGACGTCGAACCTTTTGAGGGAGATGTGGTCTATGCGTGACTTCGTATGTCCCAACTGCGGGCAGCACCTCGCGTTCGAGAATTCCCTGTGCCTGAAGTGCGAGCGTCCGCTCGGCTTCTCGTTGGAGGACATGGCGCTCTTGGTGATCGCCGACGAAGACGAGGCCGCAAAGCCCGGCTTCCTCGATGCGGCCAAGTTCGAGCTGTGCGCGAATCTGCACCTGGCCAAATGCAATTGGCTGGTACCCAAGGAACCGGTCCGGCGGCTCTGCGAGTCCTGCCGGCTCACTCGCACCCGGCCCAATGACGAAGACACGACCGCGCTGGCTGCGTTCGCTGATGCGGAAAAAGCCAAGCGCCGCCTCATCGCCGAACTCGTCGAGCTGAAGCTGCCGATCGTCGGCCGCGACGTCGATCCCGACTACGGCCTCGCGTTCGACCTGTTGTCCAGCGAGAAGGAAAAGGTCTTCACCGGCCACGACAACGGGGTGATCACGCTGGATCTGGCCGAGGGCGACGACGTGCACCGCGAGCAACTGCGTAAGGCGATGGACGAGCCGTACCGGACCCTGCTCGGGCACTTCCGCCATGAGATCGGCCATTACTACTTCTACCGGCTCGTCGGGCAGTCGAACGACTACACCGCGGGGTTCCGCGAGCTCTACGGCGACCCCGACGCCGATTACCAGGCGGCGCTAGACCGTCATTACAACCAGGGCGCTCCGCCGGGCTGGAACGAAACATTCGTATCGTCTTATGCAACAATGCATCCCGCCGAGGACTGGGCCGAAACGTTCGCGCACTATCTGCACATTCGCGACACCCTCGACACCGCAGCCGCATTCGGGTTCGCTCCATCCAACGCGACCTATGAGCGAAAGGTGCTGGGACCGAGCAGCTTTGACACGTTCATCGAGATGTGGCTGCCCTTGTCGTGGGGGCTGAACATGGTGAACCGGTCGATGGGGCGTGACGATCTCTACCCTTTCGTGCTGCCAGTGCCGGTGCTGGACAAGATGCGGTTCATCCATACGATCGTCGACGAGGTGGCGTCGGGGCCCGACAAACTCGACGTCCTCACCGGTGGCGCCGCGGCCTCCTGACGGCGGCGGTGGGGTGCCTGGTCGCCTTCACGTTGGCCGCCTGCGACAGCGTTGACCCGCAGACCGCGGCGAAGTCGGTGGCTGACGTGGTGTTGTCCCAGAAGGGTTTTCGGCCGAATGACGTGACCTGCCCCAGAGGGGTGGATGCCACGCTTGGCACAAAGTTCGACTGCACCTTCACAGACCCGACCGGAAAGAAAATCACCGCCCATCTGAAGATCACCAAGGTCGACGACGACCACGTCGAATTCGACGTGGTGCTCCCCGCGACTTAGCTCGCGGAGGCCGCCACGCCGCGAAATGGAATTCCGTGTCGTCCAGCGGACCGATTCACTGCACAGGTTTCTGTTTCGAGGAAGTCACCCGCAAGAACGCGTTGCCGCGCGGGGAGATTCGATAGCCAACGTCGAGGCTGATCGTCAGGCCCAGGCCTTTCAGCTGGCGGACACGGCGTTTGAACCGCGGCACGTCGAGGCCCTCGCGTTCGGCCAGGTCGGGCGCGCGCACTGCCTCGTTGTCGCGCACCAGTTGCAGGTACCGATGCGTCCATGGACCCGTGGCACTTGCGGCGTCGAGACGAGAGAGCGGGGCGCGGATCGCGTCGACGTCGTCGTCGCTCAGCGCGTCGTCAGCGGCCATCGCCGGCCGCTCGTCGGGGCGGAGGTAGGACACCTTGATCGCGTAGACGTGCTCGGCGGGCCGCCGATCCAGCTCGGTCTGGGCGGCCGCCGCGTCCCGGTAACCGGCCGCCCGGGCCTGCGCCGCAGTCACGCGGTAGTCGCCCGGGTACTCCGTCACGCCGTCGATGCGGATTGTGCCCGCCTGCGTGCGTTGCGTGCCGCCTGGCTTTGCGCGCGCCGTGTCCCAGCAGCGCAGCACCAATGTGATCCGTCCGTCGGCGATCCCGTCAGCCGTCGCGCGATTGAGCAACACGGACGGATCGTATGTCCGTTAGGCGTGGTATGCCTGAGGCGTGGCCGCCGCGGACGCGAGGAGCAATGAGGGGCACGGTCTGTTCGACGTTCCCGGCACCGATGACTCGCGCGACTGGCAGGGTCGCGGGCGTGGCGTGCCCGCGCCGCTGGCTGTCCGGATGCGGCCCGAGTCGCTCGAGGAGGTCGTCGGGCAGGCTCATCTGCTCACCCCGAATTCACCGCTGCGGCGGCTCGTCGAGGGGTCCGGCGCCGCGTCGATCGTCCTGTACGGACCGCCGGGTACCGGGAAAACCACGCTGGCCTCGTTGATCTCGCACGCGACGGGCCGCCGATTCGAGGCCCTATCGGCTGTGTCGGCCGGCGTGAAGGAAGTCCGGGCAGTGATCGACGTCGCCCGCCGCGCCGCGGCACACGGTGAGCAGACCGTGCTGTTCATCGACGAGGTGCACCGGTTCTCCAAGACCCAGCAGGACGCGCTGCTGGCCGCTGTCGAGAACCGGGTGGTGCTGCTGGTGGCCGCGACCACCGAGAACCCGTCCTTCTCGGTGGTGGCACCGTTGCTGTCACGCTCGCTGATTCTGAAGCTGGAGCCCCTGACGGCCGACGGCATCCGCACGGTCTTGCAGCGCGCGATCGACGATCCGCGGGGTTTGGGCGGCGCCGTGTCCGTCGAGCCCGACGCACTGGACCTGATGGTTCGACTGTCAGCGGGCGACGCGCGCCGGGCGCTGACGGCGCTGGAGGTCGCAGCCGAATCCGTCGCCGACGACGCGGCGCCTGTCACCGTCGAGACCATCGAGCAGTCCCTCGACAAGGCCGCCGTCCGATACGACCGGCAGGGCGACCAGCACTACGACGTGATCAGCGCGTTCATCAAGTCGGTCCGCGGCTCGGATGTCGATGCCGCCCTGCACTATCTGGCCCGCATGCTCGTCGCCGGGGAAGACCCGCGCTTTGTCGCCAGGCGGTTGATGATCCTGGCCAGCGAGGACATCGGGATGGCCGACCCCTCCGCTCTGCAGACGGCCGTCGCCGCCGCGCAGACCGTCCAGCTGATCGGGATGCCCGAGGCCCAGCTGACCCTTGCGCACGCGACGATTCACCTTGCGACAGCGCCGAAGTCGAATGCGGTGATCACGGCGATCTCCGCGGCGATGAAAGACATCAAGGCGGGCAAGGCCGGTCTCGTGCCCGCGCACCTGCGCGATGGGCACTACTCGGGCGCAGAGTCGCTGGGCAACGCAATCGGATACGCGTACTCACACGACGATCCTGACGGTGTTGTGCCGCAACAGTATCCGCCCGATGAGCTGGTGGGCGTGGACTACTACCGGCCCACCGAGCACGGTGGTGAGCGGGAGATCGGCAAGCGGTTGGAGCGCTTGCGCGCGATCATCCGCCGGAAGCGTTAATCCCCGCGCATTGTCAGCGCTGTGTCTGCGCGCCAATCCGCACCTTGGTCGGCGGTTCCGGCTGCGGGTTGAAACCCTTGATGGTGCCGGGGTTCGTCGCAGGGTTGCTCGCCACGGGCTTGCCCGGGGGATCGGGCTGTGGATCGAAGGCGTGTGCCGTGCCGGACGCCAGTCCCAACGCGGCAAGCGTGAGAGCGCCGGACACGACGAGCTTTCCGGCCATCGCCTTTACGTTGCGGTCCATGTCGTTCCTTTCGCTGCCAGGCGGACCAGTCGGTCCGTCGCAACGAGGCTGCCCGCAACGTCTTGGCGGATTCTTGGCGTCGGTGGCCATCCGCGCCCGCATCGATTTCTGCACTAGGGCTGTGCAGCGGCGATTTTCGCAGCCCTGCTGCAGAATTCGGCGCGTTTTGGGGCTTAGACGACGTGAAGCCACTGCGCGATTCGTCGGAATCTGCGCAGTGGCTTCACGTGTGGCGCCGAGTCAGGCGATGGTGCGCGAACCCGTTACCAGCGTCGCGAAAGGCGCGAGCGCGGCCGGCCGAATGCTCCGCGGCCGAATGTGCCGCGGCGATATCCACCGCCGACCATCGCCGACACCAGGGCCACACCAAGTGCAGCCACGATCACCTGGACGAGCAATTCACCCCAGTCGATACCGGGTGTGTTGATCGGGATGCCCATCGTCTTGGCCAGGGCCGTCCCGATGAATGCGGCGACTATGCCGACGAGGATAGTCAGCCAGATCGGAAGTGGTTGCTTGCCGGGGACTACGAGCCGTCCGAGAACGCCGACCACCAGGCCGATCAGGATTGCGCCGAGAACGCTGCCGATTGTCATATTGCCTCCGATGACGGGTGTGATGAAAGTGGCATACCCGGGTCGGCGGCCAATAAACGGCGGCGCAAATTAAGTTTCGATTGCGGCCACTGATCGCCGAAACTGAAGCCAGGGTTGCTTTTTCGCGGGATCGCGACCCCGGGTTCAGTTTCGGCGCGGTGGGGGGCTGGATCAGGCCAGCTCAGGCACCCGAAGGTGAGCGAGCGCCAACTCGAATTCGCCGACGTCGAGCTGGTCGGCGCCCAACTCCCGGAGCCGAGCCACCCGCAGCGACCGCGCGGCTTCCCGGTTGCCGTCCATCGCCTCGCTGCTGTCGAACGTCACCGACGACACCGAACGGCCCGAGGCGCGATCGACCATCAGGCTCGCGCTGCAGAAGCCGTCGAGTTCCTCCAACGACGGCAGCACCGACTCCCGGTACAGCTCGACGGATCGGGCCATCTGGCCTTGTGGGACCTTGAACCAGGTCGCCCTCACGCAGGCACCCTCACCGGACGGGCGGTCTCTGTGCACGATCGCGATCTCCCAGGTGTTAACTGCAGCGCTGCCGCGGAAACTTTCCGCGGCCCGATCGCGAAGTGGCGCTACCTGTTCCGCGCTCGCCTGCATCGCATCCTCGGTCTCCCACGCGGTGGTGATGATGCACCGGCCGGACTCGCGGTCGACCAACAAGGAGATGCCGATGCACCCATCAATCGTCTCGAGTGCGGGCATGACTTCGTCGCAGACGTACGCAATACCCGCGTCGACGGACTCCGGTTGCGCCTCAATAGTGGTAGAACGTGCGTGCACGATCCACCCCCTCTGTGATCAGGGCAGCGCCCCGGCGGCGCTACCGGTACAACCACTACCTTGGCCCGGCTGACCACTCGTTTCAATGGTTCAGGCGCGTGCTAATTCCTAAGCGGTTCCACGCGACCGACCGCTGATCCCGCGCCAGCGAGACCAGCGGTCGTCGGCGGTCGTCAGGTCAGGCCAGCTCGGGCACCTGCAGGTGTGCGAGCGCCAGCTCGAACTCGCATTCGTCGAGCTCCTCAACCCCCACCTCCCGCATCTTTGCGGTCTTGAGGGCCATCGCCTGGTCCCTGTTTCGCTCCATCGCCTCGCGGCTGTCGAACGTCGCGGTCGACACGCCCCGCCCGGTCTCGCGTTCGATCAGCAGGCTGGCGCTACAGAAACCGTCGAGGTTCTCCAGGTCGGGCAAGACGGACGTCTTGTAGTACTCGATACTTTGGTCCGTCAGCGCCGGATCGCCCTTCACCCAGGTCGCCCGCGCGCAGGCCCCGTCACTGGATCGGTGGTCTCTGTGCAGGACGGCGATCTCCCATTCTTCGATCTTCTCGACATTGCCGCCAAGTTTCTCGGCCGCCCGATCGCGCAGCTGGCGCGCCGTGTCCGCGCTCGCGCGCATCGCCTCGTCGGTCTCCCAAGCGGTGGTGATAATGCAGCGGCCAGATTCCCGATCGACCATGGCCGACATACCGACACACCCGTCAATGGCCTTGACTGCGGGCATGATTTCATCGCGAATATGCGCAATTCCGGAGTCGATTGACGAGGTTTGCGCCTGAACAGTGGTAGAACGTGCGTGCACGATCCGCCCCCTCTTCCTCGGGGCAGCGCCCCCGTGGCGCCACCGGTCCACTAGTTAGGTTCCTCCTCTCGACGGGGTGTGGCAATGGGCTGCGTTTGTAGGGTGGAGGCGTGGACTCCGCCGTGCTCGACGTGGACACCGCGCGCCGACGCGTCGTCGACCTCACCGGCGACGTGCGCGCGTTCTGCGCATCCCACCGCGATGGCTTGTGCAACGTGTTCGTCCCGCATGCCACGGCCGGGGTCGCGGTGATCGAGACGGGCGCTGGCAGCGACGACGACCTCGTCGCCACGCTCGAACGGCTGCTGCCCCGCGACGACCGCTATCGCCACGCGCACGGCTCGCCGGGACATGGCGCCGATCATGTTCTGCCGGCTTTTGTCGCGCCGTCGGTGACGGTGCCCGTCCAAGCGGGTACACCGCTGCTCGGCACGTGGCAGAGCATCGTGCTGGTGGACCTCAACCGCGACAATCCGCGGCGTTCGGTCCGGCTGAGTTTCGTCGAGGGTTGATCGGCCGGCTAAGGGCACCGCCCGCTTGTCCGAAACGTTGATTTAGGCAGACCGGTAATGTAATCGGGTCGAGTAGACCCCCGAGAAAAGACAGCGACAGCAACACAGTGCAGACACACGAGATCAGGAAACGGTTCCTGGAGCACTTCGTGAAGGCAGGTCACACCGAGGTGCCCAGCGCATCGGTGATCCTTGACGACCCCAACTTGCTGTTCGTCAACGCCGGCATGGTCCAGTTCGTCCCGTACTTTCTGGGCCAGCGCAAGCCGCCCTACGCCACCGCCACCAGCATCCAGAAGTGCATCCGCACACCCGACATCGACGAGGTGGGCGTCACAACCCGGCACAACACCTTCTTCCAGATGGCGGGCAACTTCTCGTTCGGCGACTACTTCAAGAAGGGCGCCATCGAGCTCGCCTGGACGCTGCTGACCAATCCCGTGGACGAGGGCGGATACGGCCTTGACCCCGAAACACTCTGGGCCACTGTTTATCTCGACGACGACGAGGCTGCTCAGCTGTGGCAGGAGATCGCCGGACTGCCCCCCGAGCGGATTCAGCGCCGCGGCATGGCCGACAACTATTGGTCGATGGGGATCCCGGGACCCTGCGGGCCGTCTTCGGAGATCTACTTCGACCGCGGCCCCGAGTACGGCCCCGAAGGCGGCCCGATCGCCAGCGAGGACCGCTACATCGAGATCTGGAACCTCGTGTTCATGCAGAACGAGCGCGGGGAAGGCACGTCGAAGGAAGATTTCGAGATCCTCGGTCCGTTGCCGCGCAAGAACATTGACACCGGCATGGGCGTCGAGCGAGTGGCGTGCATCCTGCAGGGCGTCGACAACGTCTACGAGACGGATCTCCTGCGTCCGGTGATCGACACAGTCGCTGAGATCGCGCCGCGGGCCTACGGTGCGGGCAATCACGACGACGACGTCCGCTACCGGATCATCGCCGACCACAGCCGCACCGCCGCGATTCTCATCGGCGACGGCGTGAGCCCCGGTAACGACGGGCGCGGATACGTACTGCGCCGGTTGCTGCGTCGCATCGTGCGCGCAGCCAAGCTGCTCGGCATCGAGACCCCGATCATGGGTGAGCTGATGGCCACAGTGCGCGACGCGATGGGACCGTCGTACCCGGAGCTGGTCACCGACTTCGACAGGATCACCAGGCTCGCCCAAGCCGAAGAGACCGCGTTCAACCGAACGCTGGCCTCCGGTTCGCGCCTCTTCGACGAGGCGGCCAGCGCCACAAGGGCTTCCGGTGCCACGGTACTGAGCGGCTCCGACGCATTCACGCTGCACGACACCTACGGATTCCCGATCGACCTGACCCTCGAAATGGCGGCGGAGTCCGGGCTGACCGTCGACGAAGAGGGCTTCCGCACGCTGATGGCCGATCAGCGTAAACGTGCCCAGGAGGACGCGAGGAAACGCAAGCACGCCCACGCCGACCTGTCGGCATATCGCGAATTGGTGGACGCCGGGCCGACGGAGTTCACCGGATTCCACGAACTCGCCACCGAGGCAAGGATTCTCGGCATCTTTGTCGACGGCAGGCGAGTGCCCGTCGTTGCGCACAGTCCGGAGACCCAGACACAGCGCGTCGAACTGATCCTCGACCGCACCCCGCTGTATGCCGAATCGGGCGGCCAGGAGGCCGACCGGGGCTCGATTACCGGTACCGGCGGGAGTGCGACGGCGAAGGCCGCCGTCACCGATGTGCAGAAAATCGCGAAAACGCTGTGGGCGCATCGGGTCAACGTCGAGTCCGGCGAGTTCGTCGAGGGCGACACCGTCGTCGCCGCGGTCGACCCGAGCTGGCGCCACGGCGCCACGCAGGGCCACTCCGGCACCCACCTGGTGCACGCGGCTTTGCGGCAAGTGCTGGGGCCCAACGCCGTTCAGGCCGGCTCGCTGAACCGTCCTGGCTACCTGCGGTTCGACTTCAACTGGCAAGGCGCGCTGTCCGACGACCAGCGCACCCAGATCGAAGAAGTCACCAACGAAGCGGTCGAGGCCGACTTCGAAGTCCACACGTTCACCACCGAACTCGACAAGGCCAAGGCGATGGGCGCGATGGCGCTGTTCGGCGAGAACTACCCGGACGAGGTCCGCGTGGTCGAGATCGGCGGTCCTTTCTCTCTGGAATTGTGCGGTGGCACCCACGTGCACAACTCGGCGCAGGTCGGACCAGTGACGATCCTGGGCGAGTCGTCGATCGCGTCCGGCGTGCGTCGTGTGGACGCCTTCGTCGGGCTGGACGCGTTCCGGCACCTGGCCAAGGAGCGGGCTCTGCTGGCTGGGCTCGCATCGTCACTGAAGGTGCCGTCCGAGGAGGTGCCCGCCAGGGTGGCCACTCTGGTCGAGAAGCTCAAAGTCGCGGAGAAGGAACTCGAGCGGACCCGGCAGGCCTCGGCGCGTGCGACAGCCGCGAACGCGGCCGCCGGCGCCGAACAAGTCGGTAGGGTCCGAGTCGTGGCCCAGCGAATGTCATCCGAAGCAGCTTCGGACTTGCGCGGCCTCGCCGGCGACATCCGCGGCCGGCTCGGCACCGACCCGGTGGTCGTGACACTGATCGCCGAGGGAGACACCGGAAGCGTGCCCTACGTCGTCGCAGCGAATCCGGCTGCGGTCGACCTGGGTGTTCGCGCCAACGACCTGGTGAAGCTGCTCAACGAAGCGGTCGATGGCGCCGGCGGAGGCAAGGCCGATTTTGCTCAGGGTTCGGGCAAACGCGCCGCCGGAATCGATGGAGCGCTATCCGCGCTACGAGCCGAGATCGCGCGGAGCTAACTGGGTGACCGTCGGTAACGAGCGACTGCCGGACCGGCCCGGCAGCGATGACCCCGGGCGGGGTCGGCGGCTTGGCATCGACGTCGGGACCGTGCGGATCGGGGTCGCGGTGAGCGACCCCGACGGCGTCCTGGCGACTCCCGTGGAGACCGTCCGCAGAGACCGCGGCGACGCGCATCTGCGGCGCCTCGTGGCGCTGGTCGGCAAACTCGATGTCGTCGAGGTGGTGGTCGGCCTGCCGCGCACGTTGGCCGACCGCGCCGGCGCCTCCGCGCGCGACGCGCTAGCCGTCGCCGACGGTCTGGCCGCGCGCCTTCCGAGTGTTCCGCTGCGCCTTGCCGACGAGCGCCTGACCACCGTGGCGGCGCAACGGTCGTTGCGCGACGCGGGCATCCGCGCAAAGGCACAGCGCTCCGTGATCGACCAGGCCGCCGCCGTCGCGATCCTGCAGGGGTGGCTCGATCAGCGCCGCGCTGCCCTCAGCCGTGGAGCCGGCAATGCCTAGCGGCTGGGCGCACGAGCGTACCGAGCCTGTCGCGCCGAGCTCGGAGCGGCGCAGCGCCCGTCTCGAACGTGCGCGAAGGGACCGAAACCGGCGCCGCCGCAAAAACACTCGCATGGCGATCCTTGCTGTGCTGATCGTCGGCGTGATCTTCGGGGTCTTTCTCGTCTCCAAGTTCGTGCACACATGGTTCGGCGACTACTCGGGCGAGGGCAAAAGCGACGTTGTCATCCAGGTGCATGACGGCGACTCGACCACCGCGATCGGCCAAACGCTGCAGGACAATCACGTCGTCTCGTCGGGCCGCAAGTTTGTCGAAGCGGCTCAAGGCAATTCGACGATCTCATCGATCCAGCCGGGCTTCTACCAGATGCGTACCGAGATTTCGGCGGAGGCGGCGGTAACGCGATTGGCCGACCCGGCGAACCGGGTCGGCAAGCTGGTGATCCCAGAAGGCCGCCAGCTCGACGACATCACCGACGTCAAGACCAATGCGGTGACAGAGGGCATCTTCACGCTGATTTCGCACGCGTCGTGCGCGAAAGTCGACGGCGAACGGCGATGTGTGCCTGTGAACGGTCTGCGCGATGCGGCGAAAAACGATAAGCCGGCGGCGCTGAATGTCCCCACCTGGGCAGCACCGCGTGTCGAGGCGATGGGCGGCGATCATCGTCGGCTCGAGGGCCTGATCGCACCGGGCACATGGAACATCGACCCCTCGTGGACGCCCGACGTGGCGTTGGCGTCCCTGATCGGCGGCAGTGCGACCCAGTTCTCGCAGCACGGGCTCGGCACGTCCCCGGACGGCCAGGCAATGACGCCTTACGACACCCTGATCGTCGCGTCGCTGGTACAGCGTGAATCGAAACCGGCCGACTTCGCCAAGGTGGCACGGGTGATCTACAACCGGCTTCAGGTACACCAGAAACTCGAATTCGACTCCACGATCAACTATCCGCTGGACCGTCAGGAAGTGGCGACCACCGACGCCGACCGCGGCCGCAACACGCCGTGGAACACTTACCTCAACGAGGGACTGCCCAGGACGCCGATCTGCTCGCCTGGCGATCAGGCGCTGGCGGCCGCCGAACGGCCCGAACCGGGCGACTGGCTGTACTTCGTCACGGTGGACCTGCAGGGCACGACGTTGTTCACCGCCGACTATCAGGAACACCTGCGCAACATCGAGTTGGCCAAGCACAACGGTGTCCTCGACAGCGGCCGATGAGGGGCGATGACTGGTCGTAGGGCCGCGGTGCTGGGCTCGCCGATCGCGCACTCCAAGTCGCCGCAGTTGCACCTGGCGGCCTACCGCGCGTTGGGGCTGGATGACTGGACCTATGAGCGCATTGAGTGCACCGCGGACCAATTGCCCTCGGTGGTAACAGGTTTCGGACCCGAATGGGTGGGTGTTTCTGTCACCATGCCGGGCAAGTTTGCCGCGCTGCACGTCGCCGACGAACGCAGCGAGCGCGCAACGCTTGTGGGATCGGCGAACACGTTGGTGCGCACCGAGCGTGGGTGGCTGGCAGACAACACCGACGTCGACGGCGTCGCGGGCGCACTGGGAGCGCTGAGCGGCGACGTGGTGGTGTTGGGCGCGGGCGGCACCGCGCGGGCCGCGGTGGTGGCGTCGGCCCGGCTGGGAGCGACTCGCGTCACCGTGGTCGCCCGCGACCCGGCCAAGGCGGAGCCGCTGCTTGCGCTGTCCTCCGCGGTGGGCGTCGACGGGCGCTGGCTGGCCTTTACCGACCCCGAACTTCCCGATGAGGTCAGGTCGTCCGGCGCGATGATCAGCACGCTTCCCGCGAACGCCGCGGCCGGCCATGTCGAGGCGCTGCGCGGCGCGGCTGTGCTGCTCGACGCCGTGTACGACCCGTGGCCCACCCCGCTTGCCGCGGCGGTTGCCGATGCTGGAGGCGTCGTGATCGACGGGATGCGCATGCTGATGCACCAGGCTTTCGCACAAGTCGAGCTCTTCACCGGCCTGCCGGCGCCAAAAGAAGCGATGGAAGCGGCGCTGCGCTGACTTAGCCTTCGAGCATGGGGGCTGGGGTTTGCGTCGTCGTGCTCGTCTGGTTGACCGCGTTGTGCAGTTACGACGTGCGTGAACGCCGGCTGCCGAATTGGCTGACCGTGCCGGGAGCGGTCGCGGTGCTGGCGTTCGCGGCGCTGACGGGCCGTGCGCTGCCTGCATTGGCGGGTGCGGCGGCTCTGGGCGGGCTCTACCTTGCCGTCCATCTGGTCGCGCCCTCAGCGATGGGAGCAGGCGATGTGAAACTCGCCTTCGGTGTCGGGGGCATCGCGGGCTATTTCGGCGTCGACGTCTGGCTGCTCGCTGCGCTGGCCGCTCCGCTGCTGACCGCCGGGTGGGCGCTGATCGAGCTTGCCCGTCGCGGGTCCCGCACGGTCCCGCACGGCCCGGCGATGTGCGTCGCCACCGCCACCGCCGCGGCACTGGCCCTTCTCTAGCCCGCTGAAACCGCCTTCCGGCAGCCTCGGCGATTAAACCCGGAATCCGCCGCATGGGAAGATGGGACGCGTGTTGCGATGGACGACGGCAGGCGAGTCGCACGGCCGCGCGCTGGTGAGCCTCCTGGAAGGCATGGTCGCCGGCGTCAACGTCACGTCCCGCGACATCCAGGCGCAGCTGGCTCGGCGCCGCCTGGGCTACGGGCGCGGCGCACGGATGAAGTTCGAGGCCGACGACGTCACCGTGCTCGCCGGAGTACGCCACGGCGTGACCCTCGGGGGCCCGATCGCCGTCGAGATCGGCAACACCGAGTGGCCCAAATGGGAGACCGTGATGGCCACCGACCCGGTCGACCCCGCGGAACTCGCCGACGTCGCACGCAATGCGCCACTGACGCGACCGCGGCCCGGGCACGCGGATTACGCGGGCATGCTCAAATATGGCTTCGACGACGCCCGGCCGGTGCTCGAGCGCGCCAGCGCCCGCGAGACCGCCGCTCGCGTGGCGGCAGGCACCATCGCCCGCGAGTTCCTGCGCCAGGCCTTGGGTGTCGAGGTGATCTCACACATCGTGTCGATCGGAGCATCGAAGCCTTACGACGGCCCGCCGCCGCAGGCCACTGACCTGGACGCGATCGACGCCAGCCCGGTGCGCGCCTTCGACAAAACGGCCGAACAGTTGATGATCGACGAAATCGAGGCCGCCAAGAGGGACGGTGACACGCTCGGCGGCGTGGTGGAAGTGGTCGCGTCGGACCTGCCCGTCGGGCTCGGCTCGTTCACCAGCGGCGACAATCGCCTCGACAGCCAGCTGGCCGCGGCCATCATGGGCATCCAGGCGATCAAGGGCGTCGAGATCGGCGACGGGTTCGAGACCGCCCGTCGCAGGGGCAGCGTGGCCCACGACGAGATGTATCCGGGCCCGGGCGGGGTGTTGCGCTCGACGAACCGCGCCGGCGGGCTCGAGGGCGGAATGACGAACGGACAGCCGCTGCGGGTTCGCGCGGCGATGAAGCCGATCTCGACGGTGCCGCGCGCGCTGGCCACCGTTGACATGGCCACCGGAGACGAGGCCGTGGCGATTCATCAGCGGTCCGACGTCTGCGCTGTGCCCGCCGCCGGCGTGGTCGCCGAGTCGATGGTCGCGCTCGTCCTGGCGCGCGCCGCGCTGGAGAAGTTCGGCGGCGACTCGATCAGCGAGACCAAGAACAACATCGCGTCGTATCTGGGGGCGATCGCCGCCCGGGATCTCGACGCTCGGGCGTCGGGGTAATAGTGATGGCGCCCAAGGCAGTACTGATCGGGTTGCCGGGCTCCGGCAAGTCGACGATCGGGCGACGGCTGGCCAGAGCGCTCGACCTCACCTTCCTTGACACCGACGCCGCGATCGAGGCCAAGACGGGCCGGACCATCGCCGAGGTGTTCGCCACCGACGGGGAGCAGCAGTTCCGGCGGATCGAAGAAGAGGTGGTGCGCGAGTCACTGGCGCAGCACGACGGAATCCTCGCGCTCGGCGGCGGCGCGGTGATCACCGAGGGTGTGCGCTCCGCGTTGGCCGGACACACCGTGATCTACCTGGAGATCAACGCCGCCGAGGGCGTGCGCCGCACCGGCGGCAACACCGTTCGGCCGCTGCTGGCAGGCCCCGATCGGCCCGCGAAATACCGTGCACTGATGGCGGATCGGGTTCCGTTGTACCGGCGCGTGGCCTCGATTCGGGTCAACACGAATCGGCGCAACCCTGGCGCCGTCGTGCGTTACATCGTGACGCGGCTGGAGAACGCGCACCAGCGCGACGCCGCCCAGGCGAGAAGGCGCAAGCGGCGCCCCGTCTGGCGGCGATCACCGATTTCGTTGAACCCCGGCGAATCCACCAACGCCCCACCGAGTCCCGCGACACTCGCCGCGCGATCCCGTCCGGAGCCGAACAGTGAACGGACGCAACGTGTTCCGGACGCAACGAGCAAAGAGGGTGCACCGGACGCGAGGAGGATGGAAGGTTGATTGAGCCTGTGACCGTCGAGGTTCTCGTCGACCCGCCTTACCCGGTGATCATCGGCACGGGATTGCAGGGTGAGTTGACGCGCATCGTCGACGGCACCCACAAGGTGGCGATCCTGCACCAGCCGGTGCTGGCGGAATCGGCCGAGCAGATCCGGAACTCGTTGGTAAGCAAGGGTATCGACGCTCACCGGATCGAGATCCCAGATGCCGAGGCGGGCAAGGAGCTGCGTGTCGTCGGATTCATCTGGGAAGTGCTGGGCCGCATCGGCGTTGGCCGCCGTGACATGATCGTGAGCCTTGGTGGCGGTGCCGCTACCGACGTCGCCGGCTTCGCCGCCGCCACCTGGTTGCGGGGAGTGTCGATCGTGCACATTCCGACGACGCTGCTCGGGATGGTCGACGCCGCGATCGGCGGCAAGACGGGGATCAACACCGAGGCCGGGAAGAACCTCGTCGGCGCCTTCCATCAGCCGCGCGCCGTGCTCATCGACCTGGCCGCCCTGAAAACGCTGCCGCGCAACGAGATCGTCGCCGGCATGGCCGAGGTGGTCAAGGCGGGCTTCATCGCTGACCCGGTAATACTCGACATCATCGAGCGCGACCCGCAAGCGGCACTCGACCCGAGTTCGGATGTCCTGCCCGAACTGATCCGGCGCGCGGTCGCCGTCAAGGCCGAGGTGGTCGCGGCCGACGAGAAGGAATCGCAGCTCCGCGAAATCCTCAACTACGGCCACACGCTGGCCCATGCCATCGAGCGCCGCGAACGGTATCAGTGGCGGCACGGTGCCGCGGTGTCCGTCGGGTTGGTGTTCGCCGCCGAATTGGGCAGGCTGGCGGGACGCCTGGACGACGCAACCGCCGACCGCCACCGGTCCATCCTGACTTCGCTCGGTCTGCCGGTCAGCTATGACCCCGACGCGCTGGCGGAACTCCTCGAGGTCATGGCCGGTGACAAGAAGACGCGCGCCGGGGTGCTGCGGTTCGTGGTGCTCGACGGGCTGGCCAAGCCCGGGCGGCTCGAGGGCCCGGATCCGTCGCTACTCGCAGCGGCGTACGCCGAAGTAGGCCGATGAGCCTCTCGGGCGAAGAGCAACAGAACGATGAGCCTCTCGGGCGAAGAGCAAATGGAAGGCAACGGATGACGACGGTCAACGTGCTCAACGGACCGAACCTGAATCGGCTGGGACTCCGCGAGCCGGAGGTGTACGGCACCACGACGTACCTCGAGCTCGTCGCGCTCATCGAGCGGTCGGCAACCGAACTCGGGTTGAAAGCGGTTGTGCGGCAAAGCGACAGCGAGGCCGAGCTGATCGATCTGATTCACCGGGCCGCCGACGCGGGCGAGCCGGTGATCCTGAACGCCGCGGGCCTGACGCACACCTCGGTGGCACTACGCGACGCGTGCGCGGAACTGACCGCACCCCTGATCGAGGTGCACATCTCAAATGTGTTCGCCCGCGAGCAGTTTCGCCACCACAGCTACGTCAGCGGGGTCGCAACGGGCGTAATCGTCGGGCTGGGCGTGCAGGGCTATCTGCTGGCCCTGCGCTACCTCGCCGGCTGAGCCTTGGTCGTATCGTCGTCGGCTTTCACCGCTTGGAACACGTCGGTGTCCGGATTGTCGCCGCTTCTGTTGTGCTTCCGGACGGGATGGGACTTGTTGTAACGCCGGTCGACGAGGCCGCGGCCGATGGTGACACCGATCATCGACATCACGAACACCAGAAGCGCGGTGTAGGCGGCAAACGTGGTGAGCTCGTTCAGCACGCCCATCACGTACAGGGCCTTGTAGAACAAGCTGATGATCCAGCACGCGGCGCCCGAGACGATTCCGGCGAACAGGCCGGCGAGCAACCATGTCATCGCGAGGTCGGAGCGACGCTCCGGGTCGGGCTGGGCATTGGCGTCGCCGCGGCCGTCGATGTACCCCCAGACCAGCGCCACGATGGCGAAGACCACCTGCAAGAAGATGCTGATGAGTATTGCCTGGGTCTCCCAGGTATTGATCATGATCGTCTGAACAAGCCGGATGACCGTTTGCAGGATCGCGAAGAACAATCCGCGCAGCAACCATGACCTCATGAGGGGTGAGCCTAGCGGGTACCGTCAAGTGCCGTGACATATTCCCAGCGACGCGACCGCCTGTCTCGCCGGCTGACGGCCGCCGGATTGGACGCGATGCTGGTCACCGACCTGGTCAATGTGCATTATCTGACGGGGTTCACCGGCTCGAACGCGGCCGTGCTCGTCTACGCCGACGACGACGCCGCCGCGCGTGCCGTGCTGGCCACCGACGGCAGATATCGCACCCAGGCGGCACAGCAGTCGCCGGATGTGCCGGTGGAGATCGAGCGCGCGTGCGGACGGCATCTGACCGCGCTGGCCGCCGCGTCCGGGGTGGCCCGCCTGGGGTTCGAGAGCCACGTGGTGACCGTCGACGGCTACGACGGTCTGGCCAAGGCCGCCGGCGATGTCGAACTGGTCCGGGCCTCCGGCACGGTCGAGGATCTGCGCGAGGTCAAGGACGACGGGGAGAAGGCGTTGTTGCGGCTGGCGTGTGAGGCCGCGGACGGCGCCCTCGCCGAGTTGATCACCCGAGGGGGTATCCGTCCCGGTAGGACCGAGCGTCAGGTGGCACGAGAGCTCGAGGCGCTGATGTTCGATCAGGGCGCCGACGGGATCTCCTTCGAGACCATCGTCGCGGCGGGACCCAATTCGGCGATACCGCATCACCGGCCGACCGATGCCGAGCTCGCGTCGGGTGACTTCGTCAAGATCGACTTCGGTGCGCTCGTCGCCGGTTACCACTCGGACATGACGCGGACGTTCGTGCTCGGCAAGGCCGCCCAGTGGCAGCTCGACATCTATGCGTTGGTAGCGGCAGCCCAGCGGGCCGGACGGGACGCGTTGGCTCCGGAGTCCGCGTGCAAGGACGTCGACGCGGCGGCGCGCAGCATGATCGCCGACGCCGGCTATGCCGACAATTTCGGGCACGGACTCGGGCACGGCGTGGGGCTGAACATCCACGAAGCACCGGCGATCAGCGCCTCGTCCGCGGCGACACTGCGCACAGGTTGTGCGGTGACGGTCGAACCGGGTGTCTACCTGCCAGACCGTGGTGGCGTCCGCATCGAGGACACTCTGATCGTGTGTGAGACCGGCCCCGAACTGCTGACGCGGTTCCCCAAGGACATGACGATCCTGGACTAGCGCACCGGGCGGGCCTGTCAGCTCACCAACGGTTCGGGCGGATGGCCGTTCCCAGTCGCGAGCTGACCGGCGTTTCAGTCCGTTGGTGCAACCCGGCAACGACGGCACCAGAGCCACGATGCTGGAAGCGTCGGTGAAGCGCGGCGATCATGCGCTCGATTCCGCGGCGTTCGTGCTCTTGCGCGCGGATCAACTGGCGGCACCGCCTCACGTCGTTGTGCCTGCCGCGGGATTCGAAAGCGGCCATGGCACTTTGGCATTTCGCGACGCGGTCGTCGATCTCCGCGCAGTTCTCGATGAGCAATGCGAGGAAATGCTCGGCCTGACCGCGATCCGCTGCCGCTGCGTCCGTGGCCCGATCGCTACCCCCCGTGAGTCGATGCACCGGGACAACGTAACTGACGCCTGGGTCAGTCGCAGGGCTTTGGCGCTCGCTGATTGCTCTCGCGTCAGGATCAGGGCCGGCAGCGCACGGCGAAGGGATTTGTGTGCGGATGAGAGGATGACCGCCAGGAGTTGCACTCTGTTTCAGTCAAGCTAGGAGAACAACCAACCGTGGCAAGCACTGCCGACTTCAAGAACGGGCTCGTCCTTCAAATCGACGGACAGCTATGGCAGATCGTCGAGTTTCAGCACGTCAAGCCGGGCAAGGGGCCGGCGTTCGTGCGGACCAAGCTCAAGAACGTGCTGTCGGGAAAGGTCGTCGACAGGACGTACAACGCCGGTGTGAAGGTCGAGACGGCGACGGTTGACCGCCGTGACATGACGTTTTTGTACCGCGACGGCGCGGACTTCATCTTCATGGATAGCCAAGACTACGAACAGCACCCGCTACCCGAATCGCTCGTTGGCGACGCGTCACGCTTCCTGCTCGACAACATGGACGTGCAGGTGGCCTTCCACGACGGCAGCCCGCTCTACATCGAGATGCCCGTGACGGTGGAGCTGGAAGTCACCCACACCGAACCGGGCCTGCAGGGCGACCGCTCGAGTGCCGGTACCAAGCCCGCCACGCTGGAAACCGGTGCGCAGATTAACGTTCCGCTGTTCATCAACACCGGCGACAAGCTGAAGGTCGATTCTCGCGACGGCAGCTATCTGGGCCGGGTGAATGCCTGACCGCCGGCCCGACCGCGGACGGCACCAAGCCCGCAAGCGCGCTGTCGATCTGCTCTTCGAGGCCGACGCGCGGGGTCTGACCCCAGCCGAAATCGCCGACTCACGCAACGCGCTGGCCGCACAGCAAGGCGATGTGGCGCCGCTGAATCCGTACACGGTGACGGTCGCGCGCGGCGTTACCGAACACAGCGCGCACATCGACGACCTCATCTCGTCGCATCTGCAGGACTGGACCCTGGACCGGCTGCCTGCGGTCGACCGCGCGATCTTGCGTGTCGCGGTGTGGGAACTGTTGCACGCCAGCGATGTTCCTGAGCCGGTGGCAGTCGACGAGGCGGTGGAGCTGGCGAAAAAACTGTCCACTGATGATTCGCCGGGTTTCGTCAACGGTGTGCTCGGGCAGATCATGCTGGTGACGCCGCAGATCCGGGCCGCGGCCGCGGCATTGCGAGGGATACCGGAGACCTGAGTTGGTCGCGGTGCTAATGCGCGACTGAATAGTCCGGGAGTTCGATGGCGTCGGCTGTGGTGAACCACTTCTTCTCGGCGAAGGGCCGAAACGGCCAGCGCTGCATCCACTTCATCACCTGTGCGGTGATCGCGATGTCGCGAGCTGTTGCAGGCATGTAGCCGTCGATGCCCTGCGGCAGGTCTTGGCAGGTGTCGATGTAAGGCCGCATCACAGTCTCGTAGCGGCCCAACGCCGTTCGGATCCTCTCACCGTCCAGCCCATCGGCAGCACCGAGTTCGCCCGCCAACACATACGCGCCGACCAACGCCAGGCTGGTGCCCATGCCGCTCAACGGAGACGCGCAGTATCCTGCGTCGCCGACAAGCGTCACCCGGCCCTTCGAGAACGTCTGCATGTGCACCTGGGCGAACGCGTCGAAGTAGAAGTCGTCGGCCTCCGGGATGGCAGCCAGCAGCGCGTCGGACTGCCACCCGGCTCCCGTGAACTTCTCGACCAGCAGCTCGCGTTGCTGGTCGACGTTGCGCCGATCGTATTCGATCGGCTCAGACCGGAACGCCAAGCCGGCCTTCGCTTTTGCCGGATCGTGTGACGGGCGCATCGACGCGTTCAGGCCCGGCGCCTGATACATCAGATACCAGCCGTCGAGTCCGACGGTGTCGGGGGCGGTGAACAACGCGTTGTATCCGCCGAGCGGCTTGACGAATTCTTCCTCGGGCCCGAAGGCCAAGCGCCGCACCGCCGAATGTGGTCCATCGGCGCCGACCACCAGATCCGCGGTCAATGCCGTCCCGTCGCTGAGGGTGACGTCGACAGCGTCGTCGGTCTGCTCGAGCGCGGTGATCCGGGTGTCGAACCGGTACTCGGCCGCATCGGCGGTGGCCTGGTAGAGCACATCGACCAGGTCGCCGCGCAAGATCTCCAGTTTCGACACCAGCCCGTTGCCGTGAAACGCCTCAACGGGCATCTCCGCCCGGCGACGGCCATCGGATTTCACCCAGGCCACGCCCCGCTGCTCGAGCGAGCGCGCGACCATCTCGTCGTGCAGGTGCATCTTGTAGACGACCTCGCGCCCCGCGCCGCGCAGGTCGACGGTTTGCCCGCCTGGACGAATGCCGGCCGAGAGTTCGACGACGAAGACTCGATAGCCGTTCGCCGACAACCAATGTGCGAGGGACGGCCCGGCAATTCCGGCGCCGCTGATAACGACGGTGGGTTGCGCCACGCGGACCAGCGTAGACGCCGTGCTCCTTTCCGCTCAGTGCGATTCGAAACCGCGGATGGCGCGCAAGGTGGCGCAATCGACCGGAATCACCATATTCGTGCTGGTAGCAGCGGTGTTCACGCGGCGGAATCCGCTGTGCCCAGTACCCGGGCCCGCGTCGCGAGCAGTCAGGTAGCACCGGTGGCTCATACCGTGAGTGCGTGCCCGCCGCCGAACCGACACCTCTGCGACGATCCCGCGCCGACCAGGCGCGGCAGGTCGCCGACGTGCTGCGCCATCAGATCCACGCGGGTGCCTACGATGACGGGCTGCCGGCCGAGCATGAGTTGGCAGCGGAATTCTTTGTATCGCGCAACGCGATCCGCGAGGCGTTGACCGCGTTGAAGGCCGAAGGGCTCATCGACCGCGGGCCGAAGGTCGGTACCCATGTGGCGCAACGAAAATACGACCACGGACTGGACGCGCTACTCGGTCTCAAAGAAACTTTCAAGGGCTATGGAGAGGTCCGCAATGAGGTGCGCGCGGCCATGGAGATCGCCGCGCCGCCGTCAGTTGCCCGCAGGTTGTTGCTTGAGCCGGGCGAACGGGTGGTCTTCGTCGAGCGACTTCGGTATCTGGGGGATCTGCCGCTCAGCCTCGACCTCACCTACCTCTCGCCGGACATCGGCGCCGAAGTGCTTCGTCATTCATTGGAGGCCAACGACATCTTCGCGCTCATCGAAGATGTCAGCGGCCAGGCTCTGGGCTCGGCGACGCTGGCAGTCGAAGCGATTCCGGCAGATGCGCACTCGGCCGCGACACTTGACGTACCCAACGGGGCAGCACTTCTGATGCTGGAGCGGCTCACCCGCCTTCACGACGGGCAGCCCGTCGATCTCGAGTACATCCGCATGCGCGGTGACCGAATCACACTGCGCGGCAATCTGACGAGGAGCAAGCCATGACGCTGGTGAACCAACGCGCCGACGTTCCCGTGACGATCGACGAGTCGCTCTGTGTTGACGGGTGCACGTTGTGTGTGGAGGTCTGTCCTCTCGACGCGCTGGCCATCAACCCGGACACCGGCAAGGCCTACATGCACGTCGACGAGTGCTGGTACTGCGGGCCGTGCGCGGCTCGATGCCCCACCGGCGCGGTCACCGTCAACATGCCCTATCTCATCCGCTAAAGGACCCC
>NZ_JAVHWM010000110.1:0-3646 GCF_032159765.1 Mycobacterium sp. | reverse complement strand
CTTTGGCTTCTTTCCGTCGGCGACCTCTTCGAGGTAGTCGTCGTAGAACTCGACATACCCCTCGTCACGACCCGAGAGCACGTAGATCGGGTCCTCGATCTCGACGTCGTCATCGTCACCTTCGCCGCTGCTGCCGCCGTAGCCTTCCTTGCGCAGCTCGACCTTCTGGCTCTTGAACGTCGACGTATGGGCAAGTTCCTTCACCACACGGACGAATAGCGGCACGGCATAGCCCGGGAGTCGTTCGTAGGCCGCTTTCGCCAACGCCTTGCCGTCGAACTCCTCGCCCTCTTTGAGTTGGACGGCCACCATGCCCGCCCGGCCACCGGTGTCGGGCACCTCGACGCCGAACACCGTGGCCTCCTCGATCTGCGGGTCGGTGGAGATGGCCGCCTCGACCTCGGTGGTGGCCACGTTCTCGCCCTTCCACCGGAAGGTGTCGCCGAGCCGGTCGGTGAAGGCCGCATGCCCGAAGCCCTGCGAACGCATCAGGTCGCCGGTGTTGAACCAGACGTCGCCCTTCTTGAACGCGTCGCGCACCAGCTTCTTCTCGGTGGCCTCCTTGTCGGTGTAGCCGTCGAACGGCTGGAAGTTGCTCACCTTCGACAGCAGCAGTCCAGGCTCGCCGTTCTTGACCTTCGTCACCCGGCCGTTGTCGTCGCGGACCGGGTCGCCTGACTCGCCGTCGTACTCGACGAACGCGACGGGCGTCGGGCAGATACCGGTGCTCTTCGGGATGTTCAGCACGTTGACGAACGCGGTGTTGCCCTCGCTGGCGGCATAGAACTCGCAGACGCGCTTGATGCCGAACCGCTTGGTGAACTCGTCCCAGATGCCGGGCCGCAGGCCGTTGCCGCCGATCACCCGCACCTTGTGCTTGCGGTCGGTGTCCTTTTCGGGCTGGTTGAGCAGGTAACCGCAGACCTCCCCGATGTAGATGAACGCCGTCGCGTCGTACCGGATGACGTCGTCCCAGAATTTCGACGCGGAGAAGGACTTGCCCAGCGCCAGCGTCGCACCGGAGTTCACCACCGACGACACCGCGACCGTCAGCGCGTTGTTGTGGTAGAGCGGCAAGCAGGAATACAGCGTGTCCTTCGAGTGCAGCCGCATCCCGATGCCACCGAACCCGGCCAGCGCGCGCAGCCAGCGGTAATGGGTCATCACGCTCGCCTTGGGCATGCCGGTGGTGCCCGACGTGAAGATGTAGAACGCCTTGTCCTTGGCCAGCACGGACGATGTGACCGTCGGGTTGTCGGTCGGTGCGTCGGCGGCGAGGCGCTCGAGTTCGTCGACGGAAAGCTTGTCGGAGACCTCGGCGCCGGATTCGTCGACGGCGGCCAGCAGCTCGTCGTCGCCGACCAGCAACTTCGCCTCCAGCAGCTCGACGCTGTGCGCCAGTACCTTGCCGGTCTGGTTGTAGTTCAGCATGCCGGCGATCGCGCCGAGCTTGACCACCGCAAGCATCAGGAACACCGAACGCGGCGAGTTCTTCAGAATGATCCCGACGACGTCACCTCGACCGACCCGGCGAGCAGCCAGCACCGCCGCGTAGCGGTTGACGGTCTCGTTCGCCTCCTTATAGGTGACCGACTCGTCGTCGAACTTGATGAACACGTGGTCGCCATAGCGGGCAGCCCGGTCCTGGAAGACCTTCCCGATCGACGTCTTGCCCGACGGCCGCGCCATGAAGCCGGTCAGAACCCCTTGGACGATCACCGGGGCATCCATCGCCAGACCCGGCAACCGCTTGGCGATGTCGATCAGCCCTATGGACTCGGGTTTCTCTCGCGATTCCTTGCCGTTCTCGCCGTTCTCCGCCATGACCACTACTTTCCCTCTCCAGCGCCACTGCAAACTGGCGCACAGCCTAGCCGGGCGCACACACGGCCATGGCCGCCTCGACATCGCGGACCACCACCACCCACGTCAGCGCCTCGGGGCGGACGTACCCGCGCTCGACGAGACCTTCCAGCCACACCCACAGTCCGTCGTAGTGGCCGGAGGGGTCCAGCAGTACCACCGGCTTGTCGTGCATGCCGAGGTAGCCGGCGGTCCAGGTTTCGAACAGCTCCTCCAGCGTGCCCAGCCCGCCGGGCAGCGCGATGAACGCGTCCGAACGGTCCTCCATCACCTGCTTGCGCTCGCGCATCGTGTCGGTGACGACGAGCTCGTCAGCGTCCACGTCGGCCAGTTCCCGGTGCACCAGGGCCTTGGGGATCACGCCGACGGTGCGGCCGCTGTGCGCCCTGGCGCCCTCAGCGAGCGCGCCCATCGCCGAGACATTCCCGCCACCAGATACCAGTGTCCAACCGCGGTCGGCGATGGCCTTGCCGACGCTGGCTGCAAGCGCGAGCAGCTCGGGGTGTCGCGGCCCGGACGCGCAGTACACGCAAACTGCCCATGCTGATTGCTCCTCACGTCCGCGGACCTCTTTTTGCTCCTCACGTCCGCGGACCTCTTCGCGTTCCGACCCCGCCGAATCCGACACACGGTCAACGTAGCCTCCTAAGATTCGGCAAGTGCCACCTGAGTCGCGCACGGACACGCAGTTCGATTCGCTGCGCGCGCGACTGGCCCACGCGCAGGACCTCGCCTGGCAAGGCCGGGGCCTTGAAGCCGACGACGTGCTCGGCGCCGTCGATCCCGACGGGCTCTCGGAGATGGATCTGATGGCTTGGGCGCTGCCACGCGCCGCGAACCAATTCTGGATGCTCAGCGAGCCGACCCGGGCGATCGCGTTTTTGCAGACTGTCCGCGGCCGGGCCTCCGGGCCTGCGGCACGAGCCACGCTTGACGCGCTCGGCGCGACCTTTGCGATGAACGCGGGCACGCCGCTGCGGGCGTTGCGGCTGGCCGACGAGGTGCTCGCGGCGCCAAGCGTCGACGACGTCGCGGTCGGCTGGGCCGCGTCGGCGGCGGCGCTGTCGTCGGCCCGCACCGGACGGTTCGGCCGCGTTGACGAGCTCGCCGCGCGGGCGGTGTCCGTCGAGCACCCTGGGCTGTTGCGGTTCACCAGCGGCTTCGGCCGCATCACGGCTCTCGTCATGACGGGCTGGCTCGACGAGGCACGGACGCTCGCGCAGCGATACGCCGAGGCCGCCGAGTCGAAGGACCCCGGGCAGGCGATCGGTGATCTTCTCGTCGCGTACGTCGCGCTCGCGCAGGGCGACTTCGAGGCCGCGGTGACACTGCTGGCGCGGGCCGCCGACGCGTTGGCGCCTACCGGTTACTCATGGGGCCCGCTGTCGTTCATGCTGCTGGCCCAGGCGCGCGGGCAGCAGGGCGACCAGGTAGGCGCCGCGAAGGCCTTGTCGGCCGCGGAAGCGCGGCACGGGATGAAATCGGCGCTGTTCACCCCGGAGCTGGCGTTGGCCCGGGCCTGGTCGAAAGCGGCGCAGAACGACCCGGTCGAAGCGATCGAGGCCGCACGCGAGGCCGTGCAGGCCGCCGAGCGGGGAGGCCAGTCGGCGGTAGCGCTGCGGGCTCTGCAGGACGGGGTCCGCCTCGGCGACGCCCGTGCGGTGTACCGGACGCAGCGGCTGGCCGGCGAGGTGGATTGCACGGTGGGCCGGCTCACCCTGTCTCATGCCCGTGCGCTCACCGACGGAGATGGCTTGGCGCTCAAGAGGATTGCCGAGGAGCT
>NZ_JAVHWM010000069.1:0-4489 GCF_032159765.1 Mycobacterium sp. | reverse complement strand
TGTCGCTCGGCCTCACTGGTTACCACCTGCTGGGTAGCGCCATCGGCTTCGTCGGCGTGCTCGGGAATAGCGCTGCGATCTTCCACCAAATAGGTCGACGCGGTCGCGAAGAGAATGAGAGCCGAACCGCTGCGCTCAGGCAGCGCATCGCAGATCGGTCGGAGGATCAGCGGTGAGTCGGTGGCGCTGAAAGACATCCGCTCACTGGTCCAACCTCCCTAGTGCTGGCCGTGATTCGCGAGACGGTGTGAGTGCCGATCGCGAGGTGCGGTCGGTGGCACCTGGTTCCCGTCGGGTCATCGCCGCATCCGCGTGACCGAGGGAGGTCCTGCATGAGTTCCGCGGGGCCCGGCGGCCCAGGACACGCGTGACTGGCGACAGGGCTGAGCGCCACCAGAGCGCCGATCAGTGAGCGACCGGCAGTCGTGTCCCGGAACCGTCGGGTGCCCAACCTGCTGCTGCAACGGCGAGGAAGGGACATGCATGAGTGTCGAACAAGAGCACCACGTTGGTCGAGTCACTGCGGGCATTGATTGGGCCAGCGCGGATCACGCGGTCGCGATCGTGGATGCGGACGGGGTGCAGTGTGATCGGTTCAGCGTCGAGCATCGGGCCGCGGATCTGCGCCGACTGGTGAACCGGCTGCGCCGGGCGGGAGTGGTGGAGGTGGCGATCGAGCGTCCGGATGGGCCGGTCGTCGACGCGCTGATCGAGGCCGGCTTGGTGGTGTTCGTGATTGCGCCGAACCAGATCAAGAACCTGCGCTCGCGTTACGGGCAAGCCGGCAACAAGGACGACCGATTCGACGCCTACGTCCTGGCCGACGTGCTGCGCACCGACCGGGCCCGGCTACGCCCACTGACCCGCAACTCCGAACAGACCATCACGCTGCGAATGACCGTGCGGGCAAGGCAAGATCTCGTCACCACCCGGGTCGCGGTCGCTAACCAACTGCGTGCGCATCTGCAGATCACGCTGCCCGGCGTGATCGACCTGTTCCGCGACATCGACAGCAACATCACGCTGGCTTTCCTGCGGCGATTCCCCAACCACGGCAAGGCTGATTGGCTCTCACCGGCACGACTCGAGCGGTGGCTGCGCGACGTGGCCTACAACCACATCCGCAACCTCGACCGACTCTGGGCACACCTCAACGGAGCCCCGCGCGGCACCACCGGCCAGCAGGCCGTCGCACGCGGAAACATCACCATGGCCCTGGTCGCGACGCTGACCGCGCTACGGGCTCAGATCGACGCTCTGGACAAAGAGATCGCCGAACAGCTCGCGACCCATCCCGACGCGGCGATCTTCACCTCGCTGCCCCGCTCGGGCACCGTGCGCGCCGCCAGATTGCTCGCCGAGATCGGTGACGCACGCGGCCGCTACCCCACCCCGGAGTCCCTGGTCTGCCTGGCCGGCGCCGCACCCTCGACCAGACAATCCGGCAAGGTCAAAGTCGTCGCGTTCCGCTGGGCCGTCGACAAACAACTACGCGGAGCAGTCATCGACTTCGCCGGCGACTCCCATCACGCCAGCCCCTGGGCCGCCGACCTCTACGCCAAAGCCCGCGCCCGCAACCACGACCATCCCCACGCCGTCCGCATCCTCGCCCGCGCCTGGCTACACGTCATCTGGCGCTGCTGGCAAGACAACGTCCCCTACGACCCGACCAAACACCACGCCCTGCAAAGGGTTCTCGCCGCAACCGCTTGACACAGGGCTACTCATGCCGCGATGACGCTCGTCGTCGAATGCACTGACCCACCGAGGAGCGAGGGTCACGGATTGACGAGTTGCGACTCGCTACTAGGGCATGTCTGATAGATGGCGGGTCCAGGCGATGACGGCGTTCAGGACAGCGGCGGCGCGGTAGACGGTGGCGAGTTTGTCGTAGCGGGTGGCTAGATCTCGCCATTGCTTGAGGTGGCAGAAGCGGCGTTCTATGACGTTGCGGTTGCGATAGTCGACTGCGTCGAAAGCTGGTGGCCGGCCGCCGACCGGGCGTCCGGATGGCGGCACAAGAGGTCGAGCTGGCCGCCCACAATCTTCTGCAGGACCTCGACGCCGCCTCAGGGTGACTAGGTGAGCCCTGCTTCGATCACTTCAAGGGCGGCGGGTTAGTTGGCGTCACGCCGCATGCTCAAACTCGTCGTAACGGAGAACGTCACCGGCGCTGGCGTGACGATGAGCGGTTTGGGACCGTTGGAGTAACAGGCTGTCGGTGCTGTTTCACATTCGGCGGTCGGGGCAGCGGTGCCCTGCGGACACGGACTAGCGTTAGTCGTAACTGTTCAGACGCAGAGTGGATCTTTATGTCACTGACCGATGATGCTATCGACAAGATCAAGGCGATGATCCTGGACGGTCGCCTCAAGCCCGGCAGCCGGTTGCCGCGTGAGGCTGATCTGTCCAAGGAGCTTGGGATCTCCCGCAATTCGCTGCGCGAGGCGGTACGGGCGCTCTCGCTGATCCGAGTCGTGGATGTGCGCCAGGGCGACGGGACCTACGTGACCAGCCTGCAGCCGAGCATCCTCATGGAGACGCTCGGCTTCATGGTCGACTTCCACCAGAACGAGAGCGTCCTGCATCTATTCGAGGTGCGCCGGGCGCTCGAACCGGCCGCGGCCGAGCGGGCCGCGGTGCTGATGACCGACGCCGAGGCCGAAGGGCTGCTGCTCCTGCTCGACGCGCTCGGTGAGTCGCCGGACCTGGACGAGCTCATCGCCAACGACGTCGAGTTCCACCACCGCATCGCGCAGGGCAGCGGAAACCCGGTGTTGTGCTCGCTCATCGACGGCTTGTCCGGACGCACGCAACGCGCTCGTACCTGGCGCGGCATAACCCAGGCGGATGCGATCTCCCAGACCCTGCGCGAGCACCGCGCCATCGCTACCGCGATCCGCCAGCGGCAGCCCGACTTAGCCGCCGCGTGGGCCCGGGCCCACATCGCCGGGGTTGAGCACTGGTTGCGCTTCGCGCTGCAGGACGAGGAAGCGCCCGACTTGGACGGGATCGAGTGAGCCGTCACGGCAACGGCCGGCCCGGGATCGCCCGGACCGGCCGCGCCGGGGGGAACGTGCTCAGCGGTAGATCTGGAATGCGTCCACTTGTAGGTATGCCCCGCCGGCCTTGACCCCGACCAGGTGGTGCACACCGGGAGTCAGGCCGCGGACCCTGTAGAGCACTTGCGCCGCGGCGTAGGCGGGCCCGCTGGCGTCGATCGAGGTGGCCGTGCCGCCGTCCACCGACATCGTCACCGCGCCGTTTCCGGGGTCGCGTGGGCCGAGGAAATCGATCCCGGTCCCTGAGAAGGTGACGTCGAAGCTTTCCCCGTCGGTGCGGGTGTACTTCACATCGTCGCCGATGTCGCCGGCGTTCCGGTTACTCGCCAGGGCCCAGCTGGCGCCGGTGTAGCCGATCGACGGGTCGTTATCGTTGACGATGGCTGGGGCCGGTTTGCCGTCGCGGATCTCGGCCTTGATCTCCTTCAGGGTGGCCAGCGTGGTCGGGTCGACCGTGCCGTCCTCGTACATCATCAGGTCCAGCGACAGCGCGGTGTGGTTGGCCATCGCCGTGCGCACGGTGTTCACCGCCGACTGAGTGCTGACGGTCGGACGGATCGTCGTGTTCGGGTCGTGCACACCCCAGTCCTGGTTCAGCAGCACGGCGCAGTGCGCGCGGATGCCCTTGTAAGGACCGGTCAGGTAGACGCCGTCCGGCCCGACCACGGAACCGCTGGTGGGCGAGCCATTGCACGTCTCGCCGGGCTGGAAGTCCTCGTACTTGGTGTAGGCGGCGGCGATCCAGGTGTTCCACGTGACGATCCGGTTGGGATTGCCGGCCCGGGCGGCACTCTGCAGGCTCTTGAAGTCGGCCGGGTAATAGTACGCGCCGTCGTCGAACCACCAGCCGTCCAGGTTGCGTCCGAAGTGGTCGCCGGCCCAGCTGATCACGTTCTTCCAATTGGTGAGGAAGGTGGTCTTGTCGCCGGTGCCCGTGAGTCGGTAGCCGGCAGGGAACTGCTGCTTGGCCCACCAGGTGGGATCCTGATCGTGGCCGTTGTGGTAGTAGAGGATGAACTTGATGCCGGCCTTGTGGAGTGACTGGGCGACCTTCAGGTCGAGGTCGCAGGCGGCGGTGTTGCCGCCGTTGCCGAGGATCCGGTCGATCACTGCGTTGGGTCCGTCGACCTGGTAGGTGTACCAGGTGTAGGACCACATCACGTACGCCGCACCGGTCGATTTCACCATGTCCACGAAGGCCGGCACGTTGAAGTCACAGGCCTGCTGGTCGAGGGTCTTGGCCAGCCCATTCGGCGGGTAACCCCACGCGCCGTACTGGAAGAACAGGCCGTACCCGGCGTCGGTCAGCCATTGGCTGTTCGCCTTGGCGCTGGCAACGTCGGCGGTGTAGCTGTCCTGCTTGGCGGTGGGCACGAGCTCAAGGGACTTCACGTCGGTCTCGGCCGTCGTGGAGGTGGTGCGGCTCA
>NZ_JAVHWM010000067.1:0-30462 GCF_032159765.1 Mycobacterium sp. | reverse complement strand
GGCCGATGCGACACGAGTCATCTGGATCGGGTCCTGACCGGCTTGATCGGTGTCCGGAATCGAGAGACGACGACGCTACTGGCTGTTATCGCCGAACTTCTCGTCGACGATCCAGCGCCACAGCTCCGGTGCCGACGCGCGCTTGCCGAACGAGGCGAGCATCTGCCGCGATGGATCACCGCCCTACCGCGGGTCGATGTCTACCGCGCGGTGCGCAGAACTAATGTGTTCGGTGATGTCGACGAACTCGTGATCGGTATGCGACTCGACGGTGGGCACGAGCTGACGGTCGCAGTCCAGATCGACCACAACATGTTGTCGAGCGTTGTCGACGCTGGCGTTGTACCGGATCCAATCGACGAGGCCCTTGCGCGGGTGGCCGAATCCAGCAGCGATGTCAGCGTTTTCGAGATGAGCCTGGCCGATGCGCGGGTGTGGATCGAGGATGCGCTCAACAAGCCGGCACTTGCGCCTCAGACCGATATGTGGCCGCTCTACAGGGCACTCGTTCAGTGGCTGATAGGTCGGCTACCCGAAGGTGGCGAACACCAGTCACGGGCCGGGGACGGGGAGTCGAACGAGCTGTGCGATAGGTTCTTCGCGACCAGTTCGGCAGCGCCGTTCACCGACTCCAGCCATCGGGAGCTGTTACTGGAGCTTTTCGAGACTGGTACGGGTGACCCGTTGCGGTGGAGCGCAGCTCGCGTCGAACAGGCGATCGGCGGCACGCCCTACAGCGAGGACAGCCTTCCGTTGGAGGTCGCGCTAGACGCTCCCGATCTGCGACGGGCGTTCATCCCATACGCTCACGCGCAGAGCGGGATTCGGGACGAACTGACGTCACGAACCCTCGCAATGGTCGACGCGCTGAGGTCGAGCTACAAGCGGGAGGTTCTGAGGCAAGCCAAGAATTGGGGTCTTGACGATGCGGTCTAGCGACGCCGCTGCGTACGAACTGGTCCTGTCAATTCCCGCCACTGGCCCGGGTTTTCGTGAAGGCGTTGCCCGGTGATGCGCGATTTGGCCGCAGATGATGACCGCCTCATCCCGGCGCGGATCGCGCGGCCGAAAGTTGTCATACCCCTCTGCGATGATGACGTTATGTCCTTGACCGCATCCTCCGGCGCTACGGCTCTGCCTCCTGATCAGCGGCTTGAGGTGTTGTTCGAGGAGCTGGCGGAGTTGCAGGGTCAGCGCAACGCGATTGATGGGCGCATCGTGGAGATCGTCGCCGAGATCGATGGCGCAAGTTGTGGGGCGCCACGGGGGCGCGGTCGGTGGCGGCGTTGGTGGCCTGGAAGACCGGCTCGTCGCCCGTGCACGCCAAGACGATCACCACCGTTGCGCGTCGCCTCGATGCGTTTCCCCGCTGCATAGGGGAGTTGAAGGAGGGCCGGCTGTCGCTGGATCAGGTCGGGGTGATCGCGGGGCGCGCGGGCGAGGGATCCGATGAGCACTATGCGCAGCTGGCCGCAGTTGCGACGGTCAACCAGCTGCGTACCGCGGTCAAGCTCGAACCTCGACCCGAGCCCGAACCGGGTAGCCGAGGAGAACCGCAGCGGTCGATCACCAAAGTCACCAACCACGAATTCACCGACTACCGGATCAGGTTGGCGAACATCGAGGCGGCGAAATTCGATGCGGCGCTGCAATCGCACCTGGATGCTCTGGTAGCCGAGTGGAGGCGCGATCACGACGATCCCGACCGCGCCTCTGACAACGGCCCCGCCGTTGCCCACCACCGCCGAGGCGTTCCTGCGCCTGGTCGAGGCCGGGTGGGATGCCGAGGTGGCCCGCCGCCCGCACGGGCAGCACACCACCGTGGTGATACATCTGGACGTCAAGGACCGAGCGGCTCACCTGCATCTGGGCCCGTTGCTGTCGGACGCCGACCGCCGATACCTGCTGTGTGACGCCATCTTTGAGGCCTGGTTCGAACGTGACGGCCAGGTCATCGGCTGCGGCCGCGCGACCCGGCAGATCAGCCGCCGGCTGCGCCGTGCCCTGGAGCACCGACACCCGACGTGCGCGGTGCCCGGCTGCGGAGCCAGTCGGGGTCTGCACACACACCACATCCGGCACTGGAAGACGGCGGCCCCACCGAGCTTTTCAACCTGGTACTGGCCGTGGCACCCTGTCCCGGTCCCACGGGCGAGCGCGCCGACTGGTGGTGGTATGAACCATTCCAGCCGCAACCACCACCGACCAACAACTAGGTCGCTGCCCGGGCCCGGTGGTCACAGCACCGCCTCGATGCTCAAACAGGCTGGGGCATGGAGAAATTCGTTCAGCTACCGAGCCACCGCCACCATCAGGATCCGCGCTGACGCCGCACTAACTAAAGCGCTGCCCGCTATCCGGTTGGTCAGCGTCTTGTGTTTTGAACCTGCGGAGCAAGACAATCGAATCATGAAGATCGTCGTCATTGGAGGGTCTGGACTCATCGGGTCGCAGGTGGTTCGTGCTCTGAACGAACAAGGCCATGAGGCCGTTGCGGCATCTCCCAGCTCGGGCGTCAACGCCCTCACCGGCGACGGCCTCGACGAGGCTCTGCGAGGCGCCGACGTGGTCGTCGATGTCTCGAACTCTCCCTCGTTCGAGGACGCAGCCGTGCTGAATTTTTTTGAGACGTCGACCGGCAACCTCCTCTCGGCGGAAGCCACAGCGGGCGTCCGTCACCACGTCGCGTTGTCGGTCGTCGGTGCCGACCGCGCCGACCAAAGCGGTTACATGCGAGCAAAAGTCGCTCAGGAACGCCTGATCGAGGACTCGCAGGTGCCCTACACGATCGTGCGCGCGACGCAGTTCTTCGAATTCGTCGGTGCTATCGCAGACGAGGCTACCGACGGCACCACAATTCGGTTGTCGCCGGCCTTCATTCAGCCGATGGCCGCCTCCGACGTCGCCGCTGCGGTCGTCACCGCCGCGGAAGGCGAGCCCGTCAACGGCATCGTCGAGGTCGGCGGCCCCGAGAAGTTCCGCTTCGAAGAGTTCATCCGCGGCTACCTACAGTCGACCGCCGACACGCGCGAGGTCACCAGCGATCCGAATGCCCGCTATTTCGGTGCGCTGCTGGACGACGACACCATCGTCCCCGGCAGCGGCGCGACGCTCTACGAGACCCGATTCGAGGACTGGCTGCGAAGCCAATAGTCAACGGCCGCAACAGCTTCCGCCAACTTGCCAGCCCAGGCCACATAACCGTCGGGGCGAACCAGCACCGCGGGCGGCAGCGTCGCGTCGGTGTGCACAGCCAGCGTGACGTCCGAGCGGCCGAGATCCAGATTGGCCCGCGTCAGGAGCACGAACTGCCCGTCACGCATCAGCTCGTAGAGCCGGGTGCCGGAGCAGTCGACGTCGGGGATGCGGCGCCCGGTCAGTGCATGGGCGCCGTGCGGGCGCGGGTACCTGATGCCGATTCCGCTGAGCCGGCCCTGCATGAACCGCCTCGTCGGCCGGAAATTCAGCAGGAAGGTGATGGCGACCCGGCGCAACACACGGCGCGGCAGGCTGCGGCCGAGAACCAGTTGGTTGAACCCGTCGGTGAGCTTCAGAACCTGTGCGCCGACGCGATGCCGCTCTTTCTGGTAGGTGTCCAGCAGCCCGTCGAGTGCGATGCCGTGGACCGCGGCGGCGAGCTTCCATCCGAGGTTCATCGCGTCCTGGATGCCGGTGTTCATGCCCTGCGCACCAAGCGGCGAGTGCACGTGCGCGGCATCGCCCGCGATGAAGCCGCGGCCCACCTGGTAGCGCTCGGCCTGGCGGCGCTCCGAGAGGAATCGCGAACTCCAGCGCATCTCACGCATGCCGAAGTCGGTCTTTCCGATGCGCAGGAATGAGTCTCTGATCTCTTCCAGAGGAACGGGTTCCTTGAGCGGCACGTGCTCGCGCGTCCTGTCCCACGCGATCGCGCGGAACCAGCCGTCGCCGAACGGAACGAGGAGGATGACGCCGTCGGGGCTAGTCGATGCCGACAACCCTTCGGTCGGCGGGCTCTTCAGTTGGACGTCGGCGAGCAGGATGTGCGTCTGGTACTCCTTACCCTCGAAACCGATGCCCAGCAGATCGCGCACGGTGCTGTGCGCCCCGTCGCAGCCGACGACGTATGCGGCGCGTTCTGCGGTCCCGTCCGCCAGTCGCACCGTCACCCCCTCGCCCTCCTGCTGCAGGCCGACCACCTCTGCGCCGTAAACGATCTCGACACCGAGTTCGTTTGCGCGGGCAGTCAGCACGCGCTCGGTGAGGCTCTGTGGCGCCATCAACACCATCGGGTATCGGCTGGGGAGCTCCTTCAGGTTCATCACGGCTCCAGGCGCCGGGACCACCTCGTAGACGGGCAAGCCCCGCTGCACGAGCTCGTCAGCGAGCCCGCGCGCGTCGAGCAGCTCCAGGGTGCGGGCATGCACGCCGAACGCCCGCGTGATGTTCGGAATGTCGCGTCGTTCGTCGAGTAGCCGCACGGTCACGCCGCGCATCGCGAGCTCGCAGGACAGCATCAACCCGGTTGGCCCTGCGCCGACGACGATCACATCGCTGCTGTTCATGACGCCTCCAATTAATTCATCGGTTGATGAGTTCATCATCCAATGAATTACTGGCGGCTGTCAAGACCTGGCCGCAGATTCCGTAAGCTCAGCCACGCCATGCTCGCCATCCTGCTCGCCCACCTCGTCGCGGCGGCCGTGGCACCGCTGTTGGTGATCCGCTGGGGCAGGCTGGCGTTCTACCCGTTGGCGCTCGTTCCCGCCATGTCGCTGGCGTGGGTCGCCGCGAGCTGGCCTGGGCACCACGGCCCGAGCACCGTGCACCTGCAATGGGTGCCCGAGCTGTCGCTGAACATCGACCTGCGCTTCGACGCGCTGTCGGCGATCATGGCCGTGCTGGTGCTCGGGATCGGCGCACTGGTGCTGTTCTACTGCTCCGAGTATTTCCACCACTCAGGCTCGACTGCTCCTCACGTCCGCGGCGATGGCGACACCGAGCAGCACCTACCGAGCTTCGCCGCCAAACTAGTCGCCTTCTCGGGCGCGATGTTCGGGCTCGTCGTCAGCGACAACATGCTTGTGCTGTACGTGTTTTGGGAGCTGACGACCGTGCTGTCGTTCCTGCTCGTCGGCCACTACGCCGAACGCGCCAGCAGCCGCCGCGCCGCGATGCAGGCGCTGTTGGTCACCACCGCCGGCGGGCTGGCGATGCTGGTCGGCATCATCACCCTCGGGCACACCTCGGGCACATATCGGTTGTCAGAGCTGGTGGCCCACCCGCCGGCCGGCGTGGCGGTGAACGTCGCGCTCGCGCTGCTGCTCGTCGGTGCTGTCAGCAAGTCGGCGCTGGTGCCGTTCCACTTCTGGTTGCCCGGCGCGATGGCGGCGCCGACGCCGGTCAGCGCGTACCTGCACGCGGCCGCGATGGTCAAAGCCGGCGTTTATCTCGTCGCACGGCTGGCACCGGGTTTCGCCGACGCAGCGCCTTGGCGCCCAACGCTTGTGATCCTCGGCGCCGCCACCATGCTGTTGGCGGGATGGCGGGCCGTGCGTGAATACGACCTCAAGCTGATCCTGGCGTTCGGCACCGTCAGCCAACTCGGTTTCATCGCGCTGATGGTCGGCGCGGGCGGCGGAGACCTGATGCTGGCGGCCCTCGCGCTGTTGGTCGCGCACGCACTGTTCAAGGCGACACTGTTCATGGTCGTCGGCATCATCGACCACGCCACGGGCACCCGCGACATTCGACGGCTGTCATGGCTGGGGCACCGAAGCCGGCCGCTGTTCATCATCGCCGCGTGCGCAGTGGCAAGCATGGCCGCGGTGCCGCCGTTTCTCGGCTTCGTCGCCAAGGAAGCAGATTTCGAGACTCTGGCGCACAGCGCGTCACTCGGCCGGACCGCCCCGGTGGTGCTCGCCGCGGTCGTGCTCGGATCCGTGTTCACGACGATCTACAGCCTGCGGTTCCTGTGGGGCGCGTTCGCCCGCAAGGGTGCCAGCGAACCTAGTTCGCTAGTCGCCCACATGCACCGACCGTCGCGGAGTTTCCTTGCCGCACCGGCCATCTTGGCTGCCGCCGGCCTGGCGCTTGGCCTCACGCCGCACTGGCTTGATGAGCTTCTTCACGACTATGCGGACACCGTGCCAGGCGGGCACGGGTACACGCTCGCTCTTTGGCACGGCTTCGGGTTGGCTCTCGGCCTCTCGGCACTGGTGCTAGCGACCGGCATCGCAGCATTCCTGTTGCGAGATAGATTGCGGCGCACTCGAATTGGTTGGGTTCCGTTGGGCAACGCGGATCGGATCTACGACGCAGTGGTCCGCGGCGCCGACATGCTCTCGCTCAGGGTGACGGCTCTGACTCAACGTGGCTCGATCCCGGCAACCCTGTCGGTGATCCTCGCCACGCTCGTGCTGCTGCCCGTCGTCGCACTGGCGGCGGGGGCACGCGACCGTCCCCAGTTCCGATTGTGGGACTCCACAGTGCAACTCGTGGTTGGCCTGTTGGTGGTGGCGGCCGCACTCGGGGCGACGGTGATGCGCAACCGACTGGCCGGCGTATTACTCATCGGCATGACGGGCTACGGGTGCGGATTGATCTTTGCGTTCCACGGCGCACCGGATCTGGCGTTGACGCAGTTCCTGGTCGAGACCCTGACATTGGTGGTATTCGTGCTCGTGCTGCGCGCGCTGCCCGCGGAGACGTCCGTCGAGAACATCAGGCGAAACCGATTCCCGCGCATCCTGCTAGCGCTCGGGGTCGGCGCGGCGGTCACCACGATCGCCGCGTTCGCCATGGCCGCCCGCACCGGTACGTCGATTGAGTCCCTGCTCCCTGACGCGGCACATGACCGCGGCCACGGCGCGAACACGGTCAACGTGCTGCTCGTCGATATCCGTGCGTGGGACACCCTCGGCGAGATCATGGTGCTCCTGGTCGCCGCGACAGGCGTCGCATCAATGGTGTTCCGGCACCAACGGTTTGGTGCCGCACCCAGGGTTGCCGACGCTCCGCAGCCCGCACCGGTGTCGAGCGACGTGACATGGTTGCGGGGCAGCGAGCTGCGCGACCCGCGCCACAGGTCGCTGGTGCTCGAAGTCGCCACCCGCGTGATCTTCCCGCTGATCATGGTGCTTTCGGTGTATTTCTTCTTCACCGGCCACAACACACCCGGCGGCGGATTCGCCGGAGGGCTGACCGCCGGGCTGGCGCTGGTGCTGCGCTACCTCGCCGGCGGACGCTACGAGCTTGGCGAGACATTGCCCGTCGACGCGGGCAAGGTGCTCGGTGTGGGGCTCGGTCTGTCAGTGGGGACCGCGGCAGCGCCCCTGCTGCGGGGAGCGCCCGTGCTCTCGTCGGCGCTGATCGAGCTGGACGTACCGGTGCTCGGCCACGTCAAGTTCGTCACCGCACTGTTCTTCGACCTCGGCGTGTACCTGATCGTGGTGGGCCTCGTGCTCGACGTGTTGCGCAGTCTCGGTGTGCATCTCGACGAAGAGCTCCGCCCCCCTTCAGCGAATTCGGAGGCGACGCTGCGATGACCACCGCCATAGTTCCGCTGGTGCTGATCGGCGTACTCACGAGTTGCGGCGTGTATCTGCTGCTGGAACGCAGCCTGACCCGAATGTTGCTGGGCGCGTTGCTCATCGGCAACGCGGTCAATCTTCTGATCCTGACCGTCGGCGGCCCGTCAGGCAATCCGCCGATCGACGACCGAACCAGTGCAGGCCGCACCACCACAGCGGACGCGTTGGTGCAGGGCATGATCCTGACGGCCATCGTGATCACCATGGGAGTCGCGGCATTCGTGCTCGCGCTGGGCTATCGCGCGTACCGGCTCACCACCGCAGAGGAAGTCGGTGACGACCCCGAAGACGCCAGGGTGTCGCACCAGACCGAAGATGAGGCCGACGAGGACGTCGTCCCCCCAGAGCCCGAACTCGACGAAGACGAGCCGGCCGAAATCGACGCGCTGCCAAGGTATTCGCAGAAGTCGCAGGAGGATTCGCCGTGACCTTGGCGTCTGCCCTGACTCCGCTGCCGGTATTGATCCCCGCAGCGGGCGCCGCGCTGACCATGTTCCTTGGCCGCCGTCGCCGACTTCAGCGCGCAATCACGCTCGCGGCCCTGGTGGCCGTCGTGGCCGTCTGCGTGGCGCTGATCTACCTGGTCGATCGACACGGCACGGCTGCCCTCAACGTCGGCGGCTGGGGACCCAGCGTGCCCGGGCTCGGGCCGTTGGGCATCACACTCGTCGTCGATCGGCTTTCGGCGCTGATGATGGTTGTCTCGGCGATCGTGCTACTGGCCGTCGTCCTGTACGCGATCGGGCAGGGTATCCGGGACGGCGACGAACGTCAGCCGGTGTCGATCTTTCTCCCGACCTACCTCGTGCTCTCGGCGGGCGTGTGCGATGCGTTCCTGGCCGGAGACCTGTTCAACCTCTTCGTCGGGTTCGAGGTGCTCCTGACCGCGAGCTTCGTGTTGCTGACCATAGGGGCCAGCGCGGACCGCGTGCGCGCCGGGATCGCTTACGTGATGGTCTCACTGGTGGCATCGCTGGTGTTTCTGATCGGCATCGCGCTGATCTACGCCGCCACAGGGACATTGAACATGGCCGAGCTCGCGGTGCGACTCGACCACGTCGCGCCCGGCACGCGCAGCGCGCTGTTCGCGGTGCTGCTTGTGGCGTTCGGCATCAAGGCCGCGGTGTTCCCGTTGTCCACCTGGCTGCCCGACTCCTACCCCACCGCCCCCGCACCGGTGACGGCGGTGTTCGCGGGTTTGCTGACGAAAGTCGGTGTGTACGCGATCATCCGGGCGCATTCGCTGCTGTTTCCCAGTGGCGGGCTGGATGCCACGCTGCTCGTGGCCGCACTGCTGACGATGCTCGTCGGCGTCCTCGGCGCGATCGCCCAGAACGACATCAAGCGCCTGCTGTCGTTCACGCTCGTCAGCCACATCGGCTACATGGTGTTCGGGATCGCGCTGGCCACTCGGCCCGGGATGGCCGGCGCGATCTTCTATGTCGTCCACCACATCATCGTCCAGACGACACTGTTCCTGGTGGCCGGTCTGATCGAGCGGCAGGCGGGCGCGTCGACGCTGCGCAGGCTTGGGGGCCTGGCGGCGGCCAGCCCGCTGCTGGCCTTACTGTTCTTACTGCCGGCGCTCAATCTCGGTGGTATTCCACCGTTCTCGGGATTCCTCGGCAAGGTCGCTTTGCTGCAAGCCGGAGCTGATAGTGGGTCGGTGCTGGCGTGGATCCTCGTCGGCGGGGGGGTCGTCACCAGCCTGCTGACGCTCTACGTCGTCGCGCGCGTGTACAGCAAGGCGTTCTGGCGATCGCGCGCCGACGCACCCGAGGGCGCGTTGTCCAGTGCGGCGCCGACGGTGCTGCTCGAGGATGCCGACGACGATGTCGCTTTCATCGACCGCGACGACGTCGGGCGGATGCCGGTGGGCATGCTCGTGCCGACGATGGCGCTCATCGGTGTTGGCCTCGCTATCACCGTGCTGGCCGGCCCGTTCTTCTCCTATGCTGACCGCGCAGCGGCCGATGTGCTCGACCGGCGGCAGTACATATCGGTGGTGCTCGAGAGATGAGGCGGCGATGGGCTTTGCGCGTGTGGTCAGTGTGCTGGCTGGTGCTCGCGTGGATTCTCCTGTGGGGCAACATCTCCGCGGCGAACATTCTCAGCGGTCTGGCAGTCGCGTTGTTGATCACGCTGCTTCTTCCGATGCCGACGGTGCCGGTCGAAGGCAGGCTGCACCCGCTGTCGCTGTTGCGGTTCATCGGTGTGGTGGCCTGGTATCTGATGGTGTCCAGCGTCCAGGTGGCATGGCTGGCGGTCAAGCCGGGACCGCCCCCGCACAGCGCGGTGCTGCGCGTCAGGTTTGCAACGAAATCGGACCTAGTTCTGGCGCTTGGAGTCAACGCGATCAACCTGACGCCGGGCACTATGGTGCTCGAGATCGACCGCGATGAACGGATGCTCTACGTGCACGTGCTCGACGTCGGCTCGTCGCGTGCGGTGAACCGCTTCTACCACGAGGTCGCGGTTCTCGAGCACCTCTTGCACAGGGCGTTCGAACGCCAAACCGACTGGGAGCCGGCATGAATGTCGTGTGGGTTGTCGCGGCGGTCATGCTGGTCGTCGCAGCGGCTCTGACCACCTTCCGGATCCTGAGCGGGCCCAGCACTTTAGACCGGTTGGTGGGCCTCGACACGCTCGTGGCCGTGGCCATGTGCGCGCTGGGCACGTGGGCCGCGTACAGCCTGGACTCCACGGTCGTGTACGGGATGACCGCGCTGTCGCTGATCAGTTTCGTCGGTTCGATCAGCGTCACCCGGTTCCGGGTGCCCGATGTCAAGCCGGACGAGGAGCGACCATGAGCGCACCCGAGCTGATCTCCGGGGTACTGGTGATCGCGGGTTCGCTGCTGGCCCTGACTGCCTCGATCGGCGTCGTCCGCTTCCCGGACACGTTGTCGCGCATGCAGGCCGCGACCAAGCCCCAGGTGCTCGGGCTGCTGCTGGTACTCGTGGGCGCTTCAGTGCGATTGCGAGGCAACGCCGACATCGGAATGATTGTTCTCGCAGGCATGTTCACGTTGATTACCGCGCCGGTGATCGCAAACCGCGTTGGCCGGCTGGCCTACCACGAGCACGGCGTCCGCGACGACCTGCTGACCGAAGACCAGCTGGCCGAGGACCTGACGAAGCGAGCCAACCCGCCACACCCGTAACAGCCGCCGACCACTGTTCGAGTTGCCCGCATCGTAGCGACAACGCGGCCCTGATTCCCTTGCTGCGCAGAGATTGCCGCTAAGATACGGGCACAACGATATGTGGAAACTCCGTGTGACGCGTGTGGTTTCGGCGACCTATTCCCCCGGCATCTGGAAGTCGATCATCGCCGTCATCGTGTCGACGGCCTCGGCGAGCGCCCGCAGCCGCGCCGACGGCGACGGCGACGCGAGCACCTCGTAACGGTCGGCCTGACCCATCGGCACCTGAGATGCCAACGCGTACAGCTTGTCTCCCGCGTTGTCTGCCAGCGAGACCCCGGCGAACAACAAGTCCCGTGGTGGCAGCTCCACCCCTCGCGCCGCCGCGAGCCGCTCGAACAACGCCATCACCCGGTCTTCCAGCTCGCGGATCGCGCCCTCGTCGACGGGATCACCCGGCTCGTCGGGCCAGATCTCGACCACCGCGCACGGATAGGGATCATCGGGCAGCCACCGCCGTACCCGGACGCGCTCAGAAATCCGGCACCGCAAGCGATATCTGCCGCCTCCGGCGTCCTGGTGGTCGACGATCCGGGCCAGCGCGCCGACGTCGTACCGGTTGTCTCCGCCGCCGACCTCCCGGCCCGCAGCGATCAGCACGACACCGAACACCGGATCATCGGACGCCAGGCAGTCGGCGACCAGCTGCGTGTAGCGCGGCTCGAAGATGCGCAGTGGCAGGTCGTCGTCAGGCAGCAGCGCGACCTCCAAGGGAAACATCGGCAGCTCACGTTCCATCAGAGCTCGAGCTCCCTGATCAGCGCGTCGACGACCGCGCGCAAGTCGCCGTCGTTGTCCTCGGCGATCCGCCTCTGACGTTGGTATGACGCGCCTTTGGCGGGGATCTCCGCAACAGATGCCAACTCGTCAACACATCCCAGCGACCGTGCCACCGGCTCCAACCGAGTCAGCAGATCGTCGAGGTCTTCGGTCACCAACCGTTCGTTGCTGTCCGCATCCAGGATGATCACCGCATCCAGGCCGTATCGCGCTGCCCGCCACTTGTTTTCCTGCACATGCCAGGGCGGCATCACGGGTAGCGACTCCCCGGCGTCGAGCCGACGGTCGAGATCGACGATCAAGCAGTGCGTCAACGCCACCAGCGCGGCAAGCTCGCGCAGATTGGAGACCCCGTCGAAGATCCGCACCTCGATCGTGCCCAGCCGCGGCGATGGTCTGATATCCCAACGGATTTCGTTGATGTGGTCGATGATGCCGGTGATCTTCTGATCGCGCACGAAGCCTTCGAACTGGCTCCATGTCCTAAACTGAAACGGCAACCCGGCGGTGGGCAACTGCTGGAACATCATAGCCCTGTTGCTGGCGTAACCGGTGTCCTCTCCGGCCCAGAACGGCGACGACGCCGACAGCGCGAGCAGATGCGGGTACTGGTTCAGCAACGACGAGATGATCGCCATCACCTTGTGCGCAGATGAAATGCCCACGTGCACATGGACTCCCCAGATGAGCATCTGTCTGCCCCACCACTGCGTCCGCTTGATCAGCTCGGCGTAGCGCGGCGCGTCGGTCAATTTCTGCGACGACCATCGGGCGAACGGATGCGTGCCCGCGCAGAACAGCTCCATTCCGTGACCCCTGACGATGTCACGGCCGTTCGTCAGCGTCGAGCGAAGATCGTCCATGGCCTGCGCGGTGTTGTCGCAGATCCCGGTGACGAACTCGACAGTGTTGCGCAGCAATTCCTTGTGTACACGCGGGTTTTCGCCGATTTCGGCGATCACCGTCGCGGCCTCGTTGGACAGGTCGCGGGTTTGCGCGTCGACGAGCGCGAACTCCCACTCGACCCCGACCGTCGGTCTGGGTGAGGCCGAGAAGTCGATTCTGCGCTTGACGGGCTGGCTACCCGATGACACCGCAAGCCAGCCGTGCGCCGGCGTCGCCGGTGGCGAGCGTGTCTTTGTCCGGGCCCGTGGTGCCGTCAGCCTGGGTGTAGCGCGGGGGAATGTTGGCGAAGTTGTCCGACTTCTCGTGGATGATGATCGCGGTGCCGGCGCCACCGAGGAGGTCTTCGGCGGTGAACGAGTCGGTGGTCGTCACGAGTCTCGCTGAATGATCACTGCGCACCTGCAGCGAGCTGAGGTCGCCGCTGTGCGGAGGGGACGGCTTGCCGGGCACCTGGAAGTGCCCTCCCGCCGAAGCGAAATCAGGCCCGTCGCACTTTCCGACCGCGTGGATGTGCATCGCGTGGAAGCCCGGCGGCAGGACCTTCTCATCCGTGGTCTCCACGGTGACCGTCGCGAACCCGCCGCTGAACTCGATTGTGGCGTTCGCCACCTGCCTGCCGTCGGGCGTCGCGAGCTTCGCGGTCAGTTTCCGGGAGGCACCCGACGAACTGGACGCGGTGGTGCTCACGGACGTGCTCGACGGGCCGGGGGCGGGCGAACCGGTCCACACCGACGGCGTGGTTCCCGGTGAGTTACTAGGGTTTTGGTTCGGGCTGCAGGCGCTGAGCGCCAGAGCCGGAACGGCCAGAAATGCTGCTGCGACAGCGGCGGACTTGACCATGGCTGTAGAGCCTATCCGGTGACGATCACGATGACCCCGGGCTGGAGGTCCTTCAGCTCGGGTGCGCGCTGCAGTGGGGCCGGCGCCTTCAAGATTTTGGCCACTTCTTCGGCCGAGGTCTTCTCTCCGGGCGCGTCTGTGAAGTAGACGGTGGTGCCGGTGACGTCCGGATGCGGATCCAGAGTTTCCTGTCTGGCCTCCGCGTTCCAGCCGTTCTCGACCAACTGCTGTGCCGTGTTCTTGGCGAGTCCCAGGACCGTGGAGATGTTGTAGACGAACACCGGCGCCTTCGGGCCGGCGGCTGGCGATGTGGCCGTCGGGCTGGCGGCGCTGGTGGCGGTGCTGGTCGCCGCGCTGGACTGGCTGCCCGCGTCGCCGTCGGAGAACACGGCCCGCAGCCCCAACAGCAGAAAGACCACTGCCAAGAACAGCAGCACCATCACCATCGCCCGCAGTGGCAGGCCCCCGGACTCGGGTACACGCTGATTCATCGTGCCCACTGTAACGAGCGGAGCAGATCAGTTCGAAGACTCAGGGGACCTCGAAGCCGAGCCGGCGTGCCGCCTTGGCCTTCTGCCTGCTGGCTCGCAACCGGCGCAGCCGCTTCACGAGCATGGGATCGGCTGCCAGCGCTTCCGGCCGCTCGACCAACGCATTGAGCACCTGGTAGTAGCGGGTCGCGGACATGGAAAACAGTTCTTTGATGGCTTCTTCCTTGGACCCGGCAAACTTCCACCACTGCCGCTCGAACGCCAGGATGTCACGTTCTCGTCGGGTCAGGCCGTCGACGAGTTCAGCGTCATCCGCCGAGCGCCCCGCCCGCGCCATGGCGCCGTCCATACCGCTCCTCGCTGATTGCCGAACGGGTCCTTGCTGTGCCGCGCGAACATTCAATCACGGTTCGCCACAACCACACGTCAGCTGAGCCCGCGAGTCGGCTCACTTAAGCTGTCAGACCGTGGCTATCCTCCCGATTCGGATCGTCGGAGATCCCGTCCTGCACACGCCAACCAGCCCGGTGGTGCTCGGTGCCGACGGTTCGGTGCCCGAGGAGGCGCGACAGTTGATCGCAGACCTCTACGAGACCATGGAGGCCGCGAACGGAGTCGGCTTGGCCGCCAACCAGGTTGGCGTGCCACTGCGAGTGTTCGTCTACGACTGCGCCGAAGCCCGCGGCAAAACGGTGCGGCGCAAAGGCGCGGTGATCAATCCCGTGCTGGAAACCTCCGAAGTGCCTGAGACGATGCCAGACCCGGAGACCGACGATGAGGGCTGCTTGTCGGTGCCCGGTGAGTCGTTCCCGACGGGGCGAGCAAAGTGGGCGCGCGTCACTGGTGCGGACGCCGACGGGGCGCCGGTGACGATCGAGGGCGAGGACCTGTTCGCCCGCATGCTGCAACATGAAACCGGGCATCTCGACGGATTGCTGTACCTCGATCGCCTCGTCGGCCGCAACGCGAGGAACGCCAAGCGCGCGGTCAAGGCGAACGGCTGGGGTGTGCCGGGGCTGTCGTGGACGCCCGGCGAGGTGCCCGATCCGTTCGGGCACTGACGGCTCCTAGGCTGCAGGGGTGCGTCTGGCCACCTGGAACGTCAACTCCATCCGCGCCCGCGTCGACCGGGTGACCGACTGGCTGGAGCGCGCGAACGTCGACGTCCTGGCGATGCAGGAAACCAAGTGTGCCGATGACCAATTCCCGACGATGCCGTTCGCCGCGATTGGGTACGAGGTCGTGCACTGCGGCTTCAACCAGTGGAACGGTGTGGCGATCGCGTCGCGGGTGGGACTGTCCGACGAGCAGGTCGGGTTCGAGGGCCAGCCGTTGTGGAGTGATAAGCCCGAAGTCGAGGCGGTTGCCGAAGCGCGGGCATTGGGGGCCACCTGTAACGGTGTGCGGGTGTGGAGCCTATACATCCCCAATGGCCGGGTGCCTGACTCGCCGCATTATCACTACAAGCTGGAATGGCTTGGCGCGCTTCGGGATGCCGCGCGAGGGTGGCTCGTCGACGATCCCCGAGCGCAGATCGCACTTGTCGGTGACTGGAACATCGCGCCCACCGACGACGACGTATGGAGCGTCGAGTTCTACAAGAACAGCACGCACGTCACCGAGCCGGAACGCACGGCGTTCCGGGAGATCGTCGACTCCCAATTCGCCGATCTCGTGCGGCCTTTCACACCCGGCCCCGGGGTGTACACGTACTGGGATTACACGCAGCTGAGGTTCCCCAGACGGGAAGGCATGCGTATCGACTTCATCCTCGGATCATCGGCGCTCGCTGAGCAAGTGACGCATGCTGAGATCGTCCGGGAGGAACGGAAGGGCAAGGCGCCCAGCGATCACGCACCCGTGCTCGTCGAGCTCGGCTGATCCTCGGCGTCGTCGTCCTCGCCGTAGCGGCCGGGATTGAACAGCGATGCCACCAAACCGATCAGCATCATGACAGTGGCCGCGCCGAACACCACCACCAGGCCGGCGTGGAAGGGCCCCGAAATCAGATGCGGGAAAAACTGCTGGCCGGTCAGCACGTCCGCGTTGACACCCGGCTGATGCAACGCACCCGAAGGGGCGAGCAGCTCGCTGATCGGGTTGTAACCCAGGAACGCCGCGAACAGGCTGCCCACCGGCGGCAGGTTGGCCACATCGCTGGCCACCGAGGCTGAAACACCTTGCTGCTGAAGTCCTGTGCTCATCGCCGACGGCATGGTGTTGGCCAAGCCGATGATCATCAGCGAGAAGAAGATGCCGATCGAGAGCGAGGAGCCGGCGTTGAAGAACACCGCCCGCACACCCGAAGCGGCGCCGCGCTCCTCAGCGGGAACGCTCGACATTATCGCCGCGGTGTTCGGTGCCGTGAAGATTCCACCGCCCACGCCGTTCAAGAAGATCAGCAGCGCGAACAGCCAATAGTTGAAGTCCACCGGAATCAGCACCAGCGCAACGAAAGTCGCTGCCATCACCACCATGCCGGTGACCGTGAACGGCCGCGCGCCGATGCGGTCGGCCAAAGCCCCGGCCAGTGGCCCGGCCACCAGAAACCCTACGGTGATCGGCAGCATGTAGATGGCCGACCACAGCGGCGTCGACTCAAAGCTGTAGCCGTGCAACGGAAGCCAGATGCCCTGCAGCCAGATGATCAGCATGAACTGCAGCCCGCCGCGGCCCATCGACGACATGAACCCCGCGAGGTTGCCCATCCCAAACGAAGTCGACCGGAACAACCGCATACTGACCATCGGCTGTGCGACCCGCAGTTCGATGAAGACAAACGCCACCAGGAGAAGCAGCCCCAACGCAATTGACCCGAGAACCCAGGGGCTCGTCCAGCCCGTCGGCTGGCCGCCGTAGGGCTGGATACCGTACGTGATGCCGGTGAGCACCACCGTCAGCCCGACGCCGAACGTGATCGTGCCAGGCCAGTCCAGCTTGCCGGGGGTCAGTACGCCGATCTCATGCAGCGACCGCACGCTCCAAATGGTCCCGAGGATCCCGATCGGCACGCCGACCCAGAAGATTGCTCGCCAGTCCAATTCGGCCAGCACGCCGCCGATCAGCAGACCGAGGAACGACCCCGCGACCGCGGCGACCATGTTCACGCCGAGCGCCATTCCGCGCTGGTTGGACGGGAACGCGTCGGTGAGGATCGCCGTCGAGGACGCCATCAGCATCGCGCCGCCCACGCCCTGAATCACCCGCCACCCGATCAGCCACAGCGCGCCGCCATCGAGGTGGAACGGATCGAACGACAGCGCGATGGCCGCGCCCGTGAAGATCATGAACCCGATGTTGTAGATGCGGACCCGGCCGAACATGTCGCCGAGCCGGCCGAAGAGCACCACGAGCACGGCGGTGACGACCAGATAGCCCATCAGCATCCACAGCAGGTAGCTGATGTTTCCCGGTGCCAGCGGATTGAGCCCGATGCCGCGGAAGATCGCAGGGAGCGAGATCAGCACGATCGACGCGTTGATCGTGGCCAACAGCGTGCCCAGCGTCGTGTTCGACAGAGCGATCCACTTGTATCGCGGATGGTCGCTGTCCCATCCCCGCCGACGACGCTCCGTCTCGGCGACCGCAAGCGTCGGGTTCGTCACGACGGGGGTGTCAGCCATCTCAGTCTCAGTAGTCGTCATATTCGCTCGCGTATAAGTTCACATCACATCTTGAGGCGCAGGGCGCCAATTACATATGTTAGCTATACAAAGGAAACGGAACCAAATGCTATTCCCGGTCACAGGCCGCTGCGCTAGCGTGGGGGCCGCTAACAAACCACGCGGGAGCGCACGCCAAGTGCGCTGAGAGGACAGCTGGGGCTGTCGACCGTACGAACCTGACCGGGTAATGCCGGCGTAGGGAGTTGAGATGACCGACGTGTCCGTGACCACCGGCCCCATCGAGGGCAGCACCAAGATCTACCAGGACCTCGCCGGCACGCCAGGTGCCCGGGTGCCGTTCCGCCGGGTGCAGCTGTCCAACGACGAGCACCTCGACCTGTACGACACCTCCGGCCCCTACACGGACCCGGACGCGGTGATCGACCTCACAAAGGGCTTGCCACACCGGGCCGGCGTGGTCTGCGACCGTGGCACGCAGTTGCACCGGGCCCGCGCCGGCGAGATCACCGCTGAGATGGCGTTCATCGCCGAGCGAGAAGGCGTAAGCGCCGAGCTTGTCCGTGGCGAAGTGGCCCGCGGCCGCGCGGTGATCCCGGCCAACCACCATCACCCGGAGACCGAGCCGATGATCATCGGCAAAGCGTTCATGGTGAAGATCAATGCGAACATCGGCAATTCGGCGGTGACGTCGTCGATCGCCGAGGAGGTCGACAAGATGGTGTGGGCCACGCGCTGGGGCGCCGACACGATCATGGACCTGTCGACCGGCCGCGACATCCACCTGACCCGCGAGTGGATCCTGCGCAACTCGCCGGTGCCCGTCGGCACGGTCCCGATCTATCAGGCACTGGAGAAGGTCAACGGCGACCCGGCAGCGCTGACCTGGGAGATCTACCGCGACACCGTCATTGAGCAGTGCGAGCAGGGTGTCGACTACATGACCGTGCACGCAGGCGTGCTGTTGCGCTACGTGCCGCTGACAGTCAATCGGGTGACGGGCATTGTCAGCCGCGGCGGCTCGATCATGGCGGCCTGGTGCCTCGCGCACCATCAGGAGTCTTTCCTGTACACCAACTTCGAGGAGCTCTGCGAGATCCTGGCCCGCTACGACGTGACCTTCTCACTCGGCGACGGCCTGCGACCCGGCTCGATCGCCGACGCGAACGACGCCGCGCAGTTCGCCGAGCTGCGCACGCTCGGCGAGCTGACGAAAGTCGCGAAAGCCCATGGCGTGCAGGTGATGATCGAGGGCCCGGGCCACGTCCCGATGCATAAGATCGCCGAGAACGTCCGCCTCGAGGAGGAACTGTGCGAGGAGGCGCCGTTCTACACGCTCGGCCCGCTGGCCACCGACATCGCGCCCGCCTATGACCACATCACGTCCGCGATCGGCGCGGCGATCATCGCCCAGGCAGGCACCGCGATGCTGTGCTACGTCACACCCAAGGAGCACCTCGGCCTGCCGGATCGCAAAGACGTCAAGGACGGCGTAATCGCCTACAAGATCGCCGCACACGCCGCGGATCTGGCGAAGGGGCATCCTCGTGCGCAGCTGCGCGACGACGCGTTGTCGACGGCCCGCTTCGAATTCCGGTGGAACGACCAGTTCGCGCTGTCGCTCGATCCGGACACCGCGCGCCAGTTCCACGACGAAACGCTGCCCGCCGAGCCCGCCAAGACGGCACACTTCTGTTCCATGTGCGGGCCGAAGTTCTGCTCGATGCGGATCACGCAGGACATCCGCGACGCGATGGCGGACAAGTCCCGCGAGTTCGTCGAGCACGGGAGCCGGGTGTATCTGCCCGTGACGTCGTGACATTCCTTCCGCTTGCGCCGTCCGGGCAGACCCCGGTGCGGGTGCTGACGATCGCGGGCTCGGACTCGGGCGGCGGAGCGGGCATCCAGGCCGATCTGCGGACCTGCGCTCTGCTCGGCGTGCACGCACTGGTCGCCGTCACCGCAGTCACCGTGCAGAACTCGATGGGCGTCAAGGGGTTCCATGAGATCCCCGTCGATGTGATCGCGGGCCAGATCCAGGCCGTGGCATCCGATATCGGTATCCAGGCCGCAAAGACCGGCATGCTGGCGTCGGCGGAGATCATCGAGGCAGTCGCCGAGACGTGGCAGGAGGAAGGCCTCAGCGGGACAGTGCCGTTGGTGGTCGACCCGGTGTGTGCGTCGATGCACGGCGACCCGCTGCTGCACCCGTCAGCGGTGAATTCGCTGAAACAGCAACTGTTTCCGCTCGCCACGCTGGTCACACCGAATCTCGACGAGGTCCGGTTGCTGGTGGACATCGACGTCGTCGACACGACTACGCAGCAGGATGCCGCCCGCGCGCTGCACGCACTCGGTCCGCGGTGGGTGCTGGTGAAGGGCGGTCATCTGCGAAGCGCGCCACACAGCCCCGACCTGCTTTTCGACGGCTCCGAGTTCCACGAGTTCGACGCTGCGCGAATTGCGACAGGCAACGACCACGGCGCCGGTGACACTCTCGCCGCGGCGACCGCGTGCGCCCTGGCCCACGGTTACTCGGTGCCCGACGCGGTGGCGTTCGGCAAGCGGTGGGTGACCGAATGCATCCGGGCGGCATACCCGTTGGGCCACGGCCACGGACCGGTGTCACCCCTGTTCAGGCTGCGGACGCGAGGAGCAGAACGGGATTTGTCTGAATGAATCTCGACGACATCGCGGGCGTCGCACACGAACCCGACGGCACCGCGGCCGGCGTCGTCCTACTGACCCACGGAGCAGGCGGTAGTCGGGACGCGCCATTGCTCAGGCGGCTGTGCGACGAGTGGGCGCGGCGCGGATGGCTGGCCGTGCGCTACAACCTCCCCTACCGTCGCAGGCGCCCGAAAGGCCCGCCATCGGGTTCGGCGGCCAGCGACCGCAAGGGCATCGAAGAGGCCGCCGCGCTGGCGCGCACGCTGGCCGACGGCCCGCTCGTCGCCGGCGGGCACTCGTACGGCGGCCGACTGACGTCGATGGCTGCCGCCGAGGGTCTGGACATCGACGGGCTGACGTTGTTCTCGTATCCGCTTCATCCTCCGGGCAAGCCCGAGAAGCCACGGACCGAGCATCTCCGGAGAATCGCGGTACCGACGGTGTTCACCCACGGCACCAGCGACCCCTTCGGCACGATCGACGAACTCCGGTCCGCGATCGCGCTCATCCCGGCACCCACCGAGCTGGTCGACATCACCGGTGCCCGGCACGATCTCGGATCCAAGACGCTCGACGTGCCAGAGCTGTCGGTGACCGCCGCGTTGCGGATGCTCGGTTAGGTCAGCGTGCCCTCGTCTGCATGGCGGACAGCGCGTCTTCTAGAACCGGGTACAGCCCGAAGATCTTGTCGAGCTCGGTCAGCTGAATCGGCCTGCTCGTCGCCGGCCCGTCGGCCACCACCGCGAATTCACCCGTGCCACCGATCCGCTCCTGGGTCGCCACCAGGAGCTGCAACCCCGCCGAGGCGAGGAACGAAACCTGGGTCAGATCGATCACCAGCGCGGGCGGATCGCCGGCAAGGGCGTCGTCAATGGCCTTCTCGAAGATCGGGGCGGTGGCCAGATCGACCTCGCCCCCGACGGCGAGCACGGTGATTCCCTTGTGCTGTACCACCGACGTGGTGATCGGTTCGGTATCTGTCAAGAGCGGTCCTTCGTCTGTGGCACTACCGCGTGGGCGGACGTCGTCAGCCTAACTTGTTCACTGCGCCGCGCCGCATCGCTAGTCTCAGACAGGGACTCGCGCGCCTCACCCAGCGCGAGCGAGAGGTGGGAGGTCAGATGACGGATTCCTCGGTAGATCTCGCCGGTGCGAGCGCAGCCCAGCAGGCCGCCGCAATCTCCAGCGAGGGCCTGTTGCCCCAGCTGGTGCAGCACCTGCGCCAGAACAGGACCGCGTTGCGGGAGGAATGGGCCCGCAGGATCACCGAGGCCGAACTGCTCACCGCGATGTCGCCGGAAGAGATCTTCTCCGAGGCAACCACCGTGTACGACAGCTACGTCGAGGTGCTCGAGACCGGTAGCGTCGAAGCGCTGCAGGACTACGCGCGCGACCTGTCCGAACGGATCATTCCGCGAGGGGTCGAGACCAACGAGGTCGTCGGTATCGTCCTGCTGCTGCGCGACGTGCTCGCACGTTCGCTGTTCGAGAAGTACCAGAGCGACTTCGATCTGCTGAACCGCGTGCTCGACGCCTACGAGCCGGCCGCCAACCGCATCGCCAACACCGTGGCCGTCGGCTTCGTCCAGGAGCGCGAGCGCATCATCCGCCAGCAGCAGGAGGCCATTCGCGAGCTGTCGACGCCAGTGCTTCAGGTGCGCGAGCAGCTGCTGATTCTGCCCATCATCGGTGTGCTCGACAGCCAGCGCGCCCGCCAGGTCACCGAACAACTGCTGCGCGCGATCCGCGCGAACCGGGCGAAGGTGGTGGTCATCGACATCACCGGTGTGCCCACGATCGACTCGACCGTGGCCAACCACTTGGTGCAGACCGTCGACGCGTCGGGGTTGATGGGCGCCAGCGTCATCATCACCGGCCTGTCCTCCGAGATCGCGCTGACGCTGGTGACGATCGGGCTGGACCTGTCGAAGATGAACGCGGTCGGCGACCTGCAGGGCGGCATCGAAGAGGCCGAGCGGCTGCTGGGCTACGAAGTCAGCCGCACCGGCGACCAGAACGGGTGACCGGCGCGAGCCTCTGATGCCAGTTCCGATCCTCAAGCAGGGCACCATCCTCATCGCCTCGGTGCAGGCTGCGCTCTCCGACTCAGACACCGAACAGCTCCGCCACGACCTGATGGAGCGTGTCGGGCGGTTCCGCGCGCACGGCATCATCGTCGACGTCACCGCGATCGATGTGATGGACTCGTTCGCCGCTCGGTCGCTGCAGACGATCGCACACATGACCCGCCTGCGCGGCGCGGACACCGTGATCGTGGGCCTGCAGCCGGAAGTCGCGTTCGCGATGGTCCAGTTGGGGCTGGTCTTCGACGACATGCAGACCGCTCTCGACCTCGAAGAGGGTCTGGCCCTGCTCAATCGCCAACTGGAATCCAGGAAATCGCCGAACGGACCCGAGCCCAGTGGATGACATCGTCGTCGCGGTGGTCAAGAGCGACGACATAGTCGCTGCGCGGCAGGCGGGCCACCAGCTCGCCCGCGGCCTTGGCTTCACGCTCACCGACGTGACCATGATCGCGACCGCAATCTCGGAAATCGCACGCAACATCACCAGCTACGCCGGGTCCGGAGAGATTCGGGTGGGCGTAGAGAGCCGGCACGGCCGCCGCGCGTTGTTCGTTCGCGCCGAGGACGACGGCCCCGGGATCGCGGATATCGAAAGGGCGCTGGACGACGGCTATTCCACCGGCAGCGGGCTCGGCCTCGGCTTGCCGGGCGCCCGCCGCCTGATGGACGACATGGTGGTGAACTCCAAGCCGGGCCACGGCACGGTGATCGAGATGTGGAAGTGGATCCCCTCTGGTGAATGAGCACGGTTGGGTGGGCCCGATCGAATGGGCGGCGGCTGGCAGCCCGCTCCCCGGCGAGCAGGAAAGCGGCGATCGGTCGATCGCTGTCGAAATCGGCCAAACTGCAGCGCTTTTCGGCGTCCTCGACGGCCTCGGCCATGGCGCAGGGGCATCAGAGGCGGCCTCGTGCGGCGTCGGCGTTCTGCGTGGTTCGCGCATGGAGCCGCTGGACGTGCTGATCCGGCTGTGCCATCGCGCGATGACCGAGACCAGGGGTGCTGCAATCACCTTGGCCCGCGTCGACCTCGACGCCGACGCGATCAGCTGGATCGGTATCGGCAACGTCACGGCCATGCTCGTGGCCAAGGGTCCCCGCGGCGTGCACGTGCGGGCGTCAGCACTGCTAACCGGCGGGATCGTTGGCTACCGGATGCCGGAAACCTTACTCACACAGAATATTTCAGTCAGCCCCGGCGATCTGCTGGTGATCGCCAGCGATGGCATCGCAGAAGATCATCTCGACAGTATCGATTTCGCGGCGCCCGCGACCGCGATCGCCGAGACCATCCTGCACAAACACGGCAAGGACAGCGACGACGCGCTCGTGCTCGCCGCTCGTCACCGGGGCACGACGTCATGACGGATGCCGGCTTCCACCAGAGATACGCAGCCGCATTGCACGCGTTTCTGGTGGCCAGGGAAGAATCGAGCCTGGCCGTCGGCTACGAGCTGGGACGCCAAGCGCTGCAGCAGCGCATCAGCACGCTGGAGATCATCGAGAACCACTCGCGACTGATCGGCGAGTTCGCGACGACCGCGCCGCTCGACGGTGCGGCCGCGCTTCAATTCTTGCTGCAGACGCTCGCGCCGCTTGATGTCGCGACGCGCGGATTCCTCGATGGCACAAGGCGTTACCAGCAGGAGCGGGCGCGCGCTAACGATCTCGCGGTTCGCGACGAGTTCCGTTCCGCACTGGTGAACTCCCTGCAGGAGGGCTTCTTCGTCGCAGACCGCGAGGGTTCGGTGAACGAGGTCAACGATGCGTTCGCCGAGATCACCGGCTTTACCGCGGATCACCTGCCGTACCGGTGGCCATACCCGTGGGTCGCCGACGTGGATACGGCGGCTCAACGCCTGAACGCCCTGCGCCGCGACGGTCACATCGAATCGGAGACGCCCATCCGTCATCGCGACGGACACATGGCGTGGGTTGCGGTGAGCATGAACGCTGTTCCGGGCGCCGACGCCTACGTGGGAACGATCCGCGACATCACGGCCACGCGCAGCGCAATGGCGCGGGAGAGCGCGGTCGCCGGGCTGGCCACGGCGGTGGGCGTGGCCAACAGCGTGAGCGAGGTACTCGCGATCGCGCTCGACGAGTTCCGGGCGACGATCGACGTTCGGCGCGTCGTCGCGGTCATGTGGCCGGCGGGCGACGGCGAGCCCACGGTCCAGGGCGCCGGCGAACCAGACGCGCCGAGCTGGCGCGACCTCGATCCCGAAGTGCAGACCACTCTGGCAGCCTCGCGCCACCGCCTGCCACTGACTGTCGAGCCCGTGGGATGCGACGACGGCACGGACAGGTCGAGGGGCGTCGTCGTGGTGCTGTCCGGCGCGGGTGATGTCGCACTTTGGTTGGAGTTCAACGACGCTCGGCGATTCGGTGCCGAGGACCGACTGCTTGTCGAGGTGCTCGTCAGTCATCTCAACCTGGCGATGCAGCACGTCCGTCAGTTCGAGATTGCCCGCGAGACCTCGCTCACGTTGCAGCGCGCGATGCTCGCGCCGACGGCCACCCCGCCGGGCTTCGCTGTCCGGTACGAACCGGCGGTCCCCCCGCTGGAGATCGGCGGCGACTGGTACGACGTCCTGCCCATCGGGGAGCACCACATCGGCATCATCGTCGGAGACTGCGTCGGGCGCGGCCTGTCGGCGGCCGCCGTGATGGGCCAGCTCCGCAGCTCGGCGCGTGCACTGCTGCTCGCCGATGCCGAGCCGGCGCTGCTGCTCGAACAACTCGACGCGGTGGCCGAGCTCATCCCCGGCGCGTTCTGCACCACGGTCCTGGTGGCGATCTTCGACACCGAATCACGGGTCCTGACCTACAGCCGCGCCGGCCACGTGCCCGGGTTACTTGTCGCACCCGGACCCGTCGCTACCGTCCTGACCGGCGCCGGGTCCGTACCCCTGGCGGTCCGGACCGATACGCCCCGTCCGCAGGAGTACGTGGTGCTCTCGCCTGGGACGACCTTGATGCTGTTCACCGACGGCCTCGTCGAGCGGCGGACAGAATCGATCGACGACGGCATCGCCCGTGTTGCGAACGTGCTTATTGCAGAGGCGAATTCGCCAGTCGATGCGGTGGCCGAGCGCGTCCTGCGCGAGCTGGCCCCGGAGGGCGGATACGACGACGACGTCGCGATCGTGGTGTGCCGACCCCCCATCAGCGTCCTGCACTTCGACGACGGCGCGACACCGGATCGACTGGCCAGCGTCCGGGCACGGCTCGATCTGTGGCTGCGCGCGGCCGGGACACCGGATGCGCTGCGCGCCGACGTGGTGCTCGCCGTCGGAGAGGCGTGCACGAACAGCATCGAGCACGCCTACCGTGACGACACCCACGGCACCGTCCACATCGAGGCCGGCTTCGAGGGCGATGAGATTCACGTCCGGGTTGTCGATTTCGGCTCCTGGAAGACGCCGCCTACCGACCCGGGCACCCGCGGCCGCGGACTGCGTCTCATCAAGGCCGTCGCTGAAAGCGTTGCCTTGTCGCCTACTTCAACCGGGACGACGGTCGAGATGACGTTCCGGGTGCCGTCGAGCGTCAGCGCGGCAATTTCAAGCTAACCGGTACCTCAGGTACCGTCGGGCCATGCCTCCTGCTCTTCGCGCAAGCGGCTCATCGGCGACGCAGTACGACGTGATCGTCGTTGGCGCCGGCTTCGGCGGAATCGGCGCCGCGATCCAGCTCAAGCGACTCGGCTACGACAACTTCGTGCTCCTCGACCGCGAGGACGACCTGGGCGGGACCTGGTACGTCAACCGATACCCCGGCCTGGCCGTCGACGTACCGACGACCACCTATTCCTACTGGTTCGAGCCGAACCCGAACTGGTCGCGGCTGTACTCCACCGGCGCTGAGATCAAGCAGTACGCCGATGACGTCGCCGACAAGTACGACGTGCGTCGTCACATCAGGTTCAACGTCACGGTCGAAGGCGCGCGCTGGGACGAGGACGCCAAGCTGTGGCGGGTCGCGCTCGCCGGCGGCGAGACGCTGACCGCCCGGTACCTGATCACCGCCACGGGATTCCTGTCCCAGCCACGGACGCCGGAGATTCCGGGCATCGCCGGCTTCGACGGCAAGATCATCCACACGACGGCGTGGGACGACACGTACGACCTCACCGACCGCCGGGTGGCACTCATCGGCACGGGCGCCACGGCGGTGCAGCTCATCCCCGAGGTCGCCAAGAAGGCCGCGCAGCTAACCGTCTACCAGCGCACGCCGATATGGGTGGTGCCCAAGTTCGACCTGCGGTTCTCCGCAGCGGCGAAGCGGCTCTTTGCGCGAATCCCGTTGACGCAGCGGGCTATCCGGGCAGTGACTGATGCCGTGTACGAGTTCTTCGTCTACGTCGGGTTGCACCACGCCAAGCTGCCGTACCGTCGGCTCAACATCGGCGCCGCCGACGTGGCCAAGATGCACCGGTTCGCGTCCGTGCGCGACAAGGAGCTTCGCCGCAAGCTCACGCCGGACTACGACTTCGGATGCAAGCGGCCTACATTCTCCAACAGCTATTACCGCACGTTCACCAAGCCTCACGTGCACCTGCAAACCAGCGGGATCGCGCGCGTCGAGCCCGACGGCATCGTCGCCGCCGACGGCACGAGAACCGTGATCGACACGTTGATTCTGGCCACCGGCTTCGACCTGTGGGAAGCGAACTTCCCCGCGTTCGAGGTGATCGGCCGGGATGGTCGCGATCTCGGAAAATGGTGGCGCGACACCCGCTTTCAGGCCTACCAGGGCGTGTCGATGCCGTACTTCCCGAACTTCTTGAGCCTGGCGGCGCCGTATGCGTTCCTCGGCTTGAACTTCTTCAACACGATGGAATACCAGATGCGGCACATGGATCGGATCTTCGGTGAGCTCAAGCGCCGCGGCGCATCGACTTTCGAGGTCACTGAAGAGGCCAACACCGCATTTCTAGACCGAATGACCGAACGGATCGGCGAGTCTGTGTTCGTCGTCGGCAATTGCGCGACGTCGCGTTCCTACTACTTCAACCCGAGCGGGGAGCCGGCGCTGCTGCGGCCGATGACCACCCGCGCCGCAGTGCGCGAGGCGACCGAGTCTCCGATGAGCGACTACGCATTCAGCTGAGCGTCGACGTGGGCGAATCGCCGTGTGGCGCTCGGCCCCGAGCACCGAGCACGCAGAGGCTTATTAGTCTGTTGCGGTGACCGGAGCCCGGCTGGAGCGAAGCCTCGGTTTGGGCGATGCCATCGTCATCGGCTTGAGCGCGATGATCGGGGCAGGGATCTTCGTCGCACTGGCTCCGGCCGCCGAGGCGGCAGGCACATTGCTGCTGGTCGGTCTGGGGATCGCTGGCGTCGTGGCGTATTGCAACGCGATCTCGTCGGCGCGGCTGGCAGCGCGATACCCGGCGTCCGGCGGCACCTATGTGTACGGCCGCGAGCGTCTCGGCGATTTCTGGGGCTACCTCGCCGGGTGGGGCTTCGTCGTCGGCAAGACCGCATCGTGTGCCGCGATGGCGCTGACGGCCGGGTTCTACGTGTGGCCAGAGCAAGCACATGCGGTGGCGGTGTGCACGGTTCTGGTCGTGACGGTGATCAACTGCGCAGGGATCCAGAAGTCGGCGATAGCCACGCGCGTGATCGTCGGCGTGGTCCTGCTGATCCTGGCGATGGTCGGGGTGGTGGTCTTCATCTCGGTCGCGCCGGATTTCAGTCGTGTGGAGACCGGGGGCCGCATCGAAGGCGTGCTGCAATCGGCAGGAATCCTGTTCTTCGCGTTCGCCGGCTACGCCCGGATCGCAACGCTGGGCGAGGAAGTTCGCAACCCCGCTCGCACGATCCCGACGGCCATTCCGCTTGCCCTGGGCATCACGTTGTTCGTTTACTCCGCGGTGGCCGTCGCGGTACTGGCGATGTTGGGTGGCGACGGCGTCGCCCACGCGAGTGCCCCTCTCGTCGCCGCAGTGGGGGCCACGGGCCTCCCGGAGTTCGTGCCGCTGGTGCGCCTCGGTGCGGCCGTCGCGGCGCTCGGAGCGCTGATGACGTTGAGCCTCGGGGTCTCCCGCACCACGCTCGCGATGGCCCGCGATCGTCATCTGCCCCACCCGCTTTCGGCGGTGCATGCACGTTACAAAGTGCCGCACCGCGCGGAGTTGGCGGTCGGCGTCATCGTCGCGGTCATCGCCGCGTTCATTGACGTTCGAAACGCGATCGGCTTCTCGTCGTTCACGGTGCTCGCGTACTACGCGATCGCCAACGCGTCCGCATGGACGATGGGACGGCGGCTGGTCCCCACGATCGGGTTCGTCGGCTGCCTCGCGCTGGCATTCGCGCTGCCGCTCACCTCGGTCCTGGCCGGTGCGGGGGTGCTGGCAGCTGGCGCGGTGATTTACGGATTGCGTGCGCGAATCGCGCGCTGATGGTGTAGTCGTCAGCGTGCTTTCGATGACCTGGGCCCGAGTCGAGGGCCACGACGTCGTCGCGCCGCATGAACGACTGAGCTGGCCGCGCACGGTGGGGATCGGCGCCCAGCATGTGGTCGCTATGTTCGGCGCGACGTTCCTGGTGCCGGTGCTGACGGGATTTCCGCCGACGACGACACTGCTGTTCTCAGGCGTCGGCACCATCCTGTTCCTGGTCATCACAGGCAACCGCTTGCCGAGTTATCTGGGCTCGAGTTTCTCGGTGATCGCGCCGGTGACAGCGGCCGTGGCAAGCCGGGGCACCGGAAGTGCGCTCGGTGGGCTGGTGGCCGTCGGACTGGCACTGGTACTGGTCGGTGTCGCAGTGCATTTCGTCGGCACACATTGGATCGACGTCGTGTTGCCGCCGGTGGTCACGGGTGCGATCGTCGCGCTGATCGGGCTGAACCTCGCGCCGTCGGCAAAGCACAACTTCGAGAAGGGCCCACTCGTCGGCCTGGTGACACTCGTGTTGCTGGTCTGCTCGCTGGCATTCTTCCGCGGAATCCTCGGGCGCTTAGCGATTTTCACGGCCGTCGTGGTGGGTTATCTCGTCGCGCTCGGGCTTGGGGAGGTGGACACGTCGCGGATCAGGTCAGCTGCGTGGGTGGGGTTCCCACACATGCAGACGCCGACGTTGACCCTGTCCGTGCTGCCGTTGTTCTTGCCCGCGGTGGTGGCGTTGCTCGCGGAGAACATCGGACACGTGAAGTCGGTCAGCCAGATGACGGGCACCGATCTCGACCCGCTGATGGGACGAGCACTGGCGGCCGACGGAGCCGCGACCGTGCTGGCGGGGCTGGGCGGCGGATCGGCGACGACGACGTATGCGGAGAACATCGGCGTGATGGCGGCGACGAAAGTGTATTCGACTGCGGCGTACTGGATCGCGGGAGGCGTCGCGATCGCACTTGCGTTGTGCCCCAAAGTGGGTGAGGCGATATCGGCAATTCCTCCGGGCGTCCTGGGCGGAGCGACGATCGTGCTCTACGGTCTGGTCGGCATTCTCGGCGTGCGGATATGGCTGACCAACCATGTCGACTTCGGTGATCCGGTCAACCAGATGACGGCAGCGATCGCACTCGTGCTCGGCATCGCCGATTTCACGTGGCGGATCGGGGATTTGACATTCACCGGGATCGCGTTGGGTTCAGTTGCCGCGCTCGTGATCTACCACGGCATGCGCGGCTTGCGCCGGTTGCGGGGGCTGCGGGATCAGGAGGACGACACGATTGGAGACCGCAATGCCGTTCACCCTTGATCCCGAGCTCACCGAGTTGACCGGACCGAATGGTGGGGTGGTGTGGGAGCTCGAGCGGGGAGGTGTTCCGCTTCTCTCCGTCGATTATCGCCTGGCGCCGGAGTATTCCGGTACAGCGCTGGTCGACGATGGCCACGCCGCTTTAACGTGGCTTGCAGCGCGCGCCGCGGACTTCGATGTGGATCCCGCGCGTATCGCTGTCATGGGCGACAGCGGGGGCGGCGGCGTCGCCGCGGGCGTGGCCATCACCGCGCGGGACGCGGGAGTTGCTGTCGCGAAACAACTTCTGATCTACCCGATGCTGGACGACCGCACTGTGGATCCCGATGCGGAACTCGACGGGCTGACCTCGTGGTCATACGACAACAACTTCACCGGATGGGACGCCGTGTTTGGGGATAGCCGCGGATCGGCCGATGTTCCCGCCCGCGCGGCACCGGCACGGCTCACGGATTTCGTGGGCCTGGCTCCCGCCTTCATCGATGTCGGCGAGCTCGACATCTTCCGCGACGAGAGCATTCGGTATGCGCGCAATCTCTTGCTCGCCGGGGTGTCGACGGAGCTCTACGTCAGGCCGGGC
>NZ_JAVHWM010000049.1:0-2919 GCF_032159765.1 Mycobacterium sp. | reverse complement strand
ACCGACTTGATCGGCAACACGTTCTTGCGCAGCCCCAGCTTGTCCGGCACGCCCGCATCGATCGCGAGCGAGGACATGAACACGAACCCCAGTTTGGCGGCCGCGTCGCCAAGCGCACCCCAGTTGGCACGTTGGATGATCGGCTCCGACGACGAGATGGACCCTGCCGCGTCGCCGAGTGCCGCCCACGCGATCATCCCGTTCTTGAGTACCACCCTGGGTTTGACGCCGAAGAATGCGGGCTGCCAGATCACCAGGTCTGCCACCTTGCCGGTCTCGACGGAGCCGATGTGCGCGTCGGCGCCGATCGAAATGGCCGGGTTGATGGTGAGTTTCGCGATGTAGCGCTTGACGCGTTCGTTGTCGGCGAAGGCCGTCGTCTCCTCCGGCAGCCGCCCGATGCGCTGCTTCATCACCGCCGCGAGCTGCCAGCAGTTGGTGATGTTCTCGGCGAGCCGGCCCATGCCCTGGGTATCGCTGCCGAAGATCGAGATGGCTCCCATGTCGTGCAGGAAGTCCTCGGCGACCATGGTCTGCGGTCGGATCCGCGCCTCGGCGAACGCAATGTCCTCTGGCGCTTCCCAATTCATCAAGTGCGCGATCATCGTCATCGGCACGCCCTCATCGAGCCCGGTGATCGTGTAGGGGTTGGTCGGGTTGGTCGTACCGGGAATGACGTTCTCGTAGCCGACGCACCGGATCAGGTCGGGGGCGTGTCCTCCGCCCGCGCCTTCCACGTGATACATGTGGATGGTCCGGCCGCCGATCGTCGACAGCGTCTGCTCGGAGAACCCGAACTCGTTGATCGAGTCGGTGTGCAAGTGCACCGCGAAGTCGGCGGAATCGGCGGCCTGCAGCGTCTTGTCGATGACGGCCGGCGACGCCCCCAGATCTTCGTGGATCTTCACCGCGCCTGCGCCTGCGGCCACCGACTCCAAGACTGCCGCCGGATCGGAGGACCCGCGGCCGAACGCGACGAAGTTCATGGGTGTGTATTCGCCGGCCTTCAGGAACAGCCCGAGGTTGCGGGGGCTTCCGGTAGCGACTTCGAACGTTGGACCCAGCGATCCACCGATGAGGGTCGTGGTGCCGGTCGACAGCGCATGCTCGACCTGCTGCGGCGAAATCAGGTGCGCGTGGGTCTCGATCGCCCCTGCGGTCACAATCATGCCTTCGGCCGGAATCGGCGTGGTGCTGGTGCCGACGACCAGTCCAGGGGTGACACCGGGCATGGTGTCGGGGTTGCCCGCCTTTCCGATACCGACGATTCTGCCGTCACGGATGCCGATGTCCGCCTTGATGATTCCGGCCACCGCGTCGATGATGACCGCATTGCCGATGACGTAGTCGAGGGCTCCGTCCGACGGCTTCGTGGAAGGCCGGTACCCTTCGCCATCCCGTACGGACTTGCCGGCGCCTGCGAGCAACTCGTAACCGGGCATCGTGAAATCCCGTTCGACCTCGACGAAGAGGTCTGAGTCGGCGAGGCGGATCCGGTCCCCCTTGGTGGGGCCGAACAAGCGAGCGTAGGACTGCCGATTGATCGATGTCACTGTGCCGTCAGCCTTCGTGCTGCATGGCAAGTGCCGCTTCGAGGGCACCATGTGCGTCGAGTGGCCCGTTGACCACTCCCGAGAAGCCTTGGGCGACACGATCGCCTGCCATCGGAACCAGCGTGACCTCGACGGGAATTCCGGGTTCGAACCGCACTCCTGCACCGGAGGCGACGTCCAGTTTGTGGCCCCACGCAGCGCGGCGATCAAACTCGAGCGCTGGGTTGGTTTCGAAGAAGTGCGATTGGCTACGCACCTGGATGTCCCGGTCGCCGCGGTTGACAACGGTCAGCGCCAGTCGCTGGGCGCCGGGGAACAGCTCGATCGGCTCGTCGCCGACGACGATCTCTCCTGGGCGGATATCGTTCTCCCCAGCGATGATTGGGTCGATCAGCGTCACGAGCTTGGTGCCGTCGGCGAACGGAGCGTCCAGCGCCACGATGCGCACCATGTCGGGCACACCCGGTTCGCACTGGTCGGCCGTGAGCAGCGCTGCGGCGTGGTCGATCACCTCGTCGTAGGCCATGTTCTTGCGTGCAGCGAGCATCACCTCGTCAGCCAGCAGAGCCACCGCTTCGGGATGGCTCAACCGGATGCCTTCGCGGAGATTGCGCCGTGCCAGCTCGGCGGCGTTGAACACCGTAATGCGCTCGAGCTCGGTGGGCGTCAGGTTCACACGATCTCCTTCAGATCCAGGTGGTCAACTGGCGAACAACCGCACGCCATCGTCGTGGCGCTGGGCCGCGATGTCGGCGTAGGCGGTGAACGCGGCGGGTTCGGTGGGTGGCTGGCGTTGCAGGAGATCGATTAGGGGCGACGTCATGTTCGTCACGACCCGCTGGACACCGAGGTGCCCGCAGATTCCGAGACGCAGTGCGGCACCGGTGATTCCGGAAACGACCTGCCATGCCGCGACGGCCTCTGCCGTTTCGAGCGTGAGGCCCGCGGCGCGGAAGCAGACCGCCTGGGCCACCGCAAGGTGACCGGGGACGGCCCCAGCGAGTACCCGGCTGCGGTAGTCGCCGATGCCCGGGTCGATCACTGCAGCGAAAGTTGCGAGGGTGGCCGCACCAGCGCGGCGGGATGCCTCCCGTAGCACTGACATCGTCGCGACTGCCTCGGCGAAGGTGTCCACAGCGTCAGGGTCCGGTGCGGTCCAGGCCCGCCGCATTAGGACCCGGTCGCGCCGATGCCAGTTTCCCTCGAGCTGCTCAGCGACGAAAGCGCTGACGTCGCCCTCGTCCTGCACCATTCCGTCCCGGTAGGAGCCCTCCAACCCCGACGAGAAGGCGAACCCGCCGGACGGGAACGCGCTGTCACCGAAACGGATGGCGGCGAGCAGCTGTCCAAGATCAGTCATCGAGCG
>NZ_JAVHWM010000046.1:0-11469 GCF_032159765.1 Mycobacterium sp. | reverse complement strand
GGCTTTCTTGGCACCGGGCCGCTTCGCGCCGCCCGCCATGCCCAGCCCGGTGACCGGTTTCGCATCCGAAGTCGCAGTGTCAGCCTTGGCCGCCGGCGCTTCCGTCTCTTGGGCCGGGGCCGCTTCGGCTGCTTCAGACTCCGCAGGCGCCGCCGCGGCGGCGCGCTCGGCGAAAGCCTTGGCTGCGGCACCCTTCTCGGGAAGCGTCACCTCGCTGGTGTCGAGCGCAGCGAGCAGCAGTTGAGCCACGTCGAGGACCTCGACGCCCTCGCCCTGACCTTCGCTCTGCCGGTCGCCGAGGCCGTCGGTCATCATCACCCGGCAGAACGGGCAGCCCGTCGCGATCTTGGCCGAGCTGTCGTCCCCGACCGTCATCAACGCTTCGTCGACGCGGTCGAGGTTGACCCGCTTGCCGATCCGTTCTTCCATCCACATCCGCGCGCCGCCCGCCCCGCAGCAGAAGCCAGTCTCCGCGTGCCTGGGCATTTCCTTCAGCACCGCGCCCGACGCACCGACCAGCTCGCGCGGGGCCTCGTACACCTTGTTGTGCCGGCCGAGGTAGCACGGATCGTGGTAGGTGACGTCCTGCGTCACCGGCTGGACGGGCACCAGCTTGTGATCGCGGACGAGCCGGTTCAACAGCTGAGTGTGGTGCAGGACAGTGAAGTTCGCGCCGAGTTGCTTGTATTCGCGCCCAATCGTGTTGAAGCAGTGCGGACACGTCACGACGATCTTGCGGTCGACGGACTCGACGCCGGTGAACACCCCGTTGAGCGCCTCGACCGTCTGCTCCGCGAGCTGCTGGAACAGGAGCTCGTTGCCCGACCTGCGGGCAGAATCGCCGTTGCAGGTCTCCTGTGCGCCGAGCACGAGGTACTTGACCCCGGCAATCGCCAGCAGCTCGGCGACCGCCTTCGTGGTCTTCTTCGCCCGGTCCTCGAACGCGCCGGCGCAGCCGACCCAGAACAGGTACTCGTATCCCTCGAAGCTCTCGGTATCAGTGCCGTAGACAGGGACGTCGAAGTCGACCTCGGAAATCCAGTTGAGCCGGTCTTTCGCGTTCTGGCCCCACGGATTCGACTTGCTTTCCAGGTTCTTGTACAGATCCTTCAGTTCGTCAGGGAACTCCGATTCCATCATCACCTGATAGCGGCGCATGTCGACGATGTGGTCGATGTGCTCGATGTCCACCGGGCACTGCTCCACGCACGCGCCGCACGTGGTGCACGACCAGAGCACGTCGGGGTCGATGACGCCGAGCTGCTCGAGATCGCCGACGAGCGGACGTATCGCCTGAAGCGGACCTGACCCCGGAACCCGGCCGAATCCGGATTCGGGCACGTGATGGGCTTCTTCTTCAGGTGTCTCGAGGTCCAAACCCTCCAGCGGAGTGGGCTTTTCGCCGAGTATGTAGGGCGCCTTGGCCATCCAATGGTCGCGCAGGTCCATGATCACGAGCTTCGGCGACAGCGGCTTGCCGGTGTTCCACGCCGGGCACTGTGACTGGCAGCGCCCGCATTCGGTGCATGTCGCGAAGTCGAGCATGCCCTTCCAGGTGAAGTCCTCGATCTTGCCCCGCCCGAGCACGACGTCGTCGGGCGGATCCTCGAAGTCGATTGGCTTGCCGTGGTATTCGAGCGGCAGGAGCGGACCGGTGCCGTCGGGAAGGCGCTTGAACGTCACGTTGATTGGCGCCAGGAAGATATGCAGGTGCTTGGAGTGCAGCACGATCAGCAGGAAGATCAGCGCGACCGCGATGTGCAGCAGCAGGGCGACGGTCTCGATGACCTCGAGCGCGGCGTGGGGCAAGTGCCCCAAGAGTTCACCCATGCCGCGCGAGAAGAACGCACCCCAGCCGTACGGCAGGTTGCCGAGAGCCGCGGACGAGCCACGGAATAGCGCGAACGTCCAGACGACGTTGAAGATCATGAACAGGATGAGCCAGGCGCCCCCGAGATGGCTGCCGTAGAAGCGTGACGACCGGCCGTATTCCCTGGGCTCCGAGCGCAACCGGATGATCGCGAACGTCGTGATGCCGGCGAGCACCGCGAGCGCGATGAAGTCCTGCAGGAACCCGAGCACGTTCCACGTGCCGACGATCGGGATGTGGAACGTCGGGTTGAACAGCGTGCCGTAGGCCTCCAGATACACCGTGGCGAGGATGAAAAAGCCCCACATCGTGAAGAAGTGCGCGAGCCCGGGGATCGACCAGCGCAGCAGCCGCGTTTGGCCGAAGACCTCTTTGATCTGCGTCCAGATCCGTGTGCCGACGTGGTCGGTGCGCCCAGTCGCGGGCTGGCCGGCGCGGACGAGGCTGAACAGCCACCAGACGCGGCGGGCGGCGAGCAGCAACACGATGGCGGTCATCCCCAGCCCCACCACAAGCCTGATCACCGTCTGCGTCTCCACGGGCGCCTCCCAGCTATCAAAGTTACTCGCCGGTAACATCTCTCATGTTACTGACTGGTAACTAGCCTCGTTGCCTGCTCATATTGACATCTCGGGCATCGCAGGCGCGAGCAAGGTTGCCCTAACCGCAAATTCGGCGGCGTGAGGTCATCGCTGGGGCGTGAGCATCGCTCGCAACATCGACAGCAATTCCGACCGTGAGTCGGCGCCGAGTCGGCGCCGGATGCGGGCAACGTGATGCTCGACCGTCTTCGCCGAGATGAAGAGCTGGCTGCCGATGTCTCGGTACGGCATGCCCTGCACCAGAAGTTCCGCGACCTCGCGTTCGCGCTCGGAGAGCCGAGCCGCCGGCGCGGCGTGGGCGTCCTGCGCCACCCCGGCCGCAGAGGGCGCGACGGCCGCCTCGTCGTCGATCGGGGCCGACACCTTCAGGTCCCGCGCCACCTGCAACATCGCGCCCGAGATCCGTGCGTCCGGCGTCTGCAGCGCGGCCTGGCTGGCGAGCCGGGTCGCGTCCCAGGTGTGGCCGTACTCGGCGAGCCCGCGGGCCGCGACCGTGACATCACCGATCTCGACGTGCTTGGCCAGTACCCGCAGCCATGTGCGGCCGGCGGCGGCCAGCGCCTTGGCGAACGGGCTGGACCCGGCCGCCGCGGTCAGCGCCTGACCGTGCGGCGCAACGGCGTCCGGGGAGTTCGCGAGGATGCCGGCGTGCACACCCGACCAATGCAGCGGGACCGACCACAGAAGCGGATTGCCGAGGCGATCCAATAGCCCGAAGGCCTCATCGAGGGTGTGCTGGAGTCGATCAACATGGCGCAACCGAGCCGCGGCGATCCACAGCTCGCCCAACGGCAGCAGTGAGTACACGTCGAGTGCGTACTCGGCGAGCACCTCCATCGCCGTGTACCAATGGCGCTGCATCGCCCCGCTGTCGCCGGCCCGCCTGGCGATTCCTGTGCGCAGCGCCGCGGACCACAGCGCGTCGCGGCGATGCAGGTTCGCATCGGCCATCGTCGTCAGATCCGCGCCCGCGGCGCCGAGTTGGCCGTCGAGCATGCGCACCCATCCCAGCAGCAGTCGGTGGCGGTGGGCGGACAGGGAATCGCGGCTCGAGCTGACGGCGCGGCTGATCACGCTGCGGGCCCGCACCGGGTCGCCGCCGTGCATCGCCGCGAGCGTGACGAGGGCGGCCGGCGTGTCGGGCATCGCGCCGCGCAGGCCCTGGTGGCCGGCAAGCGATTGTCCGAGCCGGCCGATCGCGACCGCGAACGGCGCCTCCAAGGTGTCGACGAGACCCTCGGCCAGGCTGCGTGCCGCACGCGCCGCGATCGTCGGCGGTCCGCTGTCCTGCCGTTCCAGCGATGCGCGTGCGGCAGCTGCGTCGCCGGCGCCCATCAGCACCACTGCGCCCGCGGCGCCTACGACCGCGTCCGGATGTGGCCCAAGCCAACGGAATAGATCGGCAGCCTGACCGGAGTTGCCGTCGTGTGCGGCGATCGACGCGGCGATCCGGACGGCGGCGGCCCGCTCCCCGGGATCCCCGGAGCCGAGGAGGTCGTCAGCCAGCCTGGCCGCCGTCGTGCAGTCTCCGCTCAGCGCGAGCGCATCGGCGAGCTGGGCGGTCAGCTGGGTTGCGCCCGCATCCACAGCCGCTCGATACAGCCGCACCGCGCCATCCGGCTGCCCGGCAGCCTGTTCGGCTTGAACCGCAAGCACATCAGCGACACGCTGATCGCGCACCCCGTGCTCGGCAAGCCTCAACGCCAGATCTGGGGATAACGTGGACATCTCCAGTTGTGTTGCCAACAAGGATGTTTCGACCTCGTTGTGATGAGCGGCCCCGACGATCTGGGCGACGGCGCGGTGCACGAGCCGCAGAAACTGTTGGCTGTGGGACGGCTCGAGAAGGCCACTGGCGCGCGCGCCATCGACCAAGGCCTGCGCCTCATGAACCGAAATCCTCAGTGCTGCAGCGACATCGGCTGCACCGAGATCGGGGCTCAACGAGGCGATCAAGAGCGCATCCAGCACGGCCTCGTCGACCGCGCGTAACCGGTCGATCAACGTGAATCGCGCCGCCTGCGCGATCGCCATCGCCGGTGTATCGCCCGCGTGCAGGCGCTGCCCCGATTCGTCGGTGGTTTGGTTCAGGACCGCATTCACCAGAAACGGCAGGCCCGCCGTCGCGCTCATCAGGCTGCGGATCACCTCGGGCGACGGTGGACCGTTCAGCGCAGCCGCGGTGATCCGCTGCACGTCATGAGAGGGCAATGCGCCGAGGACTATTGGCGGGCGCTCCCGCTCGATCGTCACCATCACCTCATGCAACGCGCCGTGGTGCTGATAGGGCTGCGTGGCGATCACCACCGTGGCCGACGGCTCGTCTACCCAGCCGGCCAACGCGTCGAGTTCGGGGTCAGAGAGCAGGTGAGCGTCGTCGACGACGAGGGCGGCATGCCCGGCGGGCTTCGCCACGGTGGGGCGGGTGATCACGTCCACGGCGGCTGCGCGCAGTGTCGCGCGGACCGCGGACAGGGTCGTGCTCTTGCCTGTCCCGATGCCCCCGACGACGACGGCCTTCGTCGGGTGGCTCGGCGTATTCGCGATCGCCTCGACGAGCCCGTCGGCCTCCGGAGCCAGTGCTCGCGACGTCATCGCTGGTTAAGGCTGCGGGATCGTGACCGTGACCGGCCCTGAGGCCTGGCCGCTCGGCGGCGGGGGGCTGGCGGGAGGTTGGCTGGCCGGGGGCTGGCTGGCGGGCGGTTGGCTGGCCGGGGGCTGGCTCGCCGGGGGCTGGCTGGCCGGAGGCGCCTCCGACGACGACTGGTTGCTGACGGGCGACGACTGCGTGGCGGGCGAACTCGGCGGCTTGCTGGGCGACGAAGAGGACGAAGACGACGACGACGATGACGAAGACGACGACGAAGAGGACGACGACGAAGAGGACGACGACGAACTCGTTGAGGTCGACGTGCTCGTCGGCGACGAGCTTGTGGTGGTCGGCGAGCTGCTGGTGGTGGAGGTCCCGCTAGTGCTCGGCTGAGTCGTCTCGCTCGGCCCCGACGAAGGCGGCGCAAACACTGTCGACGATCCGTCAGGGCCGGTCACCGTGATTGTCGTGGTCAGCGGCTCACCCGGAACTGTCGGGTTGGTGACCGCGGTCGAGGTAGCCGACGGCGTCTTGCTGGTCTTGAGGGGGCTGTTCGAGCTCGTCAGCGTCCACACCAGGCCCCCTGTTAAAGCAAGCACGGCGATCAAGGCCGCCCCGAACAACACCTGCGGCCGCCGGTACCAGGGCAACGGCGGCGCCTCGACCAGCCCCGAGTCGGGCGGGATGAACTCCACCTGCGGCCGCGCGGCCGCCTCCGGAGGGTAAACGTCGGCGTCGGGGCTTCGGGTGGGGTATTCACCGCCGGTGTAGGGCACCGGGTCCGTCCCGCCTTCGTCCTGCGACCAGGCCAGTGCACGGAAGGTGGCGGAGGGGGAGCCGTCGGACGCCGACTCCGCGGCCGCTGCGCCTGCTGCGCCCGCTGCCCACGCCGCCGTCGACATGCCCGTCGCGGCATCGGGGGCCGCCGGGGCAAGGCCCGTCGGCGTATCAGCGGGAGAGGCGGGGGCCAGTCCGGTGGCGTCGCCCGCCGGTCCCTGCGCGGCGAGCACTGCCGCGCCCGCCGCGGTGTTCAACGCGGGCTGGGGTGTGGTGATGACGGGCAACCGCAGCTCCTCCGAGAGCCGCTGGGTGACGAACGGGATGGCGGCACCGCCGCCGACAGTGGCCACCGCTGAGAGCGAGGCCAGCTGAATCCTGTTGCGCTGCAACATGTCCTCGAACGCAGTCATCAACCCGGTGAACGGCTGGATGATCAAATCCTCCAGCTCGGCGCGGGTGATCCGGACATCTGACTTGTATCCAGGAAGCTCGACGGACATCTCGGTCGCGGCGCTCGCCGACAGTCGCTCCTTGGCCTGGCGGCATTGCTCGCGGAGCCGGGTGAGCGCCCCGACGGCCGTGGTGCTGGCCGGATCGACACCGCCCGACTGGCTGACGTCGGCGAGGACCTTGGTCATCAGTGCCTGGTCGATCTGCGCGCCGGAGAAGTCGGTGTAGCGCTCGGTTTCGTCGATCGGCTCGAAGTTCTTGGTGGCGTCGGCCAGCGTGATGCTGGTTCCGCTGCCACCGAAGTCCAACAGCGCCACAATCCCGCTGTTGGGCAGCCCGGGGCTTGTTCGCAGCGCGCTGAGCGCGGCCGTGGAGTCGGGCACCAGTTGTGCCGGCACACCGCCGGGGGACAGATTTGGGGTGGTGCGCAACGCTGCCCGCAACGCGCCCAGGACAGCTGGCCCCCAGTGTGCGGGCACGGCGATGGCAACCTGCGATGGGGCCGTGTTCTGGTCACCGACCGCGTCTGCCATCGCGCCGAGCGCATCGACGAGCAGGCGGTCGGCGGCGTGGGTGGAGCCATCCGACGCGACGAGCGGAACCGGGTCGCCGACACGTTCGACGAAGCCGGAAAGCACCACACCGTCCCCGGTGACGTTGGGGTTCTCCGAGGCCACTCCCACCTGTGGTGCCCGATCCGGGTACAGGTTCAGCACCGCGCTGCGCGTCACGGGTGCTTCGCCGACGCGCGCGGCAACAAGGTTGGTCATCCCGACGGAGAGGCCCAGGAAGTAGGTCACGTGGCTCACGATAGCGGCTGGGCAACCGATGGTCATTCGGCATCCCCTAACCGCGCCGAACCCCCTAATGCTGCATCCCCTAACGGCTGCGGCGCATCAGTGGGTTTGACACCGATCCGTGATTAGCTGGTGATCGCTAACATCGGCAGCATGGCAAACGAGCTGCTCGACTTCGTGATGTCGCTGGTCCGCGACCCTGACGCGGCGGCACGCTACGCCGACAATCCGCAGCAGGCCATCGCCGACGCCCACTTGACCGATGTGACCAGCGTCGACGTCAACAATCTGATTCCGGTGGTCTCGGAGTCTCTTTCGATGGCCGCGCCGGCCCACGGTCTCGACACCGCCGACGCCAACGTGTGGTCCAGTGGTGCGGCGACCGCGGCATTCGACGCGTTCTCCGATCACCTGCCGACGCCGGTGAGCCTCGACGCCCACGAGCCGGTCATCGATCATCAGGCGTACGCGCCGGTCAACGCCGGCGACGGGTGGAGCGATTCCGTTCCTGAGCTGCACACCTTCGACCCGGTGCAGGTCGATGACTCGTTCTCGGCCGCCGACGGGATTCACGACGTCGTACCGGTATTCGACGCCGAATCCGTCGACCCCGGCTTCGACCACTCGGTCGACCACTCGATTGACCACCAAGGCTTCGGCCACGACCCCTTGATGTAACAGACGCCGGAACGCGCAAGCCCCCGACCGCCCTGGGTCGGGGGCTTTGTGCGCTTTGAGCTGCGCAAACTGTGATCTTGCTGGGGAAACCCGGGGCATCGCCCATCAATCCCCTAATCCCCTAATCAACTTTGCTAACCTAACCCGGCACCCGCCCGGAAAGGTAGGGGTTGTGGCCCCGTTTCGGGGGTTCGCGCGGGCCCATACCGTGGCTGACAGATCACCGGACAGCCCGGTGAGGCAACACCCAGACGTACCAACGAAAGGCACACCGATGATCAGCTTGATCGACTTCATCCTCAACCTGTTCCGCGACCCCGTGTCCGCTCAGTCGTTCGTGGTCGACCCGGAGCAGTCGCTTCTGGACGCGGGTCTTAACAACGTGACCTCCGCCCAGATCCAGTCCGTGGCGGCCACCGCTGTCCCGAGCCTCGCGCTCGGCAACGGCGACCCGGTTGTGGGGCTTCAGAGCGCCCTGACCAACCACTACGGCTGGGAGCCGGTGATCGCGCCGTCACCCACCTGGTCACCGACCTGGGCGCCGCAGAACGAGTTCGCGCCCAGCACGCTGTCCAACAACGACACCTCGTTGCTGAGCCCTCATCAGGATGCGGGCGCCAACGCCCAGCAGGGCGCGTTCAACCTGGGCTTCGGCGATGTGACCCTGTTCGGCAGCCACACCAGCACCACCACCACCGCCACCGACGGCTCCGTGATCACCAGCGGGCACACCTCCGGTGACATCGTCACAGGCGACGGCGCGGTGCTCGGCACTGGCAACTCGGTGAACAACGGGAACATCCACGCCGGTCAGGGCTCGGCAGTCACGATGGGGCACGACAACTCGTCGAGCACCAGCCAGGGCAACACGACCGCCGGCCATGACGTGGTGTCCAACCACGACGGCACCGTGATCCAGACCAGCCACGGGAGCACCAATGTGGCACAAGGGAACACGGACGTGACGTCGGTGCACGGGAACCAGACCAACACCAACATCCACGGTGTCGGCAACTCCAGTGGTGTGGACAACTCCCACACCGTGGACACCACCCACACGGTGGTGAACACGCACACCACGAACACCAACATCGCGTCGAACAACCACACCGATGTCGCGTCGCACAACAGCTACGACGCGTCGACGCACGACAATGTCGGGTCGCTCAACAGCCACGAATCCACCGCGGTGACTCACGAGAGCACATCGACGTACGCCCCGACGTACGACCACTCGACGCACGACAACACCACGCTGACGCACGACAGCCACAACACGCACCTCGGCTTCTAGCACGGACGCGAGGAGCAAGGCAGCACCGTCAGTAACCAACGAATCTGGCGGGGACCGCAATGGTCCCCGCCAGGTTCGTGCGCATACCGTTGACTGATTCGCAACGAAGTGAGGCCCAGGTGACGCAGCCCAGTGATCCGCGCCAAGTCCGCGTGATCGTCGAGCTGATCGACCATGCCGCCAGAATCGCCCAGATCAAGAACCGCGACGATTTGGCCGAACGGCTTGCCATGGCCCGCGACCGGATCATGGACCCGCAGATCCGCGTGGTGATCGCCGGACAGCTCAAGCAGGGCAAGAGCCAATTGGTGAACTCGCTGCTCAACATGCCGGTCGCGCGCGTCGGCGACGACGAGTCCACGGTGCTCACCACCGTCGTGCTGCACGGTGAGCAGCCCGCGGCTCAGCTCGTCGTCGCTACCGCCGACGGTGGCGCCGAAGCGGTCGAGATCCCCACCGCCGACATCAACAAAGACCTGCGGCGTGCCCCGCAGGCCGGCGGCCGGGAGGTGCTGCGCGTCGAGGTGATCGCACCCAGCCCGCTGCTGCAAGGCGGCCTGGTGTTCATCGACACTCCCGGGGTGGGGGGCCACGGGCAGCCGCATCTGTCGGCCACCCTGGGTCTGCTGCCCGACGCCGACGCGATCCTGATGGTCAGCGACACCAGTCAGGAGTTCACCGAACCCGAGATGACCTTCATGCGACAGGCTTTCGAGATCTGTCCGATGGCCGCGATCATCGCGACGAAGACCGACCTGTACCCGTATTGGCGCGCGGTGGTCGACGCAGACCGTGCCCACCTGCAGCGCGCCAACCTCGACGTCCCGTTGATCCCGGCGTCGTCGCTGCTGCGCAGCCATGCGATCTCGATGAACGACAAGGAACTCAACGAGGAGTCGAACTTTCCGGAGATCGTCAAGTTCCTCTCCGAGCGGGTCATGTCGCGGGAGAACGACCGGGTTCGCGATCAGGTTCTCATCGATGTGCGTTCTGTCGCAGAGCATTTGACGATGGTCATGGATACGGAGTTGTCGGCCATGAGCGATCCCCGCGAGCGCGAGCGGTTGACCGCAGACCTCGAACGCAGGAAGGACGAGGCGCAGGACGCGCTGCAGCAGTCCGCGCTGTGGCAGCAGGTGCTCAACGACGGAGTCGCCGACCTGACCGCGGACGTCGACCACGACCTCCGGTCCAGATTCCGCTCGATCACGTCCCACTTCGAGCAGCAGATCGACGGCTGCGACCCGACACTGCAGTGGGCCGAGATCGGCTCGGAGCTGGAACAGGTCGTGGCCGAGGCGGTCGGCGACAATTTCGTCTGGGCGTTCCAGCGCGCCGACGCGCTCGCCAAAGAGGTCGCCCGCACCTTCGTCGAAGCCGGTCTCGACGCGGTGAAGGCGCCGGAGATCAGCGCGCGCGAAATGGGCGCCAGCTTCTCCGGGTTCAAGGCCCTGGCGCGGATGGATGAAAAGCGGGTGACCGTGGGCAGCAAGGCGGTCAGCGGAATGCGTGGCTCATACGGCGGCGTGCTGATGTTCGGCATGCTCGGTTCGCTTGCGGGTTTGGGCATGTTCAACCCGCTTTCGATCGGCGCCGGTCTGCTGCTGGGCCGCAAGGCCTACAAGGAGGACATGGAAAACCGGATGCAGCGCGTGCGCAACGAGGCCAAGAACAACGTCCGCCGGTTCGTCGACGACATCACGTTCGTCGTCGTCAAGGAATCCCGGGACCGTCTGCAAGCCATCCACCGCCGGCTGCGCAACCACTACCGCACCATCGCGAACCAGACGACCCGGTCCATCAACGAGTCGCTGCAGGCGATGCTGACGTCAGCACGGCTCGAAGAGAACGAACGCAATCAGCGCATCGCGGAGCTGGAACGCCATCTCGACATCCTGCGGCAGGTGTCCGCGAAGGCCGCCGAGCTGGCGGCCCCGAGGCCTGTCTCGACAGCCAATACGCCGGCGCAACCGCGGTTGACGCTTCGGGGATAGCGGACGCGAGGAGCATTCCGGGGCTAGTGCGCACTTAAACTCGACCGGTGAGCACCAGCGATCAAGTGCGAGCCATCTTGGCCGGCACGATCCGTGCGTATCACAACGACCCTGTCTATGGGCAACGCCGCGACCTGCACAACGAGCTCGAGCGGATCGGATGGCGGCTGAATCAGCCGATCCGCATCGCGCTGGCGGGCACGCTCAAGGCCGGCAAATCGACGTTGGTCAACGCTCTTGTCGGTGAGGACATCGCGCCGACGGACGCCACCGAGGCCACCCGGATCGTCACGTGGTTCCGGCACGGGCCCACACCGAAAGTCACCGCGAATCACCGCGGCGGCAGACGCACGAACGTCCCGATCAACCGTGGGGGCGGCCTGACGTTCAGTTTCGACGACCTCGATCCCGCCG
>NZ_JAVHWM010000035.1:0-15986 GCF_032159765.1 Mycobacterium sp. | reverse complement strand
GGAGATCTACGAGGCGATCCGCGAGGATGCCCGCACCATGTTGGATCTGTACCGCACCGAGACCGGATATGAAGTGCCGGGGCTGAGTTTCGTGTGCAGCGGGCGTCACTGAAGGACCTTCGTGAAGGCAACCGGGAAGACGTCGCCCTCTGACGGCAGCGGCTCGGCCAGTCGCGTGTAACCGGTGGCGAGGTACAGCGCCTCGGCCTCAGGCTGGCGGTCTCCGGTCGTCAGATAGACCCTGTGATAGCCGCGGCGCGCGATCTCGGATTCCAACGCAACCAGCAACGCGCTCGCGTGGCCTTTGCGCCGATGCTTCTTGTCGGTCCAAATACGTTTAAGTTCAGCGGTTTCCGCGTCAAATCGACAAAACGCACCGCCCGTAACCGGCTGCCCGTCGACCACGCCGATCAGAAAACCTCCGTCGGGTGCCATGAACTCTGCGGCCGGGGACATGCGTAGCCACGCGGCGACGCGGTCCACCGTGCTGCCGTAACGCTCGGCATATTCGACCGCGAGTTCAGCGAGCAGCGGCCCCGCGAGTGGGTGGTCTTGAGATACGGCGACGAATCGCCGAAGCTCTTCCTGCCGAAAACTTGACACCTGTAAAGTCTGTCCATGGACAACATCCACGGCAAGACGGCGGTCGTTACCGGAGGGGCGCGCGGAATCGGGCACGCGATCGCCAAGGCGCTGCTCGAGCGCGGAGCCCGCGTCGTGATCGGCGACCGTGACGTGAACGCGCTCGAAGCGGCGGCGACCGCGCTGGCCCGGCTGGGTTCGGTGTCGGGTTACCCGCTGGATGTGACGAACCGGCAGTCGTTCGGCGAGTTCCTCGACAAAGCGCGCAGCGAGGGCGGCGGGCGCATTGACGTGCTGATCAACAATGCCGGGGTGATGCCAATCGGGCCGTTCCTCGAGCAGTCGGAACAGGCGATCCGGTCGGCGATCGAAGTGAATTTCTACGGTGTGCTCAACGGCTGCCAGTTGGTGCTGCCGGAGATGGTGGCCCGCCGAGGCGGGCACATCGTCAACATCGCGTCGATGGCCGGCATGGTCGCGGTCCCGGGCCAGGCGGTGTATGCGGGCACGAAGTTCGCGGTGGTCGGTTTGACGACTGCGCTCGCCGACGAATTCGCTTCCGCGGGTGTGGAAGTCAGCGTGGTGATGCCGACGTTCACCAATACCGAGCTGATCTCGGGAACCCGCCCGACGGCGGCGCAAAAGCCAGTGCAGCCGTCAGAGATCGCGGCGGCCGTGGTGAAGGTGCTCGACAAGCCGACGACGACGGTGTCGGTACCACCGTGGGGGCGGTTCTTCGCGGCGCCCGCGGCAATGCTGGCGCCGCGCGGACGTCGCTGGCTGAACAAGAAGATGGGCAACGACCGGGTCTTCCTCGACTTCGACACAACCGCGCGCGAGCGCTACGAGTTCCGGGCGCAGCACGCGCTAGGAGTGGAGGACAAGGGCTGACCTGCTACCCGGGGGGCCTCGGGCAGAAGAAGGGTCCGATCATCGCGACGCACTGCTCATAGGTGCTGATGAGCGCAGGCGGTCCTGGCGGGGGCGGCGGAGGCGGGACTTCGCCCTCGAAGATGTTGTCGGCAACATTGCCCTGCCCGAAGTACACGTACCAGTAGGTGTGGCACGCGTTGTTGTCCCAGATGACGGGGTTGATCCGGAGATTGCCGGTCTGCACAGGAGGGTCTCCCGGGCACCAGTGACACGGGCCAGCCGGGTGCTCGTTGGGGCAGCCGGGCCAGGCATCCTGCGGAAGAGGCCCGGGTTGGGCGTAGGCGGTGCCGGCGCTCAGTCCGAAACCAGCCAGCGCAATAGCGGCAGCGAGGAGTGCTTTTGCTTTCACGCTCTGAGGTTGCTGTGGGCCTCTTGGAAAATTCTTGGAAACCCTATGCCCGATGCGCCTCAATGGCGTCGAGCTCGTCGAACAGCTGGTCGACCGAAAGGCGGCGAGCCTGCGCTGACCCGGCCAGGATTACATGCACGGCGTTGGGGAAGTTCTCGGCGTCGTCGTCCTCAGCGGACATGAACCACACTCGTGTCACGGCTTCGACGTCGTCGTCGTCAGGTTCGTAGCCCGACGCGGCGTAGTACCAGCTTGCGAGTCCCGCCGTCGAGTTGTCGGTGTCAAAGGTCCAGCCCCGCTGGATGATTCGACGATCAAATTCCTCGGCCTCGACCATCAGATCCGCGATGTCCTCGAGGTCCGCGGCCTCGGGCGGCTCGTCAGTTGTCTCGTCCATCATCGACGACCACACCACCCGCTGTGCCAGCCGTTTCTGACGGCGGGCCTTCTTGCGGTCGCTTTGCCGAGACATTGAGCCGATGCTACGACGTGACGCGCTCGATTCGGTATTCACGTGCGGGTTGTGCCTTCGCGGGGCAAGCTGTCGCGGTGGATCTCCCGTTGTTCCGGATCGTCACCGATAAACCCTGGCTCGCGGACGTGTTCAAGCCGTTCGGAGCAGTACAGGACGTCGGTGTCGAGGTCGACCCAGACACCGCGCTCGACACGATCTGGTGGGCACCGGGAGGGTGGGCCGCGCGGGCGCACAAGGCTAAAGTGGTGCTTCCGCTGTTGAGCTGCGGGCCGCGCTGGCTCGACAACCTGTCGCGGCGATATCTGGGACGCGACGTCGTGACGCTGCGTCTCGCATCGATGGCGGATCGAGAGTTCGAGCCGGAAGTGTTCGTCAAACTGGCCGAGGCCAAGCACGACAGCTGCCGGCCGAAGGTGTATCGCACGACACGGCTTGCAGAAACCATGCGGCAGTTCGGCTTTCCGCCGGACGCGCTGATTCAGGTTCAGGGTGTGGTGGAGTTCGTGATTGAAGCACGCTTCTGGGTCGTTCGCGGCGATGTGGTCGCCGAATCGCTCTATCGGATTGACGATTCGATCTGGGGCGCAGCCGATTTCGCGGAGAGCACCAGTAGTGGACGCAGCGTGGAGGCGCTCGTGCAGATGCGGGAATTGGCGAGCGAGGTCGCCGGGGAGGTGGCTGGGCCGCCCGGGTATGTGCTCGATATCGGATTGTCCGCGGACAACGAAACGTTGGTGATCGAGGCCAACCCCGCGTGGTCGTCGGGACCTTACGACGGGGAGCCGGCCGCTGTGTACGAAACGATCGTTGCCGCCCACGACTTCGCGGGCGAGCATCCCGAGTGGGCCTGGCAGCCGAATCCGATTTTCGAACGCGTGGAACCGCTGAAGACGGTGAGCGATACGAAGTTCTGATCAGTCGATGTCTGCAGCCGCCGAAACAGCGAGGGTCCGCCCTTCTGGCCGCAGCACAGCGAAGCCTCCTCCCCAGCCGTCCGCGTTCCAAAACCACCACGTGCCGTGAAAACGCCACCAGGCGCATGCCTCGGCCCTCTGCATGACGGTCACGACAGTGTTCGGCGACATATCGGCGGGGTGGAGGAAGCGGAGGTCGCTCACGCCGGCGAGCGCCGCGATGCACTGCCATTTCGCCAATCGCCCGTATGCGTGGCCCAAGCCTCCGTCATAAGCGCCGCCCTGGCCGGCATGAATCTGGATTTCTTGACACGCTCTTGGTGCCGATATCCGCCGTAGAACCGGCGGGGTCGGTCCGCTCATTGACTCGATCGAGAGCCGCGCCAGTGTCGCGGCCTTGACATCCCCGAGTCCGACAGGCCGATCGAAGCGGACAACCGCACCGTCGGCACGTGCGTTCATGTCTTGATCGAGCCAAGAGCGGTATGGCGCAACGAGATCCCGGCGTTCCCAAGCTCTCGTCAAGACGACTGAATCGTCGAAGACACGCCCGATGTCCGGCTGGGACGGTTGCTCGGGCACCGAAGTCGGCGCGTGTTCGATGCCTTCCGATGTTTCGGATGTAGAGGAGGGCGGTGGAAGTTCCCCTTCAACAAGTCTCGCAGGCAATATCCCCAGGCGATGGTCGCTCTCCTTGACCATGGCCAGATATCGCGTGACCGTCTCGTCGGCCGACAGGTCATTGCCCCAAGCGACGTACTCGTGGAGCAGAACGGTCCACGATTCCTGCGGGGCGCGGTGGTCCCCACGCCGGAAGAGATCGAGGACGTCAACAATCGAGTGCGTTCGCGCCATCCAGTACACGGTCCGCCGGAGCGGATGATCTACTCCCCGGGCAGCGAGGCGATGGCAGACGTCGATCAACATCGCAGCCACGTCAGCACCCGGTTTCCGGGCGAACCGAAAGACGATGCTGTCGAACATCTGGGCCTCTTCGGCAAGGCCGTGCCTGCGGTCTACTCCGTAATCACCCAGAGAGCGGTCGGCCCGCATCCGGTCCGCCAACGCCAGGCACAGTTCCCGGTGCGCAGCAGTGAGTTCGTCGCCCCAGCCCTCGACGATGGAACACGCGCGAACCCAGCCCTCGTGGTCCTGCTGCTGCAAGGCCGCCAGGACTTCTGCGACGTCGTTGTCTGTGTTCGCCATGAAGGCACTAATCGTAGTTTGTGATTTGCCTGCCGATCCCGCCGGACGATCCCGCCTGATCTTCGCCGAAAGTTACGTTACGTAGGCGCCTACTCGAACTTTGGCTATATAACGTAACTTTCGGCGCGGCAGGGGGCCGACGAGCCCAGTTAACTCAGCGCTTGATCCAGATCCTCGATCAAGTCCTCGGTGCCCTCGAGCCCGACGCTGATCCGCACCACGCCGTCACCCAATCCGATCGCCGCCCGACCCTCCGGGCCCATCGCGCGGTGCGTCGTCGTCGCCGGATGCGTGATCAAGCTCTTCGCGTCGCCGAGGTTGTTGCTGATGTCGATGAGCTGCAGCTTGTCCAGCACCTCGAACGCGCGCTCCTTCGTGCCCGGATCCAGCTCGAACGTGACGACGGTACCGCCCGCGCTCATCTGCCGCTTCGCCAAGTCATATTGCGGATGGCTCGGCAAGAACGGGTACCGCACCCACTTCACCGCCGGATGTTCCTCCAGAAACTCCGCGACGCGGAGCGCCGACGCGGTGCTGTAGTCCACCCGCACGGCCATCGTCTCCAGGCCCTTCAGCAGCACCCACGCGCTGAACGGGCTCATCGCCGGGCCGGTGTGCCGCATCAGCTTCTGCACCGGCTCGTCGATGTACTCTTTCGGGCCCAGTATCGCCCCGCCAAGCACACGCCCCTGCCCGTCGATGTGCTTGGTGCCCGAGTACACGACGATGTCGGCCCCCAGAGGCATGCCCTGCTGCAACAAGGGCGTGGCAAAGACGTTGTCCAGCACCACTTTTGCACCTGCCGCGTGCGACATCTCGCAGACCGCCTCGATGTCCACCAGCGACTGCATCGGGTTCGACGGCGTCTCGAAGAACACCGCCTGCGTCGGCTCCGACAGCGCCTTCTCCCACTGCGAGAGATCGTCGCCGTCGACGAACACCGTCTCGATGCCCCACCGCGGCAGGATCTCGTCGCACACCATGAAGCACGATCCGAACAGGCTGCGCGCCGCCACCAACCGGTCCCCCGCCGCCAGCAACGCACCCAACGACGTGAACACCGCCGCCATCCCGCTCGCCGTCGCGAAGCACGCCTCCGCGCCCTCGATCAGCCGCAGCCGCTCCTCGAGCATCGAGATCGTCGGGTTGCCATATCGCGAATACACGTAGCGGTCGATATCGCCTTTGAACGCCTTCTCCGCTTCTGCCGCAGACGAATACACGTACCCCGACGTCAGGTACATGGCCTCCGCGGTCTCCTCGAAACCGGACCGCATCAACCCGCCGCGAACGCCGATCGTCGCTTGGCTCACGCCGTCGGGCAGCGGCGTCGGCTTCCGCACCGACGGCACGTCGCTCATGACTGCCTCCACGGCAGGCCGACCGCCCGCCATCCGACCCCGCCGCGATGGCCCTCAGAATCCAGATGCCCCTCGAAACCGTCTAAAACGTTGTAGGACGGCGCAATTCCGGCCGCAGTCGCGGCCTCGGCGGCACCGATCGACCGGTTGCCGGAGCGACACAGAAAGACGACGGGCCGTTCGCCCGGCGTGACGCCGGCGTCGATCAGATCCTGAACGAACCGATCGTTACGCTGGCCATTCGAGCTTGACCACTCCACGTACACCGCATCGCGGCCGAGGTCCGAAATGTCGGCCACCCCGACGAAGCGCCACTCGGCGTCGCTGCGACAGTCCACCAACACCGCGTCGGGGTTGTCGCTCAGCAGTTTCCAAGCCTCCTCGGGCGTGATGTCCCCTGCATAGCTCACGTTTTCGAGTCTATCGATACGCTGAACAGACCTTCCACTGCCCGTCCTGCTTGGCAAACACCAGCGGCGAGCTCCGTTTGTCGGCCGCATTCTTGTCGAAATGGTAGACAACGGTGCCGTCCGCCTTGTCGCCGTCGATCTTGACGTCCTTCACGTCGTCGACGTACCGCGCACCGTTCTTGCTGGCCGAATCCCGTTGCGCCGCAATCACCGTGGCTTCATCGCCCTGCTCTGAGGTGCACGTGTACTTGCGGAAGTCGCCGTAGTTCAGTCGCTGCAGCGCGTCGTTCTGGCCCACCGCCGCGCGGCCCGCCCTCTGCTCCTCGGTCAGCCCGTCGCCGCGGACCCGCGTGAACACCAGCACTGCGATCACGACGAGCGCAAATATCACCAGCGCAGCGGCGAAAGGCCAGAGCGTTGTGGTGTTGTCGTCGTCTTCGAGCACTAGACCTGTTGCTCTTCGCCCGACGGGCTCGGCCCTGCCTTCTGCTCTTCGCCCGAGGGGCTCATCCCCGGTGCCTTCTGCTCTTCGCCCGAGGGGCTCATCGCCGGCACCCAGTACTTGTCCAGAGCGCCCGCGACCTGGCCGACCCGGTCGCGCGCCGCCTTCACCTGCGCAGCGGTGGCCAGCGCAACCCCGAGTCGCCGCTGCGGATAACTCGTCGACGAGCCGAGAATCCGCACATCGCTTTCCGGCACCGTGAGCGCGTCGAAGAGCGCCTGCGTGGCACGCTCGGTGTGAACCTCATCAGCCTGCACACCCGCGTCCGCCTGCGGTTCGGCATACACCACCCGAGCCGCTCCCGGCGTCACCATGATCGTGTCCACGGGCAACCCGAGAATGGCCCGCGCATGCATCTCGAACTCCGTCAACCGCTGCGTTCGCAGCGTCACCAGGCCGCTGTCAGACGGCCACGGCCGGACGTCGACGAAATACACCTCGCTGCCCTTCACCAGCAGCTCCACGCTGTAGACGCCCCGGCCACCCAGGGCATTGACGATCCGCGCGGCGATCGAGCGCGCCGAGTCACGCGCGGCGTCAGTCATCTCCTGCGGCTGCCAGGACTCCAGCACCCGACCATCGCGCCGATGCCCGATCGGCTCACAGAAGTGCACCCGCGGGCCGCCGGCGCCAGTGCTGCGGATCGTCAAAAGTGTTATCTCGTAGTCTATTTCGACCATCGTCTCGGCCATGACGCGCGCATTGGCCACCCGCCCGCCTGCCGCGACGGCGCGCTCCCACGCCGATGCGACGTCGTCGAGCCGCACCAGCACCGAGTCACCGTCGCCAGGGGCTCCTGTCACGGGTCGAACGACCAGCGGAAAACCCGCGTGCTGCGCAACCGCGGCGAGCTCCTCGGCCGACCCTGCGAACCAGAACGGCGCAGTCGGAATACCCAGTTCGTCCGCGGCCAGCCGGCGCAGCCCCTCCCGATCCAGGCTCAACCGACTCGCGCGCGCCGTGGGCACCACATCGGCCAGGCCGCGCTCCCCGATGGCCTCCAGCGCGTCGGTGGCGACGACGGGACGACCGCTCGAATCGTCCGCTTCGGTGACGACGTAGTCGGGCTGTTCGCGTTCGATCATCGCGGTCAGCTCGTCCGGGTCGGTCATCTTGGCGATGACACTGCGGTCGGCGCGGGCGTGAGCAGGTGCACCCGCATCGCGATCGACAGCGATCACCGACACTCCGAGCCGCTGGAACGCGCTGGTCAGCTCCCGGCTGAGTTCGCCCGCGCCCAGGATCATCACGGTGCGCGGCCGAGATTCGTCCGTCACGTGGCGAGCTCCACGTCGACGTAGCACCACCGCCACGTCTCCCCGGGCTCATTCGACGCCATCACCGGGTGGCCGGTCTTGTGGAAGTGCGCCGTCGCGTGCCTGTGGAAACTCGAATCGCAACACCCGACATGCCCGCAACTCAAGCACAGCCGCAGATGCGCCCACGACGATTCACCCAGCTCCTCGCATTCCTGGCAGTGCCCCGGGGTGATCGGCTCGGGTACGTCGGCAGCCGCGGCCGCCTTGAGGTGCTCACACATCTTGGGTGGCTCTGGTGCGCGTCGCCGCATGGTGCCCAAGGATAGGGGCGTGATCACGTCGCTGTTGCTCCTGCTCGTCGGAGGGGTCATCGTCACGGCGCTGGCGCGCCGCTATCACCTGTCGTCGGCGCTGGTTCTGGTGGTAGCCGGATTGGCGATCGGGCTGATTCCCGGCGTCCCGTCGATCGAACTGCAGCCAGATTTCGTGCTGTCGGTGATTCTGCCTCCTCTGCTCTGGTCGGCCGGCCTCGAGAGCAGCTACGTCGCGCTGCGGAAGAACTTTCGCCCGATCGCATTCCTCGCAGTCGGGCTACCGCTGGCCACGACCTTCGCCGTCGGATACGTCGCGTTGCACACCGTGCCGGAATTGACCCCCGCCGCGGCCCTGACACTCGGCGCGATCGTCGCACCACCAGACGCCGTGTCGGCGAGCTCGATCGGTCGCCGCCTGGGCCTGCCGCGCCAGATCATGACGCTGCTCGGTGGCGAGAGCCTGCTGAACGACGCCACCGCGCTGACCCTCTACAAGGTGTCGCTGGCCGCGGCGATCGGCATCTCGATGTCCTGGGCTGACGGCTTCCTCACGTTCGCGCTGGCCGCCGCCGGCGGTGTCGTCGTCGGCTACCTGTTCGGCGTCGTCATCGACTTCATCAGGTCCCACCTCCTCGACGACCCCGTCATGGAAAGCGCGATCGGGCTCGTCGCCCCGTTCGTCGTCTATTTCACTGCCGAGTACATCCACGGCTCGGGCGTGCTTGCCGTCGTCGTCGCCGCGTTGATGCTCGGCCAGCGGTCCACGCACGCCGGTTACGCGACCCGGCTCCAGGACCAAGCAGTGTGGCGGGCGGTGACCTTGATCCTGGAGGCCGTCGCCTTCCTGCTGATCGGCTTGCAGCTGCCCGGTGTCGTCCGTCAGCTGAAGGGCATGCCCGCGTGGGGTGTCGTGTCGGGTTCGGTGGCGGTGTTCGTCACGGTGATCTTGGTGCGCATCGTGTGGATCTACGTCTTCACATATCTGCCGCGGACGCTGTTCGCGGGAGGGCGGAAGGGCGACCCGGCGCCGTCGCGCGCGCACGTGTTCGTGCTCGCCTGGGCGGGAATGCGCGGCGTGGTGTCGCTGGCCGCCGCGTTCGCGGTGCCGATGACGACGCTGTCGGGAGCGCCGTTCCCCGGCCGGCCGCACATCGTGTTCCTGACGTTCGTCGTGGTGGTGGGGACACTTTTGCTGCACGGTCTGACCCTGCCGTGGGTGATACGGCATTTCTGCGTGCACAACGACGACGCCCACCAGGATGCCGTCACTCTTGCGGCCGCTCAGGACAAGGCAGCGCGCGCGGCCGCCGATCGGCTCGACGGCTTGATGGACGACGAGCGACAAGCCGGGCAGACCGATGTCCACAAACACGCAGCGAAGATCCTGGAGAGCTGGAACGAGCGGCGCCGCAACGCCGCATGGGAGCAACTAGGCCGCAGCGACGATGAAATCGGCGAGAGTCCCGCGTCGGCGTTCAAACGACTGCGGTTGGAAATGCTTGCGGAGGAACGAAAGACGTTCATCGCCGAACGCGACGCCGGGCGCATCGACGACGAGGTGCTGCGCACGGCGTTGCGCGGGCTCGACCTCGAGGAGGCGACGATGCGTCGGGACTGAGCTATCCGGCAAATCTGGCAAATTTGCTGTTCCCTGCGCCTAGCCTGTGCTGATGCGCTTCAACCCGCCTCCCAACTGGCCTGCGGCACCGCGCGGCTGGCAGCCCGGCCCCGACTGGCAGCCGGACCCGAACTGGGGACCGCCTCCCGCGGGCTGGCCGCTCTGGGTGCCGGACACCCGCCGGAGAAACGTCATCGTCTGGGTTTGCGCGGCGGTGGCCGTGTTGGCGGCCGGAGGCGTCGGGATTTGGCTGCTGGTCGACAAGCCCTGGCAATCAGACGGCGAGAAGTACTCCGCAACAATCGAATGTAAGGCCGACAACGACGAAGAACAGAAGGTCTGCGATTCGGTGCGAGCGCGGTATGCCGCTCTGGTCGACCGTGACAAGAAGCGCCTAGGCGAGCTCACCTGTAGCAGGAGCGATCTTGTCCAATACGACGTCGACAAGTACGAAACCGAAATCCGAGGGTTCCGATCAGCTTGGGAGTCCGGAGACTTGCGAATCGCAATCACCGACATCGTTGTCAAGGGCGACAAAGCCCCGATGACCGTGCGTGTGTCGGCGAATGGCCGGGATTTCACCCTGAAGGTCGAATGGGCCAAAGAGGACGGCACGTGGAAGGCGTGTTCAACTGCCCTGCCGGGAAGTGACCTGCCGATGCCGTCGCCGTAGTCCACGCGTGTCTGCGCATGGACTACCGTCGCTCCTCAAATACCCCCGCCCTGACCAGAAACAGGCCGCTGACCACCAGCACCCAGGCCGGGAACGCCATCGTCACCCACATGCTGATATCGCTGGCGGCCAGAAGCGCCAGCGCCACAAGGTAACTCAGGAACGCAAGCCACTTCGGCATCAGCCCCGTCCGCAGCCAGATCGTCGCCGCCGAGATCATGAACACCGCTGCCATCCGAAGCGCATAGGTCTTCGTCGCGGTGAGCACAATCATCTTCCCGAAGTTGACCACCTCGGCGTGCGCCGTGACATCGACCACGTCGGCGTTCGCCGCCACCAACCCTGCGGCGACGGCGACGGCAACGAACATCATGGCCAGGAACAAGATTCCGCTGCCGAGGAACACCGAAGCGAAGAATCTGTCTTCGTATCGCCCGAACCCATCGCGCACCACTCCGATAAACCACAGGAAGGTGATGCCGGCGAACGGCATCAGCACCGCGGCCGCGTGGATGCCGTTTTGGCTGTTGTTGATCCACGACGCCGAATCTTTTATTCCCTCAGGCATTCTCACACGGATGAGGACGATCACAGTGCCGAACAGCAGCGCGAACAGCACGCCGGCCAGTGCAGCCGCCCGCGGGGTCTTGAGCCTGTGATGCGGGTCGGTCATGGCTGACCCGGTAGCAGTTGGACCATCAGGCCCGTCCCTTCGGCCAGCAGCGCGCCGTCGGCGTCGGTGAGCGCGCCGGAGACGAAGGCCTTGCGGCCGTCGATGGAATCGAGACGCCCTCGGGCGACTAGCGGCGTATTGATCGGCGTCACCTTTCGGTAGTCGACGTGTAGGAAGGCGGTTCGGCTGATCGGACGCCCCACAGCATGAATCACCATGCCGAACAGCCAGTCGAACACCATCGGCAGCACACCGCCGTGCACGGCCATGTTGCCTCCGACGTGATAACGACTGAATTGGCCGCGCAATTCGACACCATCGGGTGCGTACTGCGTCAGCATCCATGGCGGCATCAGCAAGCTGCCCATGCCAGGCAGTTTGGGCGATCGGCCGGCCGGGGGCACACCCTCGGGCGACTCCGTGGGCGCGAGCAGGTCGATCAGGCCGTCGACGCCGTCGGCCGCGGTTTCCCAGTCGTCCTCCGAAGGGTTGGCCGACACCGCGAGGTCCTGCAGCCGCCGCATGGCCGACAGAAATCGCGCGAAACCCGGTGGTGGATCGGCAAGCTCGTATTCCGGGAAGCCGCCGTGCTTGTGGTAGTCGGGGTCTTCGGGTGCCGTTTCTGATGGTCGCTCGGACAAGCCTCGCTCCGACTCTGATGGTCGCTCGGACAAGCCTCGCTCCGCGCTCACGCGGATGCCGCCAGGATGTCGCGGCGCACGATCGTCTGGTCCCGGCCAGGGCCCACGCCTATGCACGAAACATGGGCGCCGGCAAGCTCTTCCAAACGCAGCACGTAGTCGCGCGCCTTGGCGGGAAGGTCGTCGAACTCGCGCGCCGCCGAGATGTCCTCCCACCAGCCGGGCAACTCCTCGTACACCGGCTCGGCCCGCGCGAATTCGACTTGGGTCATCGGCATTTCGTCAACGCGCCTGCCGTCGACCGTGTATGCGACGCAGACCGGCACGGTCTGCAGGCTGGACAGCACGTCGAGCTTGGTCACGAAGTAGTCGGTGATGCCGTTGACGCGCGTCGCATAGCGGGCGATCACCGCGTCGAACCAGCCGCAGCGGCGCCGACGTCCGGTGGTGACGCCCACTTCGCCGCCGGTCTTCGCGAGATACTCGCCGAACTCGTCGAACAGCTCGGTGGGGAACGGCCCAGAGCCGACGCGCGTGGTGTAGGCCTTCAGGATTCCCAGTACCACGTCGATCCGCGTCGGTCCGATGCCCGACCCGACGGCGGCGCCGCCGGCGGTCGGATTCGACGACGTCACATAGGGATAGGTGCCGTGGTCGACGTCGAGCAACGTGCCTTGCGAGCCCTCGAGCAGCACCGTCTCGCCGTCGGCGAGGGCGTTGTTGAGCAGCAGCCGGGTGTCGGCGATGCGGTGCGCGAAGCCCTCTGCCTGCTCAAGCACCGAATGAACGATCGTGTCGGGGTCCAGCGCTTTGCGGTTGTAGATCTTGACGAGCACCTGGTTCTTGAATTCCAGTGCGGCTTCCACCTTTTGGGTGAGCAGCGCCGGGTCACGCACGTCGGAGACGCGTATCCCGATGCGCGCGATCTTGTCCTGGTAACACGGCCCGATGCCGCGTCCCGTCGTGCCGATCTTCTTGGTGCCGAGGTAGCGCTCGGTCACCTTGTCGATCGCGACGTGGTAGGGCATCAGCAGATGTGCGTCTGCGGAGATCAACAACCGCGAGGTGTCGACCTTGCGCTGTTCGAGGCCGCTCAGCTCATCGAGCAGCACACCCGGGTCGACGACGACGCCGTTGCCGATCACGTTCGTCACGCCCGGCGTGAGGATGCCCGACGGGATCAGGTGCAGTGCGAAGTTCTCGCCGCCGGGCAGCACGACGGTGTGGCCGGCGTTGTTTCCGCCTTGATAGCGCACCACCCACTGGGCTCGCCCACCGAGCAGATCGGTGGCCTTGCCCTTGCCTTCGTCACCCCACTGGGCGCCGATCAGGACGATTGCCGGCATCGCGTCTTCTCCTGCTTATCGTGGTGCAGCCGACATGGACTGGAAAACAGCAGGTCGATCACCATAGCCAGCCTAGATTAGCGACTTTGATGCGTTGCGGAGAACGCGAGGATGCCTCAAGGGGCAGCCAAGTCTGCACGCGAGATTACTCAAACGACGCTGCTGCGCAGTCAATCGGCTGGCTAACCTCGACGTTCCAGCATCGGACGGCATGGGGAGACGTGTTCGAGCGCGACGGCACCGCAAGCCGGCCTGCGCAATCCCAGCGCGAGGCCAAACTGGGTCGTGCGCGGTCGTCCACCGATAACGGCACGCAGCTGCCACGGCTGGCCTTGCGGCGACAGCCGTCGGCCGTCCTGCGGTTGCAGCGACTGGCCGGCAATAAGGCCGTTGCGGAGTGGTTGTCAGAATCGCCACCCGCAGCCGTGCAGCGCAGCCCCGGGGACATCAACGACCAAGACCTCCTGCTGCACGTCGTTGTCGGCGGCGACTCGGTCGCGTGGGTGTTCCCTGTTAGCGAAATAGGCACGAACGCAACGCAATTCCTCAAAGGAAGCTCTGGCGAGATCGCGAAGATCGAGGCCGAGGTGGCGAAAGCGGTTGCTGGCCCTGCCGGACTGCTCGCCGAGAACAGGGTGTACTTGGAGAGCCCACCGGTGGCAGCGGACCTGCAAAAGGACGTCGAGGACTGGCCGGCCAAGCGGACACTGACGAGATTCCCGGCGCGGCTGGCGGCCCGGGCTCAAGCCGTCAAGGACACCCGCTTGCGCTATCCCCTCGAAACGCAAATCGCCACGAGCGCGGGGATCTCGCCTGCGCAGATCGACTGGCGACGCGAGATCGCAGCGATGCGCGCGCAGCCGCCGGACTCGACGACAATGGTGGAAGCCAGCCGCGCCGACCGCTTTGACCTGGCGTTGCAGGTCCTCGAAGAGGAGGCAGCGGCGGGGGTGCAGCCTGTCGGCAACGAACCGCTGCACACGCTGGTTTTCAAGCCGCTCATCTACGCCAAGTACGCAGCTACGGACCCTCCTCCATCGGAGTTCAACGCCGACGCGCTGACGAAGACGCACAGCGAAGCGTTCCTGACGACATGGCTGCCGAAGATCAGGTATGTCCGCCTCGTTCCCGACAATTTCGACCTGTCGCCGTTCGCGCCGACAGGTGACCTCGATCCCGTTCGCAAGGCACTCGTCGAGAAATATATCGATGAGGCCGCGCCACGGACGATGGAGAAGTATCTCCTCGACATGTGGACCGCCGACGCATTGAAGAGGTCACCAGAACAATTTCTCAAGACTGCCGACCTCGGCGGTGTCAAGGGATCCTTGGTGACCCATCTGGCCAAGGACTTCCACCGTTGGGCGCGCACGCAACCTGACTTCCACGGGGCATTTTGGGCCGAGGTGGGGCAACGCGCGGCATTTGCGGCCGTCACGGCGATGTTCACCGCCGGCCGAGCGGTGCAGAAATACAACGAGAACCTCGCGGAGCGATTCGAGCACGCCAAGCTCCTCGACCTGGATCAAGAGGAATTCGGTATCGCGAAGGACCCGTACGGCTATCTAGAGCGATTGGAGGACGCCGCGAAGGTCACAAATGCGTTGACGCAGACGATGACTCCCGGAAAGAGCCTCGAGGGGAACTTGCTCGGGTGGTACGAAGGAGCGTTGACGGCATGGTCGCCCGGGACACCCAACGCTCGGATGGGCGCGTTGCTGCTCGGCTTCGTGAACACCCTTGACAGCCTTAAGAAAACGGTGGAGGCGCAGGAGAAGAACGTCGGCAAGGAACTGTCGAAGGACCTCACCACCAGTTACCCCAAAATCGAAGCGATCATCCGCAACGAGTCGAGATACGCCGAAGAGTTCATCACGTCCAAGTGGATCCCGATGCTCAAGACCGTTGCGCTGGAGCAGATCACCAAGAACCGCGACGACATGAAAGAACATGTGGCGAAATGGCCGGAGTACCGGGAGCGGACCGCGGCCAAGTTCCGGATCTGCGCTCACGTGCTCGACGACCTGATCACTCGACTGAACTCCGGCGATCTCGACTCCATCGAACTCGATGGCCAACTGCTGACGAAAGACCAGGTGCCGCAACTGGAAAACGCCAGGGACTTCATGCAGGGGCAGGCGGACACATACGCCGACGAGTCCGATGCGGAGGAAAAGAAAGACGACATGCAGGACGCCGTCGACGGATTCGAGAAGGTACGCAAGCGCATTCTCAGCGGCGACTACAAGCCGGTCGACTACACCAAAGCCGTCTACGATGAAGCGCGAAAACGGCTCGGGCTGACGGGATACGCCGATCTGACCACGATGGGTCAGGCGCTCGACCGCTGGGTGGTGGTGCCGGACAATCCGTTCCTCGCCTACGCGATCGCGCGCTGGCAGTGGGAAGAACACGTCAAAGAACTGGACCACGAGTTCAAGGTGTTCCTGGCCCTGGGCTTGTTAACCCTCGCGTCCCTGGTCGTACCCGGTGCGGCGGGTGTAGTGCTCACCGCGATCGACATCGGCGTCGGGATCGTCCAGGGCATCGGCGCTGTGCAGGACGCATACGCGCTACTGGACATGGCAAAGCTCGATGACAATGGCACCGTTCGCGGCGTGACGGTGGAGCAGGCGCGCGCAGCCCTCAAGACGGCGTGGATCGGGTTGGGGCTCAACATCCTTCTCGCCGGCGCCGGTATCGCGACCCTGTTCGGCAGGCTGATACTCA
>NZ_JAVHWM010000029.1:0-3846 GCF_032159765.1 Mycobacterium sp. | reverse complement strand
TTGAACTCGTCCGTGTCCTACTCAAACTCTGCGTTTATCGCCGTCAGGTCGCGGTCGACGCTGTTCCGGGGTCGTCGATGCGGGCGATGATCCGCTCCGCGATCTCCCGCAGGGCGGTGAGCGCGGTGTCGTCGAGTGCGTCGATGACGAGCTCGCGTACAGCCGCAACGTGGCCGGGGGCTGCTGCGGCGACGTGATCATAGCCGACGTCGGTGAGTACGGCATTGGTGTATCGGCCATCGTGCGGATCGGGCTCGCGCCGCACGTAGCCACGCTTCTGCAGGCGTGTGATCAAGTGTGACAACCGCGACAGCTCCGCGTTGGTGAGCACGGCAAGCTCGCTCATCCGCATCGTGCGGTCGGGCCGTTCGGACAATGCGGCAAGTGCGTAGTACTCGATGTAGCTGAGCTGGGAGTCTCGTTGCAGCTGCGCCTCCAGCGCCGTGGGTAGCCGGGCGAGCATCAGCGTGATGGCCTGCCAGGCCTCGAGTTGTGCCGGTGTCAACCATCTCGGGGCGGCGGCGGCGACAGCCCGCCGTTGGGATCGCGTCATTACCGCAGTCTAGCCAACTCACTTGAACATTCAAGTAACATGATACCGTGACAAGTGAAGCCATACCTAATGTCATTACTCGAAACGCTATACGGTTAACACATGGCCTAACTCGATTAGCTGGATACCCTGTCGCCGAAGCGCAGCAGCGACGGTCGTGGGGGAAACGCCGTAGCGGACAGCAAGCCAGGCCAGTGAGCGGCCAGCGGTGTAGAGGGTGACGGCTTCACTCACCTGTTCGCAGTTAAACCTTGGCGACGTAGCGTGATACCACAAGTACGAACCAGTGCGGCGATCGGGTTTTGGAGACGTTGTAGTCGCGGGCGATCCGGGTGGTGAGGTGCCGGCGATGTAGCCAGAACCGATGTCGCGATCTCGGGCTTGGCCAGTCGGCGTTTGTGACGAGGGGGGACGGAAAGCCCAAAGGACGCCCCAGCGAAAGAAGCACCATCCCGACAATGACCAACGCGGATGTTCGTTCGTTGTGGCGCAACACATTTCGTTGTTCGTTGTAGCCGGGATGCCCACGCTGATCCCGCAGCCAAGGTCGCCGCCGCACCAACCGTCGAGCAACTGACTTGGGCGTTCTCGGTGTCACTCCCCGAAGCGGCTGACCCGGAATAGCTTCACCTCACCGCTGATGCCCTTGAGATGTCGTGAACCGGCGAATGCCCAGTCGAAACCTTCCGCGTCTCCGATGGCCTCGCGTGCACTTTCCGCGACCAGCACCGTGCCGGCACGCGCTGCGCCGGTGACACGGCTTGCGACATTGACGGGGCTGCCGAACCAGTCGCCGGCGCGGCTGACGGCATCTCCGGAGGCGACACCGCCCCGAAGTCGGGGCAGACCTTCCTTTGCCGCGACTGCGACCAGGTCAAGGACGGCGTTCAACAGCGGAACCGGGTCGGCGCACAGGAGCATCACGGCGTCGCCGATCGTCTTGACAAACCGCACCGGCGCGACCGCGACGTCGCGAGCGAGATCGGCAAGCCGGCGGGCGACACGTTCCAGCTCCTCAGGCGGTAGCGCCTCGCCAAGCCGAGTGAAGCCGGCGAGGTCGGCGAATGCCACGACGACCTTCCGAGCGCCCGGGAGTGTGCCGGCGGCGCGCTCGGCGGCGTTAACGGCCTCGGTCTCGAACGTGTGCCGCAGCTCCAGGAGTAGCAGGGCTTGGACCATCGGGCCGACCTGTGGCACGGCCTGGTGCGCCAGCGCTTCGGATGCCTCGGCCAACTCGATCTCGCTGGCTCCGGGACGCATGAGGGTTTTGAAAGCCGCCTGACGCATCATTGCCGCGGCGTGCTGCAGCCCCTCGATCAGCACGCGCATGACGGCGACCGTCTCGTCCGGGTCGACACCCATATCAAGAAATACCTTCGCGTACGCGACGGCCTCGCCGTCCACTCGGGGCAGGACCGCCGCGTCGGGATCCTCGATTCTCGGCAGGCCGACCGCGCCCTGCAGGCGCTGCAATAGCTCCAGGTCCAGCCCGGTCGCCTCGCAGATCTGTCGCGCCGACAGGCAAACCCCGTCCTCGCCCATCACCCGATTCGCGGGCAGGAGCAGCGGAGCGACCGAGGCCCGGATCTGGTCGATGCTGAAGCCGCGGTCGAGCAGCCACGCGATCAGCTCGGCACGCTCGGTGCGCGCCTCGCTCTCGAGGCCGTCGAGCAGCCCCAACGCCTCGATGTCGACCTCTGCTGCCACTGAGTCAACGTACAACCGGTACCGGTGCGGTATGCGCAAGAGCAGATGATTACCAACTCTCCGCAGGCGAAATTTCTGGTCTACCCTGCCCAACGCTGTGCGGGTTTATCGTGGTGACGTTGTGGAGCAGCGGTGGTCTACGACGATAAGACGGGGCCACCCGTGTGAGCACGTTCCTGTGGAACCGCAGCACCGGCTGGACTAAACCGCCCGGGACATTGCGCTGAAGCATGCACGTACGCGCATCGAGCTGGGCATCGCCGACCAGGTCAAGTGCTGAGGAGAGTTCTGCGCCCCACTTTCAGGCGAGCTAGCGCAGGTCGGCAGAGACAGGCAGAGGTTTTTGGCGCGGCGAGACGTTCACGGACGCGCAGATCGTTCACCATCGCGCATATCGTGTGGTCCCAAAACGGTTCCCAAAGCAAGCGCCCGCGTGTGGCCGGCGACGAGGCGTCGACTTGGGTTCAGGTTCGTTCCAGCCAAGGGCTCAACTGATCGGGCTGGGGAAGTTTGGTGGCTGGGAACAGAGCGGTGCGGGCGACCAGTTGCCGGTGGATCGTCAGCTGCCACCAGGGCCGTGCCCGCCCGTCAGGGCAAAGCCGTTGTGGGTGAGCACACGGACATTAGCGCTCGGTGCTCCGGTCACCGCAGCGGTGGCACCTCCGGTGTGCGGGGTGCAGCGTATGGGACTGTCGCAACGCACGGCTTGCTGCGCGAATCGGCCGGTCGAGCGGAGTTCGGCAATCGCGGTGCGCCACCGCGGCCAGGTGAAGTTCGAGCCGTCGGGAATCAGGAGAAGCGCCTGCCCGCCGGCGCCACTCGTAGCTCAGGTCGGTGAAGTCGCGGGCCCAGACCGCCTCACGCTCAAATAGTTGAGCGGTCGGTGGGCCTTGTCCGCCATGCACCATGGCCTGGACTCGGTCGGTTTCGGTCTCGGAACCGTCGTCGTGATCTTTCGGGCTGCGTCATGCGGTGTCTGCGTAATACTGGGTCGTGTTCCTCACGCCGGGAGCGGCAGCGTCGCGGACTCAGATGAGCGTGCTTAAGGCGTTGAGCAAGATGCGGTGGAACTCTACTTCGTCTATGTACCCAACCTACGGTGGCATAGATCGGTTGAACGTCTTGGCGCACTTGTCATCGACGGTGGCGCAGTGGCCGATCTAGCGGGGCGACCCGGGGGCATCGTGGTCGACTACTTGCTCAAGACGGACGTGTAGTAGACGCTGTCGGCCATCGGAACCCAGTCGCTGCTGTGCGGCATCGCCGCTAGTGCGTTGTCGGCCAAGAGCCGACTCATCGGCGTACCGACCGACCGCCAGCCCAGGTTCTCCAGGTAGGTGGGGACCTCATTACGCTCGCCCTCGTATCCCAGGTCCGCAAACTCCAGTTGAAAGCCGTGGTCACGCCATTTGGCGGTGGCTTTGCGCATCATTTCCCGGGCGTTTTCGAGATCCAGATGCGACATGTCCGGGACGGTTTCGGTGGCCAGTCGGCTGCCGTCGGCGCTGAGCGCGGTGATGTTGTCCAGCAGGCGGTCCTGGGCGTCGGGCGGCAGATAGCCGAACAGACCCTCGGCGATCCAGGCG
>NZ_JAVHWM010000016.1:0-7486 GCF_032159765.1 Mycobacterium sp. | reverse complement strand
GCGGACTGCGCGAGGCGATTGCTCAGTGTGATGCCATTGGGGAGTCGCAGCTCCTTGGAGAGCACAGAAGTCTCACCGGCCGAAACGTTGTTCGTCATGATTCCTGTCCCACGCGTGGCGTTTTGGGTCAGCGCCCTACGTGAGAAACGATCCGCCGTGGACCCGCGCCTTCGCATCCGCGGGATCCCTAGCCGGCTCCCCTGGCACGCAGCCCCCACCGCTGCCCGTGTCCGGCTGGCGGGCCGGATCTAGGATTGTGGCGAAGCCGCCCAAGGGGAGGGCGTCGCGTGATGTTACGAGGCCGTAGACAGCAGGTCCAGGTCCTGGATGGGCGGCTCGCCGGCGACGGCCTGTCCACCCGGAAATCGCTGCCCAGCTCTTTATGAGCCCGCGGACTGTCGATTACCACCTGCATAAAGTCTTCAACAAGCTCGACATCGGCTCCCGTAACCAACTCTATGGAGCTCTCGCGAGCCGCCACAACGAAGGGGCCGCGACGAATCCCATAGCCCAATTTCCTTGCCGATCACCCGTCCACCCCCTATGTGCCGGCAGGGGAGTCCACTAGGGATCCCGCGGATGCGAACGCTGGTCTCCGAGGCGGATCGTTACATCGGTGGCGCTCGCATCAACCCCAGACATCGCCCAAACGAGCCTTAATGCGACGAGTGCATAGGGGTTGTGGATGGACGAACCCGATACCGCATTGATGCAGGTGCTCTACGACGAGCACGCGGCCGCTTTGTGGCGCTATGCCGTGCGGCTAACCGGTGACGGGGCCCGCGCCGAGGATGTGGTCCAGGAAACGCTGCTACGGGCTTGGCAACACCCCGAAGTCGTCGACGACAGCGAGCGGCCGGTACGGGCCTGGCTGTTCACCGTCGCCCGCAACATGATCATCGACGAGCGCCGCAGCTCACGCTTCCGTAATGAAGTGAGCCCGCTGAACGGTGCACCCGAGCGTGCCGGGCCGGACGAGGTAAAGGGCGCGCTGGATCGGCTGCTGATCGGCGACGCGGTCGCGCAGCTGTCAGCCGAGCATCGCGCGGTGATTCGACGCTCGTACTACCAGGGGTGGACGACCGCGCAGATCGCCGAGGATCTCCAAATTGCTGAAGGCACGGTGAAGTCGAGGCTGCACTACGCGGTGCGAGCACTGAGGCTCGCACTGCAGGAAATGGGTGTGACACGATGACCCCGTTGCGGCCATCCCGTGCGCTATCACAAGTAGGTGGAACCGACCCATACGCGCTGTGGGACGCGGCCTACGTACTGGGATCGTTGTCCAGCGCCGATGGTCGCGAATTCGCTGCGCACCTGGGCGGCTGCCCGTCTTGCCGCGCGTCCGTCGGCGAGTTCCGCGGGATACCGGGGCTGCTTGGGCAACTGACGCGGAACGACGTTGCTGCAATCGATGAAGGCGGATGGAGCGCGCCGCCCCCGCTGAGCCCACAGTTGTTGACGTCGCTGCTAGCCCGGAAGCGATGACCGTCGCCGAATAGACAACCTCGAAACAGTTAACCGCCCGATCAGCCGCTCAAGTCTCGAGCGATAACGCCGTCACAACTCACAGTGTCAGCTGGCGGGCCGGCGAAACCCGGCAGCGACTCGCAACCTTCACCTGAACACTCGCAACCTCGATCGCAACGTTCACCCGAACATCGCAGCCTTCACCCGAACAGGACAGCCCCAGCACCACCATCACATCAGCAATCACAACATCATCTGTCTCGTCCAGTTCAAGATTGCGAGGGATGGCCCGCGGTCACCCACGTCCTACGTTGCCCGTTGGGACGTCATCGTGAGTTCCGGGCCTCATGATGCAGCACCCGCAGCGACAGCGGACATACGTGCCACCTATTGGATCGGTATGACATATTCATGGCCGCCTCGCTCGATTCTGCGGAGAGCCAGTGCATCCGGTCCGAACGTCACGTCACAAGTTGCCGCGGCGGCCAGGTCGAACTCGTGGTTTGGCTCGCCCAGATGGTGCCCGCGATGCCGTCCATCTTGGGCGACCATTCGCGGATCAGGATTGCTGGATATGGCGGTGGTGCAGGATGGCGCCGCCACCGCGGCGCGTGCGGGCAAACCATTGTGCGCTGCGGCGGTGTCGGTCTCGGCTGTTTGCACTGACCTTCGGTGGCTGAATTGCGCCATGGTGCAGGCTGTCCGGGAAAGTCCTGTCGGGTCGGGTCGGGGGTCGCCAACAGTCGAACATCATCCAGTGGGCGACAGCGTCACCGCCGTCGCCCGGGTGGTGCGGGCGGTCGAGGCGCCCGCGACAGTCCGTCGCAGACGGAAACCTATACTGTAATGTATACAGTACCGACTGTGCGGAGGTTACCGGAGTGAAGGTCCCGTTCACCTGGAAGGGAACCGGCTGGTTCATGATCGGCTGGTCGGCAGAGTTCGAAGAGGGCGAGGTGCGCCCGCTCCGGTACTTCGGCGAGGACCTTGTGGCCTACCGCGACGACTCCGGCGAGCTGCATCTCCTGCAAGCGCACTGCCGGCACCTCGGCGCGCACATCGGGCACGGCGGCAAGGTCGTCGGCGACTGCGTGGAGTGCCCGTTCCACGGCTGGCGCTGGGGCCCCGACGGCAGCAATCGCTACATCCCCTACCAGCCGGACCGGCCCAACCGCGCGCTCAAGCTGCGCGTCTACCCCGTCATGGAGCAGTACGGCTGCGTCTTCGCCTGGCACCAACCGCAGGGCAACGAACCGCAGTGGGACATGCCGGACATCTTCACGTCGTTTCCGCAATTCGACACCGACCCGTCGCACTACTACCGCCCCTACCCGGAGTTCTCACGGCAAACCGACCCCGAACCGGTTCATCCACAGATCGTGGCCGAGAACGGGCCCGACAGCTCACATTTCAAGTATGTGCACGGCGCCACGGTGACACCGGTGAATCTGGACTGGCGAATCGTCGACCAGCAATGGCAGTTCCTCACCGGCTGGCCGGACGCCCGAAGCGACGACCCGAGCGAAATGGCGCTGCACATCCACAGCCACATGTTCGGGCTCGGGGGCGCGATCAGCGTGTTCGAAGGGTCGTCGAATCATCGCCTGATCTTCGCGATAACTCCCGTCGAGGACGGGCTTTCGCGGATGTTCTACTCGATCTGGTGGCCCAAGCTTCCCGGCGAATCGTCTGACGTCCCGCCCGAGGCGGTACGCGGCCAAGTCGAGAAGCAGTTTCTGCGCACGGTCTGGGAGGACGTCGGCATCTGGCGTTACCAGGAGTACATCGAGCGTCCTCCGCTGGCCAAGATCGACGCGAAACCCTATATGGCGCTGCGGAAGTGGGCTACGCAATTCTACGATGTGCCGCCTGGCCAGGACATCGTGTCGGCGTGAGCCTGTTGCCACTGGTGGCGCCCGAGCACACCGCGGTGATCACCCAGGAGTGCCAGGGCGCGGTGATGGGACCGAACGCTGGGCTCGCCGTGCTCGCCAAAGAGGCGCGCCGCGTTGCCTTTCCGAACATCGTCCGACTGTTGCCGGCTGCGCGCGCGGCCGGTGTGCAGGTGGTGCATTGCCTGGTGCAACGACGCCCTGACGGGCTCGGGTCCAACCACAACGCCAGGATCTTCGGCGGCGGCCGCACCGGAGTCGACATCACGCCCGGCAGCGAGGGCGCGGCACTCTTGCCCGAACTCGGGCCCGAACCCACCGACGTAGTACTGCGCCGGTGGCACGGCGTCGGCCCGATGGGCGGCACCGACCTCGACGCGATCCTGCGCAACCTCGGGGTGTCGACGATCGTCGCCGTCGGCGTCTCGTTGAACATCGCGATACCGAACCTGGTCATGGACGCGGTCAACGCTGCGTACCGCGTCGTGCTGCCGCGCGACGCGGTGGCCGGCTTCCCCGCCGACTACGGCAACGCGGTGATCGACAACAGCCTGTCCCTGCTCGCAACGATCACCACCACTGATGATCTACTCGCAGCATGGAGCACACCGTGACGCCTCAGTACACCGTTCCGGCTGTCGCCGACGCTGTTGCCGCCCAGCTCGGCGACCGTGACCTGATCACTCAGGGCGACAAGCGCTTCACCTACGCCGATATCGTCGAGCGGTCGACGCGGCTGGCGTCGTACCTGCACTCGCAGGGACTGGGCTGCCACACCGAGCGGTCGTCTCTTCAGGGACACGAGGTGGGCCAGGACCTGCTGGGCGTCTACGCCTACAACGGCAACGAGTACGTCGAGGCGATGCTGGGCTGCTGGCGGGCGCGCGTGGCCCCGTTCAACGTGAACTACCGGTACGTCAAGGCCGAACTGCAGTACCTTCTCGCCGACGCGGGCGCCACCGCGCTGATCTACCACGCCAGGTTCGCGCCGCGGGTGGCCGAGGTGCTGCCCGACCTGCCGGACCTTCGTGTGCTGATCCAAATCGCCGATGGCTCAGGCAATCCCCTGCTTGACGGCGCTGTCGACTACGAGGACGTGATCGCGTCAAGCTCGCCGGAACCGCCGCCGGTCGTACCATCGCCCGACGATCTGTACGTGCTGTACACCGGTGGAACCACCGGGATGCCCAAGGGCGTGCTGTGGCGCCAGCACGACATCTTCGTGACGTCTTTCGGGGGACGCAATATCGTCACCGGCGAGGTGATGGCGTCCGCGGACGAGATCGTGGCGCGGGCAGTGTCGAATCCGGGAAGCAGGCTGATGATCCTGCCGCCGCTGATGCACGGGGCCGCGCAATGGGGCGTGATGCAGGCGATCACCACGGGGCAGTCCGTCGTCTTCTCGTCGGTGGTCGACCGTCTCGACGCCGACGAGGTGGTGCAAACTATTGCGCGCGAGGGGGTTTCGGTGGTGACGACGGTTGGCGACGCGATCGCGCGGCCGCTACTGGGCGCGCTCGAGAAGGGGACGGTTTCGATTCCGTCGCTTGTGTTCGCCAACGGCGGCGCGTTGTTGAGCCCGACGATCAAGGAGCGGCTGATCAAGGCGTTGCCGAACGCGATGGTCATCGACGGTGTCGGGTCGTCGGAGACAGGTGCGCAGATGCATCACATGTCGATGAGTGGCGCGGTCTCGACCGGGACGTTCAACGCAGGACCGGACACGTTCGTCGTCGCCGAGGATCTTTCCCGTGTGTTATCGCCGGGCCACGACGGTATCGGCTGGCTGGCCCAGAAAGGCCATGTACCGCTTGGGTATAAGGGTGATGCGGCCAAGACGGCGGAGACATTCCCGGTGATCGACGGCGTGCGGTATGCCGTTCCCGGCGACCGGGCTCGGCACCTCGCCGATGGGCCGATCGAGCTGCTGGGCCGCGACTCGGTGACGATCAACTCCGGCGGCGAGAAGATCTTCGCCGAGGAAGTCGAACTGGCGTTGGTGTCGCATCCGGCGGTCTTCGACGCGGTGGTGGCGAGCCGGCCCAGCGAGCGGTGGGGACAAGAGGTGGTGGCGATCGTCGCGCTCGCTAACGGTGCGAGTGCTGACACGGACGAGCTGATCACGCATGCGGCCAAATCTCTTGCCCGCTACAAGCTTCCGAAGGCGGTTGTGTTCCGTCGCGAGATTCAGCGCAGCCCCGCGGGCAAGGCGGACTATCGGTGGGCGCGCGAACAGGCCGCCAGCGGCTAGGTCTCGCGGATCGCGGCGACAACGGGCGGCCACCATCGTCGGTAAGTCTCGCACTGGAGAACTCCGCTTCGCGAATCTGAATCCTCTGCGGAGCCTTCCGGCGTGTCGTCGCAGAGGATTCCATCTCGCGAAGCTGGCTCCGCATTTCGGCACTCGCTTGAGACTCGTCGCAAGAACTACGTGGAGACGACCATCGCCGCTGCCGTACCCGGTGCGCCGTACAGCTGCCCGAAGCCGACCCGCGGCTCCCCGCCGACCTGACGCCCGCCGGCCTCTCCGCGCAGCTGACGCACCAGTTCATGGAGCTGCCGCAGGCCCGACGCGCCGATCGGCTCGCCGTTGGCGATCAAACCACCGTCGGTGTTCACCGGCATCGCGCCGTGTATCTCCGTCGCCCCGTCGGCCAGGAGCTTCTCCTGCTCGCCGTCGGCGCAGAACCCGCACTCGGCCATGTGAATGATCTCGGCACCTGCATCCGTGTCCTGCAGCTGAATGACATCGACGTCTCCCGGTGCCACACCGGCCTTTTCGAAAGCCCCCCGCGCCGCATACACCGTCGGCGACACGTCCTCCTCGACCGGAGCGAACGTCGTGTTCACTTCGTAGGCGCCGTAGCGCCGAGTCCGCACCTCAACTGCTCGCAGGTACACAGGTTTTGACGTGTAGCGGTGCGCGATGTCCGCGCGGCACATCACCACTGCCGCAGCGCCCTCGTCGGGGGCGCAGAACATGTACTGCGTCAGCGGGTAGTTCAGCATCGGCGAGTTCAGGATCTGCTCTTCTGGAATGGGCTTACGCCGGAACGCATTCGGGTTGAGTGCGCCGTTGCGGAAGTTCTTCGCGGCCACCTTGGCCAGCGTCTCGTGGGAGATGACGTGCTCGTGCAGATAGCGGTTGGCCTTCATTCCGAAGAACTTCGTCGTGAGGTACTGCCCGTTCTGGGCGTACCAGCTCGGCATGCCGACCAGCGAGGGATCTTCGGTGAACGCACCGCGGGGGTGCTTGTCCATGCCGACGGCGATGCCGATGTCGTAGTCGCCCACGCGGATACCGTCGGCACATGCCTTCGCCGCACTCGCGGCCGTCGCGCACGCGTTGAATACATCGGTGAACGGAATCCCAGTCAGGCCAACCATGCCGACGATCGCGTCCGGATTCGCCACCGTCCAACTGCCGCCGACCGCAAACTGGACGTCCTTCCACTCCACACCCGCATCGGCGACAGCGGCGAAGATCGCGTCAACGCCCATCTGCATCGCGGTCTTGCCCTCGAACCTGCCGAACGGGTGCATGCCCACACCGATGATCGCCACGTCGTTCATATGCGAAGTCCTCCCACGTCGTCACGGGAACTTACTCGACAGCCGCCGCTACTGATACTGTAATCTTTACAGTACGATCATATAGCCCGCATCGGAGAACCCCGGAGTAGCGCGTTGGAGATCGAAGCCCAAGAGATCCTGCCGGCCCATCGGGCCGCTGAGTGGAAGCGCGACCCGTACCCGTTCTTCGCCGAGCAGCGCACGGAGAACGGCGTCTACAAGGGCCCGATCATCGACTACTCCCTGCTTCCCGACTCGATGAGGCCGAAGCACGTGTTCGCCGCGCTGTCGTTCGACGCCGTGAACACCGTGCTGCGCGACGGGCAGCTGTACAGCTCGGAGGGCTACGACGCGTCGATCGGCCTGTTCATGGGCAAGACCATCCTGGCGATGGGAGGCAAGGCGCACCGGGACCACCGCAACCTGGTGTCGGCCGCCTTCAAGACCAAGTCACTGGCACGGTGGGAGCCGGAGATCGTCCGCCCGGTGTGCACCGAGTTGATCGACGAATTCGCCGACGCGGGCGAGGCCGACCTGGTAAAGCAGTTCAC
>NZ_JAVHWM010000163.1:0-8538 GCF_032159765.1 Mycobacterium sp. | reverse complement strand
GAGCGGATCGATGCGGAGTTGACGGCCGCCGGGTGCGGCCCGGGCGGACGGGTTGCCGTCGTGCTCGCCAACCGTATGGAGTCCGCCGCGGCGCTCATCGCGATCTTCCGCGGCGGCCGCACATTGGTGACCGTCAGCCCACTGCAGCCGCCGGAGCGCCTGAGCGCCGACCTTGCCGCGTCGGCAGTGTCGTTCGTCCTCGCGCCGTCCGCGCTGTGGTCCGAACAGGTCTTCAACGACGCCGTCGCCGAACTAGGCGCCACAGGCTGGAGCCTGGACGAAGACGAACTCGCCAGGCGCGCAGCGGGAACGAACGAAGCCACGCAGGGCGATCCCGCAGTCGCCATCGAGATGCTGACGTCGGGTACGACCGGGCCGCCCAAACGCATTCCCCTGACCCGTGCGCAGTTGGAGGCGTCGCTCGCGTCGGCGCTGCGGCACAACGAGCGTCCCGAAGCCAGAACGAAACCACCGCTGACTGGAAACGTCGGAATGGTGACGCTGCCCATCGTGCACATCGGCGGGTTGTGGGGGTTGTTGCAGTCGCTGGTCGCGGCCCGTCCGTTCGCGATGCTGGACCGCTTCACCGTGCCGGGATGGCACGCGGCGGTCAAGGAACATCGGCCTGCCGTCGCCGGGCTGCCCCCCGCGGCGATGAGGTCTGTGCTCGACTCTGACATCCCGCGGGAGGACCTGGCGAGCATCCGTGCGATCAACGCGGGCACGAGCCCGGTCGACCCCGACTTGGTCGATGCGTTCTTCGAGCGGTACGGCATACCGATCCTCGTCGTCTACGGCGCGACCGAGTTCTCCGGCGCAGTGGCTGGATGGACCGTCAAGGATTTCCGTGCAAAGTGGGCCGACAAGAAGGGCAGCGTCGGCCGCGCCTTTCCCGGGGTTGGGCTGCGGATCGTCGACGACGCGGGGACCGTGCTCGGGGCGGATCAGGCCGGGAGGCTGCAGGTCGCCACACCGCAGGCCGGTGGGTCTGGCGACACCTGGGTCACCACCAGCGACCTGGCCCATCTGGACGCCGACGGTTTTCTGTACATCGACGGCCGTGCCGACGACGTGATCGTGCGGGGCGGATTCAAGGTGGCACCGGAGACCGTGGTGCGGGCACTACGTGCGCATCCGGCGGTCGCCGACGCCGCGGTGGCTCCCATCCCGGATCGGCGTTTGGGTCAGGTGCCCGTTGCCGCAGTCGAATTGCGTACCGGCGCTGCGTCCGACGGCGAGGTGCTGCGCCAGCACTGCCGGGCGACGCTGACCCCCTACGAAGTGCCTGCCCGGATCTTCGTCGTGGACGCGCTGCCGCGCGGAGCGGCGCTCAAGGTCGACCGCCGTCGTCTGCTCGTCATGCTGAAGGACCTCGGAGCGGAAACCGACGGAGACACGGTCGCGCAACCGGCGGGCGGAGGCCGATGACCTCGAACTCGCGGGCCAACTCGCGCCACAGTCCATCCGCGCCAACGTCGTTCACCCCACCAACGTGAACGCCTCGATGCTCAACAGTGCGCCGACGTACCGTCAGTTCCGGCCGGACCTCGAGTCTCCGACCGGGACGACGCCCTGCTGGCGTTCCCCGCCATGCAGGCAATGCCCACGCCGTACGTCGAAGTCTTGGACATCTCGAACGCCGTCTGCTTCCTGGCTTCCGACGAGTCCCGCTATGTGACCGGCCTGCAGTTCAAGGTCGACGCCGGTGCCATGCTGAAGTTCTAGGAGGACCAGTGACCGCCACCGAAAAGTCCGGCGCGGACGCCCCCGCGGAAGAAGGCCGGATCACCGACGAGGACATCGAACGCGCCAAGGCGCAGATCGGAATTCCCGTCTATCAGCGTGACGAACCGTGGAACAAGCTGCCGTCGGCCGACGCGATCACACAGTTCGCCTTCGGCTGCGGCGATGACAACCCGCTGTTCCACGATCCGACGTACGGCCCAGCCACCCGCTGGCACGGGCAGATCGCCTCACCCACGTTCCCGATCACGACGGGCCTGGACCAGACCCCGAAGTTCACGGATCCGGAGCGAAAGCAATTGTTTCGCGGGCTATTCCGCGGCACCGGCAAGTACTACTCGGGCGTGAAGTGGACGTGGTACCGGCCGATCTTCGCAGGACGTCCCGTGCTCGCGGAGAACTACACCTTGGACGTCCAGGTCAAGGAGAGCGCGTTCTCCGGTGGCCGTTCCGTCAAGGAGACCTACCGGTACCTCTACGTCGACGCCGACGGCAACCCGATCGCCACCCGCGACGAGTCCTACATCAACGCCGAACGCCAGGGTTCCAAGAAATCCGACAAGCTCAGGGACATTCAGCGCAAGCACTGGACTGCGGAGGAGTTCGCCCAAGTCGAGGCGGAGTACGAGGCCGAGGTGCGCCGCGGCGCCGACCCGCAGTGGTGGGAGGACGTCGCAGTCGGAGACGCACTGCCTGGAATCATCAAGGGCCCGTTGACCGTCGTGGACATCATCTCGATGCACATGGGGTGGGGCTGGGGCGGATACGGCGTCGGGCCGCTGAAGTTCGCGCACCAACTACGCAAGCGGATGCCGGCGTTCTATCAGCCCGACGACTACGGCGTCCCGGACGTCGTGCAACGGCTGCACTGGGATTCCGGTCGTGCGCAGGCTCTCGGCATCCCGGCGCCCTACGACTACGGCCAGATGCGTGCCGCGTGGGTGAGCCACCTGCTCACCAACTGGATCGGTGACGACGGCTGGCTGGCCGAGATGGACCTCCAGATGCGTGGTTTCAACTACCACGGCGACGTGCACCGGTGCACCGGAACGGTCACCGCCAAGGGAGCCGACGCCGACGAGGTGGTGTCACTCGACGTCGCCGCGACCAGCCAGCGGGACGAGACCACCACACGCGGTACCGCCAAGGTGCTGCTACCGTCGAAGGCGACCGGCGCCGCGGTGCTCCCGATCCCCGACGCCGACCTCAGAAGGCGTGGGGCACAGGTTGTTTCGCGGGCATCAAGCAAGGTCGGCGAAGAGCTGCGCCGGCTGTATGGAGAATGAGAGCAACGGATGAAGCGACTTGTCCTTGAGGCCGAGCACGAGGCATTCCGCGAGACCGTGCGCGATTTCATCGAACGTGAGCTCGTGCCGAACGCCGAGCAGTGGGAATCTGATCGTCTCGTCGACCGCTCGGCGTTCGTCGCGGCGGGCAAGCATGGGCTCATCGGGTTCAACATGCCCGAGGAGTACGGCGGCGGCGGCGTCGACGATTTCCGGTTCAACGCCGTCATCGACGAGGAGGTCGCCCGCTACGGAGGGCCGTGTCCATCGCTGAGCCTGCAGAACGATGTGGTGGGTCCGTACTTCTCGTCGTTGTCCAACGACGAACAGAAGCAGCGCTGGCTGCCGGGGATCATCAGCGGTGAACTGATTGTGGCCGTCGCGATGACCGAGCCTGGCGCGGGCAGTGACCTGGCTGGCATTCGCACCTCGGCGGTCCGTGACGGTGACGACTGGATCATCAACGGCGCCAAGACTTTTATCTCGTCCGGCATCAACTGCGACCTCGTCGTGGTGGTGTGCCGCACTGATCCCGACGCCGGGCACAAGGGCTTCACGTTGCTCGTGGTCGAAGCCGGCATGGAGGGCTTCACCCGCGGGCGCAAGCTCGACAAGATGGGCTTGCACTACCAGGACACCGCCGAACTCGCCTTCGAGAATGTCCGGGTGCCATCGTCCAACCTCTTAGGCAAGGAGGGACGCGGCTTCTACCACCTGATGCACAACCTGCCGTCGGAGCGGTTGTCCATCGCCATCTCGGCGATCGCCGGTGCACGCGAAACCTGGCGGCAGACACTGCAGTACGCCAAAGACCGTAAGGCCTTCGGCCAGCCCATCGGCAGCTTCCAGCACAACCGGTTTCTGCTCGCCGAGATGGACACCGAACTCGATCTCGGCGAGCAGTACATCGATCGGTGCCTGCAGGCTGTGGTGGACGGCGAACTGACGGCTGTCGAGGCGTCGAAAGCCAAGTGGTGGTGCACCGAGACGGCCAAGAAGGTGATCGACGGCTGCGTCCAGCTGCACGGCGGTTACGGCTATATGACGGAGTACCGGGTTGCCCGCGACTACATGGACAACCGCATCATGACCATCTTCGGCGGCACTACCGAGATCATGAAGGACATCATCGGTCGAGACCTCGGCCTGTGACCCCTTGCGGTGATTGGAGCAGAGTCACATGACGATCAAACGTGTGCAAGTGGACGGCTTGGACATCGAGTACTCCGACACTGGGGCGGGGTCGACGGTTTTGTTCGTGCACGGCGTGTACGTCACGGGTGCGCTGTGGGACGACGTGGTGGCGGAACTTGGGGAGGGCTTCCGGTGCATCGCCCCGACGTGGCCCCTGGGTGCGCACAGCACATCGACTGACGGCGCCGACCTGGGCGCCGAGGCGGCCGCTCGGCGCATCGTGCACTTCATGGAGGCGCTCGACCTGACGGATGTCACCGTGGTGGCCAACGACACTGGTGGTGGTCTGGTGCTGGCGTCGTTTGGCGATGAATCGTTGGACACGTCTCGGATCGCGCGTTTGGTGCTCACCAATTGCGATAGCTACGAACACTTTCCGCCGGGATCCTTTGCGCAGATCGTCAAGCTGTGCCGGTTAAGCTCCGCGGTGGGTGGAGGAATCATCCGGCTACTGGCCACTGGGCCGGGGCAGAGCTTCTTCTTGAAGGCGGTGTGCCATAAGCCGCCGCCCAAGGATCGTCAGCGGGAGATCTTCGGCGCCTTCGCGACCAGCGCGGCCGCTCGCCGCGACGCGGTCACGGTGACCGCCTCGCTGGACCCGGCGCTCACGCTGCGCGCCGCACCGGCGATCGAGGCATTCAATAGGCCCGTGACCCTGGCGTGGGGAACCGAGGACGACCTGTTTCCGCTAGACCACGCGCGCCGGCTCCGCGACGCCTTCCCGATCGCCACGTTGATCGAGATTCCGGACTGCTCCGCCTTCGTCATGGTCGACGCGCCGCACAAACTTGCCGCCGCCATCCGCGATTCCTGACTGCCAACAGATCGGGTCTCGCCCGGGTAACCAGCCGCTCGGCTGTTCGGGCTCGCCGCTCAACCAGTCACGACGCCGTCCGCGAACAGTTCCGCCACCTCCGATTCGGCATAACCGAGGTCGCTCAGGATCTCCCGCGAATGCTCGCCCCGAGCCGGCCCGCCGCGGCGCACCTCGGGCAGCTCGTCGTCGAACTGGACGGGTGCTGCCGCCAGTCGCAGGTCCGGCTCCTCGGGGTGGTGCATCAGATAGCCGTTGTCGATCACGGCTGCGTCGGCGAGAACGTCTGTCGGAGTGGAGAAGAACGAGAAAATGCAATCATGGGCCCGGAGCGTGTTCGTGAGGGCGGCGCGGTCCAACGAGCCGGTCACGAGACCGATGTGTTCCGCCAATTGCGGCCACACCGCATTGCGCGATGCCGCGTCGGCGCCGTGCTCGTCGAATCCCTCGATACCGAGCGCTGCACACAACGGCACCCAGCTGCGCCCTTCGTCGATCATCATCAGAGCCACCCAGTACCCGTCGACGGTCCGGTACTGGCGCATCAACGGTGACATCGTCTCCTGCGGTGGCGTCGGCATCTGCTCGCCCGTCAAGGAGGCGTAGGCAAGATCGGGCGCCAGCGCCCATGCGGCACTGGCCAGCAATGAGGAGTCGACGACGATGCCCTTCCCGGTACGCAGCACGTGGACCAGGCCTGCACAGATCCCGCCTGCCAAGAACATTCCGGTGGGGAAGTCTCCGAGGGCCGGACGTTGCTGCACTGGGTGGGACGCATCGGCCGCGGTGAGCACATGCGCGACGCCGCCGCGAGCCCAGTACGAGACTCCGTCGTAGCCGCCGGCCTCGGCGTCGTCGCCACGCTGGCCCTGCCCGTGGCCCTTGGCATAGACGAGCTTGGGATTGATGGCCATCAGATCGGCCGGCTCGGTGCGCAACTTGCGTCGCACCCGCGGTAACTGGTTGGTGACGTACACCTCCGCCCAACCCACCAATCGCTCGAAAACCTCACGTCCCCTGCCAGTTTCGACGTCCAGGCAGATGCCCCGCTTGTTGCGATTGCAGAACTCGAAGAGATAGTCGTAGCCGTCGCGGCTGGCCACCAAGCCCCGATTGATGATCGTGCGCATCGGGTCCCCCGTAGGCCGTTCGATCTTGACCACGTCGGCTCCGAAATCCGCGAGCGCGGCTGCGGCCGACGGCACGAACCCATGTTCGGAGAAGTCCAGCACCCGTATGTCCTCGAGAGGTTTCGTCACTCGACGATCGTAGGGTCCGATGCCGTCATGCCGTGCGCGATCGGCACCGCTCCACGAGGATCTGCGCCAAGCGTTCCGGGTGGCTGATCATCACGTCATGGCAGGCCTCGATGGGGATTACATCCTGCACCCCGCCCAGCGCAGCGATGCTGGCGTGCTGCGACTTCAAGGACAGCGCCCGGTCGCGGGTGGTCAGTATCCAGGTGCGCGGCACGTCGTCGGGCAACGCGCTGCGGTCCACGGGTTCGCCTGGGACGCGGGCCGATTCCTCATACAACCGGGACAACGCGAACTCACGCTGCTGTGGCGACATGCCATTGCAGAACGCATACTGCGCCGCGAACCGAGGAACCTTCATCGGCTTTCCGGCGCTCGCGCCGCGCCGTGCGAACCACGCCAACGGACCGCCGAGCGTGTCCACGATTGCCTTCCCGTGCGGCGGGACGAATGCGGCGACGAGGATCATCTCGCGTACCCGTGCCGAGCCGAGTTTGGTCACGACGCCTGGCACCGTCACCCCGGCCATGGAATGGCCGACGATCACGATGTCACCAAGACCCTCCCGGTCGATGTCGGCGACGACGGAGTCGACCCACTTACCGATCGTGGCGGTCGCGAGATCGCCGGGCTTACCGGCTCGACCCGGCAGATCCACCGCCAGAGTGCGTAATTCCGGTGCTTGACAACGTAATTCGGCGACTACGAGGTCCCAGCAGTCGCCCGCGTGCTCGCCGCCGTGGACGAGGACAAGGTCGGGCAGGGTCATGTCGCACGCTCCCTTAGTGGTGAATCAAACCGGACGAGAGCACATCGATGTCGGTGCGGAAGTCGGTGAAGCTTCGACTGGCCGGCTCGACGGTGATCCAGGTGACGCCCGCCTCCGCGTAGGCGTCCAGCCGCGGCCGCGTGGCCGCGCAGAATGCGCCGCAGTCACCGCCGACGAGAAGGTCGGCCTCGAACGGGACGAACGCGACGTCGGCGGCCCCGCGGCCCAGATCTGCGCGCCGCTTGTTGACCACGGCGATCCAGTCGCCCAGTGTGTCAATGTCTTCGAGTGGCCGCGCACGAGTGATCGCGGCGAACTCGCCCGACGCGGCCATCGGCATCCAGCCGTCGGCCACCTCGACCACCCGCCGCTGTGCAGCGGCACCGTTGCCGCCGATCCAGATGGGGGGTCCGCCCGCGGTCAGCGGCGGCGGTAACGCGACGTGACCGCTCACCCCGAACTCGGGCCCGTCGTGGTCGACGCCCGCCCAGTTCGCCTTCCACGCGGCGATCGCCTCGTCGAGCAGCACTCCGCGACGGCCGAAATCGGCTCCCAGCGCCTCGAATTCGGTCTTCAGGTAGCCGGCCCCCGTGCCTAGTGTGAAGCGGCCGCCGGACAGCAGATCAAAACTCGCGGCTGCCTTGGCGGTCAGGTACGGGTTGCGGTAGCCGGACACCAGGATGTAGGTCATCAGCCGGATACGGGTGGTTGCGGCCGCCGCGAAGCTCAGCGACACAAACGGGTCGAAGGCGTGGTGGCCGCCGTGGGCGAGCCACTCTTTGTCGGGATAGGGGTGTTCTGACATCGAGAAGGCATCGAAGCCCGCGTCTTCGACAACTCGCGCGATATCGCCGATAGCGGCTCCCTGACACCAACGCTGCCAGTGTTTGACGGCGCGCATCGGGAACATCAGGTTGTAGCGCACGGGACCCCTATCTCAACAACGAACGGGCGATGACTTCACGCTGGACCTCGGTGGCGCCTTCGCCGAGCCTTTTCACCCGCAAGTCGCGGAACCACCGCTCCAGCGGTAGTTCAGTGGAAATGCCCAGCGCGCCATGGATCTGGATGCAGCGGTCCAGCACCCGGTAGGCAGCCTCGGTCCCATACATCTTCGCCACCGACGCGTCCACCCGGACGTCACGGCCCAGGTCGGCGTTCCAGGCGGCCTGGTACATCAGCAGCCGCCCGGCGCGCAGTTCCACCTCACTGTCCACCAGCATCCATTGGATGCCCTGCTTGTCGGCCAGCTTGCCGCCAAACACGTCCCGGTCCCTTGCCCACTGGCAGGTCATGTCGAGCGCGGTCTGCGCGATGCCGATCGGGCCAGCGGCGTAGACGATGCGGCCGTGCACGAGGAATTCGCTGGCCAGCGAAAAACCCTGTCCCTCAGCACCGATCAGCTGTGCGGCCGGGAGCCGTACGTTGTCGAAATGCAGCTCGTAGGGCGCGAACGACGCCATCACCGGGATGCGA
>NZ_JAVHWM010000086.1:0-7558 GCF_032159765.1 Mycobacterium sp. | reverse complement strand
ATTGCCCTGTTCAGCCACGGCGGCGTCATCAACGTGATCCTGCACCGGCTCCTCGGCACGGAACGGCTGCTGCTGTTCCCTATCGACTACGCGTCGATCACGCGGCTGCGCTATTCACGCGCGGGGGCCTTCACGGTGGCCGAGGTCAACGGCACCGAACACGTCTGGGACCTGTTGCCCCGCAACGACCGCTGACCCCGATCACTCCGCGGGCGGCGGGCGCAGGGCCGCCTGCAGATTCTTCTTCGCCATCCGGCGCAGCTGCAGCATGCGCAGTCCGCCGGTCATGAATGTGATCAGCGAGCCGCAGATCGCGGCCACCAGCAACGCTATTCCGGTCGGCGTCTCCCACTGCCACCCGAGGAACTGGATCGTCGTCGAGTCAAGGTTCTGAGCGATGAAGACCAGCAGCACGATCAATGTCAGCGCGCCGACGATCAGCGCCCACCATGCCGCCGCCGTCTTGGTGAACCTCACCGCCGACTGCGGAGGGTAACTGCGCGGTTCCTTGCCGCGCTTACCGAATGGCCCCCCGTGACCGGGTTCCTGATGTCGGGCGACCTCCTCAGGCGGAGGCGGCGGTGGGGCTGGTTGAGGCTGTGCAGGGCCTGTTTCGTGCATCGGCGGTGGCACGTTCGGATCGCTGCTCATGTGTTCATGATTGCCCGTTCATGGCGAGAAGCAAGCATGTTGCGCGTTAGGGTCGAGCAAGCCAACGGGAGGACAGCGGTGCGGACAATCAGATGGCGCTCTGCGGTCGCGGCCGGCCTCGCGGTCCTGGTGGCCGGCTGCGGGAGTTCCAACCCGCTCGGCGGCGGCGAGGTCTCCGGCGATCTGAAATCAATCGTCGTTGGATCGTCCGACTTTCCGGAGTCGAATATCATCGCCGAGATCTACGCTCAGACGCTCGAAGCCAACGGCTTCGACGTTGGACGGCGGTTCAATATCGGCGCCCGCGAGGTGTATATCCCTGCCGTTCGGGATCATTCGATCGATCTGATGCCCGAGTACACCGGGAACCTGCTGCAGTACTTCGACAAGAAGACCACGGCCACGACGCCGGATGACGTGGCGCTGAGCCTGCTTCGAGTACTGCCTGGCGATTTGGCGATACTGAATCCGTCGAAGGCGAACGACACCGACACCGTGACCGTCACACGCCAAACGGCGGAGAAGTGGAACCTCAAGACGATCGCCGATCTCGCCGCGCATTCGGCCGAGGTCAAGTTCGGCGCATCCTCAGAGTTCCTGAACCGGACCGAAGGATTGCCGGGGCTCAAGGCGAAATACAACCTGGACATCAGCCCGGGAAATTTCGTGGCGATCAACGATGGCGGCGGTCCGGCCACGGTGGCCGCACTGGTCAAAGGCGATGTCACCGCCGCCGATATTTACAGCACGTCGCAGTTCATTCCGCAGAACGATCTCGTGGTGCTCGAAGACCCCAAGAACAACTTTCTGGCCGCCAACTCGGTCCCGTTGGTGAGTTCCCAGAAGAACTCCGAGAAGCTCAAGAATGTGCTCGATGCCGTGTCCGCCAAGTTGACCACGGAGGATCTCATCAAACTCAATACCGCAGTTAGTGGCAACTCTGGCGTCGACGCCGACGAAGCCGCTCGAAAGTGGGTGCAGGACAATGGCTTCGACAAACCCCTCGGTGGGTGATGAGCGCTTGCGCGAAGAACAGAGACGGGTGAGATGATCAACTTCGACAGCGTGACCAAGCGCTATCCCGACGGCACCGTCGCGGTGGACAACGTGACCCTGGACGTGGCGGCAGGAACACTCACCGTGTTCGTCGGCCCGTCGGGCTGCGGCAAGACGACGTCGATGCGGATGATCAACCGGATGATCGAGCCGACGTCGGGCACCCTGACCGTCGACGGCGCCGACGTCACCAAGGTCGACCCGGTCAAGCTCCGACTCGGCATGGGATATGTCATCCAGAGTGCAGGCCTGATGCCGCACCAACGCGTGGTCGACAACATCGCGACCGTGCCGGTGCTGCGTGGCGAGTCTCGCCGGACCGCGCGCAAGGCCGCGTTAGGAGTGATGGAGCGGGTGGGCCTGGACGCCAAACTGGCCAGGCGGTATCCCGCTCAGCTGTCCGGAGGCCAGCAGCAGCGCGTCGGGGTGGCCAGAGCGCTGGCCGCTGATCCGCCAATCCTGTTGATGGACGAGCCCTTCAGCGCCGTCGACCCTGTGGTCCGCGAGGAACTGCAGGCCGAGATGCTGCGGCTGCAAAGCGAACTGCACAAGACGATCGTGTTCGTCACACACGACATCGACGAGGCACTCAAGCTCGGCGACAAGGTCGCGGTCTTCGGCCCCGGCGGTCTCCTGCAGCAGTACGACGCACCGGCGCGACTTCTGTCGAACCCCGCCAACGAATTCGTCGCCGGCTTCATCGGCGCCGACCGCGGCTACCGGGGTCTGCAGTTCGTGCACGCCACCGGGCTGCCGATCCACGACATTCACACCGTCACCGAGGCCGAGATCGACGGGCTGACTCTCGGCGACGACGAGTGGCGGCTGGTCAATCGACCCGACGGAACGCCCTACGCGTGGCTCAACGCCAAGGGCGTGCAAATCCATCGCGACGGCGGATCCCTGTACGACAGCACGATCGCCGGCGGATCGCTGTTCCGCCCGCAGTCCACGATGCGTCAGGCTCTCGACGCCGCGCTATCGTCACCGTCGGGCCTGGGCGTGGCGGTTGACGACTCGGGCAAGGCGATCGGCGGCGTGCTGGCATCCGATGTGGTGGCCGCACTCGACAAGCAACGGACGACGGCGATGAGCCTCTCGGGCGAAGAGCAAACATCCCCGAGTAGACAGCCTTAGCTTGTGCAATACCTCCTGACGCATCTCGACAAGGCCTGGGATCTGGCGATCATTCACCTGCGGCTGTCGCTGATCCCTGTGCTTCTCGGTTTGGTCATCGCGGTGCCACTCGGCGCCCTCGTCCAACGAACGACGATCCTGCGGCGCATCACTACGCTGACCGCGAGCATCATCTTCACGATCCCCTCGCTGGCCTTGTTCGTCGCGCTGCCGCTGGTCATTCCGACGAGGATTCTCGACGAGGCCAACGTGATCGTCGCGCTGACGCTCTACACCACTGCGCTGCTGGTGCGCGCCGTGCCCGAGGCGCTGGACGCGGTGTCAGGCCAGGTGCGCGACGCCGCCACGGCGATCGGCTACCGACCGCTCACCCGCATGCTCAAAGTCGATCTCCCCCTGTCGATACCTGTGCTCGTCGCAAGCCTGCGCGTCGTCGCGGTCACGAACATCTCGATGGTTTCGGTGGGCTCGGTGATCGGCATCGGCGGCCTCGGCACGTGGTTCACCCTGGGCTACCAGGCCAACAAGACCGGCCAGATCGTCGCGGGCATCATCGCGATCTTCGTGCTCGCGGTCGCCGTCGACACGACGATCTGGGCAGCGGGCCGGCTGGCCACACCATGGGCCAGAGCGAGGTCGGGCGGGCGATGAACTTCCTGCAGCAGGCGCTCTCCTACATCTTCACCGCGGCTAACTGGGGCGGGAACGCCGGGCTGCTCGCCCGCATCGGAGAGCATCTCGAATACACCGTCCTCGCCGTCGCGTTCTCGGCCCTGATCGCGATCCCGATCGGAATGCTGGTGGGACACAGCGGCCGCGGCACGTTCGTCGTGGTCACCGGTGTCAACGCGTTACGCGCCCTGCCCACTCTCGGCGTGCTGCTGCTCGCGGTACTGCTGTACGGCTTGGGCCTGCTGCCGGCGGTTGTGGCATTGATGCTGCTCGGCATTCCGCCGTTGCTGGCCGGGACTTACGCCGGTATCGCGAACGTCGACCCCGCCGTGGTCGACGCGGCACGGGCGATGGGGATGACGGAGAGGCGCGTGCTCCTGCGAGTCGAACTGCCGAATGCGTTACCGCTGATCCTCGGCGGACTGCGCACCGCGACGCTGCAAGTCGTCGCGACGGCGACCATCGCCGCCTATGCAAGCCTCGGTGGACTGGGCCGGTACCTGATCGACGGCATCAAAGTTCGCCAGTTCTATATCGCCTTGGTGGGCGCGTTGATGGTCACCGCGCTGGCTCTGCTGCTCGATGCGCTGTTGGCGTTCGCCGTGTGGGCGTCGGTACCGGGGACGGGTCGCTTCCGGAGGATGCCGGCACCACTGGTCGACGACGAAGCGGCGATGGCACGTAGGCGATCGACACCGGATTTAACCGGCGCGCGGGGCGAATCGTCGACTAGTTTAGACGGGTGAGCGAGACCCCACCTGAAGCGGCACCGAGCGCTTGGCCGGCAATCCTGACTTGGCGTGCCCGTGACGTTCCGCGGATGGAGTCAGCCCGAGTTCATCTGTCCGGCAACAGGATCAGAGCTTACGGTCGGATCGTCGCCGGTGCCACGAACGCGCATCCGGCATTCAGCGCGTCCTACGATCTGGTCACCGACGAGACAGGCGCGACGCTGCGGTTGTCGCTGAGCCTCACCCTGGCCGAACGCGACCGTCAGCTGTCCATCGCGCGCGACGAGGAGAACATGTGGTCGGTCACCGATCACCAGGGGTCGTCCCGCGGCGCCTACGACGGCGCGCTGGACGTCGACATGGTGTTCAGTCCGTTCTTCAACGCGCTGCCTATTCGGCGAACCGGTGTCTACAAGAGCCCGCAATCGGTGACCGTGCCAGTGGTGTACGTGAGCCTGCCGGAGCTGGCCGTGAAACCGGCGATGATCGGCTACACGAGCGGCCCCGACGGGATCAAGCTGCACTCGCCGGTCGCCGACACCACGGTCACCGTCGACGAGAACGGCTTCATCCTTGACTACCCCGGGCTGGCGGAACGGATCTGAACACACCGCCAGCGCGGCCGGCCGCGGCCAGCTGCGGACGCCAGCCCTCGTCGCCGACCAAGATCCCGGCGATGTCGAAACGCGAGAAGCCGTCGTATCGGGTTCGCGCGGCGTGGCCGTGATCCACGAGCTCGGCCACCGATCCCTGATCGGCGAGCGATGTCGACACCTGGGTGAGAAGTTCGATCGTCCGGTGCAGGATCGGGAGTGCCTGCTCGGCGTTGGCTTCGCACATGGCTCGCACGAGTTCCGGGGCGGTGGCTGCGACGCGAGTGATGTCGCGGAAGGAACTGGCCGCCAGCGCGAAGGCCAGCGGCACCTCGGCGGCCGTGGCTGCTACCGCCTCGGATACCAGGTGCGGCACGTGTGAGATGGCTGCGGCGGCCGCGTCGTGCTCGTCGGATCGCGCCGGCACCACCACCGCGCCGCAGGCCAGCGCCAGCTGGGTGACCGCGATAAAGCACCGCGGGTCGACATGGTCGTCGACGGACACGACCCACGCGGCCCCGACGAACAGGCGGTCGCTGCCGGCCGCCCAGCCGGAGTGGATGGTGCCTGCCATCGGGTGCCCGCCGACGAAGTTCGCCAGCATGTCGACCTTCTGAACCTCTTCGAGCACAGCGGTTTTCACGCTCGTGACATCGGTCAGCGGATTGTCTGGCGCCATGTCGCGGATGTAATTCAGCAGGATCGGCAATGCGGGTGCGGGAACAGCGAGGACGATCAACGCTTTGCTCTCGGCCGCGTGGCCCAGGGCTTCGTCCAGTCGATGGGTGGCGTCGAACCCGTCGAAGCGGGCCGCCTGCACCCCCTCGACGGAGCGGTTGTATCCGAAGACCTCCAGACCGGCCTTCGCGGCGGCTCGCATGATCGATCCGCCGATCAGGCCGAGCCCGAGCACACAGACCGGGTTCGCCGTCACAGCTTCAAGGTTGGCACACCGACCTGCCGCGCAGACCGTCAGATAGTGGTCAAGGCAGTCCAGGGGCGACTACCGTAATCGGCCATGGGACCACAGCGTGGACCGGCGAAGGAGCAGGCTCCGGAGATTCCGGAGGGATTCGCCGTGGCAGTGGTCCGAGAGAATGCCGCGTGGAAGTGCAGCCCTATGCCGTCGAAGGCGTTGAGCAGCCTACAAGACGCTGAGACGCAGTTGCGCGAATTACGGAGTGCGGGAGCGGTCTTCGGGCTGCTCGACGTCGATGACGAGTTCTTCATCATTGTGCGCCCGGCCCCGAGTGGAACACGGTTGTTCCTGTCGGACGCCACCGCCGCGCTCGACTACGAGATCGCGGCGGAGGCGCTGGAGAAGCTCGACGCGGACATCGACTACGACGAACTCGACCCCGATGAGCCGTTCGAAGAGGGCGACCTCCACGTGCTCTCCGACGTCGGGCTCCCCGACGATGTGCTTCGGGTGATTCTGTCCGACACCGACCTCTACGCCGACGAACAGCTGGGCATGATCGCCGCGCGGATGGGATTCACCGACGAGTTCTCCGCAGTGCTCGAACGCCTGAATCGGTGACCCGACCCTCCCCACTTCCGCGAGACAGAAGCCACGGTTGTGAAATCCGCGAAATGACTACCCAGGTTTCTATCTCGGCGCGATGAACGACGAAGAACTCATCCGCGTCGCCTTGGCGGCGGCCGCGACGGCTGGGCCGCGGGACGTCCCGGTGGGAGCGGCCGTGTTCAGCGCCGATGGTGTCGAGTTGGCGCGAGCCGTCAACGCCCGCGAGGCGCTAGGTGATCCGACAGCCCACGCCGAAATCCTTGCGCTGCGGGCCGCGGCCCACGCTGTCGGAGACGGCTGGCGACTGGACGGCACGACGCTGGCGGTGACGCTGGAGCCGTGCACAATGTGTGCCGGCGCGCTGGTGATGGCCCGGGTTGCGCAGCTGGTGTTCGGCGCGTGGGAACCGAAAACCGGTGCGGTCGGATCGCTGTGGGATGTCGTGCGTGACCGGCGGCTCACACACCGGCCGGAGGTGCGCGGCGGTGTGCTGGCCGACGAATGCGCGGCTCCGCTGGCGGAGTTCTTCGCCCGGCAGCGTGGATAAGCGACACCGCCGCTGGCTACAGCTGGCGCTCAATCGGGCGATCGCGATCGGGGCCCGTGCCGCCGCCGCCTAGGCCTCCTCCGCCGGTGCCGGGCGGCGTGACGACAGGCGGCGGAGTGACAACCGGCGGCGTGACAACAGGCGGTGGGGTGACGACGACGGGCGGTGTACCGGCGGGCTCCACCGTTGCGATCGCGACGAAGGAGAAGAAACCGTTGTGCCCGTCGCTGGCCGTCACGTGTATGGTCACGTTCTCGTTTTCGGTCAGCGAGTTCACATAGTTGGCGTTGGGCACGAAGACCACGGTGATCGAGAACGTCCCCGCGCCGGTGTTTGGCGTGACGGTTACGGTGCCGGTGTTTTGGCTGCCGGCGGGACTGGCGAACGCTCCGAGGGTGACCGTGTCTCCGTTGAGGTCTTTCACCGTCCCGGTGAAGGTTGTCGAGTTATCCGCATTATGGACGGGGCCGTTCATGAGCAATAGCGGTCCCACGTTGCCGCGCGTCACGCTTGCCTGCACGTTGATGGTGGCATGTTCGTCTCCATTGCCCAGCGTGAATGTCACCGGCACGGTGGTGTTGGCGGGAAGCTGGTTCACGAACGTCGTATTGGGTGTGAAGACGACGGTGTAGTGGCCAGGCTG
>NZ_JAVHWM010000070.1:0-4922 GCF_032159765.1 Mycobacterium sp. | reverse complement strand
CCGCGTTCAGCACATTGCTGGCCCCCGACGGGGTGGCGTACATCAGCTACAACGTCTATCCGGGCTGGAAGTCCAAGGAGATCGTGCGCGATGCCATGCTCCTGGCCAGCGGCCCCAGCACGACTCCCGAGGAGAAGGCGCGCAGCGCGCGTCGCATGGTCGACTTCCTGGAGGAAGTCGCGCCGGCGCACACCCCGCTGGCGAGTGCCGTGGCCGAATTCCGGGCCCGCGACTACGGTTTCGGAGATTCCTACCTTCTGCACGACGAACTCGAGAAGTTCAACCTGCCGTGCTACTTCGTCGACCTGCTGCAGCGGGCTGGCGGGCACGGTCTCGCCTTCCTGGCGGAAGCCCGGCCGGAGGTCATGTTCCCGGGCAACTACGGTCCCAAGGTCGCCCAGCACGTGCTCGAGCAGTGCAACGGCGTGCAAATGCTCGTGGAGCAGTACCTGGATTTCGTGGTCGATCGCGCTTTCCGTGAGACGCTGCTCGTGCACGTTGACCGGACACCGCTGATCCGCTACAACATCGACCGAAGTCGTTACGACAGCATGTATTTCGCCGCATTCGTGCCACCTGTCGACGGGCCGACCCGACTCGACACCTCCCGTCAGGGATACGCCGCGCCGGGCGGGGCAACGCTGTTCGCGGACGATCCCGGCCACAAGTCCGCGTTCGACGCGCTGACGGCCCGCTCACCGTGGACGATGTCGCGACAAGAGCTGCTGGACGCGGTGCGGGCGCGGCTCGCATCGGCCGGTGTCAGCGCAGGTGAGAACCTGCCGGAGCGCATCGACCACCTCCTCGAAGTCCTGGTCTTTCAGGGACAGGTGCGGTGCCGGCTCGATCCCGTGTTGCCCGAGGTCGCTACCACGCCACTGCGTGTGGGCGAACCATACAGGCGCACAGCGCAATTCACGCTCGGAGAAAGCGCAGCCTACACCTTCAACCTCTGGCACGAGACGGTAGCGTTGTCGCCGCTGGACGCACAGGTTATGCCACTTCTGGACGGCACACGAGACCGCGCCGCACTGGTGGAGGAAATGCTGGCGATCGCCCGTTCAGGTCTGATCCGGATCGAACTCGACGGCACGCTCGTGACGGACGAGTCGGATCTGCGCGAAGTCCTGGGACAGTTCGTCGACGCGATGCCGGAGCGGCTGGAGGAGATGAAGCTGCTGCGCGTCAGCGACCCCGAGTAGCCGGGTCGGATGTCATTGTCCCAAAAAGTCCTTGGTCAGTTTGAGCACGCGGTTATTTCCGCTGTCGACGACGTATAGGTCGCCTTTGACGTCCAGCGCGATGCCGGTCGGATTGTTGAGGCCGGCGAACGGCAGGACGCCTTCGGTGGTGGTCTTGGTTGAGGAGTCGGTCGTCAGTTTGACGACCCGGTTGTTACCGCCATCGGTGACGTAGACAACGCTGTAGGTCGCCGCAACGCCGTGCGGGTTGTTCAGTCCGGTGAAGGCCAGCACGGTCTGGGTGTTGTTGGTACCCGTCAGTTGAAGCACCCGGTTGTTGCCTGTGTCAACAACATAGGAGGCCTGGCAGGAGGGCCCACACGTCACCCCGTCCGGCTTGTTGAGGCCGGTGAAGGGCACCACCTGAGGGGCGTTCGTTTGGCTGGTGTACTTGAGTACCCGATTGTTGCCACTGTCGGAGACCCAGAAGTTGGGGTAGTCGTCAGAGAACACGCCGAGGGGGGCCTTCACGTCGGTAAAAGGCCCCGTCCACTCGGTGGTGGAGACGGCCTGCCAAGGCGGAGCCGCGGTTTTGGTTTGGGCCTGTGGCCACATCACCCGAGTGCTGTCACCTGCGCTGACGAACACAAGGCCTTCTCGGCCGATCGCCACTTCCTGCAGGTTGTTGAGGCCGGTGAAAGGCACCACGGTCTGCGTGTAGGAATCTGCCGCCAGTTTCACCACGCGGTTGTTGCCAGTGTCGGAGACATACACGCCGCCCTGGGTATCCACCGACACGGCGACAGGGTGGGTCAGGCCAGTGAAGGGCAGCGCCACGGCTGATCCGGTGGGCGGTGCCGACGTGGTAGTCGACCCCGAGGCGGGTGTGCTGCTCGTCGTTGCTGACGCGCCCGCCGTCCCTGAGGCAGGTGTCGACGCGGACGCACCTGCGCTTCCTGAGGCACTCGTCGTCGCTTTGGCACTACTAGATGAACTGGAACCGCCGCCCCCGCAGGCAGCGGTCATGGCGCTCACAGCGACGACCGCGAAGACGCTCGTGAGACCTTTGGCATGAGAGGCACTACGCCGAGGAGTCATTGCTGCACAATATTCTTTCCGACTGCTGAATGTCGTCGATCATCGAAGCTGTGAGTACGTAGTAATCGCACCGACAGACTGCACCGCTCCGTATGCTCGGCGTACCCGATGAGGTCGCTACAAGGAATCCGCAATGAAGGTGTTCGTCAGCTACTCCCGCAATGACGAACGTGCGGTGTCGTCGCTGGTGAGCGACCTGAGGCGAGCGCGCATCGACGCGTGGATCGACGAGGAACTGAGCGGCGGTGATGCCTGGTGGTCCGCGATACTCGCACAGATTCGCGGCTGCGACGTCTTCCTCTTCGCGCTGTCGGAACGGTCCCTGTACTCCAAGCCGTGCCGCGCCGAATTGGGCTACGCGCAGGACCTCAAGTTGCCGATCCTACCGGTGCAGGTCGGGGAAGTGTCGAGTTACCGAGCCGATCCCCTCTTCAGCAGGCAACTGATCGACTACCGAAATCCCACGGGCGCAGCAGGTTTCGCATTGATGGGGGCGCTCAACCAGCACGCAGACCAACGCGCTGAGCTGCCAGATCCCCTGCCGGCCACGCCGCCCATACCCTACGAATACCTGCAGCGACTGGGCGCACAGGTTCACGACCCCGCAGCGCTCACCCCGCCGATGCAGGCCCAGATGCTTTTTGAGTTACGCAACGCTCTACACGAAGAGCACGACGAAACCGCGGTCGAGGACATTCGCAGGCAGCTGGCGGCGTTGCGGCGACGTTCGGACGTCACGTACGCAATCGCGAGCGAGATCGACGCCATCCTCGGCGCCAAGTCACCAGTGCGGGCGCCGGTTGATCCAGCGCCCCCCAGACCAAGGGCGCCCGCCCGGAACGGACGATCGGGCGGCGATGCAGCGCCGCAGGTGGCACGCCCGCGCCGAAAACTGAAGTGGCCGTTGATCGCCGGTGTTGTTGCAGTTGTTGCGGTCGCATGCATCATCGGATACCTCCTGCTGCCCGGCCAGACACCTCAATCCCCCACAGCGAATCCGGGTGATAGTTCAGGGTCAACCCAAGAACCTGGATCGTCATCGGGGCCAACCACGCCCGGTGTTTCTGATCTCAACAGCCCTGACGGTGTCGCGGTCGACAGCGATGGCAATGTCTACGTCGTCGATGCAGGTAATAAACAATTGCTCAAGCTGCCATCGGGAGCGGGTCATCCGGGCCCGCTGCCGGCGTTCGCAGGCCTGGACACGCCCGGCGGAGTCGCGGTCGACGCCAGCCGCACCGTTTACGTCACCGACGGCAAGAACAATCAGGTGCTGAAAGCGGAGGCTGACGCAACCAGTGCAACCGTCGTGCGGATCAACGGGCTCAACAGCCCTCGCGCCGTAGCGGTGGACTCCGCCGACAACCTCTACCTGACCGACGGGTCCAACCACGTCCTGAAAGTGCCGGCCGGCGCAGCCGACACGAAGGAACTCTCGTTCGGTGGCCTCAGCAGTCCCCACGGGGTGGCGGTTGACGGAAAGGGCACCATCTACGTCGCCGACACCGGCAACAACCGGGTGCTGAAGCTGACGGCTGATGCCCAGTCCGCTACGCCCGTGTCCGGCAACCTCAATAGCCCCGAGGGCCTGGCCGTCGACTCGGCAGGGAACCTCTACGTCGCCGACACCGGCAACAGTCGGGTGGTGAAAGTGGCTGGGGGCTCGGGCGACCAGAGCGTGCTGCCATTCAAGGGCCTGAACCACCCTGCAGCTGTAGCGGTCGGCGCGGGAAACACCGTCTGGGTTGCCGACACAGGCAACAACCGGGTGGTGTCGCTGCCCACCAGGTGAGACTTGGAATGCGCTGTCACACTGCGATGTTGGTAGACCGTACGATACCCATGTGCAGCTAGCTGGCAGGTGGACGGGTGTACACTCAGTTCCGGTTCTCGTTGGCTGACAACGGGATTGATCGTGTTGGCCGTAACTCCTCCGATCCGCGACGCTACAGATTACCGGGACGGCGTCAGCCGGTGCGCGATCTGAAAGACGTTGCCATACGGGTCTTTCACCATCGCAGGCCTGTCACCGTACGGCGTCGTCGCCGGCGCCTCTAGGGTTTCGGCGCCTGCGTTGACAGCACGGTCATACGATTCGTCCGCGTCGGCCAAATAGATATAGAGGAATGCGGGGAAGACGTCGCGCTCTCCGACCTGCGTCACCATGACAAGTGAATCGCCGATCCGGATCTCCGCAGGCCGCCCCTCCACGATGTCGCCGGTAGCATCGAACACCGTGCGAAGGAACGACACTGCACCCGCCACATCGTCGACGACGATGCGCGGCGTCACGGTGTGATAGCCCTCGGGCGCGGGGCGATCGGCCGCCATAGATCAGAGCATCTCACGACTTCGCCACGACCCGTGCGGCGCGGGTATGGATGCACCATACCGTCAAGGCTTGCGGAAGTAGATCACCACATGGTCGAACAATTGCGTATCGTGGTGCTGGACGGCAATCCCGATTTCTATCTGCGTGAACCCTTCTGCCGCAGCCCATTCCGCGGTCTTAGGCTGGCGCGCAGCATACATCAAGGCATCCTCGTGGGACATGTTGTTCGGTTTGTTTCTTGCCGTGATGTAAGCAAGGTTGAAGGCGTCGAGGTTGTCGCCCTCGCCCCAATTGCTCTTGATCGCCTTCAC
>NZ_JAVHWM010000045.1:0-17819 GCF_032159765.1 Mycobacterium sp. | reverse complement strand
GAGCTGGTGAAGCTCTGGCAGTCGGTAGAAGGGGACGCTCGGGTACCAGTGGTGCTCGATGTGAAAGCCGATATTGCGCGGCAGGATGAAGATCGCCTCGAGCCGGGTCGGCAGCGTGGTACGGGTGACGTTGTACTCGTCCTCATCGGCGTCAACGGCGCTGTGCTCGCAGATCAATCGAATGTACTGAGCCGCAATATGCCAGGTGCAGAACGGCACAAGCCAATACCAGACGAACCCGAGCCACCCGCCGCCATACGTCAAAGCGGCGGCAATTGATGCATAAAAAGCGAGCCGTGCGGCAACCATCCAGTGCGGCTGCGGGATGAAAAACACGCCGACGATACCGCGGACGATCCAGGAGATCCCAGTCAAGAACGCGGCACGGCGCAGAATGATCAGCGCCAAGCCTCGCCGCGTCTTCGGGAACACCCACTCGCGTTCGAACTCGCCCTGGGCGTTGTGGGTGTGCCAGAGCTTGCGGTTTCCGTCGTTAGCGAGGTTGGTGTATTGGTGGTGCGTCCCGTGAAACTTGCGGAAGCCTTCCACTGAGGCAAAGGTCGGCCACATCGTGAAGAGGTTGCCGAACAGATCGTTCTGCCAGCGCTTGCGCAGATAGCGGTAATGCGACGCGTCGTGGCCGAGGACCATCAACGCGTGCTGCCGGGAGCCGATGATGATGACCGCGATCACATATAGGGCCGGGTGCCAGAAGTACGCGGAGAGCGCGATCGCCGCGGCGATGACGGCCCATTCTTCTGCGGTCGCGATCAGCGCCCTCGCCGGCTGCAGCACGGATAATTCCTTGATCTTGGCCGGCGGCAGTCGTTCAGGGATGGTGCGGCTGGTGTTGTGTGGGTGCGCCACCACCGGGTTCGCCGAGATGTCTTCCGTCGGAATCTCCGATCGCAGGAAGGCGAGGAGGGTGAAGGGGTTTGGTGCGGTATGACGCCGCAAGTCAGGACCGATGTAAGACGGCTGCAGCTTGCGCAGCTGCCCCCGACCGCGATGGTCGTTTGCCGCGGGCATCACGCGAGCCGTTCTCGAAAGGCGAGCACTTGAATGTCCATCTGATTCCAGCCGTGTAGTGCATTGACCAGTGTGTTTAGCCGGGCCCTGCGATCAGCATGTTACGCGCTGTGACGTGTCGCGCCGTCGAAACGTCAATTCATTTCGAACCGCTTCCTCGGGCGCCTCCCATCGGCAGATCCCGTGGTCAGGTCGAAGGCGTTGCACGCGACCAGTCGCCGGTGACGATCGACGGTGGCCAGATAAAACGCCCACACGAACGCAAAAGGGATGAACCAGCTCGATACGAAATACAGCCACGGGCGGCGCACGCCACGCCGGTAGCCATCGACGATGGTGTACAGCGGTAGCAGTAGCAGATTGGCGACGAGGAAACCCTGGCTAGCGGCACTGGCGGCGGGATTGGCAAACATCAACTTGACGTAGTCCGTCCAGCCACCCTTGCCCCAGACGGGATTTTCCCAAGCCGTCGAATACTGGCTCACATACCGAACATTGAAGTACCACGCCAATGCAACCGATGCCACGCCGATCACGTAGTACACGCACTCCATCTCCGACACCTGCGGTCCGCTCGGTATGCGTCGGAAGATGTGCCGGTTCGACGCGATGATGAGCGCGATGAGCGCGACGCCAAGAACCGGCCGTGCGATGAGGGTGATCACCTCGTAGGCCTGTGGAGCACCATCGGTTCAGTGAATCATGTGCGGCACTACAAGCGTCGCGTTATCAACACGATCAACTGTGGCGCTGGCTAATCGACCGCGACCGCCTCGACGATGTCGAGGCGCGCCGCCCGAACGGCCGGTGGGACCGCACCCAGAAGTGTCAAACCGAATGCGGCGCAAGCGAATAAGAGCGCAAGCGGGCTCGGAGCGTAGACGACCTCGATGTTGAGCACATGAGTGAGTGCGGACGCACTCAGGTACTGGTTGGCCGCACCGATCAGTGCTCCCGCCGCCGCACCGACGACCCCAAGGCCAGCGGCCTCGGCGAGGATGGTACGTAGAGCAAAGCGCCGTGACGAGCCCATCGCGCGCAAGACCCCCAACTCGCGCCGCCGCTCCAGTACCGAGAGCATCAGCGTGTTGAGCAAGGCGACGCCCGCGACGAAGACGACAATCCACGCCATCACCGTGATGAGTGCCGTGGCCTTAGCCACGGACGTGCCGACTGCCCTGGCCGCCTCCTCACCTGAATACACGTAGATATCGGCGGGCAGTCTGTCGCGAATCATCGCCTCCACCCTGTGGCGGTCCGCTCCTGCGGTGAGGTCAACGGCAAGAATCGTCGAGCCAGGCCGGTCGAACCATTGGCGCAGTTGGGTCAGGCTCATCGAAACGACGCCGCCGAGTACCGAGAAGAACGGCACCACCTGCAGGACGCGGACGGGCCGCTCGCCGGTCGGAGTGGCCAGCATCAATACGTCGCCGGCCTGCAGTCGTAAGGTGCGGGCGATGTCGCGGGATACGACGACGCCGTCGCCGGCCAGAACCTGCTCTCGCACTTGCTCGTTCGTCGCACTCAGTGGCGGCGCGACCGAGCCGGGCGCGACTCCCTGAATTAGTACGCGCCTCCCAGCGACGGTTGCGTAGGCCGTCTGCCCTGGAACGACGCGGGCCACCCCCGGGATCGACGCGATTCGCGATTCGGTGTCCTGCGGCAAAACCGGCGACGTCGGGAACACGCCGGGACCGGTCGAGCTGACGTAGAACCCAGCGTCGCGAAACGAGGCGAAGCTCGCGTCCGCGGAATCGATGGCGTTCATATTCGAGCCGGTGCTCTGCACGGTGATGGCCACCGCGATCTGCACAGTCATCAGGGTTGCCCACACTCGGCGCGGCGCCCGTTCGATCGTCGCCGCTGCCAGCGCCCCGGGCGCACCGAATACTCGGGCGCCCGCCGCTGCCGCGGCAACTAGCGGGCCCGCGAAGGCGAAACACACCGCGATCTCGCCGAGACCTACGAGCCCGATCGCCGCCACGGAAAGCCTTCCCAGGTCGTGGGCTGCGACCACGATCGCCGCTGCAATGAGACCAACGCCGAAGAACCCCGCCGCCACCCGCGCCGGAAGCGCGACGGCATCAGCAGCGGACGCCCCGACGGGGGCCAGGGCTTCGACCGGCTCCACGCTATACACCTGTCGGGCCGCCAGCGCCGCCGCCACAACGCTCATGACGATGCATGCGGCCACGGCGATGGGAATTGCGTAGCCGGGCAGGATGTATTCGGTTCGCGACTCGAACCCCTGCAGGATCGCCGCGGGCAGGGCACCGATCGATTGCCTGCCGATGACCACTCCCAGCGCCGACCCGAGGACCCCGCCGACCAGCCCCACCAGACCGGCCTCCATCAGCAGGTCACCCACGATCTGCCGCTTCCTGGCGCCGATGGCGCGAAGCATCGATATCGCCGGCCGCCGCTGGGCGATCGCCATACTCATCGCGTTGAAGATCAGGAACCCGGCGACGACAAGCGATGTCGACGCCGCCAAGAGCATCAGGATGCGCAAGATCGCAATGGCTCCGCCGGATTGCGCGGACCGAAAGGCCGGCTCGGCAACGATGGCTCGGCCGTTTACTGCGGCCGTGACGCCGGCGCGCAGCTGGGCGAGGTCCGCCCCTGGAGCCGCGATGATCAGGATCGAATCGATCATGCCGACCCGATCCGTTAGACGCTGGATCAATGGCAGCGGCCCCACGATGAAATTGCCGCCGTTGACCCGATCGGCATCGGCACCGGTGATCACCGCCGCGACGGTGACCGTCCCGTTGCCCAGGGGAAAGGAGTCGCCCACCGCATGCCCCCTACCGGTCCCGACCGCCACCTTGCCGGGCTGCCTGACCAGGGGGCCGATCTCGTTCTCAACGGCGCGCTGGAGGTCGCTCAGCATGGCCCTGACCTTGTCGTCGACACCTAGCAGCAGCACACGCTCGGAAGGCTTGCCGATCGGTGTCCGCAGCATCGGCACCGCGGCGGCGACACCGGGCACCTTCGCAACGTCGCCCTCTATGGCTTGCGGGAAACCGGTGTCGGTCGCCCCGGAAACCTCGAGGCTCGCATTGCCGCCGATACTGGCGACGAGACGGTTAGAGGAACCAGTGATCGAGCCCGCAATGCCCAAGACCGCGACCAGCAGCGTCGCCGAGATCGCCACCACCGCAAGCGACATCGCTGTCCGGGCGGGATGCCGTCGCAGCTCCCGCAGATTGAGCGCGCGTACGCGGTCCACAAACACGCCTGTTACCCACCAGCCAGTACAGCAGCCCTGATCCGGCCATTCGCCAGCCAGCAACTCACCATTGTGCGGATCGCGGCCTGCGTCCGGAGGGAATCGGCTTGTTTTGCCAATGTCGTCCCGTACAACAAAGGCTGCTGTAGCGTCAATTTCTCCCTCCGACGTGATGCGGTACAGGAGGTGACGTTTAGTGACCGATGTAGCTTCGGGGCAGCCAGCTTCGGCCGTCGACCCCCTAGGGTGGCGTGACCGGAAGCGGTATTTGTGGCTGTGCGGCCTGCTCGCGCCCAGCGCTCTCTTCATCGTCACGCCGATGATCTGCGTGCTGAACCAATTCCACCGGCACATCGCAGCGCAGACGTTGTTCTGGGTCGGCCCGTTGCTGATCTATGTGCTGTTGCCGTTGTTTGATCTGCGCTTCGGGCCGGACCGGCAGAATCCGCCAGACGAAGTGATGGAGCGGCTGGAGAACGACAAGTACTACCGCTACTGCACCTACGCTGTCATCCCCCTCCAATACGCCAGCGTGGTCTGGGCGGCGTATCTATTCACCGCCCACAATCTGAGCTGGCTGGGTTATCCGGGGTCGTTGCCATGGACCGCGAAGATCGGGCTATCGCTGTCGGTGGGAATGCTCGGAGCGGTGGGAATCAACATCGCCCACGAGCTTGGCCACAAGAAGGACGCGCTAGAGCGCTGGCTGTCGAAAATTGCGCTGGCACAGACCTGTTACGGCCACTTCTATGTCGAGCACAACCGCGGCCATCACGTCCGGGTCGCCACACCAGGAGACCCGGCCAGCGCGCGCATGGGTGAGAGCCTGTGGGCGTTCCTGCCGCGCTGCATTTGGGGGAGCCTGTGCTCGTCGTGGCGCCTGGAGGCCCAGCGGATGCGCCTGCGGAACAAGAGCGTGTTCGGCCTCCGTAACGATGTGATCAACGGCTGGCTGATGTCGGTGGTGCTGTGGGGGGTGCTGCTGGCGATCTTCGGGGCGGCGCTGATCCCGTTCATCGCGATCCAGGCAGTCTTCGGAATCGTGCTGCTGGAGACCGTGAATTATCTGGAGCACTACGGCTTGCTCCGGCAGAAGATCGATGAGCCGCTTGCGCGAAGAGGATCGGCGCCCGCCAGCGGTCGCTACGAGCGTGTCACGCCGGAGCACAGCTGGAATTCCGATTACCTGGTGACCAATCTCTTTTTGTACCACCTGCAGCGGCACAGCGACCACCACGCCAACCCGACTCGCCGTTACCAGGTGCTGCGCAGCTGTGACGGCGCGCCGAATCTGCCGAGCGGCTACGCCAGCATGATCTCCCTGGCCCACTTCCCGCCGGCGTGGCGCAAGGTGATGGACCGGCGCGTGCTTGCCCATTACGGCGGTGATATCTCCCGAGCGCACCTCCAGCCCGCCAAGCGGGAGAAGCTGATCGCACGCTACGAAACTTCGCGGGAACCATAGCGGCACAACCGGATTCAGGTTACGTGGTTGGCCAGAACGTCCGACTTGACCGCACCGTCCTGCAGTGTGATGAGCCGATCAGCCGCCGAAGCCGCCTCTGAGTTATGCGTCACCATCACTACCGAGCGGTCGACTCCCTCGTCGTGCGCCACGCTTCGCAGCAATTCCACGATCGCCGTGCCAGTGGCCGAATCCAGGTTTCCTGATGGCTCGTCGGCCAAGATCAGCGGTGGATCCATCATCAGCGCGCGTGCGACCGCGACCCGCTGCATCTCCCCGCCGGACAACTCAGCCGGACGATGATCGACTCGGTGACCCAGACCGACGATTTCCAACAGGCGCACGGCGTCGGGCCGGACTCGACGCAGCTTTTGCCCGTCGAGAAGCCTTGGGATCGCCACGTTCTCCCATGCCGACAGCGTCGGCAGGAGATTGAAGAACTGGAAAATGAATCCCATCTTGTGGAGGCGAAAACTTGACTGCTCGTCATCCGTCATCGTCGCGATCTCGACGCCGTTGAATCGTATTGATCCTGAATCCGGTGAATCGAGCGCACCGAGCAGGTGCAATAGTGTGCTCTTCCCCGAGCCGGAGGGCCCCACCACGGAAACGAACTGCCCACCGTCGATCCGCATCGTGATCCCGTCCAAGGCTCGGACGGCGTGTCCGCCCGCGCGGTACTCCCGAACGACATCGGACATTTCGACGCTCAGTGGCACCTCGTCCCCTCTGCTGGAAGGCCATGAAAGTGTCTCACCGGTGGGTACGCGACGTAGCGAAAATCGTTGAGAGAGCAAACGTCACGGCGCGTGCGTCCTTTGCATAAGCAAACAACTACCGCGGGCTCGATGGCTTTGCGGTATCCATTCTGCAAATTTGCCACACGATCAATGACTGCGACGTAAATTCGCGACCAGAGGTGCTTCTACGGGTCGTTTGAAGCCGTGGACGCGTCATCGATTCGCGGGGCGATCCCGGATGGAGTGATTTCGATGCATTGGGCTATCACCGGGGGTACCGGATTCCTCGGCGTTCACCTTGTAGCCGAACTGCTCCGGGGCAGTGGAACCTTCACACTTCTGGCTCGGCCGCAATCCGAACCGATCGCTCGGATACAGAAGGCGCTCGCCATCATCGGTGAGCGGGGCTGGACCGATCAGCGCCTGCGCGAGCGGTTGGCCGTTGTGCCGGTCGATTTGCGCGAACCCAACCTTGGACTGCCGGAACAGCAGTTCCAGGCCCTCGCCGACCGTGTCGACGCCGTGTTGCACTGCGCCGGAAGTGTGGAGTTGGACGGCGATCTTGCGGAGCTTCGCCGCGTGAATGTCGACGGCACCGCACGGATCCTCGAACTCGCGCAAGCCGGGTCGAGGGCGCCGGATGTGTTTCACATGTCGACTGCGTTCGTCGCCGGCGGGCGCCGGTCCGGCTTGATCTACGAGACAGATTTTCGGAGCGAGGCTGGATTTGAGAACAACTACGAGAGGTCCAAATTCGAGGCCGAGTCGCTGGTACGGGACTGGGCACAACGCACAGAACGCCGGGTGGTCGTGCTTCGGCCGAGTGCCTTGATCTCCGATCGGCCGCCGAATCCCGACTTTCCGCTCCATCCTCTGTCTTATCTGTCGAAGTCGGCCGAGCTTGCCCTGCGGCTGCTCTGCATGTCCGGACGACCCCTGAACACGAAGGTGGCAATTCGATTCAAAGGTGATCCCGACGGGCACTTGAACTACATGCCGGTCGGCGAAGCCGCCGCGGCCATGGTCCGCCTCGTACGCCTTGCTCCGGATGGTCTAAGTACCTATCACGTAGTTCACCACCACGACGTCGCAGTGCCAACCCTGGTGGACGTGTTCAACGCGGTGTCGCCGATTCGCGCGTCGGTGGTGGACCACCCGATCGAAGACCCGAACTTCTTGGAAAGGCGCCTACGGTGGGCGAAGGGGTTCATTCCCTACCTGCAGCACAGTCGAACCTTCGACACGACCGCCGCGCGAGCAGTGCTTGGTGAGCCCAGCGGCCAGACCGTTGTCGACCTGAGCTATCTGGTCGCCGGTGTGGGCGGGTACAAACGACACTTCTCAGTCCCGCCTGCACCGAAGAAATCCAGTGCCTCGGCGCGATCGGCTCAACCCTTCGTGCATGTCGTTCCGCAATGCGATGTTGCTGAGCGCAGCACCGACACGGTCAGCCCGATGAGGGGGCTGACGTTCATCGTCACCGTCGGAAGAAGTGGATCGACCGCGCTATCGCGAATTCTCAGCGGTCACCGAGATGTGCTCAGCCTCAACGAGTTCTACCTTTCCGTGCGCACGTTGCTTTCGGTCGATCAACCACTGTCAGGCGAACAATTCTGGCGCAGTCTCGCCGAGCCGCACGCGGCATTCGACGCCATGGTCCGGGGCGGCGCCGGGATGCCGGAGTTCATCTACCCCAGCCTGGAGGGAACACGGTTCGATGCGAATACGACCGGGATTCCGGCGATCTCGATGATGACGCTGCCGCATCTGTCGCCGGACCCTGACAGCGTCTTCCACGCCCTTGGTGCGGAGGTTCCGAGATGGCCGCAACAATCCCCTCGCATGCACTACGAGAAGCTCTTCGGCTGGCTCGCAGCACATTTCGGTGGCAGCGTCGTGGTGGAGCGCTCGGCCATGTCGCTCAGCAGTGTCCCGTGGCTTCGTGAAACATTCCCCGACGCGAAGTTCGTACACCTCTTTCGACACGGCCCCGACACAGTGGTCTCAATGAGCCAGCACACTGGTTTTCGTCTGATGGCGCTCATTGAGGACGCTCTGGGACTGCTCGACCTCACCCCGGAGAGCCGCGGCCCTGGTTTGCGGCTGGACCCGGCGGCTATACCGATCGAGCTCGCACCCCTGGTCGGTGACCGCTGCGACCTCGACTACCTCATGAGTCAGAATCTTCCCGTCGCCCGATTCGCCCGGATGTGGAGCGAGTCGATCGCAATCGGCGTAGCAGCGCTGGCCGACCTGCCTGCAGAGCGATACCTTCGGTTGTCGTACTCGGACCTCGTAGCAGACCCCACGTTGTCCCTAAAGCGGCTTGCCGGATTTCTGGATGTCGAAGCGGATCCGAAGTGGCTCGATTTCGGTGCCAGCGTTATCGACCCGGGGTTCGCGGGCGCCTCCAGTCGGCTGTCCACCGCAGATCTACAGGCAGTCGTCGAAGCCTGCGCAGCCGGCGAAGCCCAACTTCGGGACTGTGGCATCGCCGCATTGGCGAAAGAAACTGTCGCTGCCTGCTGATCCAGGGCGACTCTTGCAGCACCAAGTCTGGCACCATTGCGGAGGTGGATTCGCCTTCGGAGCCGGGTCTCGATGATCCATTCGAAAAGGCGATTGACGACGCCGTGGACTCTTTGCCTGCCGAACTCCGCGCCGCACTGAGCAACCTCGAGATCGTCGTCGAGGAGGAACCACCCGACGGGCGGCCGCTACTCGGTCTCTACCAGGGCGTACCACTGCCGCGAAGGAACAGCATGTACGGCGGCGTGCTTCCCGACAAGATCAGCATCTACCGCGTGCCGATCACGCGACTCGCCCACGGCGACGCCGATCGTCTATACCGTGCGGTCAAACACGTTGTGCTGCACGAGATCGCGCATCATTTCGGGATCAGCGACGAGCGGTTGATCGAGATCGATCGCTACTGACGTCCTGCCGTGGGTTCACCATCAACTGGGGTTGTCCGGTGGAACGGGGAGGCCGGGACAGACGGGGATGTAGTCGATATCTGGTGACACCCAGTCGTTCCATTGCCTGCGGCTCATGTTGGCGGTGAGCTTGGTGCACAGCAGCTCCGGCCACGCCGACCGGGCAGGAGCAGGCGACAACCGAAGCATCTTGTCGACGCTGCCGAGACGATGCGCTGCCCGATCCCATCGATCTTTCGGGCTTCCGCGGGTGGGTGTCGTTCGCGCAGCCTCCACACGCTGACGTGCCGATCGACCCTGGCGTGTACGTCGTTGTACGTCCGAGCGCCGAGCCGCCTGAGTTGGCTGCGCTGCGGATGCCGGGTTGGCACATCGTCTACATCGGCAAGGCCAATGCCGGTGTGAGCGGCAAGCGAGGTTTACGCAACCGACTCAACGAGTTTCGGCAGTACGGTGCCGGCGCACCGGTCGGTCACACGGGTGGTCGGCAAATCTGGCAGCTCGTCGATCACCGTCAACTACTCGTCGCTGGCGCATCACCAAAGACGCCGACGCCGCGAAGATCGAAACGACGATGCTCACCGAGTTCAGCGCGCACTACGGTCGCCTCCCGTTCGCCAACATCGTGGCTGACCCCGGGGTGAATTCGAGCATCGGGCTGTTCAGCAACCATTAAGCGTCCCCGCAGTCAATGGGAAATCGGTGGTTGACTATGCGCTCTCGCAAATGATGATATAGAGCTAGAGCTAACAATCTAGTAATAAGGATGGCCACAATCATCGCCGGGTGCGCGCAGCCGGTCGCTCCTGTTTTGTCCGTATAGCCTGGTCATAGGCGGGGATCCCGGCGCGTTGTTCGTGTGTATCCAGATGCGCAGTGATCCAACCCGGACCATTACCCGAGAAACCTAGTTAATCCATAGGCGCGATCTCACTCCTGCGAATGTCGATCTTGAAAATTTGTCTAGTTATCCATATTTTTCGGCCGAGTTAGCGTAAGCTCCGATTGTCAAACTCGGTTTCGCGTGGGGGGGTCCTCATGAATCAGCAGTCGTCGACACGCGCTAGCTCTCGCCGCAACCGGCACCACCGGTCACGTGAAGTACTGGGCTCGTTCGCCATTGCGGGACTGGCCGGAGCGGGCGGCGGTGCCATCGGACTGCCCTGCGCTTGGCCGCACCCTCCAGACGCCGACGTCCCGACCTCACGGTCGGACCGCCGCGCCCGGCACCGTCGGAACCGATCCGCAGCCAGCGCGACGGAAATCACGGTCCCGACGAGTCGGCCGGTTCATCGCCGACGACGGCAAGCACGACCGGCAGCTCGTCCGCGCCTTGCGGTCACCGCGGCAACGATTGCAGCTTCGGCCCTCGTTTGCGCCTTACTTGCATCGCCGCCGAGCAGCGAAGGCAACCGCGTAGAACTCGCCGCGCTCGTCGAACCCGGTCAAGGCGCGGCCGCGACGCATTTCGCGGCAACACTGGTTGATCCCGCAGATTTGACAGCCGCGATCACCGCCATCGTCGACGCCTATACGACAGGGGATTACGTCAATAACGTCCCCCTCTGGGCACTACCGTTGGCCGGTTTAGGCGGGAGCGCCGCCAATGCGGGCTGGACAATCACCCCCATCCTCGATGGCCCCAAGGGCGACACACTATTCGGAGCGGGCGCGCTGGAAAACGCAAACCAGTTCGGACCGTTGACGTTTAACCTCGGAAATCACGGAACGATCAGCCTCATCGTCACACCCAGTGAGACCAATCCGACCGGAACCCAACCGGTTTTCAATGCCGGAGACATTGGCTCGTGGACGGTCGGGCTAGCCGATCTGATCGGGAGCACCGGCAACACGGGGTGGACGGCCAACAATACGTTCGGCGGCGGCAACGGTGGCATCGCGGACGTCGCAGGCATCCTGTCGACCGCCAATCGGCTTGGCCCTGCAGTCTTTAACCTCAATGTCCTCAAGGCCCTGGCCTTCACGCAACCACCCAACGGCAGAGTGCTGGAAAATCGTCAGCTGGACGACATCCACGCCGTGGACCTCGGACAGTGGGAAGCCGGTATACCGGGGCTCATCACCAACACCGGCACCACCGGCTTCATCGCCGACTGGGGATACGGCAATGGCCTCGGCACTGGATATTGGACTGGCGGTCTGCAAACCACCACTCAGATCGGTCCTCTCAGCTTCACGTTGACCGTTGTCCCAGCCATCAGCTTCGACGGCACAGCACCCCCCGGCACCAATCCCTTCAGCTTCACGCCCGGCATCAGCTTCAGCATCGGCACGGGCGATCAGGCGGCCGGCGCACAAGCGGCGCCCTTGGCGGCGGCACGAGTACAGCCCAGTGCTACACCGTCGAAGGTGTCGGCACCGCCTACCGCAGCGGCAATAGCGCCGACAGCGGCGTCGCTGGGGACCACGACTCCCTCGCTCGTCTCGGCGGCGACCAAGACGTCACCGGCGGCGAACGGCCGACAAGCGTCGCCCACGCAGATCACCGGTCAAACTCCGGCGGTGACCACCAGCCCACTCGGTGCGGGCCCGACTACCCCAAGCAGCGCGCAAGAGTCTGCAACCGTCGGGACTTTGCCAACCGCGATCGACGGGCTCCTCGGCAAGCACCCGTCAGACAACAGCGCATCCAGCACCGAAAGTGGCAGCGGTGCAGCCGATTCCGGGTCCACGAACTGAGACGTGCAGTCGAACGTCGTCGGCGCGGAGGTGTTAATGCCGCTTGACACCGCCCGATGTGTCCCAAATCACATTCCGGGTGCGCATTTGCTGCGGTTGCAGGGAGCTTGGTATTAGTTAGTTTCAACATCCCCGGTGGCTGGGACGACTTGTGGTACCGCACGTCCGACGGCCATTTCGTGGCCGACGTCGACATCGAGACCGGCACCCTCGATGTCGTCGCGCCACCGTGCGATGCGGGCGGGCCGGCCCCGGCCGCCGCGCCGCCGCCATCGTCATCAAAGGCGGATGCGGCTGTCGCTAAGGCGAATTCAGCCGTCGGCAGCGACATGTTCGGTGATCAGGGCTGCGGAAAGTTCGTCGCCTGGGCCTACGGTGTTCCCGGTATTGGCTTCGCCACAGCCAAGCAGTTCCGCGATCACCTTGCTGCCCAGAATCAAATCCACATGGATCAGAACTTCCCGCGCGGCGCGCTGGTGTTCTCGGAGAGTTCCATTGACGGAGGTGCGGGCCACGTCGACATTGCTCAAGGCGACGGAACCTTCGTCTCCGGCGGCGTGTGGGCCCCCTACAAAGGGCTCGCTGGCGCAGGCCACAACGTTCAAGTCATGAACAGCTGGAACCCCACACCCCGGGCGACGTATTTGGGTTGGGCCACTGCGCCCTGGTAGGCCGAGCGCCGTTGGCGGAACTGCTGGCAGCTGACGCCACTGGCTCATATGGTTAGCCGGTGGACGGGACAGAGTTCGGCCGCTACCGGTTGGTCGACATGCTGGGCCGTGGCGGCATGGGTGAAGTGTGGCGGGCGTTCGACACATCCATGAACCGGGTGGTCGCCTTGAAGGTGCTGCCCGCCAGCTTTGCTCACGACACGCAGTTTCAGATGCGGTTCCGCCGCGAGGCCCAGGTGGCCGCCGCGCTCGATGAGCCCCACGTCGTCCCGATCCACGATTTCGGCGAGATCGATGGACGCCTCTACGTCACGATGCGGCTGATCGACGGGAAGACCATCCAGGAGCTGCTAGAGAGCGGACCGCTGCCACCCGAGCGCGCCGTGTGGATCGTCGAGCAGATCGCCGCCGCCCTCAATGCTGCCCACCGCGTCGGGCTGGTGCACCGCGACGTCAAACCGTCGAACATCCTGGTGACCGACGACGACTTCGCCTACCTCATCGATTTCGGGATCGCCCGCGCGGCCGAGGCGACGAAGCTGACCGACACCGGCGCCACGATCGGCACCTTGGCTTACATGGCCCCCGAGCGATTCACCAGTGACGTCGCCGACGCGCGCTCCGACGTTTATGCGCTGACGTGCGTGTTGTACGAGTGCCTGACGGGGTCCCAGCCCTTTCCGGGCGACAGTCTGGAACGCCAGATCACCAGCCACCTGACGCTGCCGCCGCCGCGGCCATCGATGGTGCAGCCCGGTGTGTCCCCACAAATGGACCACGTGATTGCCACTGGAATGGCCAAGAACCCCGACGAGCGCTACGCGTCGACCAAGGATCTGGCGGCTGCTGCGCGTGCCGCCCTGTCGCCGACTCCTGCCGGTCAGCCCGCTCCCGCAATGATGAATTGGACGCCGCCGGTGTCCAATTGGCAAACGCCGCAGCCTTATCCCGCCACCGGGCCGAGCGCCGCGCCTGCGGGCCCGTCGACGCAACAGCCGATGACTGGCGAACCCTCGGTCTGGCCTCCGATCCCGGTGCCCGACTCGCAATCTGCGCAAACCGGACGCCCGTGGTGGCGCGGCCCGGCCATCTTGATACCGGCCGCTCTTCTGGCCATCCTCATCATTCTCGGCACGATCCTGGTCGTCACCTGGCCAAGCGGGAACTCGAAGCAACAAGCCTCTAGCCCTACCCAACAAGACCGTCCGTCGATCAAACTCCCGAGCTTTTCGATACCGACCATTCCGCCGATCACGAACGTGCCGGGGCAGACCTCAAGCTCGTCGGCGCCGCAGGGACCGACACAGCTGCAGACGGCCGACGGGTTGACCGGCCTGCTCGCCGGGATGCGCGACCGGTTCGGCGACACCATGGGATTTCGGCTGGTGATCTACCCCGACTACGCCGTGACCAATCGTCCCGATCCGGCGAACACCCACGTCGAGCAGGGGTACACGTATCGCAAAGGTGCGTGGCAGACCTTTGGGCCGGCCACGTCGACCTCAACCCTCGACATCCTCGCCGATCTCAGCGCATTCGACGCGGGCGCAGTCGCGAAAACGTTGGCGGACGCGCCCCAAACAATCGGTGCGCGTGACGGCTCTCAGATGTATCTCATCGTCGAGGGCGCCTCAGGCGGCGGCCTGAAGATGTCGATTCATTCGTTGGCCCCAGGCGTCGGGTTCATGCAAGTCAACACCGATGGGACCGTCGCGAAGACCTTTCCACCGTGACCGTGAGTCACTTCCGTATCGCTGCGAAGGTAAAGGGTGATTGGCCGCCTCTTAGCGACAATTCTTGAACACCAACGGGTTTCGAGAGCAATTGTCGCTAAGATACGGGCAGAACGACGATCTTCTCTGCGCTGTGACTGCTGTGAAAGCCGGGGCGCCGCACGCACTGAACCTGGCCGAGCGATTACGGTGGCGCTATGAGCAGCCAACAGGTGCCCGGTGGGGTTGTGCACAAGCTGCCCGCGGACCTGCGCACGGCGTTGACGGCGAATGCCACCGCACTCGCGGCCTGGCAGGACATCACGCCTCTGGCACGCAACGAGTTCATCTGCTGGGTCGAGGATGCCAAGCAGGACAAGACGCGGCAGCGCCGCATCCGGCGGACTCAGGAGGAGCTGGAGGAAGGCATGCGCCGGCCCTGCTGCTGGCCGGGATGCAAACACCGCGAACGCAACGGCAAGGCTGCGGCGTCAAGTTAGGGAGACGGCGGCTCGGGCGGCGGCCCCGCAGGAATGGGGTCGCCCGGCTTCAAACCGTAATCCGCCGGGTCGGGTCCGTAGATCATGTCCGACGGAACGCCGTTGTGGAACTGATTCCAGACGTCCCGGAAGAAGCCCCGCTGACCGTAGGACCCGGGTGACCCGTCCGCGTTGACGACCGGCGGGATGTACGGTGCCATACCCGGGGGAGGTGTCGGGCCCTCGTACGGCTTGCCCTGGCCGTCGCTCAGAGGTGCCGACGCCGGCGGTGGCGACCCCGGGGGTGGCGCAGGCGCGTCGGGCGGAGGCGCATCTGGCGGAGCACACGACAGCTGAGGCTGCGGTGTCATCGCCAGCGTCGCGGGATCGCAGGGGCCTGCGTTCGCCGCGGCCGCGGTGACCAGGGCCGACGATCCGACGAGGGCGCCGGCGAAGGCGATCCGGGCCACGGTGAGCGCCGGGCGTTGGAGTCCAGTCATGAGTCGATGCAGTGCTCTCTTGTCGGGGGCAGCGAACTGGTTTCCGCAAAGCGTAGTGCGTCGGCCGGCGCTTCGTCGGGCCCGCCGGCGGATCAGAGCAGTTTCTCCAGCGTGATGGGTAGATCGGTGATCCGCTTGCCTGTCGCGTTGAAGACGGCGTTCGCGACTGCCGGCGGGACCGCGACGATGACGAGCTCGCCCAGGCCCTTCACCCCCAGGGGGTCGGCGATGGTGTCCTCGCCAGGCAGGAACATTGCATCAAGCGTCGGTATGTCGGCGTTGACGGGCACGAGGTAGTCCGACATGTTCGCGTTGACCACTCGGCCGTCGCGGTAGTCGAGCTGCGTTCCCTCCAGCAATGCCATGCCGGTGCCCATCACCATCGCGCCGATCGCCTGACTGTGCGCGAGCAGCGGGTTGATGATCCGCCCGCCGTCGTAGCAGGCGAAGATCCTGCGGATGCGCACGCGACCAAGCTCCTCGTCGACGCTCACCTCGGCGAACACCGCACCATAGGCATACATCGAGAACCGCTTGTCCGCGTCATCGGGCGTGTAGGTCTGCGTGGCGTCGCTGTTCTGCCAGCCCTTGCGGCGCAACAGGTCCTGATAAGTTTCGCCACGCCCGGGGTCGTCGACGCGGTACATCCGGCCGTCGGACACCGTGACTTCACCTGGTGCGGCGCCGGCAAGCGGCGAGGCGGGATCCACCACTGCCGTACGAACTAGCTTGTCCCGCATGATGTTTGCCGCGGCCAGCACCGCCGAGCCCACACTGGCCATTGTCCGCGAGCCGGAATGAGAGGGCGCCTTGGGAAATTGGCTGTCGCCCAACGCGAATCGTACTTTGCTGATGGGCAGTCCGAGCGCGTCAGCGGCGACTTGGGTCATCGACGTGTAGGTGCCCGGTCCCATGTCGCCCGTCGCGCTGAAGACATCGGCGGTGCCGTCGGCGTTGATCCGGACCTGGGCGTCGGACGGGCTGCGATTGACGTGATAGCCCGCTGCGGCCATGCCGACGCCGACGAGTTCGTTGCCGTCACGCACCGCGCGCGGAGCGGGATTGCGCTGTGCCCAACCGAACTTGGCGGCACCTTCCTTCATGCAGTCGGCGAGCCGTCGCGTCGAAAACGGCAGCCCGTTCGTCTGATCGCGGTCGGGCTCATTGCGGATCCGCAGCTCGACCGGGTCGATGGCAAGGCGGTGCGCGAGGTCGTCGATGCCCGATTCGAGCACGAACGTGCCTGGGGTTGCCCCCGGGCCGCGCATCGGACAGCCGACGTTGACGTCGAGCGGCACAACCCGGTAGGTCGAGCGCATATTCGGGCTGTTGTAGAGGTATTTCGCGGGGCCCGTGATGCTGTCCTCGAACAGCTGGTAGCGCGCCGACTCCGTGCGCCCTTCATGCACGATCGTCGCGATCTTTCCTGACCGGTCCGCGCCAATTGCCAGCCGCTGCCGGCTCGCGGGCCGATAGCCGATGCCGGTGTACATCTGCTTTCGAGTCAGCACCAGCTTGACGGGCCTTCGCACTTGGCGAGCCGCGAACGCGGCCATGATCTGATGGGGCCAGGTGCCGCCTGCGCTGCCGAACGCGCCGCCGATGAACGGGCAGATCACCCGCACGCGCTCCGGCGGAATGCCGAAAGCCTTGCCGTACACCGCTTGTGCGGAGTTGACGCCCTGCGCCTTGTCCCACACGGTCAGCGAGTCGCCGGCCCAGCTGGCGACGGTCGCCGGCAGCTCCATCGGGTTGTGGTTGTACCGAACGATTGAGTACTGCAGGTCCGACACGACTGCGGCCTTCGTCAGCGCGGCGTCGGCATCGCCTCGGCTGTAGTCGGTCTGGCGTTGCCCAGGCTGCGGAGTCGCTTGTGATGAATCGATATCCGTCACACCGCTCGCGGCGTCGTATCGCACCTCTACGAGGGACGCGCCGTGGGTGGCGGCCTCCAGGGAGTTGCCCACCACCACCGCGACGGGTTGGCCGAAAAAGGCGATCTTGGCCGGGTCGAACGGAAGGGTCACTCCCCGAAAGTCACCGACGACAGCGATGACGTCGGGGGCCTTCGTCGCCGCGGACGAATCGATCTTCGCCACGGCGCCCCTACTGACCGTGCTGCAGACCAGCGCGGCGTAGGCCAGGTTCGGCGGCACGTTGTCGGACGCGTACGTCGCAGCGCCGGTCACTTTGAGCCGACCATCGACGCGCGCGACCGGCTGGCCGGTTACCGGTGCGACCGCGGGAGCCGGATGGGTCACAACGCCACCGTAGCTACGGTTCCTGGGAAAGCCGTTGGGTCCGTTGCTCCGAACACCGACGGCCCAGGGTTGTCCAGACCCTGAGCCGTCGGAT
>NZ_JAVHWM010000031.1:0-8101 GCF_032159765.1 Mycobacterium sp. | reverse complement strand
GCGGACCGCGACACCGTCATCGGTGGGCGTTACCTCGACAGGATGGACAAGCGCGGCGCTCACTGGCGAATCGGGCAGCGGACGATGCTCTACGACTGGTATCGGGACCTCGGCCGGTCGATCGACTGGTCGCAGGGCCTGATGGGCGTGCCCTTCAGTGCCGATCACTACACCGGCAGGTCGGTCGGCGATCACAGCGAGACGTTCTTCGGCAAGGGCGCGGAATGGGCTCGCTAACAGGCCAAGTCGCTGTGGTGACCGGGGCAAGCCGGGGAATCGGCAAGGGCATCGCGTTGGCGCTGGGGACGGAGGGGGCCACCGTCTATGTCACCGGTCGCACCATGACACCGGGTGCGTATGAACTGCCTGGCACTGTTGGCGAAACCGCACATGAGGTGGACCGGCGTGGCGGCAAAGGCGTCGCCGTTCACGTCGACCATGCCGATGACAGCCAGGTCGCAGCGCTGTTCGACCAGATCCAGCGCGAGCAGGGCCGCCTCGACATCCTCGTCAACAACGCGTTCGCCCTTCCCGAGGACCTGACCGAACCGGGACCGTTCTGGGAGAAGCCGCTTAGCCATTGGGACATGGTCGATGTCGGCGTCCGGTCCAACTATGTGGCGGCACGGCATGCGGCGACGGTGATGGTTCCGCAGAAGTCGGGACTCGTCGTCGCCATCTCCGGATACGCCGCGGTGACCTATACCTACGGCGTGGTCTTCGGGATGTGCAAGACGGCGGTGGACCGGATGGCGCGGGACATGGCCGTTGAGCTCGAGGCGTACAACGTCGCCTCACTCTCGCTGTGGCAAGGCCTCACCTTCACGGAGCGGGCGCAGCGCAACTTGCGGCGCAGTCCTGAGATGACAACGCAGACGGTCACCGACCCCGCGGTCGGATGCTCGCCGGAGTTCCCCGGCCGGGTGATCGCGGCACTGGCGATCGATCCTGACGTGATGAAGCGGTCGGGCGGCAGCTTCATCACCGCGGAGGTCGCGCGCGACTACGGGATCACCGACGTCGATGGCGCCGTCATTCCGTCGCTGCGGGCCGAGCGCGGCGAGCCCATCTGGCGCCCGATCGCCGAGGCGCGCCATGGACGCTGACCGTCTCGCCCGAATGGACCGGCTGCTGGACCGGCAGGACATCCTCGACTGCCTGACCCGCTTCAGCCGCGGCATGGACCGATTCGACCGGGAAGTATTTCTGTCCGCGTTCCACACGGACGCCGTCATCGCGGCCGGCGATTTCGTCGGCGGCCCTGCCGAGCTGTACGACTGGGCGACGAGAATGCATCAGCGCGGGCAGGCGGCGACGCACCACAACCTTCTCAACCACTCCTGCGAGATCGACGGCGATACCGCGCACGCCGAGACCTATTACCTGTTCGCCGCGCGCAACCGAGACGACACCAATTGGATCGCAGGTGGGCGCTACCTCGATCGGCTGCAACGGCGTGGCGGGGAGTGGCGGATCGCTGTGCGGACCAACGTCATCGAATGGTCGGGCATGGTCCCGACGATGCCGTTGCCATTCGCCGAGGTTCCGGACATCGACGGCAACGGCGCACCGTCGCGCAGCAAGGCCGATCCGTCGTACCTTCGCCCGTTGGTCAACCGTCGCGAGCGGTCGTCCTAGACTGCGGAAATGCCAGCCGAAAAGTACGAATACGGTGTCGATTTCGACCGCGTTGCCGCGATCGATATCCACACCCACGTCGAGGTCGATGGCCACGGCCGCAAGGCCTACGACGACGAACTGGTTGAAGCCGTAGGCCAGTACTTCAAGATGGGGCCAGGCGCGCTGTCGAGCGTCGACGCGTTGGCCGACGAGTACCGGCGACACAACACGGCGGCGGTGGTATTCACCATCGATGCGCGCACCGCGATGAGGCACGAGTCGAATTCGGTCGAAGACATCGTCGCGGGCGCGATCCGAAACAGCGACGTGTTGATCCCGTTCGGCAGCGTCGACCCGTGGCACGAGAGACGAGCGGTGCACCGCGTCCATGAACTGGTCCGCGACTACGGCGTCAAGGGCTTCAAGTTCCACCCCAGCATGCAGGCGTTCGAGCCGAATGATCGTCGCTTCTACCCGATTTACGAGGCGATCTGCGAGGCAGGGGTGCCTGCGCTGTTCCATACGGGCCAGACCGGGATCGGCTCTGGCCTGCCCGGCGGGCATGGCATCAAGCTGCGCTTCTCCGACCCGATGCTGCTCGACGACGTCGCGGCGGACTTCCCTGAGCTGACGATCGTGATGGCCCATCCCGCGGTGCCGTGGGTGGACTCGCAGATCGCGATCGCCTCGCACAAGTCGAACGTCTACGTCGATCTGAGTGGGTGGTCGCCAAAGTACTTCCCGCCACAACTGGTGCGGGCCATCAGCCGTCAGCTGCGCACGAAGGTGCTGTTCGGCACCGATTATCCGTACATCAAGATGGACCGGTGGCGCCGCGACTTCGAGGCGCTGGACGTCGACCCGGCGGCGGTGCCGCTGATATTCAAGGACAACGCCCTGCGTGTCCTCGGGGTGACCAACTAGCGGAGGCGATGAGTTTTCCGGGCGAGAACGGTCGGTATCGGTGACTGACCCACCACCTTCAAGGAGACCATCGTGACTACTCGTGACCGCGCCCCGCTCGGCGCGCCAACCTGGATTGACCTGCTGACGTCGGACCTGGACCGCGCGAAGGATTTCTACGGCACGGTATTCGGCTGGGCGTTCGAATCCGCAGGCCCCGAATACGGCGGCTACGTGACCGCGTCCAAGGACGGCCACCCGGTGGCCGGATTGATGGGCAATGATCCGCAGTTCCGGACGCCCGACGGCTGGACCACGTATCTGCACACCGCCGACATCAACGCCACCGTGACGGCAGCGACCGCGGCGGGAGGTGGCATCTGCTCTGAACCCATGGAGATCAAGGACAAGGGTCACATGGCCACGCTGACCGACCCGACCGGCGCGTTCTTCGGGCTCTGGCAGCCCAACGGCCACAACGGCTTCGAGGTGATCAACGAGCAAGGTGCGCCGGTCTACTCTCAGCTCACCACCCGCGACTACGGCAAGGCGCTCGACTTCTACCGCGAGGTATTTGGCTGGCAGACCGAGACCGTCTCCGACACCGATGAATTCCGCTACAGCACAGCCATTTTCGACGGCGATGCGTTGCTCGGTGTGATGGATGGAACCAGAGACCTCGGCGAGGGGGTTCCGTCGAACTGGTTCTTCTTCCTCGGCGCCGAGGACGTCGACAAGACCGTGCAGCTGATCAAGGAGAACGGCGGCAGCGTCATCCGCAACGCCGAAGACACCCCATACGGCCGGCTGGCCGCGGTGGCGGACCCGACTGGCGCGGGTTTCAACCTGTCGTCGCTGCAGTGAAGGCCTGCGCTAGGCGCAGGCAAACATGACGCCGAGCGGGTTCGGGGTGTTGGCCGCGTCGACGATCGTTCCGGCGAACGTCCCGTCGACCATCTCGCCGGAGACCACAGTGAGGTGCACACCAGCGCGTCGGAACTCCGAACGCATTGCGTGCAGGGCGGTTTCGCCCGCCCGCTTGCTCGCGGCGATGGCCGTATAACCCTTCGGCACAGCCTTGTGGGGAAAGAAGTGGGCCTGGTGACTGGTCACGAAAACAATTCGTCCGCCGACCGGCATCAGCGGCACAGCCATCCGCGCAAGGCGCCGTTGGGCATCGCGGTTGAGGCGCATCGCGTATCCGGGGTCGACCTTCGACTCGAGGTCAGTTGACGCGTTGAGCACCAAGGCGTCCAATCGCCCGAAGCGAGTCGCGATGGTGTCGATCATCGCCGCGCACTCGGCCTCATCAGCGATGTCGGCGCCCAGCGTGGAGGCATACCCGCCTGCGCTGCGGATGGCTTCTGCGATGTCTTCCGCGCGTTCCGCTCGCTGGCGGTAGTTCACGACGACGTGGGTGTCGGCGCCGGCGAGTTGCTGCGCGACGTCCGCGCCGATGCCCCTCGATCCGCCCGTGACCAGGACGATCCGTGCAGGTGAGTGATGCATGTCGGGTTCCTTCCATCGCTGCCGTGCGTCCGCTTCGGCCCACCGTACACGAGTTTCTAAGAAAACTAAGGGATAGATAAGGTAACAATAAGGTAGCGCATGGCCGGATCTGAGCCGGCCGCGAAAACTCCCTACTGTTGTTGTGGGGATGATGATGGCGGCAATCATCGGCGGGAGCCGCTGTGGCTTCTCAACCACCGCAGGTGTGGCTTCTGCGACGCACCAAGGTCGTTGCCGCTGAATAGTGTCGTAGACGTGGGGACGTCCATCTGGCTGCGCACGATCTATCTCAGCGACAATCCCGATCCGGTGACCACCCGCACCGACTGGCCAACCGTCAGACGGGCCAAGCCTCGACGCTGGCCCTCCGTCGGCCGCGCCACTTCAACCAGCGCCACAGCTCTTGAGGCACCTGCCGAGGGCGCGGTCATCTGCGGGCGCCTGACTGGCCTAACAAACTCCGGTGCAAGACCTTTCGCCGCTCACACGCGAAGTTGTGCAGCCGCGGTTCTCGCGAGCTCAGTCCCTGTTCGCTTGTCGAGCGCGGCGTTGTCGAAGCTGAGTCGGTACCACAGCAGACCGAATGCCTGATCGACTAACAAGGCTGCCCTTGTTCAGTCGACGCTCTCCCCCGCTGACGGGCCTGTGTGACGATCCGCGCGACGGTCCGCGGCGAATTCGGCCAGCAGCGTCATCGTGTCGGTCTCGACGAGTGCCTCATGCAGCACAGAGAGCGGCACCGACCGGCTGTCCACGACGCCCTCGAATGTCTATCTGGCCACCGAGCAGCGACTCGGCCGACTGCGGGCCGGCACCGATCCGGCCGCGGGTGCGGCGCTGCTAAGCGGCGGGTGCTTCCATCACGCCTTTCTCAGCGCCTTCGCCGGCACCGACATTGACGCCTCCCGTACCCGGCGCAAGGGCCGTCGAGCAAGCGCGGGGCTCCGCGATCGCGATCCTGACCAGACAGCGTTAGCCGGCTACTTGGCCGGGGGAGTGGGTGAAGGTGGCCCGGTATGCGCTGGGCGTGAGTCCGGTCTTGCGGATCACGTGATCGCGCAGGGAATCGACGGTTCCGATGCCGGTGTGGTGGGCGATGACATGCATTGGCAGATCGGTGGTTTCGAGGAGTTCGCGGGCACGGTCTATCCGCAGCTGCAGCAGCCATTGCAGGGGACTGAGGCCCGTCTCGGCCCGGAACCGGCGATTGAGCGTGCGCACGCTGACGTTCGCGTGGGCGGCCAGGTCGGCCAGCGTGAGTTTGTCCGACAGCCGGGTCAGGGCCCAGGCACGGGTGGCGTCCAGAGTCGCCGCGCCGATCGACGGCACGGGGGCATCGATGAACTGCGCCTGTCCGCCCGGACGCACCGGGGCCACCACCGCCAGGCGCGCAACGGTGTTCGCCACCGCGGCACCGTGATCGGTGCGGATCAGGTGCAGACACAAGTCGATTCCCGCCGCGAGACCGGCCGAGGTGACGATCGGGCCGTCTTCGATGAATAACACCTCGGGCCGGACCCGTAGCTGTGGAAACGCCTCCGCCAGCTCTCGGGCGTATTGCCAGTGGGTGGTCACGCATCGCCCATCGAGCAGACCTGCTGCCGCCAGCACGAACACACCGGTGCAGATCGACGCCATCCGCGCCCCCCGAGCACTCGCTTTTCGCAACGCCGCCAACAACTCTGGGGCGAAATCGTCGCGCGCACCGGTGCCGACGACCACGACGGTGTCCGCGCGCGCGATGGTGGCGAGTCCATGGGTGACAAGCACGTCGAAGCCGCCACGCGTGGCCACAGCTCCCGGGCGTGACGTGCAGGTGCGTGTCGCGTACGCGGGCCTGCCGTCAACGACGACACCTCCGAACAACAGGTCGGGTATCGACAGCTCGAAAGCGCCGACCGGCGCGACAGCGACCACGGCTATTTGATGCATGGCCAGAACCTCCGCATCTGTGGCATTTCAGCCACTACCGTAGTGCCCCACCCGCGGCGATAGTGAACCGCGTCCCCACCAACCCGAGGAGAACCATGTCGATGAACGTCGTCGTCGGTGCCGGTGGCACCGGCGTCGCGACCGCCGAACTACTGGCTGAGGAAGGCCACGACGTGCGGCTGATCACCCGCAGCGGTAGCGGCCCGTCGCACCCGCGCATCCGCCGGGTCGCCCTTGATGCAACGAACGCCTCCCAACTGGCCACCGCGATCCGCGGGGCGTCGACGTTGTTCAATTGCGCCGCACCGCCGTATCAGCACTGGCGTACGCAGTTTCCCGCGCTGGCGGCCGGGCTGCTCAACGCAGCGATCAAGGCGCAAGTGAACTACGTGATGCTGGGCAATCTCTACGGCTACGGGCCCGTCGATGGGCCGATGACCGAAGACCTGCCGATGCGGCCCAACTCGCGCAAGGGCGCTTTGCGGGCACGAATCTGGGAAGAAGCAAAGGCGGCACACGACGCCGGCCGTGTCCGGGTCACCGAGATCCGTGCAAGCGATTTCGTCGGCCGGGGCGCGATGTCGGTCTTCACCCTCATGGTCGCACCCAAGGTTCTCGCGCAGAAGCAGGCGATGTTCCCCGCCGACCTCGACGCCCCGCACAGCTGGACCGGCACGGTCGATGCAGCGCGCGCCCTGGCGGCCGCCGCGGCCAGCGATCACGCGTGGGGGCAGGCTTGGCACGCGCCGACGAACGCCCCGGTGTCCGCACGCCAGTTGGCGACCACGCTGGCCGGCTGCGCCGGTGTGGCTGAGCCGCGGCTGTCCCGGATGCCGGGATGGCTGCTGCGGGCCGCCGGATGGGGGTCGAAAGTGGTCCGCGAACTGCCCGAAATGCAGTATCAGCTGCAGAAGCCGTTCGTCGTCGACTCCGCCCGCATGCAGCGAGAGTTCGCGCTGCGTCCTACCCCGTTGGTCGACATTCTGCGCGACGGGCTGCCCACCTGCGAGTCCCGTGACGCTGTTCGAGGAGAAATATCATGACCGAAGTACGCGAATCGTGCGAGCTCGGCGCTTCCGCGCACCAAGTGTGGATGCTGATCAGCGATTTCGGCGGCTTCGCCGAGATGCTGGTCGCGTCACGCGACGGCACTGTGCAGGTCAGCGGTACAGCAATCGGGATGACGCGGACCGTCACGATCGGTGACGACCATCTGATCGAGCGGCTCGAGGATTTCGATGACATCAACTGGCGTACAGGATATTCGATGCTTGCCACCGGCCCGCTTCCCATCGCCGACTACCGGGCAACAATCTCGCTATCTCCGTTGGCCGGCGATCGATGCGCCCTGGATTGGGTCGGATCGTTCGTGCCCGACGGCGCCAGCGAAACCGAGGCCGCGGACGCGGTCCGCACGGTGTACGTGGAGGGAATTGAGTTGATGCGTCAGCGGTTCGGTGGCTGAAGCCAGCAAAGACATCCCCCGGGGCCAACTGCATGCACGCATGTTAGCCACGACCAGGGCGGAATCGGCCTGAAAGAGGCTTGTGGCGCGAGGTGGGACATATAGACCAACCGATGCGGTGAGATCGCGGATACCGCCAGGTCCATCTGTCGCATCGAGCAGCGCTGCAGTTGCTCCTGGTTACCCGACAGGCACCCGCCCTGCCAATCAGTGAACACATTCTGAAGAACAGCCGCAGGGTAATTCAGCTTCTCAACGGCAACTAGGCGAGCCGCAAGGTGTCATCGGAGCTCGAGCGTGAGGTAGTCGTTCAGCTCGCCGTCACGGCGTGATGGGTGGTCGTCGAGCAGCTCGTAGCGGTGGAAGCTGTACTCGCCGCCGGCCTTCAGCTGTGCGACGGACTCGACGAAGCCCGCATCGGTGCCCATGACGGGCACCTGCGAGTTCCTCGTCGACTGCGCCGAGACGGTGTATGGATAATGACGATTGTCATGAGATATCCACGGGCGCTTTGGGTCTGGCGGGGGTGACTGTCCGTCGGGGACGGCAACCGCCCTGCCCCTGGCCAGCCAGTCAAGTCCATCCGGAATCAGATGAAGTACTTCTCATTTCCGGTCGGGTATCCACCGCCGGTGGTGGCGATATGGACGTGGTCGTAGTGGTTCGCGGTTT
>NZ_JAVHWM010000020.1:0-2826 GCF_032159765.1 Mycobacterium sp. | reverse complement strand
AGGACACCGATGCGGGACGGGTTCCGCCACCGGCCGATCTGCGTCCTGCGCTGAGGACCAATGCACGACCGACGGGCCCGACGCACCTGCGTACCGTGGTGCGAAGGCGTTCCGACCTGTCTGGGCCCACAGTCACCGTTGCGGTTCTGTCGGCGGTGTCCGGCGCGCTCGCCGACCAACTGCGCACCCTTGGCGACGACCCGTCGTTCCTCGGCGCTGAGGTGCCGATGGCGAAACCGCCGCCGCGCTTGGCGTACAACCACTTCGGGAACGTCGGCGTCGGCCTCTACCCGGAGCTCGCCGAGCCTGAACGCTGCGTCCGGATCGCCGCCGACCTCGACGAGCGGCGCCGCCGGGCCGCGCACCCTGCGATGCGCATGGCGGACCTGGCCTTCGCGGCGACACCGGCTCCGTTGTTGCGTTGGGGCATGGACCGATTCGATCCCGATGTCCGTGTGGCACAGGTGACAGGCAATACCGTCGTCTCGAGCGTGAACTTCGGCGCCAACGATTTCAGCTTCGGCGGTGCGCCCGTGACGATGGTGACGGCCTTCGCCGGACTGTCGCCGATGATGGGACTGACACACGTGGTTGGCGGCGTCGGCGACACCATCGCGATAGGCGTGCACGCCGCAGAGTCGGCTGTCGGTGACGTCGACGCCTACGTCGACCGTCTCGAACGCGCGCTCACTTGATCCGGGTCAGCGCCTCGACCGGTTGGTAGTGCTGCATCTCCTCGATGTCGTCGACATACGGCCTGATGGGTGGGAAGAACCGGCGGAACTGCTCGCTGGGGCGGAACTTGCCAAGGTGATCGTCAGTGGAGGTCCAATGGATGCGCAGCACGAATCGCTCCGGCTCCTCCTCGCAATGCGATAGCTCATAACCCAGGCAGTATGGGCTGTCGTCCAGGGCCTCGGCCGCCGTCCGGTACGCATTGACGAACTGCTCGCGACGGTCCTCGTCGATTCGGTACCGGATGTACTCGATGGTCACGTCAGTCCTTTCCCCGAATGAGCCCGAAGGCCCAGTTTGTGCCGAAGCCGCGCCGCAGCGCGAGGTGGATCCAGATCAATGCGTACGGCTCCAGCAGCCGCGCCAGCGTGAGGTCGCCCGCATCGACGGTCTCGAAGCCCAACTCCGACACGAGTCCAGCGGTGACTTGTTTGGCTGCCTCGTCGTCACCGCAAACGAACATTACGGGCGCGCTTGGCAATTGGGGATGACCCATCATCGGAGCGCCGATCTGGTTCATGGCCTTGCACACTCGGGCGCCCGGCGCCCACGCCGCGACGTGCTCCGCGCCCGAGGTGGTGTGCCCGATCTCGAGCGCGGTGAAGTCGGGGGTGAGCGGATTGGTGCAGTCGATGAGCACCTTGCCGGTGAGGTCGCCGCACGCCTTGACGGCCTCTTCGGTGCCCTGCCACGGCGTGCAGAGCACAACGATGTCGCTGCCCGCCACCGCCGCGTCGTTGGTCGTAGTAGGCGCGTCGAGGTCGGCGTACTTGGCGTCGTCGGGGGAGCGGACACCGTAGGTGATGTCGTGGTCGGTGCCCCATGCACCGCCGAGTGCGCGCCCGACGTTTCCCGCGCCGATGATTGCGATCTTCATGGGGGCTACGCTACGGCCGAGGTTGATCGGCGATAAGAACGCACTTTGAGGTGCGTCACGCATCGGGAGGTTGGTGTGGACGATCAGGTCGGATGTCCGGTCGAGGCCACCCTGGCGGTCATCGGTGGCAAGTGGAAGGCCGTGCTGATCTTCCACTTGATGCACACCGGACCACACCGCTTCGCCGAGTTACGGCGAAAGACGACCGGGATCAGTGACCGGGTGCTGACCCGCCAGTTGCGGGAGCTGGAGACCGACGGCGTCGTCGCCCGCGAGGTGTTTGCCGAAGTGCCGCCGCGCGTCGAGTATTCGCTGACCGAGTACGGTGAGTCGCTGCGTCCGGTGACCGAGGCGATGTGTCAGTGGGGCCAGCGCCACATGAGGACCGGAGCCGCTTAGGTCTCGCGAACGGCGCTAATCAGCGGTGCGCAGCGTCTCGATTCCGACGTCGAGCGCGGCCTCCAGATAGCTGAGGTCGCCGGTAGCAAGCATCATCCCGACGCCGCCCTGGATGCCGGCTAGCAGCGCGGCGGCCACTCGGTCGGCGTCGAGTGCGGCGCTTATTTTTCCTTGTGACTGCATGTCCCGCACTCCGGCTGCGATCTCGTCATGCCACTTGCGGATGAGCGCAGCGGTTACCGCCTGCGCGCCAGGGGTGCTGCGGCCGATCTCGGACATCAACACCGCAAGCGGGCAGTGTTGGCCCTGCCTGCGGTACCGGTCGACGACGGCGTCACGCCATCGCCGCCACGCCGCCCACGACGTCAACTCGCCCAGATACGGCTGCTGGTCGTCGAGAACCATCTGTGCCTCGCGCTCGGCGACCGCGAGCAGCAGCTGCTCCTTGCCGTCCGGGAAATAGTGAAACAGCTGGCTTTTGGAGGTCTGCGTGCGCGCACGGATGTCGTCGAGCGTGGCGACCGCGACACCGCGTTCGCGGATCTCGGCGGCCGCGCCCTCGACGATGCGCTGTCGGGTGGCCCGGCCCTTGGTCGTCAGCTTCTGGACTTGCAGGTCCATTTTTACCAGCGTACCAGTGGACCCATGAGTTCAAATATCAAGCGGCTGGCAGGCCGCACGGCACTGGTTACGGGTTCTACCGGCGGTCTTGGGGTCGCTATCGCCTCGGCGCTTGCGGCAGAGGGTGCCGTGGTCATCGTCAGCGGCCGTGACAAGGAGCGTGGCGATGCGGTCGTCGCCGACATCCGGTCCGC
>NZ_JAVHWM010000232.1:0-2622 GCF_032159765.1 Mycobacterium sp. | reverse complement strand
ACGCCGAGCAGGGGTTCGCCGTCACCCCCCAGATCGCCCACGAGTGGGCGATGCACGCGAGCCGCATCACCGACGATCGCGCCGCGCGCGGCGTGTTCCTTCCGGGTGGCCGCGCGCCGCGCGCCGGCGAGCGCTTCGCCAATCCCGACGTCGGCGCGCTGCTGCGGCTGCTCGCGCGCGACGGCGCCGACGGCTTCTATCGCGGCACGCCCGCCGAGCGGATCGGCGCGGCCGTCCAGGCCGCCGGGGGCCCGCTGCGCGCCGCCGATCTCGCGGCCTGGCGCGGCGCGCAATGGGTGACGCCGCTGCGCCGCCCGTATCGCGACATCGAGCTCGTCGAGCTGCCGCCGCCGGGCCAGGGCGTCGTCGTGCTCGAGGCGCTGGCGATCCTCGAGGGGCTGTCCCCCGGCGACCGCGGCGAGGAGGAGCATCTCGCGATCGAGGCGCTCAAGCGCGCCTTCGCCGACGCCCGCGATCATCTCGCCGACCCGCTCGTGGTCGACGTCCCCGTGGAGCGGCTGCTCAGCTCCGAGCACGTCGCCGCCAGGCGCGCGGACATCACCGCCGAGGCCGCCGACGTGGCCGCGCCGGGCGCCCCGACCGACACCGTCTACCTCGCCGTCGTCGACGCCGAGGGCAACGCCTGCTCGCTCATCCAGAGCCTCTACTCGGGCTTCGGCTCCGGGATCGGCGTGCCCGGGCTCGGCATCACGCTGCAGAACCGCGGCAAGGGCTTCGTGCTCGACGACGGGCATCCCAACCGCCTGGAGCCGGGCAAGCGCCCGTACCACACCATCGTGCCGGCGATGCTCGCGCGGGAGGGCGGGTTCGCCGGGTGCCTCGGCGTCGTCGGCGGCTTCATGCAGCCGCAGGGGCAGATGCAGATCGTGCGGCACCTCGTCGACCACGACATGGACATCGCCGCCGCGGTCGCGCATCCGCGGCTCCGCTACCTCGACGGCCACGACGTCGGCGCGGAGCCCGACTACGACCCGGCGGTGCTCGACGCGCTGGAGCGCCGCGGTCACCGGGTGCGCGAGCTCAGCAACTTCGGCGCCGGCGGCGCGCAGGCCATCGTCCGCGATGGCGATCTGCTGCACGCGGCCTCGGACCCACGCAAGGACGGGTGTGCCCAGACGACCTGATGGTCGGCACGCCCGCCTCGCCCACGACAGGAGACAGACATGACACCGCCCTTCGACCACGATGAGCTTCGTGCGCGCGCCGGGCGCGCCCGCGCGCTGATGGACCGCGACGGCTTCGACGGGCTCATCGTGACCGGCGACTTCACCGCCGGCATGAACTACTACTACCTCAGCGGCCACCAGCCGCGCGACTACCAGCTGAACTACTCGCGCCCGCACGTCATGGTGCTGCCCCGCGAGGGCGAGCCGTTCCTGTTCGTCTACGGGGTCAATGCCGAGAACGCGCGCGAGTCGTCCTGGGTGCACGACGTGGTCACCTACGCGCCGCCGTTCTCCGGCGAGGAACTGGCCGACGCGATGCGCGTCCGCGGGCTCGACCGCGGGCGGATCGGCGCCGAGCTCGGCAACGACCAGCGGCTCGCGATGCCGCTGCTGGCATGGCGGGCGATGGAGGCCGGCCTGTGGGGCGCGAGCTTCGAGGACGCCTCGTCGCTGCTGTGGGACCTGCGCTCGATCAAGAGCGATGCCGAGGTCGCGTTCATCCGCGAGGCCGACGCGATCAACGGCGCGGGCCTGTCGCTGGCGTTCTCGCGCATGCGGCCCGGCGACACCGAGGTCGACGCGGCCCGCACCATCGGCGCCGCGCTGATCGAGTCCGGCGCGTATCGCCCGCCGTACGCCCAGCTGCTGCTGGTCTCCGAGGCCAAGTCCCGCGCGCTCGGGCACGGCTCGCGCATGCGCGGACCGCTGGCCGAATACGGCCTCGATCGCGGGGACCTGCTGTTCGTGGACTCCGGCGTGATCGTCTCGGGCTACTGGGGCGAGTTCAACCGCATGGCCTGCATCGGCGAGCCGAGCGCCGAGCAGCGCCGCCATCACGACGCGATCCGCGAGGTCGTCACGCGGTCGGTCGACGAGGCCCTGAAGCCCGGCGTGGCCTTCCGCGACGTGATCGAGCAGATGGCGGGCTTCTACCGCGACGCGGGCTACGACGAGACGCAGTTCGGCAACTACATGGGCCCGCCGTACATGCACCTGTGCCACGGGCTGGGCCTGGCCGGAAGCGAGCCGCCGTTCGTGCGCCACGACAGCGAGCAGGAGCTCGTGCCGGGCATGGTGCTCTCGTGCGAGGCGTATCTGCGCCACGGCGACATGACCTACGGCTCCGAGGAGGACGTCGTGATCACCGCCGGCGGGTGCGAGGTCCTCTCCGAGCGCGATCCCGGCCTGTACGTGATCGAGCCGTGACCGCGCGCGAGCCGCGCCCCGGGACCCGCGTGCTGGGCCTCAGCGAGATGCGCAGCGTCCTGTCGCTCGAGGACACGATCGAGCTGCAGCGACAGGCATTCGCCTCGCAGGCCGACGGGCTCGCGACGACCGCGCCCAACATGTGGCTGCGCCTGCCCGGGGAGCGCCGAGCCTGGCTGAAGATCCTCGCCGGGCACGACAGCGCCTCCGGTGCGCTGGGCGTCAAGGT
>NZ_JAVHWM010000235.1:0-5512 GCF_032159765.1 Mycobacterium sp. | reverse complement strand
GCGACTCCCATCGTGAGGAACATGGTGATCTCTGCCGAAGCCGGAAGTTCGGGTTCGCTTGGGGCAGCGAGGAGGAACGCCGGAAGCCAGGTCCACAGGGCATAGAGTTCCCACATGTGCCCGAAGTAGCCGAGATTGGCCAGCCGGGGGCCGCGTTCTCGGAACATCGTCAGGGCGTACTGCGGGTGACGGATGTGCGCGGAGGCGGCCAGGTAGGGACCCGGCGGGACCACCGCCACTGCCATCAACGCGCCGAGCAGCCCCAACCCGGCTGCAGTCAATAGGACGGCTCGCCACGGCAGGCCGGCAATCCCGCCGATCAGATGGGGGAGCGCGGAGCCGAGAGTGAGCGCCGCGACCAGGATGCCCACCGCCCGGCCCCTGGCGGAGCTCGCCGACCACGAAGCCATGAGCTTGATGCCGACGGGGTAGACACCGGCCAAGAAGACTCCGGTGAGGAACCGCAACGCGATGGCCCCGGCCATGCCCGATACGACTAGCGCGAACACGAGCGTGCACACGGCGGCGGCTGCGGCGCTGACTGCGAGCATCAGATGCGGCCGGATCCGGTCGGGCAGGTTGAGTGCGGCCGAACCGACAGCACCGACGACGAACCCGAATTGCACCGAACCCGTGAGCCAGACAGCCCCGGTCGATGAGATCCCCCACTCCTGGCGCAGACTGGGCACCACCGCCGACACCGAGAACCAGACCGCGAGCGCGAGAACCTGGACGGCGGCGATCGCGCCCCGTTGGACTCCGGGGTTCACGACGTCGCCTGAGCTGAGCGCCCTGACGAGCCGCCGGTCCGCATCACTCGCGAGATCGGAGATCCCAACGCGCGACGTCGGATGAGTGTCGGGGCGCTTACCCGCTGCCGCGGTATCTCGGCCGCAGGACGTTCCGCCCGCGGCGGAGTTTGGCTGTCAAAACAGCTGTTCATCAAGCAAATTCGATGATCATCGACACCATCCGTAGCCCTGTCGAAATCGTTCATGTCGAACAGCCACGGTGCGTGCCCGCTCTTTGCTGAGCTCTCATTAGTCGCGGCGGCTACTCGATGCCGGCCGCCACCGTCTCCAGGGCGGCCAGGTGTTCGTCGACCGAACCCAGCCCCGCCCCCATGGTGTTGACCGAGACGTGGGTTGCCCCGGCCTGTGCCCATGCGTGCAGTCCAGCGACCACCGCGTCGGGATCACCGGTCCAGGTGATCTGCGCCTCCATGCCGATCGCCGCGGGGTCGCGACCCGCCGCGATGGCAGCCTTCTCGACCTGCGCCCGTGCGTAGTCCAGATCGGGGCCGGGCTCCACCATCGGAAACCAGCCGTCGCCGAGGCGTCCGGCGCGCTCGTAGCCCGGGTCAGAGGCGGCGGCGAACCACACCGGGATCGGGCGCTGCACCGGCATCGGGGCCAGCCCGACACCATTCAGCCGGTGGTAGCGGCCCTCGAACGTGACCGAGTCCTCGGTCCACAGCCGTCGCAGCACCTCGACCTGTTCCTCGGAGCGCTTGCCGCGAGTCTTCATGTTCGCCCCGAGGGCTTCGTATTCCACTGCGTTCCAGCCCAACCCGACGCCGAACCGCAAACGTCCATTGCTGAGCAGATCGACCTCGGCGGCCTGCTTGGCGACCAGCACCGCCGGCCGCTGCGGCAGGACGATGACGCCAGTCACGAGTTCTAGCGTCGTGGTAACCGCCGCAAGGTAACCGAACATCACCAGCGGCTCGTGGAAGGTGCTGCGGATGTCGACGGGCCCCTGCCATCCGGTGTGCACCGCGGGATCGGCGCCCACCACGTGGTCGTAGGCCAGCAGGTGCGTATATCCCAGCTCCTCGACCCCCTCACCGTAGGCTCGTACCGCTCCTGCGTCGCCACGAAGATCGTTCTGCGGAAACACCACTCCTATGCGCACTATCCCTCCAAGAGTTTCTCGACCGCAAATGTGAAACACACTCCGGCGCATTCGAAATCGCTCACGTCGTACAGCCGCATTGTGTGGACCGTCTGTTGCGAACTCTCATTCATTCGACGAGGTCTCGTTCATTCGGCGTTACCTCTCATTGGGCGTAATCTCTACCGTAGAGAACGCTCTCTATCGAATCAATGAACGTCGTTGGGGCTGCACGCGGACGGCCACCGGGAACGCGCCCGAAGATCAACTGCTGGAAACGAGCCCGGTCGTCGAAGGTCCGGATCAGCGCTATTGACCCGAGCCGTGACGTGGTCCACGAGATCTGAACCCCGCGTGGTCGTCCGCCGTTGGAAGAGTTCGTTCGACCGGTGGATTGGACTCGGCAGGTCCGGTCCGGCGTACGTACCCGACGTCAATGGCTACCCGTTATGACCGGTGACGTGCGGCTGAGGGAGGATAGGTCGATCTCTCGCTTGAGCACTTTCCCGGTCGGGCCGAGGGGAAGATCGTCGACGATCCGCACGATTCGGGGATATTTATCCGCCGACACCCGCTCCTTGACGAACCCGGCTATCTCTTCCTCCGTGACCTCAGCACCGGGTTTCAGCATGACGACTGCGGCGACCTCTTCGCCGACCTTGACATCGGGGACGCCGATCACCGCGGACAGGTGCACGGCTGGATGCTCGCTCAAAACAGCTTCGAGGTCCGAGGGATAGACGTTATGGCCGTTGCGAATAATGAGGTCTTTCTTCCGGTCGACGATCTTGACGAAACCGTCCTCGTCGATCGAAGCCAGATCACCCGTCGAGAACCAGCCGTCGGAAGTGATCACGGCCTCGGTGGCGTCCGTCCGGCCGAAATATCCAGACATCACCCCGTGTCCGCGTACTTGAAGCTCGCCGACGGCGCCAACCGCCAACCGTGCGCCATCGTCATCGACCACCCGCTGCTCGACGCCCCACAACGGTGGACCGACCGTGCCCTTCTTCGCGAGTCCTGGCCGGCATAGATGTGTGATGGGCGAGGTCTCCGAAAGGCCATAGCCCTCGAACACCGGCACCCCTAGTTCACGTTCGAGTTCCTCCTGGAGTCCAGCTGCCAGGCCGCTCCCGCCGGAGGCCAGCCATCGTAGCGAGGACAGATCCCGTGGCCGAGATTGCTGCTCCGCCAGCAGCGCCGCGTGCATGCTCGGCACCCCCATGAACAGGCTTATTCGGTGACGCTCGATCAAGTCCACGGCCTCGGTGGCATCGAAGCGCGGTTGAAGCACGAGTTCGACGCCTGACTGCAGGCCGGCGTTCAGCACGCAGGTTTGACCGAAGGAGTGGAAGAAGGGGAGCGCCGCCAGGGCGACGTCATCCGCTCGCAAATCCGTGGCGTCAGCGACAATGCGCGCATTCCACAGCAGATTGTCGTGGGTCAACGCCGCACCCTTCGGGGCGCCGGTAGTTCCCGATGTGTAGATGATCACCGACAGATCGGAAGCATCGGTACACGCGATCGAGTCATCACCGGCCTCCGCGGAAGCGCTGTCGAGCAGGTCAGGCAAGCCGGTGAGCGGCCCGCCCGGCGGCCCGACGGAGTAGACCAAACGCACTCCGCACGCCTCCGCGGCCTTCCCGGCCGCCTCGTGAAAGCCGCTCCATGCGACGACAACCGTTGGCGTGCAGTCACGGAAGATGTACTCGAACTCCACCGCACTCATCAGTGGGGACAACGGAACCACTGTTGCACCGGTCCGCAGGGCGCCGTAGTAGACCACGGGAAAGTGCGGCACATTCGGCATCACCATGGCCACCCGATGGCCGGGTCCCACGCCCCCGTCGGAGAACAGTCGAGCGCAGCGCTTGGTGAGGTCGTCGAGCACCTCGACCGTCATCACGTAATCGCCGCTGCGCAGCGCGACGCGCTCAGCGCCGGCGGCGTTCGCGCCCGACAGGATCTGGGCAACGTTGAGCACCCGGCACCTCCTCGCTCGAAGTTGACCTCCAACGTAAAGAGCCAGGACCGCCTTTCAACACCGTTCATCGAAGGACATGGATCCGGCGGTCGGAGGATGTTTGCCGCCTCCACACCGCCATACGCTCGTCGAGATCACCAGAGAAGGAGACGAGTATGCGCATCGAGCAGGCCGACGTCGTCGTGGTCGTGGGATGCAGGCCGGCAAGTATTCGCCAACGGTGCTCTCGCAGTTCTCCCCAAGTTTCAAGCCAGGCCGACGCCCCAGAAAGGTACCTCCATGACGACTCTCGATGAGATCAAACCGGCTGCGAATTTGCTGGTCTCGGAGCCGATCACCCGCAGTGACACCGTCTACTCTCCGACCGATCGCGATGCAATACGAGACGCACACATCGGCAAGCTCGTCGATCGCTTCGCCGGGACGGGGTCGCGGCCGTTCTACGACTCTGTGGTGATCGCGGGTGCTGGTTTTACCGCCAGCATCATGGCGGCGCGACTGGCGCGTACCGAACAGTTCCACGGCAAGGTCGTGCTGGCCGGGCCGCGCACCGAGGAGTCTCGCCGGCTCAAGGATGGCGCGACGCTGCGAGGCCATGGCACCGATTACATCTGCTACGCACTAGGTGTGCCGCAGTACGCTTACGTCGATGCGCTGTACGGCGACATCATCGACGGCCGCGGCGTCGGTACGCGCAACGTTCTGACAATGTCGAAGAAAGATCCCAGCGGGACTTACGGATTCGCTCGCATCGCACCTTGGCAGGGCGGGCGCACCGGGTATCCGCGTCCCCTGTTTTACGGTGCGCGTAACAGCCGGATGCAGGGTGCGATGTATGAACTGATGGACCGGACCGGTTTGATCGAGGTGCCCGAGGCAATCAACTCCCTCGACGATGCTTACGCGCTGGCGCCGGGTAAACGGCCGTTGATCGTCAATGCCAGCCACAACAGCGCCCTGCTGAGCGGAAAGGCACCCCAGGTCGATTGGGCCACGATCGCCGTGCAAGCACCGTTAGCCGTGCGGCCCAGTGGCTTTCGATTCGTCGATTCCAACGCCGCGCTGTTCGCCGGTGTCAACCGTGGCTCCACGATCGACGTTGGACTGTTCAACCCGTTCGGTGATCCGCTGTCACCGCGTTCGACGTTCTACGGGATCATGGTCGGCGAAGTATCCCACCGCGCCGGCTTCGACAAGCAGCGTGAGATCGATACCCTCCTCGATGAACTCTATGGGATCGCCGATACCCTCGGAATGGACCTTGACGACCCCGACGAGACACTGTCGACAGGGTTGATTCCCGGCTCGCCCTGGAAGGCGCCCAAGTCATCGCCCGGCACGTTGGAGCTGCAACTGATTGCCCATCAGGGTGTTTCGGCAACCTTCTCCGACGGCATGACCTCCGGCGCCTCGGCTGCGGTGGCCGCGGCCGAAGCGGTGATCAGAGGTACCGATCCCGACCGCGCGGCCCGACGCGCCGTACGCGAAATCACCCGTGACCGCCGAATCTGGAACTTCAGTAGAAACAAACTGACGAGACCCTTCGACTTCCTCATCAGCCATTTCGGCGAGGGTGTCGCGGTGTATCCGTACACCAGCCATGCCCGTAGCACTTGGGGTAGTGCGGCTTGATCG
>NZ_JAVHWM010000181.1:0-16973 GCF_032159765.1 Mycobacterium sp. | reverse complement strand
GCGCTGATGGAGTCCAACGGTGACGTCGACGTCAACGAGCTGCCCCTTGACAGCTAGAACGTGTTACAGAAGAGTTCCTGTCTAGCCGTTGTGAGCTGGACAAACGAGGTGCTTTGATCTCTATCGCGGTTCTTTGACACCGCGAACGTGTTCTAGTTAGTATGATCCGGCTCACATAGCGCACGTCCTGTCGAGGGGTGGAAGGGGCGCGGGAACAGCCAGTTTCCTGGCTTCCACCCGACTCTGGTCTCACCCTCCTGCAACAGAAGGGGGCCGAGTGAAGGATCAGCTTGCGACCCCAGCACGGGCCGTGGGCGGATTCATGGAAATGTCGATCGAGACATTCCGAGCCATTTTCCGACGGCCCTTCCAGTTTCACGAGTTCCTCGACCAGACATGGATGATCACACGGGTTTCCATTCTCCCCACCTTGCTGATCTCGATCCCGTTTACGGTCTTGGTTTCCTTCACGCTCAACATCCTGCTGCGGGAAATCGGCGCCGCTGACCTGTCCGGCGCCGGTACGGCATTCGGCACGGTGACCCAGCTTGGCCCGATCAGCACCGTGCTCGTCGTCGCTGGCGCAGGGGCGACCGCGATCTGCGCGGACCTCGGAGCCCGCACTATTCGCGAAGAGATCGATGCGATGAAGGTGCTCGGCATCGATCCGATCCAGCGGCTGGTGGTGCCGCGGGTTCTCGCCTCGACGTTGGTCGCGTCACTGCTCAACGGGTTCGTGATCGCGATCGGCATCGCCGGTGGCTACGTGTTCTCCGTTTATCTGCAGGGCGTCAACCCAGGATCGTTCATCAACGGATTGACGGTGCTTACCGGGCTTGGCGAGCTGATCGTCTCCGAAGTCAAGGCCGTGTTGTTCGGTGTCTGCGCCGGGCTTGTCGGTTGCTACCGGGGCCTAACGGTCAAGGGCGGTCCCAAAGGAGTGGGCGAGGCCGTCAACGAGACGGTGATCTACGCCTTTATCTGTTTGTTCGTCATCAACGTGGTGATGACGGCTATCGGCGTGCGAGTGTTGGCCCGCTGATGAGCGCTTGCGCGAAGAAGAGACAGCAGCGATGAGCGCTTGCGCGAAGAAGAGACAGCAGCGATGAGCCAACTCGGAAGCTACGACATCACGTTGCGGGCGCGCAGGGTCGGCCGTTGGTTTGTTCGCGCAGTCGACGGGTTCGGCGAACAGGCGCTGTTCTTCGGTGAATCCATGCGCTGGATGCCCCACGCGGTCCGCCGCTACCGCAAGGAGACGGTGCGGTTGATCGCCGAGATGTCTCTTGGTAGCGGGGCTCTGGTGCTGATCGGCGGCACCGTCGGCGTCGCGACGTTCCTGACTTTGTCGTCGGGTGGTGTCATCGCGGTGCAGGGCTACGCGTCACTCGGGAACATTGGAATCGAGGCTTTGACGGGGTTCCTGGCCGCTTTCGTCAATGTCCGCATCGCTGCACCCGTCATTGCTGGTATCGCACTGGCAGCCACCTTGGGGGCGGGAACCACCGCCCAGCTCGGCGCAATGCGCATTGCCGAGGAGATCGATGCTGTCGAAGCGATGGCCATACACTCTGTGTCGTATCTCGTCTCGACACGCATCGCCGCCGGCATCATGGCGATCATCCCTTTGTATTCGCTGTCAATTTTGGCGTCCTTCTTCGCCGCGCGCTCCGTCACCGTCTACGTCAACGGGCAGTCGGGAGGTCTTTACGACCACTATTTCAGTACGTTCCTGAATCCCACAGATCTGCTGTGGTCCTTTTTGCAGGCCATCGTCATGGCAGTCGCGGTGATGTTGATTCATACGTATTACGGTTTCAATGCGTCGGGCGGACCGGCTGGTGTCGGCATGGCGGTGGGCAAGGCGGTGCGTGCCTCACTGATCACCGTCGTGGTGATCACATTGTTCATTTCCCTTGCCATTTACGGCGCGTCCGGTAACTTCAACCTGTCCGGATAGGGGGAGAGACATGTCCAGGACTGGAGCCGTTAGGATCGCCGCTCTCGTGCTCGCGGTGATACTCCTGGGTTTCACAGTGCTGACATATCTTTCATATACCGCGGCCTTCACTTCCACAGACACCATTACGGTGACGTCACCGCGCGCGGGGTTGGTGATGGAGCAGGACGCCAAAGTCAAATACCGGGGCGTTCAGATCGGCAAAGTTAAGCAGATCGAGTTCTTGAACAACCAGGCCAAGTTGACGCTGGCGATTGATAGCGACCAGCTGCATTACATTCCCTCCAACGCCGGAGTGCGCATAGCAAGCACGACGGTGTTCGGCGCCAAGTCGGTGGAATTCCTTGCGCCCCGTGACCCCTCGCGCACATCGCTGCCCCCCGGAAAGAACATCGACGCCTCGGCTGTGCAACTCGAAGTCAACACGTTGTTCCAGTCATTGGTCGATCTCCTGGACAAGATCGATCCTGCGCACCTGAACGCTACGCTGAGCGCACTCTCTGAGGGGTTGCGCGGTCACGGGGACGATTTCGGTGCCAGCTTGGCTGGGTTGAATCAGTATTTAACGCAACTGAATCCGAAGCTGCCGACGCTCGAGTCCGACTTCGCGCAGACCGCCCAAGTGGCCAACATCTACGGCGACGCGGGGCCAGATCTAGCCACCGTGATCGACAATGTTCCCACCATCAGCAGGACGATCGTCGACCAGCAGGACAACTTGAACTCTGCGCTGATGGCCGCGATTGGACTGGCCAACAGCGGCTACGAGACGTTAGCGCCCGCCGAGGATGACTTGATCGCCGGGATACATCGGATACGCGCGCCGCTGAAGGTACTCGCGGACTACTCGCCGGAATTCGGCTGTATTTTGCAGAGTATCAAGAGGTTGGGTGACCAGACGGGACGCGTTTTCGGGGGGATCAAACCGGGTGCCTTGACCACTTCGAGCTTCGTGCTGGGCACGCCTTCGTACACGTATCCGGAAAGCCTGCCAATCGTGAACGCGACCGGCGGGCCGAATTGCCGCGGACTTCCGGACATTCCGAGCAAGCAGTTCGGCGGTTCGTGGTTCCACGCGCCGTTCCTGGTCACCGACAACGCCTACATCCCCTACGAACCGTTTACCGAGGTGCAGGTCGACGCGCCGTCCACGCTGCAGTTCTTGTTCAACGGCGCCTTTGCTGAACGGGACGACTTCTGATGAGCGCTTGCGCGAAGAAGCGAGGACTCTGATGAGCGCTTGCGCGAAGAAGCGAGGACTCTGATGAGGAAGCAACGCGGGCTTCTCGCCAAGGTCGTAGTGTTTGCGATCGCCATGATCTTGGTGGCCGCCGGTCTCGTCGTCATCTTCGGGCAGCTCAGGTTCGGCGCGTCCAACAGCTACCACGCAATTTTCAGTAACGCCGCACGACTGAAGGACGGCGACAAGGTTCGGATCGCGGGAGTCAACGTCGGTAGCGTGCAAGGTGTTTCGCTGCGACCAGACAACACCGTCGACGTCAAGTTCAAGCTGGACAAGAAGTATCAGGTGTTCACGTCGACTCGGGCACTCATCCGCTACGAGAACCTCACCGGCGACCGGTTTCTCGAAGTCGCGTGGAAACCGGGGGAGCTTCGCAAAATCCAGCCGGGCGGCACCATCGACATACACCAGACCGAGCCGGCGCTGGACCTCGACGCCCTGCTGGGAGGCCTGCAGCCAGTGCTCAAGGGGCTCGACGGCAAGAAGATAAACGAGGTCAGCAACGCGATCATCGAGTTATTGCAGGGGCAGGGTGGTGCTCTGTCGGATCTCCTATCGAACACCAGGTCGTTCACGCAAACCTTGACCGACCGCTATCAAGTTATTTCCGATGTGATCCACAATCTCAACACGGTCCTCGGCACCGTGGACGCAAAGAGTGTCCAATTCGACGAGAGCGTCGATCAACTTCAGAAACTCGTCAGCGGCCTGGCGCAGGGTCGCGACCCGATTGCCGGAGCCATAGCGCCGCTGGCGTCTGCAGCGAACGACCTAACCGAACTGCTGCAGAAGTCGCGGCGCCCGCTGCAAGGTGTGCTGGAAAACACTCGACCGTTGGCGACAGAACTCGACAACCGTAAGGGTGAGGTGAACGCGGTAATCGAACCGCTGGCCGAGAATTACTTGCGGCTAAACGCTTTGGGCGCGTACGGGTCGTTTTTTAACTACTTCATCTGCGGGGTGAGACTCAAGATCAACGGGCCGTCCGCCGGGCTACCCCTCGTGCCGGGAGTCACATCGTCCGACAGTGACATCATCATTCCTTTCGAAGCCCAACCGGACCAGTCGAAGGGCAGGTGTTCAGACAATGGATAAGACGATCCGCACTGGCATCTTCGGCCTCGTTGTCTTGGTGTGCGTCGTGGTGGTGGCGTTCGGTTACAGCTCGCTGCCCTTCTTTCCGCAGGGCAAGCAGTATTCGGCGTATTTTGCTGACGCGGGCGGTATCTCACCAGGCAGCTCCGTCAGCGTGTCCGGCATCACTGTCGGGAAGGTGACCGAGGTAGCGCTAGCCGGCGACGTCGCACGAGTGGGATTTACCGTCGACCGCAAAGTGAGGGTTGGAGATCAGTCGCTCGCCGCGATCCGGATCGACACCATCCTTGGTGAAAAGTCGCTCGCGGTGACGCCACGGGGCAGCGGCGAATCGACGTCGATCCCGTTACCGCGTACCACGACTCCGTATACGTTGAGCCAGGCATTGCAGGATCTCGGCCAGAACGCAACTGAGCTGAACCAGCATTCGCAGTTTACCGAGGCGCTGCAGGTGCTGACCGACACGCTGCACGACGCCACACCGCAACTGCGCTCCGCACTCGACGGGGTGGCCTCGCTGTCTCGCAGCATCAACGCCAACGACGAGGCGTTGGGACAGCTGTTGGCTCGCGCGAAGTCGGTGACGAACGTGCTGGCTAACCGCGCGGGCCAGGTCAACCAGCTTGTCGTCGACGGCAACCAGCTCTTCGCGGCCCTCGATGAACGCCGCGCCGCACTGAGCAATTTGATCGCCGGAATAGAGCCTGTCTCACGTCAGCTCTCTGGCTTCGTAGCCGACAACCGCCGCGAGTTCGGGCCTGCGCTGACGAAGCTGAATCTGGTTCTCGACAACCTCTTAGAACGCCGCGCGCACCTCAGCGAGGCACTGCGGCGACTGCCACCGTATGCAACCGCTCTGGGCGAAGCGGTTGGCTCCGATCCAGGTTTCCAGGTAAACCTCCCCAACGCCCTGCCGGGCGTGCCGATGCAGGAACTCCTCATGGACCTGTACTTCCAACCCGGCAAGCTTCCCGATAGCCTGGCGGACTACCTGCGCGGCTTCATCTCCGAGCGGATTGTCCTAAGGCCGAAGTCGCCATGACGGGACAGAGATGGCGGTACGCCGTCGTCACCGCCCTAGTGGTGGCGGTTGTCGCCGGCGGTGTCTACCTGATGTGGCCGGGCCGAGGCAGCCACCAGGTGGTGGGCTATTTCACATCCGCGGTAGGGGTGTACCCGGGTGACGACGTTCGCATCGTCGGCGTCCCGGTCGGGTCAATCAAATCCATTGAGCCGCAGGCCGACGCGGTCAAGATCACGATGACGGTCAATGACGATGTCAAGATCCCGGCGGACGCGCGCGCGGCAATCGTGTCGCCGAACGTCGTCGCGGCACGTTTCGTCCAGCTCGCGCCACCGTACAAGTCCGGCCAAGCGATGGCCGATGGCGGCACGATCGCCTTGGACCGCACGGCGGTGCCGATTGAGTGGGACGAAGTCAAGTCCGAGTTGACCAAAATTAGCGCCCAACTTGGCCCGCAGGCCGGCCAGATTCAGGGTCCGCTCAGCGCATTCGTGAACCAGGCCGCCGATACGTTGGACGGCAACGGTGACTCATTCCGGCAAGCGCTGCGGGAGCTGTCGCAGACCGCGGGCCGGCTGGGTGACTCCCGCACCGACCTGTTCGGCACGGTGAAGAATTTGCAGATCCTCATCGAGGCGCTGTCGAGGAGCAACGACCAAATCGTCCAGTTCAGCGGACACTTGGCTTCAGTGTCGCAGGTCCTTGCCGACAGTTCGACGGATCTCGATGTCACGCTCGGTACCCTCAATCAGGCGCTGTCCGACGTACGGGGCTTCCTACTGGATAACAACGACGCGCTAATCGGGGCGGTCAACAAGCTCGCCGATTTCACCGGGTTGTTGTCGAATCAGAGCGACGATATCGAGCAGGTCTTGCACGTTCTCCCGAACGCGTTGGCGAACTTCTACAACATCTATGATCCGGCCCAGGGCACAGCAAACGGTGTGCTTGGGCTACCGGAGTTCAACAACCCGGTGCAATTCATCTGTGGCGCCTTCGACACCGCCGGTACAAGCGACGACCTGAAGCGTAGCGAGATCTGCCGTGAGCGGATGGCTCCGGTGCTGCGCCGCCTCGCGGTGAATTATCCGCCGTTCATGGTTCATCCGATCAACACGATCACTGCATACAAAGGCCAAGTCATCTATGACACGCCGGCCACAGAGGCAAAGGCGAAAACGTATATCCCGTATTTGCAATGGGTGCCGTCACAAGGGCGTATGCCACCGCGACCTGGCCAGAGCGTGGACATCGGGTCGATGCTGGTGCCGCCCGCGCCCGGACCTGGGCCGCGCCCGCCGGCGCAGCCGTTCACGCTCGGTCCAGTGGTACTGCCGCCCGGACCGGAGGCGCCTCCTGGCGCAGCGCCACCGGGACCGGCGGACTCCGGCTCGTACCCGGCTGAGGGCGTTCCTCCGATGCAGCCAGTGGCTCCGCAACAATCAGGAGGAGGCGGATGACCCGAGAATCCATGCGCCGCAAACTCGTCCGCGGTGCTCGGCGCACGACGGCGATAGGTTCAGGTGCCTTGGTGCTGGCAGGCTGCCAGTTCGGGGGGCTGAACTCGCTCAGCATGCCCGGCACCGCCGGCCACGGCGCTGGCTCCTATTCGGTCATCATCGATTTACCTGACGTGGCAACCTTGCCGCAGAACTCGCCGGTGATGATCGATGACGTCACCGTCGGCAGTATCTCGGGCGTGGACGCCGTGCAACGACCCGACGGCAGCTTCTATGCGTCGGTGAGGGTTTCGCTAGAGGGCAACGTCAAGCTGCCGGCCAATACCACCGCAAAGGTGGCGCAGACGTCGTTGCTTGGTTCCCAGCACATCGATCTTGCCCCGCCCCGTGGTGAGCCTCCAGCCGGTCAGCTCCGCGACGGATCCAAGATCCAACTGAGCCAGGAAAATCGCTACCCCACGACCGAGGAGGTTTTGGCCGCACTGGGCACGGTGGTGAACCAAGGTAATCTCGGTGCGCTGCAGAACATCACGAATGAGGCGTACAACGCTGTTGCCGGGCGGGAGGGCAGATTCGCTGATCTTATTCCACGCCTCGCCGAATTCACCGCGTCGCTTGATCGTCAAAGCAACGACATCATCGCCTCCGCCGAAGGTCTGAACCGCGTGGCCAGTGTGTTGGCTAGCCACAACGACAGTCTGAGGCAGACCTTGGATAGCCTCCCGCCAGCGCTCCGGGTGCTCAATGACAACCGGGCTAACATCGTCGAAGCGTTTTCAGCGCTGGGCAGGCTGGCGACAGTGGCCTCGCACATTCTGGAGACCAAAGACGACTTTGCCAAGGACCTCATCGATTTGTACGCGGTCATCAAGCCGCTCAACGACAACCGCGCCGACCTGGTGTCCGACCTGGACCAGTTACTGACGTTCCCCTTCCCGGGACGCAACATGAAACGGGTGGTCCGGGGCGACTACTTCAATGTCTTTCAGACGTTCGACCTGACGGTCCGCCGCCTCGGCGAAACCATCTTCACCACGTCAAAGCTCGATCCGAACATGGTGCGTCTGGGTGACGTCATCAATCCGCCCGACTGGCTGGTCGGGGAGATGGCGAACCTGTCGGGACAGGCGGCAGATCCATTTAAGATCCCGCCGGGCACTGCTTCTGGACAGGAGGTGCCGCCGAAGTAATGGATCGATTAACGCGCATACAACTGGCAGTCTTCGCGCTCATCACAGTAATCACGGTCGGCGCAATTGCCGTTTTCTACCTTCAGATCCCAGAGAAGATGGGAATCGGCGCTTATAGGATCACGGCGGATTTCACCGCCGCCGGCGGGCTCTACAACAACGCCAATGTGACTTACCGCGGGGTAACTGTCGGGCGCGTCGAGGACGTTTCGCTGACCGACGACGGCGTGGCCGCCCGCATGCGGATCGACAGCGAGTTCAACGTTCCGGCGAACGTGACGGCCACGGTGAAGAGTGTCTCGGCGGTGGGGGAACAATATGTCGACTTGGTGCCCCCCGCAAACCCGTCCAAGTCGGACCTGCAGAACGGCGCGCGAATTGGTAAAGACCGCACGGCGATCCCGCAAGACGTCGCTGAGCTGCTGACAAAAGCCAACCAGCTTCTGAGCACGGTTACCGATAGCAGGTTGCAAGATCTCTTGCGTGAAACGTTCCAGGCGTTCAACGGTTCCGGGCCTGAGCTGGCGCGGTTAATCCAGTCGGCAAGACTGCTGATCGATGAGGCCAATGCGAGCTGGCCGCAGACCTCACAACTGCTCGACCAGGCGGGCCCGTTCTTGCAGGCGCAAATTCGCAGCGGTGACGACATCCGGTCCCTGGCCAACGGTCTTGCGCGGCTTACCACGGAGGTTGCCACCGCCGACCCCCAGCTCCGGTCGGTGCTCTCCACTGCCCCAGGCGCCGCCGACGCGGCCAACGCGACCTTCAGCGGCATCCGGCCGTCATTTCCGATGCTGGCTGCAAGCGTGGCCAATCTCGGCCGCATCGGAGTGATCTACACCAGGTCGATCGAGCAGGCTTTGGTCATCTTCCCGGCACTTCAGGCAAGCCTGGTCACGGTTGCCGGCAACAGTCCCGCGGACGAGGGCGGGAAGCAGGACTTCAAGATCTCTATCAACGACCCGCCGCCCTGCAGTACGGGATTTTTGCCGCCCCAGTTCATCCGGACGCCCGCAGACAACACGCTGCGGGAACTGCCGAAGGACATGTATTGCAAGGTTCCGCAGAACGATCCGAGCGTGGTGCGCGGCGCGAGGAACTACCCGTGCCAGGAGTTCCCCGGCAAGCGAGCGCCGACGATACAGCTCTGCCGGGATCCCCGAGGCTATGTCCCGGTAGGTAACAACCCATGGCGGGGCCCGCCGGTCCCGAGCGGTACGCCCGTCATAGATCCACGAAATACTCTGCCGCCTAATAAGTTCCCGTACATTTCACCGGCGGACGACCCGGACCCGGGTTATCCCCTTGCGCCGGGTATGGTGCCACCTGATGTGCAGACGGGCCCCGGGCCGGCTCCGCATCAGCCTTGGCCATATATTCCGCCGCCCAACGACAACGGGCCGCCGCCACTGGAGACGGCGTGGATACCGCCCGCGCCCTACCCGGACGCATGGCCAGCGCCAGCAAATCCGCAACCGCCGCCGTTGTCGCCCGGCCCATACCCTCCTGTGGTGCCAGCCCCAGGTCCCGCGCCAGCCCCGCCAGCGCCGCCTGTCCCAGCGCAGTTGCCGCCGGCGGATGTGGCCCCACCGGCGGCGGTTACCGGCGCCTCATATGAGACCTACGATCAGCGAACCGGTGTGTTCGTCAACCCCGCCGGCGGCACGGGTGTGTACGCGCCCGGCGCCGCAAATATGCGGCCGCAGGAGAATTGGGTTGATCTGATGCTCGATCCGAGGCAGGCGTGATGACGTCGACGACTTCTCCCTCACAGCAGCGGGCTCGCCGCCGAGCGTCGCGGGCCGCCGGGCCGGCCAGTGATGGCACCCCCGAAATCACCGCACTGCGCATCGAGACGACGGCCGCCGCTCCGCTGAAACCCGCGTCAAAGAAAGTTGGTCGTGTGCGGCGCCGGGCGCCGCATCGCCGCCTGGTTGCGTTGGTATCGTTGGCATTCGGCGTTGTCGCGACGGGTGCTATCGCGGCCGCCGTCGCCGTGATGGTAAATCAGCAGAAGCATGCGGATCAGGCACAGGCCCACACCCAGCGGTACATTGATACGGCAACGCAGACCGTCGTGGATATGTTCAGCTTCAAGCAGGACAGCATCAATGACAGCGTCAATCGATTCTTCAACAGCACCAGCGGACCGCTGCGCGACATGATGAGCCAGAGCAACAACATCGAGAATCTCAAGGCCGTTTTTCGTGATACGGGTGGCAGTTCGGTGGCCACCGTGAATGGCGTCGCGCTCGAAAGCATCGACAGCGTAAGCAATAACGCGTCAGTGCTGGTGTCGGTACGGGTCACGGCGAGCGATATGCAAGGAAACGACAGGCCGTCGCGAGCCTACCGGATGCGAGTGATCGTGCACGAAGACGACAGCGGTCAAATGACAACATATGACCTGAAATATCCCAATGGCGGCAATTGATGCGACGTTTCGTCACAGCCCTTGTGACAACGGTCGCGTTGTCGTTGGCGGCTGCGTTTGTGGGTCTTGCGGGCGTCGGCGGATGGCTGTACTGGGGCCGGGTAAACAGAGTCGCAGAGCAAGCAACCAGGGATGAGCTGCCAGCACTCGCGAAAAAGCAAATCCCTATGGTCTTCAGCTACGACTACCAAACGGTTGAGCGCAATTTGATCGACGTCTACCGCCTCTTGACCCCGGACTACCGCCGCGAGTTCGAGTCGAAGGCAAACTCCGAGATCATTCCTCAGGCTCGGCAGAGACAAATTGTGAGCCAGGCCAACGTAACTGGCGTTGGCGTAATGGATGCTCACCGCGGCTCCGGGTCGGTGATGGTGTTCATCAACCGCACGGTGTCCGGCAAAACGAACCGCGAACAACCTGTCTATGACGGAGCCAGGCTGCGAGTCGACTATCAGCGCGTCGACGGGAAATGGTTGATCGGCTACATTGCGCCGATCTAGCAATCAATGGGTCATGGCCGCGTTAAGCGTCGGTCGGCGAACTGTCGCTAGGCGGCTCGGCGAGCACTGCGCCCGCCAATGGGAGTAGGTGAACTGAGCCACCTCGAGCGCGCGAACTCCGTTAAGTGGCTTGTGCATCCGACTTACCATGCTTTCATCGATCAGTACAGAATGTCGCGCACCTGTGTCTTCTCGTAACCCTTCAGCAGCTCGGCGCTGGCATTCTCCATGTGTCTGCGCCAATGCGCCTCTGCCTCAGCGCCTTTGCGGTCGGACACCAGGGTTACCAGCCGACCGTAGGATCGAAGCAGCTTGGAGTATTGCGCCTTCGGGACCACGTTTTGTTCTCTGAGGATGGCAGCCGAGGTGTGCCGCTCGGAAATCTCATGCAGCATTCCGGCGATCATGCCCAGGGTCGCGTTGCCCGAGAGTTCCACCAGGCGGCGGTGCAGATTGGCAGATGCCTGGGCCACGGTGCCTGCCTCCCTGGCGACAGGAATCTCGTCGACCAGACGGCGCAGTTCCTCGTGTGCCTGCGTCGGCCCTTCGTCGGCCAATATCCGGGCGGCGTACGGTTCGATGCCGATCCGCGCGGTCATCACGTCGGCGAGCGTGGTGCCCGATATTGCGAGCAACAGCGCGGCCGGCCGTGCCACCACTTCGGCGCCCGGCACGCGCACCTTCGCACCGGTCCGAGAACCGCGACGGACCTCGACCAAGCGGTCGGACTCTAACACCCGCACCGCTTCGCGTAGAGTCGGCCGGCTCACCTGGAAGTGGGCCATCAGGTCGGCCTCGTAAGGGAGAAAGTCGCCGTCCTTCAACTGCCCGTCGACGATCATGCGACGCAGCGTCTGGGCCACGAGCTCCGCGGTCTTGGGCGACCGGACGGCGCCAGAGGTCGCCTCCGGCGCGATCATCGGCGCGAGAGATTCCTGGCGAGCCACCCTCGACCTCCTTGTTTTCTTAGATGTACGACTCAGTAAACCATGTTGGCGCAGACCAAGAGCCGCGCTTGGCGCGTGTCAGCACTCCTGAGCCATCAGCGCGATAGCTGCCGCGTCGTACTTCGCGCGGCGTCGGCGGCCCACCAAAAAGCTTGGGGGCGACGAGAACGCCAGATCTGGCAATCTTCGCCGTGCGGAAAGCATTTCGCGGGCCTGCGCGGAGCCTCCGCAGACCGCGATGGACGACACCATGTCGTCGGTGACGTGATCGGCGATGCTGTCGGGTCGGCCGCTGCGAAACGCTGCGCGAATGGCTGACACTTCGTCTTGCCACCCGTGCAGTTCGACCAGCGAGTCATACGTCCGAACTGTGAGGTAGAAGGCGATCTGCAGTTTAGCGTCCAGCACGGCGCGAGCTGGGTCGTCGTCGTCGATTGCGGTGATCAACCAACCCCAGCGGCGCAGGTCCGCCGGTTCACGGCCGCTGGATTCGGCGCCGCGCGCCAGCGCCGGCTCTACCGACTCAGCCCACCACCGGTCGGTGAAAAGCCCGTGTCCGAGCACGCCGTCTGCTACGCCGCCCGCCGTGCGCACCATGATCGGGTTGAACGCACCGATCAGTATGGGCACGTCGAGTCGGCCAAGTACGGGCGCACGAATATCCGCGTCGATGGAGTAGTACTTGCCCTGGTACTTCACGGATTCGCCGTTCTCGGCATGGAGGAATGCTCTGACCACCTCGATCAGTTCGCCCATCCGCGGTGCGGGATGGGCGGCGTCGACTCCGAACCAGTCACGGTTCATTCGCGATGTGCCGGCGCCGAGGCCCAGAAAGACTCGGCCCGCAGACTTGCGCGAGAGATGCCGCACCGATGCGGCGTGCACGAACGGTGACCGAGCGAACGCGTAGGCGATGCCCGGACCGACCATCGCTTTCGAGGTATGTTCTACCATCTCCGTCGTCGTCACGTATGCGCTCAGATCGGCGAATTCGCCCGCGCAGAATGCGCTGGCGCCGGACGCTTCGGCCTCGGCCGCTAGTTCGGGCCCCGGCCACGGCAGTCCCCAGTCCATCTGTCCTCGCAGTCCGTTCACCAACATCGTTCACTTAGTAAGATAAGTGAGTGTACGCCGAAGGCGTATAGGAGGGAAGTGACGGGTCACGTGGCCGTAGACGTTGTCCATTCTTCGATCAGGTGGTCGACGGTGGTCAGCCGACCGAGTACTGCAATCGTGTTGTCCAGCACCTGTTGTGCGTACTCGGCCGGAGTACCACCGACGGCGTCGCGGGGTACTACCAACTCGTATCCGGCCTGAGTGGCGTGCCCTGCAGTTTGGGTGACGGCCAGGTTCAGCGATACCCCGGCGAGTACGACGGTCCTGACGCCAAGTCCCTTCAGTACGGGCAACAGCTCCGAATCCAATGTGGGAAACAGGCCGTGATGGCGGGCGAGCACGAGGTCGTCCTTGCCCAACAACTCAGGAACGACCGAGGTCTCGAAGGCCCCTGGCCTCCAATGCGCAGTGAGCGGTGCCAGCACACGCCACAGCCGGGCCGTTCCCGTCGGTTGACCGCCGAGATTGCCCTCGTAGGTGGCATGCACCACTCGCGCGCCGAACTCGCGTGCGGCATCGAGCAATCGACGCACGTTGCCCACCAGCTCGGCACTATCCGCGGCCAACGCGGGCAACACCGATTCCGGACCCAGCACGCCGTTCTGGCATTCGACGCAGACGATCGCCGTGGTATCGGGATTCCAGGGTATGGGGGGCATCCCGATAGCGTAGAGCAGGTCGATATATAGTAAAAGCTTTAACTGTTAATCTAACTAGGCTTCTGGCACGTCCACGGACCATAAGGTGACAATATGCAGATCCGCGAGCACATCACGTCCGACAAACCCGCTGTGATTCTCGCCGCCACGGGGACGGTGATCGGCTTCGCCGAGCTGGAGGAGCGGGCCAACCGACTGGCTCACTACTGGCGGGCGGCCGGGCTGCGTGAGGGCGACACCGTCGCGGCGATCTTGGAGAACAACGAACACATCCACGCGGTGATGTGGGCGGCCCGGCGCAGTGGGCTGTACTACGCGCTGGTCAACACCCACCTCACCGCAGCTGAAGCGGCGTACATCGTGGACAACAGTGGTGCCAAGGCGGTAATCGGATCGCGGGCGATGCGCGCGGTGTGCGAAGGCATCGGTGAGCATCTTCCCAATGGCCTCCCGGAACTCTTGCTGATCGCCGACGATGACCTCATAGGATGGGCGCGCTATCCGGAATGCGTTGCCGACCAACCCTCGACGCCGATTCCTGACGAAGCCGAAGGGGACCTCCTCCAGTACTCGTCGGGTACCACAGGACGCCCCAAAGGGATTCGCCGTGAGCTTCCCGGTCAATCGCCGAGTGAGGCGCAAAACATGCTGATGCCTCTGTTGGGCGCAGTCGGAATCAATGGCGATTCTGTGTATCTGAGCCCGGCGCCGCTCTACCACACCGCCCCGTCGTTCTGGTCGATGTCGGTGCAGTCGCTCGGCGGTACCACTGTCGTGATGGAGAAGTTCGACCCGAAGGCCGCACTCGAGGCCATCCAACGGTACGGCGTGACGCACGGCCAGTTCGTCCCCGCGATGTTCGTGCGGATGCTCAAGCTGCCGGAGCCGGAACGCGGGTCCTATGACGTCTCCAGCTTGAAGCGGGTAGTGCATGCCGCAGCGCCATGCCCAGTTGACATCAAGAAGCAGATGATCGACTGGTGGGGGCCCATCGTCGACGAGTACTACGCCTCGTCCGAAGCCGTCGGCGCGTCCTTCATCCAGGCGCAGGACTGGCTGGACCACCCTGGGTCGGTTGGCCGCCCGCTCGTCGGCGTCCCGCACATCCTGGATGAGGACGGCACGGAATTGCCGCTGGGCCAGCCGGGCGAAATCTATTACGAGGGAGGGCATTCGTTCGAATACCTGAAGGACGACGCGAAGACGTCAGCGGCTCGCAACCCACATGGCTGGGCGACGGTCGGGGACATCGGATATCTCGACGACGATGGCTACCTGTACCTCACCGATCGCAGACACCACATGATCATCTCGGGCGGGGTGAACATCTACCCGCAGGAGGCGGAGGATCTTCTGATCACCCATCCGAAGGTGCTCGACGCAGCAGTATTCGGCATTCCCGACGACGATATGGGTCAGTCGGTCAAGGGCGTCGTGCAGACGGTCGATCCCGCGGATGCCACGGACGAGTTTGGCGCTGAGCTGCTCGACTGGTTACGAAACCGGCTGGCGCACTACAAGTGTCCAAGGTCGATATCGTTCGAAGCGCAACTGCCGCGCACCGACGCCGGCAAGCTGTACAAGCAGCAGCTCGTCGTCAAATACTCGCCGCCCCAATAGCCGTAGCCGATCAGCCCAGCTTCAGTGGCACGCGTTCCAGTGCAAAGGTTTGGGCGGGAAACACAATGTGCGGTTCATAGCCGGCGTCTACTGAGAACTCGGGGATGCGCTTGAGCCATGCATCGAGGACGAGCGTCAGCTCCATACGGGCCAGGTGTGACCCGAGGCAGCGGTGTGGTCCGCCGCCGTAGCCCCAGTGCCGGTGCACCTTTCCGTCCATCACCACGTCGTTGGTGGAGATCTCGTCGCTGTCGTCGCGATTGATGGCGGCAATGCACAGTCTCACCTGGGTATCCGCGGGCAGGGTGACGTCGCCGATGGTGACCTCTGCAGTGGTGACTCGGGGCAGCATCGGCGCGGGCGGCTCCAACCGGACGATCTCCTCGACGAACACACTCATCTGGTCGGGATGCTCGCGGAGCGTGGCGCGCAGTTCGGGATTGCGGGCCAGTTCCAGCAGCGCGCTGGTCATCGCGGCGGTAACGGTGTCCAGCCCGGCGAGTACGAATAGAAAGCTCAGACCCATGACTTCGGTGTCGTCGAGTGCATCCTCGCCGGTGAGTACCTGGGAGAGGATGTCCGGTCCGGGGTTGGCTCGCCGCTCATTGACGGCCTCGGTGAGGTACGCGAGCAATTCCATTGCGGGAGTGAGGTCGACGCCCTCGAGCGACGGTGATTCCGCCAGCGCGATCACCGAGTCCTTCCATCCGATGAGCTTGTCTCGATCCTGAAGCGGCAGCCCGAATAGGGTCAGGAACACCTGTGACGGGTAGGGAATCGCGAGGTCGGCTACGACTTCGCACTCGCCCTTGTTCGCGATCTCGTCGACGATGTCGAGCGCCTGCTTCTGCAGCGACGGCAGCATCCCTTTCAAGGTGTGCGGGCTGAAGAAGGGCTGCAGAATCTTGCGGAACCGGGTGTGTTCCGGCGGATCGAACGAGATCGGCACCAGGGGGATGGGGCTGCCCAGCACGTCGAAGGCCTTCTTCGACGAGAACAACTCCGGATTCCGAAGCGCGGCAAGCACATCCTCACGGTGGGATAGGTAGAACCAGCCGTCGATGAATACCACCCGGCCGGCATCTCGCACGGTCTTCCACCCGACGCCGCGATCCGCCGCCATCGGGAGAGTCGCAAAGGAGAGTTCGGGTGCGCCAAGGGTTTCCACGTGTCCTCCGAGTAGCTTTCCCGGCTAGCCTCGCCGCACGTCCATGCCCGCGTCCACCTTCAACATGCTTCCCGTGAATGAGCGACCCGCGTCGCTGAGCAGGAACAGGATGGCGTTGCTTACGTCGCGCGGTTCGATCAACGGCAGGTCCGGTAAGGCGGTCTGAACTGCGTTGACCATGCGGGGGTTCTCCTCGATCACCTTGAACAACGCAGGATTGTCGGTGACCATCGGCGTCGCGCAGTTGGTGGGCGCCACCGCGTTGACGCGGATGCGGTCGGCGGCAAGCATGGCCGCGTAAGCGCGAACCAGGCCGACGATCGCGACCTTGGACATCAGGTAGGCGTCACTGCCGCCGCGCCCATCTGTCAGGTCCAGGAGCGCGATCATGGAGCTGGTTGCGATCAGGTTGCCGCCCTCACCGCGCTCCTTCATGTGCGGGATCGCGACCTGGAAGGTGTTCCACACACCGATGAGCATGATGTCGAGCCCGAGCCGCAGCGCCTCGGTGGCATCGCGCTCGTCGGCGTTGGTCAGTACCACACCGGCGTTGGCGA
>NZ_JAVHWM010000176.1:0-2879 GCF_032159765.1 Mycobacterium sp. | reverse complement strand
ACGTCCGTTACGACTGTTACGCCCAGTCCCGATGACGCCGTAACAAACGAAACAGACGTAACACACATTTGCACCCAATGCGGTGCGGAACTGGCTCCCGACAACACCAAGGGACGCTGTAAGGAATGCGCCTTGGAGAAGGCGAACGCCATGTTGGAGGGCCGCTGATGCGGATAGAGGACGGCACCCCCGCTGGAATGAGCGTCTGCCAGTTCTGCAGCGCCGTGAACCCCTACTGGCATCAACCCGGATGCGGTGAGATGCGCTGCTACCCAACGGCCGCACATGAACCCGGATGCGGATGGCTCAAGCCCGGCAATACCTCAACCGACGAATGCCCCTTCTGAAAGGAAACCTGAAAAATGACCGACTTTCCGCTTCTCGACGCACCCCGAGACGCAATGGGCACTGACATCGCAACCGTAAGTTTGGCATTCCTTGCGACCCGAGATTGGGGAGCCCGCATCGACTTCGACGAAGCCGCCGGCGAGATGTGGGCAGTACGCGATAGCGAGGAGCCGTGAGGTTCACCGACGACGAAATCGAGGCTGCGCTGTTTTGCGTCACCGAAACGATCGACCGCCGGCGGCGTGCGGGAGTTCCAGTCCCGGAGTGGATGCTGCGGTTAGGCCGCCGGTTCGACTTGGCATCGTTGACCAGCGCGATGTCCGGCAGGCGACATGAATCCGGCAGTGAGGGAGAACAATTCGCCGAAGAGAGATTGATGAGCACGAAAGAGGTAGCGCTCGTGTTGTGTCTGACACCTAGGCACGTGCAACGGATCGCTAACGACTTGGACGGCGAAAAGATCGGCGGCCGACTGCTTTTCAGACTCTCAGCGGTTCTCGAGTACGGACAGGAGAAAAGTCGTGGCGACCAACATCATCGCCGACGCGTTCGAGCAGCATCTGCGGAGCTTGAGCAACGACGAGTGGATTGCACTCGTGGACCGCGTCCGGCCGCATGACGACACAAGTGACGTCAGGGACAATCAAACACCGTTGGGAGATAGCAAGTGACACTTCATAGTTACGGGGATGCGCCCCAGCAGATGGCGGCAATCCGACGCAATTTGGCAGAACAGGTCGCGGCCATCCGGGCAGACACCCGCTACACCGCCAAGGCCCGGACGCAGGAGTTGGCCAAAGTCACCGTGCACGCGCGCGCGGAGGCGAAGCGCCTTCTCGACGACCACAAGACGGCGATCGAAGACCGCCGCAAATCGTTACACAGCAGCTTGTTCGGCCCTGGAGTCGCCGCCACGAACGACGACATCCTGCTGTTCCGCGACGCACGCGAAAGGGCCCAACAAATCAACGACCCAGCTAAGGCCCTCAAAGAGCTTGAGCAGGCCCGTCTGTACGGCGATGAAAGTTTAGCGCGGGCAATCGCCGCACACGCCTTCGACAAACCGGGCGCGGATTGGTCGAACGTGGTTACACAGTTCGCAGACGGCTCCTCGACGCCGGGCCAGATGACCGTCCGCGTCATATGGCTTCAGCAACTGGCCGATCTCCCGGAAGACAGCACAACCAGCCGACTCGCCGACGCCGCCACCTTCAAGGTCAGTGCCCCTTCGGAACTGCAAGATTTCCTGGGCGGAGAGAACGTAGACAGCGTGCTGCGCAACATCGCCGAGGGCGCCGAACGCACCTGGGTGCCAAACAGTGATAACGAGATGGTGTGGGTCAACGTCGGCGGCTGATGATGACCCCCACGAGCAGCGCGACCACAAGGACCGACCAGCACTTGGAGCTGGCCGGGGTCGCGCGAAGGCCCGTCAGCTGCGCCGGAACTCCTAACCCGAGCCGCGCAACGGGTCACCACCGGGCCACCAGCCACCGGTCTGCCGTCTCCTGCAGACCCACGGTTCACCGCCCGGGAACACCGGACCCCCGAAGGGCGTCGCCGGTCGCGGCGGATTCGCGTGATCGACACGTCCTCGGGGCAACGGGCCTAACCCCCATCCCTTGGCAAGCAAGAGAGAGGCGGTGTCCCGCTACCCTCGTCGGCGTCGTGCGCTTCGACATCGGCGGGGTAGCGGGACACCACCGCAGGCCGGCGGAGTTGGTGGAACCGCGGTTGTGGCCGCAGCCGTGCACCTGCTGGTGTGCGAAGCAGCAGACCCTCTGGCTGGAGGTGGGCAACGAATGGCCGGGTGGCGTCAAGCGTGAGCTGACGGACCTGTTCGACATGCTCGACCGGTTCCCGTGCCACCAACCCTGGCAGGGATCAACGGTCTAATGAACCCAGCGCACAACGATACCCGCAGGTCAACACCCCTGGGGGTAGGACCCCTAACCCGCCAACCCGGACCCCGAATCGGCATAGCGTCCGCCTGTGCCTGCATGCACCCCGGATTTTCGGGAAGGCGGGCTAACTAATGGCCGGGGGGAGTGCTGAGGCAGTTGTCACGGCCGGTGCTCGGTTGCGGCTCGACATGGATTCGGCGCTTCGTCGGGCATCAAGTGAGATGGGTCAGCCCGGCGATCAAGCATTGGAGTGGACCGAGCAGGAGCTTGTGGCGTTGGAGTCGGCCTGTTCGACTGCCGACCGTGCCGAGGTGATCCAGGCGGTGTTCGACACGGAGCGGGCCGGCGAGGCGCGTGCGTCGTTGTTGGTGAAGCTGTCTGCGGAGAAGCGGTCGCTTGATCGGCAGGTGGTCGATCTGTTGGCGAAGGTGAATCCTGGCCTCGGGGGCGCGGTGTCGGAGCGGCATCAGAAGGCGTCGCGGGCGCGGTGGGGGGTACCTCGCTGATGGCCAGGGTCGCCCAACGGATCGTCGACCCCAGCGGTGCGTACGCGTTTGTCGCTGCGGAGGAAGAGAAGGAGTATTCCCGTTGGGAGATCGGTGAGCGGCAGCGGTTGAAAAACGGCTA